>DBPT01000021.1:0-71562 GCA_002304925.1 Prolixibacteraceae bacterium UBA1413
TTCATTGAGCCGGAGTCCTTTTTTTAGGGTCATTACATATGTTTCATTAAGCGAACCACTACAATGCCATAATTTAATTTCATTAAAATGACAAAAAATACTTTAAGGTATTATTTTTGTTATCTGAATGTTAATCTTATGGTTAATCCTGTTAAAATATTAGAAAAAAGCATGTTACAAGTGTAATCAAGCATCCGGATTTCTTATTTTTGCACCCGGTTACTTTTAAGACTGAATGAATAGGTTACATAAAGTATTGCTTTTTGCGGGTTGTTTCTTTTCCCTGGCAGTCACCGGGCAAATCAAACCCGACCTGGACATGAACAGCGGGGAAACGGAAGATAAGCAGCCAAAGGAAAAGGCCGTGCCTTCCCATGTCGTCTCATGGAAAACATCAGGTTACGGAGCTTTTACCGATTCGTTGAAAATCGATACGGCATGGCATTATTATCATAACTACCACCCGGTATACAAAAACAGCATCACCAATAGCTATACCGGAAATTACGGTGGTTCCTATCAGGCCAATGATTTTTACAGGAGGGAATTCAATACCGAATTCTACCTCTTCCGTACCCACGATGCCTATTTGCTGACCCCTTCGCAGGTGAATTTTTACAACACCACCACTCCCTACACCCTTCTGGATTACAGCCAGAGCGAAAACAAAAACAGAAACAACGAAACACGGTTGAATGTTATTCATTCTCAGAACATTAATCCAAAACTGAATGCCACGTTCCGGTACGATCAAGCCAAGTCGGACGGTCAATACAATTTCCAGCAAAACAAAAATCATTTTATTTCCCTCTATTCCAGTTATTCAGATGAGAAAATGAACTTCAGCGGAGGGGTAATTTTCAACAGGATCAGCAACAGCGAAAACGGGGGTATGGCCAATGATCTTGATCTGGCAAATACGGAGACCAAATACGTGGTGATGAGACTGACCGATGCCAGGTCGGAATACCGGAATAATTACATTTTCGCAAACGGCGAATATCGGCTGGGAATTACCGATACCACTGCGGAAAGAGATCATTTCAGACCGGTTGCAGGAATGTTGTACTCTTTTCTGTATTCAGGGAATCTGCGGCTTTTCAAGGAAGGCCATGAGGCCGACAATAGTGAATATTTCCCTGATTATTACCTGAATCCTGATTTTACGAATGATTCGGCAAGGTTAAATGTGGTTACCAACATCCTGCAACTGAAATTTTACGAATCGGCACAGAAGAAATACAGTTTTGGTCAGCGGGTATATGCTGGTGTTGAAGTAGCCGTGAACTCCTATGCCGCTCCCGGATACCGGGACGCCATATTCCCCTTCTACAGGGGAATTTATGAAAACAACCGCTTCCTGGGGCCGGAACCCCGGTGGTACAGGAAATCGTACTTCAACGCATTCGTGGGCGGCGGGATCTTCAGACAGGAAGGGAAATTCTGGACCTGGAACTTCGATGGCCGGCAGTTTGTTTCGGGGTACAAGGCAGGCCAGACTGAACTGAATGGAGTTATCTCCAAACCTGTCGGCTTTTTTAAGGATTCCATCTCCTTAATCAGGATCAACGGCCAGATCAGTAACCGCGTACCCGATTATTATCAGCAAAGATACTTCTCTAACAGAATAAAATGGGAGAATGATTTCGTCAATGAACAACTGATGAAAATCTCCTTTTCCTTTATATCTCCGGGCAGAACCCTGGATGCAGGCATCAATTATTCCCTGATCAATAATTACATCTATCACGATACAACCGGGATCCCGGCCCAGACCAAAAGCCAATTGCTGGTCCTGGCGGCTTACCTGAACAAGGAATTCAAATGGCGTCATTTTGCACTTAAGACCAATTTCCTCTGGCAGAAAGCTTCGTCTGACCGGTTTGTCAGACTGCCTGATCTTTCCGCCAGGATCACCCTGAGTTATGACCTGGTGGTTTCAAAAGTGCTATATGTCCAGCTGGGTACCGATGTGAGATACAATACCCTCTATTATGCCGACGCCTATCATCCGGCTACCGGTCTTTTCTACCTTCAGAATGAGAAAACCCTCGGAAATTATCCCTATATTGATGGTTTCGCCAACCTCAAACTTAAAAGAACCCGCGTTTTTGCCCAGTATATGAATGCCGGGTCCCTGTTTCTCAACAAATCTTATTTTTCAACATTACACTATCCCATGAACCAGGCTACCTTCCGGTTAGGCGTCGCCTGGTCGTTCTACAATTAACCCACCAGCATTTTTATTAACCAAATTGTTTGTTATGAATATTAAATACAGGAATCTTTTCCTGCTGATACTGCTGATATTTATCTTACCTGTTTGTGTTGAGCAAACCAGGAGTGCCAGTATCTGGGAAAACGGAAGATTTGAATCACCCCTGCGTGATCTTGAGACCATCCGGGAAGAAGGCCACCTGCGGGTAGTGGTGGAATATAACTCCACATCGTACTTTGTTTACCGTGGAAAACCCATGGGGTATAAATATGAACTGTTAAAGGAACTTGCCCGGGAATTGAATGTGGAACTTGATTTCTATATCAGCAATGACCTGGAAGCCACATTCCGCGGATTGGAAACGGGGCGTTATGATTTGGCTGCCAAAAGCCTGATAGTCACTGGTGAACGAAACAAACGGGTCGATTTTACCAGGCCGTTGGAACAGACCCGTCAGGTTTTGGTACAGCGAAAGGAGAAAAACCCGGGGAAGGGAGATTCATCGATGATCCTCAGTGTTTTAGAACTTCCGGGGAAGGAGATCGTCGTGCAGAAAAACTCCGCGTTTTATGAAAGGTTGATCAACCTGGAGGAGGAGATCGGAACCCCGTTGATGGTTGTACAGGATTCGCTCTCCGATGTGGAGCAACTGGTGAAAAAAGTGGCGGAAGGGGAGATCGGCTACACCGTTTGTAATGAAAATATGGCCCGGATTTACATGAAGTTATATCCCGGTCTTGATTTCTCCGTTCCTGTGAGTTTCAAACAGAATGTCGCCTGGGCAGTCCGCAAGAATGCGGTCCACCTCAGGGAATATATCGACAGTTGGCTGATGGAATTCCAGGGTACCTATCATTACCTTGCCATTCACAACGCTTATTTCAAGGGCGACAGGAGCATAGCCGGCCGCAATCCCGTTCCTGTAAGGATGAATGGCGTAAACTCATCCCCCTTCGAAGACCTGATCAGAAAGGCGTCGGAAGAAGCCGGTTGGGACTGGCGGCTGATTTCATCGCTGATTTATAAGGAATCGGGGTTTGACCCTCAGGCAGTATCTTTTGCCGGAGCTGCCGGTTTGATGCAACTGATGCCTGAAACTGCCGAATCCCTGGGCATAGAAGATGTTTTTAACCCTGCTCAGAACATCAGGGGAGGCATTCAGTTGCTGAACTGGCTCAACGAGCAGTTTAAGTCAGATATTCCTGATGAGCAAGAAAGGCTGAAATTTGTCCTTGCCTCCTACAATGTAGGTTTGGGACATGTGAAGGACGCCCAGCGGCTGGCTGCAAAATTCGGAAAGGATCCCCTGAAGTGGGCAGGGCATGTCGATTATTACCTGCTAAACAAATCGGATGAGAAGTTTTATTCCGACGAAGTGGTCCGGTGGGGATATTGTAACGGAAGGGAGCCTTACGATTTCGTAATTTCAGTTTTGAGGAACTACCAAACTCTGTTGGCTTCTGCAACGCACTGACCGGTGCTCCAACGGAAAGCGGTCAGGGCCGGCAGGTGATCAGCGGCTCAGTCAAAACGCAGGGTTTTGTCGGGCGAGATCCTACTGATGTACAGGCTGGGAGCAATGAGCATCAGCAGTGTGATGATTAGGGCTCCCGCATTGAGGAGAATGAAATGGTGGAAGGAAAGGTGCACCGGCACAACATCCATGTAATAGGATGTTGGATCAAGCCGCAAAAAATGAAAATGCTTTTGCAGGAGCATCAGGGCAACCGCCAGCAGGTTCCCGGCGATTAATCCGCGGGAAATCAGAAATGCCGAGAGGTAGAGGAAAATGTTCCTGATGCTGCTGTCAGGAGCGCCGAGCGCTTTCAGGGTGCCGATCATCCGGCTTCTTTCCAGGATCAGCACCAGAAGGGCCGAAATCATGTTGAATCCGGCGACAAGCACCATCAGGGTGAGAATGACCCATACGTTCGTGTCGAGGATCGACAGCCAGTCGAAAATCTGGGGGTATTTATGGTTGATGGCAATGGTACGCAGTGTAGAACCGGGCTGCGTATTGTAACTGGTTACCATCTGCCTGACCTGCATGGTCGATTCTTCCATATCTTTAAAATCCCGGATTTTGATTTCAAATCCGCTGACCTTCAACGAATCCCAGTTGTTGATGTGCTGTACCTGCCGGAGGTCGCCCATGACAAAAAGATTGTCAAATTCCTGGAGATTGGTTCTGTAAATGCCGCATATCCTGAACTGTCTGATGCGGGGAACCTTTTCGTTTTCATTGACGAAGTACATGAAGAGGGGATCATCCAGCTTTAACAAGAGAAGGGAGCAGAGTTGTTCAGAGACCAGGACGCCTGAAGAGCGTTGGCCGGAAAGGTCCGGAATTTTTCCCCGGATGAGATTGGCGGCAAAAAAATCCCAGTTATAATGGGAGTCAACTCCTTTAAGAACAATCCCCTGGATGTTTTCTCCGGTTTTAATAATTCCCGGTTTTGTGGCGAAAGGGCTGACTGATTCGATGTTACGTATATTTTTCAACCGGGACAGAAATGGCTGGTTCGCGTTAACGGGAGCGGTTTCATAAGAGATATTAGAGTCGAAATTAACCACTTGTATATGGGATCCGAAACCAAAAACTTTGTCACGGATCTCTTTTTTAAAACCGGTAACAACCGCGACGGCAACCAGCATCAGGGTGATCCCCAGGGAAATGCCTGCCACGGCAATGGTAATTATCCTGCCCGAGAGATGGTGTTTTTTCTCTTTTACGCTGAATAGCCGTCGTGCAATAAACAATTCCGTAACCATACCAGGAAGAAAAGGGGTTACTGTTTGTTCCGGTTAATGATAGGCAGTGCCATGAGCGAAAGCAATCCCACGACGATGATCATCAGGTTCATGGTGGTGTGGGCGACAAAGGCGAAAATGATTCCGTTTTCATTGCTGACTCCGTAAAGGGCCAGCCCTTCCTTGGTCATGAAATGCCAGGTCCCCAGGCCTCCCTGCACCGGGGCAACCATCCCCAAACTACCCATTACAAAAGTGGTGAGCCCGGCCAGGGACGACAAGGTTTTCGTAAAGTCAAAGGCAAAAAAAGCAGTGTACAGCATCAGATAATACATTATCCAGATAAATACCGAGTGAAAAATTAAGGCTCCTTTTTTTCTGACATATTTTACGGATATAATTCCTTCTTTCAGATGCTCGACGGTATTTCCCAGCCGTTTGTAAAGGCGGGTCCTCATTATTTTTTTTCGCATGGTGATCAGCAAAACAGCGCCAACAAGGACGCTTGCAATCAGATAGGGGGATCTTAAGATGGAAATGACCTTCTCCCCGGTGGTGGGGTTGTCCCGGAGGAATCGCAGGATATAGCCGAATTGGGCGAGGATGGTAATGGCTGTCATTATCAGCAGGACGATGACGTCGATGACTCTTTCCGTCACCACTGTGCCGATCAGCCGGGCAAATGATATTTTCTCATATTTGGAAAGGACTCCGCAGCGCGATATCTCTCCCATGCGGGGAATGACAAGGTTCATGAGGTAGCCGGTCATGACGGCCAAAAACGTATTCAGCAGTCGGGGGCTCGAACCCAGCGGTTCTATGAGGTAGTTCCACCGGATGGCCCTGCTGATGTGACTGAAAATGCCGATAATGAGAGAAATCCAAATCCAGAGGTAGTTGACATCGTTTTGGAGTACTGACTTGATCATTTCCAGATCCTGGTCTTTGTAAATCATCCAGAAGATGAAAACTCCGATGGCAAAAAACAACAGATACTTCAGTGTGGTTTTAACCTTTTTTTTCAACCTCTTTTTTTTAAAATTATCTTTCCTGCCAACGGAATAACGCAGTAAAAGTTGTTATTTTTACCCTGAAAGTTAGTATAAACTTTCTCCTGTGTGGTCAGGGTGACAAAAATAGCAAAAACCGGTGATTTATACAGGTCAATATTTGGCAACGAGATGGGAAATTATGGAAACGGGTGATGAACCAGATTCGGGCAAAAAAAAGTCTTGGCCAGCATTTTCTGAAGGATCAGAACATTGCCCGCAAAATTGTGGGGAGTCTTCAGGCTGATGGCTGTACCGGGGTGCTGGAGATAGGCCCTGGAACGGGGGTTTTGACCCGTTTTTTGCTGGAAAAACCCGGGATCACCCTTAGGGTCATTGAAATAGACCGGGAAGCCTCCCGGTACCTGAGGGATCATTTTCCTCTCCCGGATCCTGACCTGGTCGAGGGTGATTTTCTGGCCATTTCGTTGAAAGACCTTTTCCCGGGACCATTTGCAGTGATCGGAAATTTCCCCTATAACATCTCTTCCCAGATATTTTTCAAGATTCTGGAATACCGGAATCAGATTCCGGAGGTGGTTGGAATGGTCCAAAAGGAGGTGGCTGAAAGGATCAGTTCTCCTCCGGGCAACAAAACCTATGGCATTTTGAGTGTTCTTCTGCAGGCTTATTACCGTATCGACTATCTTTTTACGGTGGGAGAACAGGTATTTTCACCTCCGCCAAAAGTAAAATCGGCAGTAATCAGGTTGGTGCGGAATGAAAGAAAGCGTTTGGCGTGCGACGAGGAGCTTTTTTTCAGAGTGGTCAAAACTGCCTTTAACCAGCGCCGGAAAATGTTGAGCAATGCCCTCGGGAGCCTGTCAGGGAACGTCCCTGACGAATTTGCAGGTAAACGGGCGGAGCAGCTCTCCGCAGATGAATTTGAGTTGATAACCAGGTGCCTGGGGTACCCGAAAAATCAGGAATTATGAGTTTTGACGCAACAAGAAATTACGTAGAGGAGATCAGAAACCTGATCGAAGAAAAAAATGAACAGGAAATCATTTCCATGCTGCAAGATCTCCACCCGGCTGATATTGCCGAAATACTGGCAGCGCTTGCTTTGGATGAAGCCATGTTTGTATACCTCCTGCTCGATGCTGAAATGGCTTCGGAAGTCCTGGTTGAAATCCCTGAAGACGAAAGGAACAAACTGCTGAATGTCCTTTCTCCCGATGTAATTGCCCGGCAATATATCGAGTTCATGGATTCCGATGACGCTGCCGATATTCTCGGCAGTCTCGACGAGGATGTCAAAATATCGGTCCTCAAGGAGATTGAGGACAAGGAGATTGCCGGGGATATCGTTGACCTGCTGGAGTATGATGAGGAGACTGCAGGGGGTATCATGGCCAAGGAACTGGTAACCGTAAACGAAAACTGGACCGTTGGCACCTGTCTGAAGGAGATCAGCAGACAGGCGGAGAATGTTGACGATATTTATTATGTTTATGTGATCGATGACATTGGAAAACTAAAAGGAGTTCTTTCCCTGAAGAAACTTATTTTGAATAATACGAATACCAAGATTTCCAACATATACAATCCTGATATCCATACGGTAAATGCAGATACTCCCCAGGAGGAGGTTGCCCGGATGATGGAGAAGTACGACTTGGTGGCCATCCCTGTTGTGGACGAGATTGGAAGGCTGAAAGGACGTATTACTTTCGATGATGTGATTGATGTTATCAGGGAGGAAGCAGAACGTGACTACCAGATGGTATCGGGTATTGTTGGCGACGTAGAACCGGGAGATAAGGTATGGAGTCTGACGCGCGCCCGTTTTCCCTGGTTGTTGATCGGCCTTACCGGGGGAATCCTCGGTGCCCGCGTGATCGGCGCCAACGAGGAAGCGCTGAAACTGGTGCCTGCCATGGCCTTTTTTATCCCACTGATCGCTGCCATGGCAGGAAATGTAGGTGTACAATCCTCTTCAATTGTGGTGCAGAGCATCGCCAGCGGGGTTCGTGACTTCGAATCCACCGGACGGAAACTGATCAAGGAATTTGCCGTGGCTTTGGTGATCGGACTGGCATTTGCCACCCTTATCTTTTGTTATAATTTCTTTTTTAGCAGTAGCATGGAATTGACCTGGGCTGTTTCCATATCCTTGTTCGTGGTGATCATTTTCGCTTCTCTCTTCGGAACCGTGATTCCATTGGTGCTGAATAAACTGAAGATTGACCCGGCCCTGGCCACCGGCCCTTTCATAACCACCATGAACGACATCCTGGGATTGACCATTTACCTGTTGGTGAGCAAAGCCTTTTTCAATGTGTTGTGATCAATCCCTGTTCATCTCCGCATCGGAATCATCACCAACGACGTTCCTTCAACGGCGGAATCGTGCCTGCTCAGAACTTTCCGCCAGGAATATTCCGTTTTGCCTTCAGGAGTTTCCCTCAGCCATTTCCAGATGTTCACAGCTGTTATAATATTTGTTAAATTTTGTATTTATCTGCGTGCTTCTTCAGCTTCAACCGATAAGTAATATAAATTTACGGTTTGATACAAAGACCGGATGATTGAAAGATTTGCATTGTTGGGCAAGGAGGCTTGCTGCATCGTTTTCCTGTCTGCTTTTTTTCTATCTTTGCCAATTAATAAAGGGAAATAAATGACTGACTATAAAAAAATTAGAACTGCTTTAATATCAGTTTTCCACAAGGAGAACCTGGATGAAACAGTCAGGGAACTGCATCGGTTGGGTATTCAGATTTTCAGCACGGGAGGGACGCAGGGGTTTATTGAGTCGCTGGGCGTTCCTGTTAAGCCGGTAGAAGGACTTACCGGTTATCCGTCAATTCTGGGAGGCAGGGTGAAGACCCTTCATCCCGGGGTTTTCGGAGGCATTTTGGCCCGGAGGGGGAATGCGCAGGATGTTCATCAGTTACAGCGGTATAAAATTCCTGAAATTGACCTTGTCATTGTCGACCTCTATCCTTTTGAGGCCACTGTGGCATCGGGGGCAACAGAAGAAGAGATCATTGAAAAAATAGACATTGGTGGGATCTCCCTGATCAGGGCCGCTGCCAAAAATTATGCCGATGTGATGGTGGTGGCTTCGAGGGCATTGTATCACCCTTTCCTGGAATTGCTGAAAGCAAGGCAGGGCGAAACGTCGTTGGAAGACCGCAGGTGGTTTGCATCCAGGGCTTTTGCCCTCTCCTCGCATTATGATTCCGCCATTTTCAGCTGGCTTGGCAAGGAAGATGACGCGACGCTCCGTATCAGTCTGAACGACGGTCAGCCATTGCGTTACGGTGAAAATCCCCATCAGAAGGCGGTGTTTTACAGATCGGGAAACGGCAGCAAGGATGTCACCCTGGCCGGTGCAGCGGTACTACAGGGGAAAGAACTTTCCTATAACAACCTGCTTGATGCCGATGCAGCCTGGAAATCGGCGGCTGATGCCTATCATTCCGTCACCCATCTGCCCGAAAAAGTGGCGGTATCGGTAGTAAAGCATCTGAATCCTTGCGGGCTGGCGGTTGCAGCTACCGTGATGGAGGCTTTGGAACTGGCATGGGCAGGCGATCCGGTTTCGGCCTACGGAGGCATCGTCTGTTTTACCGGTGAAGTCACCGGGGAGATCGCTGCCTGGTTTGACAAGAAGTTTGTGGAGATCATCATCGCTCCCCGTTTTACCCCGGGGGCGCTTGAAATATTTTCGAAAAAGAAAAACCTGCGGTTACTGGAAACCCCGGTAAGGTCTGAAAAACCCGGCGAGAAAGTGTTTCGTTCGGTCAGCGGAGGTTTCCTGGTCCAGGATGAAGACGAGGGCGGGGATGCGGAGTATAAACCGGTTACTTCCACGGTATTTGACCAGGCGAAACTGAGGCTGGCCCGGTTTGGCGTAATGGCCTGCAAACATTTAAAGAGCAATGCCATCGCCCTGGTTACTGAAACCGGATCGGGGTCTTTCTGGTTAACCGGTGCCGGAATGGGCCAGCCCAACCGTTTGGACAGCCTCAGGCAGTTGACCATTCCCCGTTTTTCACTGAAAAAGGATGTGAAAATAGAGGAAGCGGTACTGATTTCCGATGCTTTTTTCCCCTTCCGTGACAGTATTGATGCCGCCAATGATTTTGGAATCCGGTTCATCGTGCAACCGGGGGGAAGTATTCGGGATCAGGAGGTGATTGATGCATGCGATGCCGCGGGCATTGCCATGCTTTTTACCGGCCGCCGCCATTTCAGGCATTGACGAAAACAAGAGGTAGAAAAATATAAACGAGATACAAAATGGGATTGTTTTCTTTTCTCACACAAGAGATAGCCATTGACCTGGGAACTGCAAATACCATTATCATTCACAATGACAAAATCGTAGTTGACGAACCTTCGATCGTAGCTATTGATATTAAAACGGAGAAGCTGGTAGCCATTGGAGAAAAGGCGAGGCAGATGCAAGGCAAGACCCATGCAAACCTAAAGACCATCAGGCCTTTGCGTGACGGGGTGATTGCCGATTTCAACGCTGCTGAACAGATGATCAGGGGGATGATAAAAATGATCAGCCCCAAGTCAAAACTCTTCACTCCGGCATTGAAGATGGTGGTATGTATTCCATCGGGAAGTACCGAGGTGGAAATTCGTGCCGTACGTGACTCTTCCGAACACGCAGGAGGGCGTGAGGTTTATATGATCTATGAGCCGCTGGCGGCGGCCATCGGTATCGGTTTGGATGTGGAAGCCCCTGAGGGCAGCATGGTGGTGGATATCGGAGGAGGAACCACTGAAATTGCAGTCATTTCACTTGGCGGTATCGTCACCAACAAGTCGATCAGAATTGCCGGCGATGACCTTACCAGCGACATAGTTGAGTATATGCGTCACCAGCACAATATCAAGATAGGCGAGAGAACCGCCGAGGAGATTAAAATCCAGGTTGGCTCCTCACTCCCCGTTCTTGATGCGGCGCCTAAGGATTTTGTTGTCCAGGGGCCTAACCAGATGACCGCATTGCCTATCGAGGTCCCTGTTTCCTATAAGGAAATCGCCCATTGCCTGGAAAAATCTCTGTCAAAAATCGACGCTGCAATTTTAAGTGCGCTGGAACAAACACCGCCCGAGTTGTATGCCGATATCGTTAAAAACGGAATATGGCTCGCCGGAGGTGGTTCGTTACTGCGCGGCCTTGATAAAAGACTTAGCGTCAAATTAGGAATTCCTTTCAACATCGCTGACGATCCGCTCCGTGCTGTCGTCAGGGGAACCGGCATTGCACTGAAAAATGTAGATAAATTTTCTTTCCTGATCAGGTAGCCAGGAAATGACGGCATATGAGAAATCTCTTCAGATTTATTCTGCACAACCACGTGTTTTTTCTTTTCCTTCTGTTGGAGATACTCTCTTTTATCTTCATCTTTAACTTCAATCATTACCAGAAAGTCAGGTTCTTAAATACTTCATCAGAGATCACCGGTAAGGTTTACGACAGTTTCAGCAAAATGTACGATTTTTTCAGGTTACCGGCCATTAACCGGGAACTTTCTGCAGAAAATGCCAGGCTGAGAAGCATTCTGGGAGTTTCCGGCACCCCGGGTGAAATCGCTGATTCCCTGGTTAGCCACTATCCGTCAGCAGATTACCAATTCAATTTCATACCGGCCAGGATTATTAACAACACGGTCAACCGACAGCAGAATTTCCTGACCCTGGACAAAGGTTCGCTGGATGGAATCAAACCTGAAATGGGCATCATTACTGCCAACGGGGTGGTGGGAATTGTAACCCATGTGTCCCCTTCGTATGCATCGGGGATTTCGTTGCTGAATACCCGCTGGAATGTGTCAGCCAAATTATCCCGCAATGGTTATTTCGGATCTTTGGTATGGGATGGCAAGGATTACAGGAAAGCTCTTCTGAACGACATCCCTTTTCATGTTGATATCAGTGCTGGGGACACCGTCGTCACCAGCGGTTATTCCGTGTTTTTCCCGGAAGGGATCTTACTCGGAACAGTAGAATCGTTTGAAAAGGGAGGAGGAGATAACTTTTACACCATCAGGGTGATCCTGTCGGTTGATTTCAAGGCCATTTCTTATGTGGAAGTGATAGAAAACATCCGAAAATCTGAAATTGAGAACATAACCAGGAGAAACGGTACAGATGAAATCACGGATTAAATACCCCGTCATGTTTGTCACACTGGTTCTGATCCAGGTTCTTCTGCTTAACCAGGTTAATTTCGGGGGTTTTCTGAATCCCTATATATATGTTTTATTCATTTTGTTGCTTCCGGTGTCTTTGCCCCGTTACCAGGTTCTTCTGCTCTCCTTTTTCACCGGGCTTGCCATTGACTGGTTTTCCAACACACCGGGACTGCATGCGTCAGCCACGGTTCTGATGGGATTTTTAAGAAGTCCCGTCATTTCCATGACTACCCAGCGGGAATCAGAGCAGTCAGATTACCCGGGACTTCATCATACGGGATGGCGATGGTTTGTGACCTATATTTCCATACTGGTTGTCATTCACCATTTTTTTCTCTTTTTTCTGGATGTGTTCAGTTTTGAGAATTTCTTCAGAACGTTATTGCGCAGTATGGCAAGTACTGTGTTTACCGTTTTTATCATTGTTTTAAGCCAGTTTTTAATCTTCAAAGAATAGGCGGAGGATTGGATGTGAGTACTTTTTCCAGTCGGAAAATTTTGATTACGGTAATATTTGCGGCAGTTGGGCTTGTTTATGTTTTGCGGTTGTTTCAAATCCAGGTTGTGGATTCGACGTATAAGCAGTTTGCTGACAACAATGCCTTGCGAAAGATCGTTCAGTATCCAGCCCGTGGTTTAATTTACGACAGAAACCGGGAGTTGTTGGTTTACAACAAGGCCGCCTATGATTTGCTGGTTACCCCCCGGGAGGCGGGATTTTTTGACACACTGGCCTTTGCACGGCTGGTGGATGTTCCCGTTGAGGATTTCAAGGCCGAGTTAACAAAGGCGGCTGCTTACTCGAGATATAAACCGTCGGTGGTTGTCAAACAGATTTCGCATGAGAAATATGCCACCCTTCAGGAGCAGTTGTATAAGATGGAAGGGTTTTATGTTCAGCCCAGGACGCTGCGGGAGTATCCTCAGCCGATGGCTGCACATGCATTGGGGTATGTAGGTGAGGTGACCCAGGAGATGATCGATGCCAATCCGTATTACAAGTCGGGTGATTATATCGGCATCAGCGGCATTGAAGCCTCTTATGAGGAAGATCTCAGGGGAAGGAAGGGGGTTCGGTATTATATGGTGGATGTTCATAACCGGTTGCAGGGAAGTTACCGGGAAGGAGAAATGGATACCATGGCCACCATCGGCCGCAACCTGATCACTACCCTCGATTCACGTATTCAGGCTTATGCGGAACTCCTTTTGCAGAACAAAAAAGGAAGCGTGGTGGCCATTGAACCATCAACGGGTGAGGTGCTGGCACTAGTGAACTCCCCGTCTTACAATCCCAATCTCCTGGTAGGCCGGGAGCGGGGAAACAACTATGCACGCCTTCTTGAAGATGCGGTAAAGCCTCTTTTTAACAGGGCTTTGATGGCTCAATACCCTCCCGGTTCCACGATCAAAATGGCCCAGGGGCTGATCGCCCTCCAGGAAGGGGTAATCACTCCCGAAACCCGGTTTTATTGTGCCCATGGCTATTCCTCCGGAAATTTCAGGCTGGGATGTCACCACGACCAGTCCTTTAAACTATCGGAATCTATTGCAAAATCGTGCAATGCCTATTTTGTATACGTGTTGCGCGCTGTTCTGGAGAATAGCAAATATCCCGGCGTCAGGGAGGCTTACGACACATGGCGAAACCGCATGATGAACCTGGGTTTTGGCAGGAAACTCGATTCCGACCTTCTGAATGAGCTAAAGGGTAATGTCCCTTCTTCGGAATACTACGAACGCTATGTCTTCAAGGGATCCCGCTGGCGTGCCCTGCCCGTCATTTCACTTTCGATCGGACAGGGTGAACTGGGGATTACCCCGTTTCAGCTTGCCAATTACTGCGCAATTCTGGCAAACCGGGGATATTATTATATTCCCCATATCGTCAGGGAGATCGAGGGCAAATCCATTCCTGAAAAATTCAGAATCAGGCAAGAAACCGGTATTAATCGTTCCTATTTTGAACCGGTGATCGACGGAATGGAACAAGCCATGATGCCAGGAGGTACGGGTGCCATGTCGATGATACCCGGCATCGCGGTCTGCGGGAAGACCGGAACCGCTGAGAATCCGCACGGGGCCGACCATTCCGTATTTATGGCCTTTGCACCCAGGGAATCACCCCGGATAGCCATCTCGGTGTATGTCGAAAACGGCGTCTGGGGCTCTACTTATGCCGCCCCCATTGCCAGCCTTATCATTGAAAAATACCTCAATGATACCATCTCAAGCCAGCGTGTCTGGCTGGAAGAATCCATGCTCAAAGCCAATCTGATGAACCCTTTAATAATCCCGGAAAGTGGCGACGAGGAATAAGCTGTGGGCAAATATTGACTGGGTCACCTTTTTTATATTCCTGTTGCTGGTCTTCCTGGGATGGATCAATATCTATGCGGCGGTGTACGATGAATCTCATAAAAGCATCTTCGATATTTCCCAGCAGTACGGCAAACAGCTGATCTGGATCGCAGCGGCCCTTTTAATCGGTTTCATGATTCTGATCATCGAATCCAATTTTTATGTGATCTTTGCCTATCCCATTTATGCCATCGCCATTCTTTTCCTGCTCCTGGTACTTGTTTTCGGCGTGGAGATCAACGGTAGCAAATCCTGGTTTGTGATTGGCGAATTCAGATTGCAGCCTTCTGAATTTTCAAAATTTGCCACTGCCCTGGCATTAGCCAAGTTGCTGAGTAATTTTAATTTTAAACTGGACTCCGTAAATTCCCTGCTGAAGATCAGTTTGATCATACTCCTTCCTGCCTTGCTGATTTTTCTGCAGCACGATGCCGGATCATCGCTGGTATTTGCGGCATTCCTCCTTGTGCTGTACCGCGAAGGGCTTTCAGGAATCATCCTCTTCTTCTTTGTACTTATCATCATCCTCTTCTTGCTTTCCCTTTTGTTGCCCAACCATATTTTGCTGATTTTTTTGTTTCTGGGGGGACTCCTGGCGCATTATTATCTGAACCAAAAGTTCAGAATGTTAATCAAAATACTGGTCATTACCACAATGGTGATCCTACTGGTTTGGGGAATAAACAGGCTCACCGGCTCCTACCTGACGCTGGAATACGTAATTCTGACGGGTATTATTTCCAGCCTGGCCGCCATTACCATTGTTGTTGTCCGCGAAAGAATCAGGCGCACCATGGTGGTTATCGTAATCTTTTTTGCCTCGCTGATATTTACCTATTCGGTCGATTTCGTATTTAACTCCGTGCTTGAAAGCCATCACCGGGACCGGATCAACGAATTACTCGGAATCCAGTCTGATCCTTTGGGTGCAGGATATAACGTCAATCAAAGCAAAATTGCAATTGGTTCGGGTGGATTCCTGGGTAAGGGATTTCTGAAGGGTACCCAGACTAAATTTGACTTTGTGCCCTTTCAGAGCACTGACTTTATTTTCTGTACCGTAGGGGAGGAATGGGGTTTTGTGGGTTCGGTGACTGTCATCTCGCTTTTTGTCTTTCTTTTTCTGCGGTTGGTTTTTCTTGCCGAACGACAACGATCGGTATTTTCCAGGGTTTACGGCTATTCTGTGGCATCCATCCTCTTTACCCATTTCGTCATCAATATCGGAATGACGTTGGGCCTGATGCCCGTCATCGGCATTCCTCTCCCGTTTTTCAGCTATGGCGGATCTTCCCTCTGGGCTTTTACCGTACTGCTTTTTATTTTTCTGCGGCTTGATGCCAGCAGGCTGGATAAACTGGTATAAAAGTGTTTTAACAACTACTTTTCCGGCCCCCCACTGATTTAAACAGGCTCATAAAACTCAACAAACCATCAACCCGGGTTTTCTATGACCTTGAAGAGATCGGCGAACCCAAACCGGAAGAGGTGTTGGATCGTTTCCTGAAAAGGATGGACATGCTCTGAAAAAGGCCTTCCGGTGAACCTTGCCTAAAATCCGGATTGGCATTCAGGATGTTACCACAGGGCTGTCCCCGGGCCGATTGTTGCGACATTTCAGGGCGACCTCCCGATTAATTTCTTATTTTTGTGGTGTAATATTGAAGCCATGAATAAGAAGATCGTTGCCTTTGGCGAGTTGATCTGGGATGTTTTCCAGGATGGGAAAAAACTGGGGGGAGCACCTGTTAACCTCGCATACCGTGCCAATACCCTGGGGGATTCCGGTTGCCTCCTTTCAAGGATCGGAGAAGATGATCTTGGCAGGGAAGCTCTTGAAATGCTGAAAAAGCTTGCTGTTACCGACAAATACGTTCAGATGGATCCTGTCTTCCCTACCGGTTACGCTTCGGTACGAATCGGCAGTGAAGGAAGACCGGATTACCTGATTGCCCCTGACCTTGCTTTTGATCACATTGAAATAACCCCCGAAATCCTTGATCTGGCAGGCAGTGCTGATTGCATTTGTTTCGGAACCCTGGTCCAGCGTTCCGGAATTTCAAAAAATACCCTCAGGGAACTGATTGCAGCTGCCCCTCAGGCATTGAAATTCCTGGACCTGAGACTCAGAAAAAACTGCTATTCCGCTAAAAATATCGAAGACAGCTTGAAAGCTGCCAATATGCTTAGGGTGAAAGAGAGTGAACTCTACCTGATAAAAAACGAACTCGGACTCTTTGAGTATGATTCCCGAGGGCTGGCTCAGGAACTCATCAGTGAATACGACCTTGACATCGTACTGGTTACCAGGAGTAAAGCCGGAGCATTTTTTCTTGACAGGGATGGAAATTATATGGAAGACAAGGGATATGTGATTAACCTGGTTGATACAGTGGGTTCAGGGGTTGCGTTCAGTGCAGGGTTCCTTCATGTTTACCTCGAGGAGAAAGATCCTGAGGCAGCTCTCCGCTTTGGTAATGCCGCCGGTGCGCTGACCGCCGAAACCCATGGCGCAACCATACCCATCTCGAAAAACCAAATTCTGGACTTGATAAACACGGGAATACGCCGCGAACGGAAGGCATAAAAAGGTTGCGTTTTCCGGGGTATTATTAAACATATCAGCAGAAGTAACTTCAACCCCTTAAATTGAGTTTATAAGAGAAGGCGGATGTCCGTGAAAGGGCCATACGTGATAATGCACCCAACGGCATGGAATTACGAAGCTATTCTTTGCGACCGCTGAAAACGGACAATAGCCGCAACAATAACCATAGGGTCATTACATCTGTTTCTCGAAATGAACCATAACAACGTAATAATATACGTATGAAAACAACTGCTGGTGATTTGACGTCAAGGCTGGTCGGAAATATCTGGAACGGCTACCTGAGAAGGGTTCCCTATGCCCGGAAGTATAAGCAACTCGTAGAATCAGGGGGAGGAAAACTGGTTTTCGACCATCTGGCATTCAGGACCCTGAATACCCGCACCGGTGAACAGCCTTCGGGGATTACTGCATTAAGCCACTTTCTGAAACTTCTGGGCTACCGGGAAGCAGGCACCTATAAATTCAAAAAGCAAAAAATAACCGCTGTCCATTATGAAAACGAGGTTGTGTCTTTGCCACGGATATTTGTCAGTCAGCTCGAAGTCGGTGAATTTCCCGACTGGGCAGTGCGCCTGATCCAGGATGTTGTCCATGAAAGCCCTTATGTGATTTCCGATATGGCGATTGAGCTGATGAATTGCATCGCCGCCGACGGAAGTATCAATGAAGAGGCTGCGGAGATCCTCCTGGAAGAACTTACCGGTTATTTCCGGCGGCCCTGGAAAATGCCTCCCAAAGATACCATGCTCCGGATAAACGATGTTTCCCAATATGCTGCCTGGGTGTTGTTGCATGGTAACTCCGTCAACCATTTTGCCGCTTCTATCAATGACCAGAACATGCCGGAATGGCCCGACCTGGAATCCACCTGTGTTGCCCTTGCCGCTGCCGGAATCCCTATGAAAGATAAAATTGAGGGGGATAAGGGGAGCCTGCTCCGGCAATCGGCAACCCGGTCGGTCGTGGAAAACCATCGTTTCCCGGACCTGCAGGGCGATTTTGATGAGATGGAATGGACCTATGCCTACCTTGAGCTTACTGAAAGAGGGTATACAGGCCAGGGCGATCTCCGGAAACTCTATTCTGGGTTTATCACCGGTCAGGCAGCCCACCTGTTTAAAATGACCCAAACAAGAAGCAACTAAGTCATCTCCCCATCCACCCTGCCGGGGGAGTTTCATTCAGTCTGATTTCCGTTTTTGCCGGAGACAAGAAACCTGGCCTGGGCCAGTGTCATGACCAGTACGCCTATGACGGTGAGAAATCCTCCCCATAACTGATGAGGCAGCGGCAGGGTTCCGAAGTATAGCCAGGAACCAAACAAAACCACAATCCCTTTCAGGCTTTGAACAATAGAGGACCGGGAGGCTTCAATGAATTTGAAAGAATAATAAATCATCAGCACGCCCATGAAGGGGCCCAGAAAAGAACCGAGGGCGATATTGATCATCGCGGAGGAAGGAATGGTCAGTGGCTTTTTGAACAAAACCATCAGTACTGAACTGAAAACAAAGAGCCACACGGTATGGTTGAGGGTGATCAGTTCAGGCGACAGTTTTTTGATATTGACTTTTCCGATCAGGGAGGCGGAAGTGGCCATGAATGCATTGAAAAGGACCACCAGCGTTCCTGGGATGAACATGCTCTTCAGGGTGGATCCCCCGGTGTAGCTGATGATGAATGCGCCAGCAAGCGCCAGCAAAACCCCTACGGATTCAAGCCAGGTAAACCGTTCCCTGAGAAGCACCACACCCCCAAGGGTCAGGATGACGGGATAGAGATTTCCCAGAAAGGAAGTTACCGCAGGATCGGGAATAATGTGGATGGAGAGGTAAAAGGAGGTATTGGTGAGGATCTCCAGAATCCCCAACAAGAGCAGAATCCTGATTTGTCCCCACTGCAACAGCCCAATTTGTTTCATTTTACCACTCCTGGCGATCCAGAGGCCATTCAGTATCATGGCAATGAGAAACCAGTAAAATCCAAACTGGATCAAATGAATCTCATTCAGGGCAGCTTTGCTGAAAATGTAGACATTTGAAAAAGAGATGGTTGCCAGGAAAGCAAAAAGGTAACCTTTGAACCTGTCTGATTTCATAATCTTTTCTTTAGCTCAGCGGTTTCTTTTTCAAAACCAGGTTTTTCCAAAAGTGCAAACATGTTCTTCTTATAAGCCTCCACGCCGGGTTGATCGAACGGATTGACTCCCAGCGTGTAACCGCTCATGCCGCAGGCAATTTCAAAAAAATAGATCAGCTGTCCGATATAATATTCGTTTAACAGGGGTATTTCTATCAGAATGTTGGGGACCCCTCCGTCGACATGGGCCAGGGCGGTGCCCAGTTCAGCCATCTTATTCACCTCGTCAACCCGCTTGCCTGCCAGGAAATTCAGACCGTCGAGGTTGTCGGGATCAGCAGGGATGACGACACTGGCAGCGGGCGATTTTACCGACAGGACCGTTTCGAAAAGTATCCTTTCTCCCTCCTGGATATATTGCCCCATGGAATGAAGGTCGGAAGTGAAGTCGACACTGGCGGGGAATATCCCTTTGCCCTCCTTGCCTTCGCTCTCCCCATACAGTTGTTTCCACCATTCGCTGAAATAATGAAGTTTCGGATTGTAATTCACCATGATCTCCACGGTTTTTCCCTTCCGGTAGAGCAGGTTTCTTACGGCAGCATACTGCGCCGGAAGATTCTCGTTAAACGGAACCTCAGGTCCTGACATGCGTTCCATATCGGAAGCCCCCCTGACCAGTTCCCTGATGTCAAAGCCTGCCACGGCAATGGCGACAAGTCCGACAGGCGTCAGCACCGAATAGCGGCCTCCCACATCGTCGGGAATGACGTAAGTCTTATAGCCTTCGGTTTCGGCCAGTTTCCGCAACGCACCCCTTGACGCATCCGTTATGGCAACAATGCGGCTCCGGGCTTCTTCTTTTCCGTATTTCTCCTCGATATCCTGTTTTAACATTCTGAAGGCGATAGCTGGTTCGGTTGTCGTTCCCGACTTCGAAATCACCATCAGGGCATATTCTCTGGTTTTGAGCAATGACCGGAGTTCTGCCAGGTAGTCCTCGCTGATGTTCTGCCCGGCAAACAATACCAGCGGACTTTTAACCGGCTTCAGATGCGTAAAACTGTCTGACAAAGCCTCAATGACAGCCCGTGTGCCCAGATAGGAACCTCCGATGCCGATCACGACGAGGATTTCGATGTTTTTGGACTTCAGCAGGGATGCGGTCGCCTCCATGTCTGATAACTCTTCTGTGGTGATGGAGGAGGGGAGGTCCACCCATCCCAGAAAGTCATTCCCCTTGCCTCTCTTCTCATGCAGGGCACGGTTGTTTTTCTCCATTTCCGTTCCCATATCTGTGATGTCAGCAGGATCGACAAAGCTGAGCGTGCGTGCGCAATTCAAGGTAAGGTTTTCCATATTGCGTTATGATAATTTATCTGTCAGTTTCTGAATCTCTTTCCGTGGAGGGCGGTTCATATAAAGAATCTGGTAGACCGCCTCACAAATAGGCATGTCTACCTGGTACTTCTGGTTGATTTCCCTGATTGTTTTAGAAGAATAGTAACCTTCTGCCACCATGAACATTTCGAGTTGCGCGGTTTTTACGGAATATCCCTTGCCGATCATGGTCCCGAAAGTACGGTTTCTGCTGAACTGGGAATAGGCGGTGACCAGAAGATCGCCCAGATAAACCGAACTTTTGATGTCGCGGGAAACAGGATGGACGGCATCCACAAACCTTTTGATCTCCTGAATGGCGTTGGAGATCAAAATTGCCTGAAAGTTATCGCCATACATCAGGCCATGGACGATGCCTGCGGCGATAGCGATGATATTCTTGATGACGGAACTGTATTCAGTGCCCCAAATGTCATCGGAGGTCCTGGCTTTGATATAATTACACTGCAATTTTCGGGCAAAATCAAGCCCTTTGGTCTCATCGGGACAGGCAACGGTCAGGTATGACAACCGCTCCAGAGCCACCTCTTCGGCATGACACGGGCCTGCCAGTATCCCTATCGACTCGTAAGGAACATCATAAACCGAATGAAGGTATTCGCCTATCACCATCTTTTCGTCAGGAACCAGTCCTTTAATCCCCGAGACGATAAACTTACCGGAAATTACTTCTGTCAACTGGCTAAGGGTATCTTTCAGGAAGGCGGCAGGAATGGCCATTACCAGCGTATCGCATTCAGCGGCTACCGCATTGATGTCGGAACTGAAACGGATCCTGTCGGTATCAAACTCGACTCCGCGGAGGTATCCCGGATTATTCTTGTATTGCCTGAAAAGTTCTATATTCTCTTCATTCCGGACAAACCAATGAATTGTCGGAAGGTTTTCCAGCAGGATCTTTGACAGAGCCGTCGCCCAGCTTCCACTGCCGATAATGCCAATATTGCTGTTTCTCAAATTCTCTTGTATCATCGGTTAAGAATCGAATGATTCCTGCAAATTTATCAAGATTTCACGATGAAAATGTAAATTGTCAATTCCGCGTCGGAAATAAGTACCGGCAGCTCTATTAACGTTTCTGTTATCATCAGGGGATCACCCCTGTCCCGACAGCCATGATTTGACCTCTTCGGGCGAGGGATTCGGCAGGCCGAGTTTATTTTTCTTGTTGTATCCGCAGATTTCCTGATGGAGTCGGGTGTATTTATCAACTTCCCGCAATTTCGCCGCGCTGGTATATCCCAATTTTTTCAGCACATCGATCCATTCCCCAGGAATTCCCAGGGATGAAAATTCTTCGGGATGAAAGGCGATCTCCTGTTTCCGGGTTTCGGGTTTCATCTGTGGGAAGAACAACACATCCTGAATGGAGAGGTTATTGGTCATAAACATGGTAAGCCGGTCGATTCCGATTCCCATTCCGGAAGTAGGAGGCATGCCATGTTCCAGGGCCCTGAGAAAGTCATGGTCGATGTACATGGCTTCTTGGTCCCCCTTTTCCGAAAGTCTGAGTTGTTCTTCGAACCGTTCCCGCTGGTCAAGGGGGTCGTTCAATTCCGAGTAGGCATTGGCCAGTTCCTTGCCAAATACCATCAGCTCGAAGCGTTCGGTCAGATTTGGGTTACTCCGGTGTTTCTTGGTCAGGGGTGACATTTCGACCGGATAATCAATGATGAAGGTAGGCTGAATAAAATGGGGCTCGCATTTCTCCCCGAAGATCTGGTCGATCAACTTCCCTTTGCCCATTTCCGGGGTTATGGCGATGTTCAGGGTGTCACAAATCCTGCGCAACTCCTCTTCATTTTTGCCGGCAATGTCGTATCCGGTATGGTTTTTAATGGCTTCGTACATGGTTACTCGGGGGTAGGGAGCCTTGAAATCGATGATATGATCCCCCAGGGTTACCCTGGTGGTTCCGTGCAATGCCAGGGCGACCCGTTCCAACAACTGTTCGGTGAATTTCATCATCCAGAGGTAATCCTTGTAGGCCACATAAATTTCCAAAACCGTAAATTCAGGATTGTGGGTACGGTCCATGCCTTCATTCCGGAAATCCTTGCCAAATTCATAAACCCCGTCAAATCCGCCCACAATGAGTTTTTTAAGATACAACTCATTGGCAATACGGAGGTAAAGCGGAATATCGAGCGCATTGTGGTGGGTAATGAAGGGACGTGCCGCAGCACCTCCGGGAATCGGCTGCAGGATGGGGGTTTCCACTTCCAGGTAGCCGTTTTCGTTGAAGATTTCCCGCATGGTGTTGATGATCAAAGCCCTTTTTACAAAAACATCCCTGATCTGCGGATTAACGATCAGGTCGACATAGCGCATCCGGTACCGTTGTTCCACAACGGTGAAAGCATCATAGGTCACCCCGTCTTTTTCCTTGACAACAGGCAAAGGCCTGAGGGATTTATTCAGCAGTGTGAGTTCTTTCACATGGACTGAGATTTCACCCATCTGCGTTATGAAGACATACCCTTTTACCCCGATGATGTCGCCGATGTCCAGCAGTTTTTTAAAGACTTCATTATAAAGGGTTTTGTCTTCTCCCGGACAAAGTTCGTCGCGGTTGACATACAACTGGATGCGTCCCGAGGAATCCTGCAGTTCCGCAAATGAAGCCTTGCCCATAATCCGTTGGTTCATCATCCTTCCGGCAAGGCATACATCCCCGAAGTTTTTTAATTCGTCGGAATATCCGGCTTTTATGGCAGCAGCCAGTGCATTCACCGGGTATTCGGCTGCCGGATAGGGATCATATCCAAGCTCCCGGAGCCGGTTCAGGGAATTACGCCGGATGGTTTCCTGTTCACTCAACGAAAGAGTCGTCATAATCTCATTTTAAATTCATGGCCAAAGATAGAAAAAAGAAATTTGCCGGGATGAGTTCGACGGGTTTCAGTAGCAGATCTGCCATAAGCAGAGACCAGGCATTAATGTTTACCTGGCACAAAGAACAGAGGTAGTCAATGCGCTCGCTGGAATCCATAGCGATCTGGGTATCAGAACATTAAAAAAATGTGATAGCTCCGGTGGTTTTATGATGCTTATCGGTTCGCATTTCTTATCTTTGTATGAAATATCAACAGTAGGTTACGGAAGATAGGTGGCGCATGGAGAAAGTCTGGAATTTGAAGCCGCAGGGCGATAGCAATGAAATGAAGCACCTCTCCGCCGCGCTGAATGTTAACATGGTGATAGCCAATTTATTGGTTCAACGTGGCATAAAAACATTCAGTGAGGCGAAGCATTTCTTTCGCCCCAGGTTATCCGATCTTCATGATCCTTTTCTGATGAAGGATATGGACAAAGCCGTTGCCAGGATTGAACAGGCTGTCGACCACCAGGAGAAGGTGCTGGTATACGGGGATTATGATGTCGACGGGACCACTTCCGTAGCCATGATCTATTTGTTTCTGAAGGATTATATCCAAGACATCGACTATTATATTCCTGACCGGTATACCGAAGGATATGGCATTTCGCGTCAAAGCATCGAATATGCTGCACGGGAGAATTTTTCCCTGGTGATTGTGCTGGATTGCGGCATCAAGGCGGTGGAAAAGGTAAACCTTGCGAAGCAGCACGGGTTGGATTTTATCATCTGTGACCATCACAATCCCGGAGAAATCATTCCGGAAGCTGTAGCCGTACTGAATCCCAAAAGGCTTGAATGTAACTACCCGTATAAGGAATTATCGGGATGTGGTGTTGGCTTCAAGCTTTTGCAGGCCTTCACCATGAAAAAGAAAATAACCCAGGATAAGTTGTTTGATCTGCTCGATCTTGTGGTAGTCAGCATTGCTTCCGACATTGTTCCAATCACCGGGGAAAACAGGGTTTTGGCTTATTACGGTCTCAAAAAGCTGAATTCCAATCCGGGGATGGGGCTTCAGACCATTATCAATTATGCAGGTCTGAACGGGGAGGAGATCACCATTAGTGACATTGTCTTCAAGATAGGCCCGCGGTTAAATGCCAGCGGGCGTATCGAGCACGGAAAGAAGTCGGTTCAGATTCTGGTTTCCGTAGATACGGTGAGTTCCGATGCGTTGGGAGAAGAGATAGACTCATTCAACGAGATCAGGAAGACCCTCGACCGGGACATCACCCAGGATGCCCTCGATATGATCGAACGGGATGAGGAGATGAAGAACCGGAACAGCACGGTGATTTACAACCGGGACTGGCATAAAGGGGTGGTGGGGATTGTGGCATCCAGGCTGACGGAGTTTTATTACCGTCCCACGGTTGTTTTGACGGAATCGAACGGTTTGGCCACCGGTTCTGCGAGGTCGGTCAAGGATTTTGACCTCTATGAGGCGATCGGGGCATGCAGTGACCTGCTTGAATCTTACGGAGGTCACATGTTTGCTGCCGGACTGACGTTAAAAATTGAGAATATCAGGGCATTTTCCGAGCGATTTGAGGAAATTGTGACCCGGTCGTTAGCCGACCAGCCCCAGATTCAGACCATTGATGTAGATGCCAAACTGGCACTTCATGAGATTACTCCCCGTTTTTTCAGGATCATGAAACAGTTTGCCCCCTTCGGGCCTCATAATACGGTGCCTGTCTTTGTTACCGAGGATGTTATTGATGCGGGAACCAGCCGCCTTGTCGGCAAAAATCTGGAACATATCAAACTTGACCTGATGGAACCCGATGCTTCTTCCGGGATTTTTGCAGGAATTGCCTTCAACCTATCCTCCAAATTTCCCGTGATCCAGTCGGGAATCCCCTTCGATATCTGTCATTCCGTCGAGCTGAATGAATTCAGGGGAAAGTCCAATCTTCAGTTAAACATCAAGGATCTCCGGACGAAGACCTGATGGTTTTGTTCAGGGTAAAGCCTTCTTATTGTCTGAAGATCTCTTCGGCAATAAGGGCATTTTCGACCGGCCGGGCATACATTTTGCAAAACCTGCGGGCCACTTCTTCCGGATTATAGGGAATTGCCTCCTGCGCCTGAGAGATCATTTTTTTGAATTCCACAATATCATTCGCTGTGTAATTTTCCAGGAATTCCCCGGTTCCGTTAAGCATTTCGTAAGCTACGTAATTAAAAGGCCACAGCTTGTAATACTGGTGAATCCGGTGGTCAATCCGTTCGACCAGCGCCTGCATGAATTCGTTTACCGGCAGTTGATCAATGGATTCAAGGAAGCTGGTCAGGATCGGTCTCCCAAATGAAAAATGGACCCTGCCCTTGGGGTTTGACAAGCCGGAGGCCATGCTGCGAAGGTCATCTTCCGGGGTTTTCTGGTAACCATCGGTATCCCTTCTGATCAGTTCAGCAGTCTTGGAGATTCCGCATGGCTCAATTTCATAGGATATGGAGAGCGGGATGATGGTCAGTTCTGAAAAACCTTCTGCCAGCGTTTTTGTATTGCTCAGATTCAGCATTTTTAAAATAGCCACCTGGGTCTGATCATTTCCGTCCTTGGTCCTTCCTTCCCGCTGGGCAATCCATACCGAGAGGTTTTTCCCCGTAATGCTCTCCCTGATGTAGGTGGAAAGCTTTTTGGAAGCTTCCAGCAATTCCCGGGCTGAAATGTTCCTTTTTACCACAAATGCCCGGTTCAGTTTAACCACATGGGTGATCCAGTCATAAATCAGCAGATTATCCCCGATGGCAATCTGGGTGGTGTTCATCCCTTGCTGTACGATCACATAATTGAGAAAGGCGGAATCGAGGATGATATCCCGGTGATTTGAAATAAAAAGATAAGCTTGGTGTTTGTCAAGAGTTTCAACACCGCTGGTCATGAGCCCATCGGTGGAGGATCTGATAACGTCTTCCACAAAACGGTACACAAAGGTATGCTGAAGCTGTTCAATGGTCTTCACTTTGGAGAGCAACTCCCTGAAATGCGCTTCTTTTTGTTCGTCGGGGAAAATGAATTTCAGTACTTCGGAAAATACCTGGTCTTCCAGCAAGTTCTTTATTTTTTCGGGGATTTCTTCATCATTGTATGGACGGATATCGTCGTATTCGCTCGACACCATGATAAATTTGGTTTATTCCTCGACAAAGTAACAAAATTAGTTGTTAAAACCTGTAGCGGAACTCTATTTTAACTTCTGTTTTGGAATTATTGCCGATTTCCTGATGACCCGAACTGATTTTATCGCGGTCGAAATAGCAACTGTTGGCGATTTTGAACCATACGCAGGTGTTCCTGGTGAGATTTCCCCTGATGTTGATATAGCTGCGGATTCCCTCGCCATAGAAAGAGAGTGATGAAAAGGCATAGAGCACATCATTTTCAAAGGTGTAGATTCTGGTGTCGTAGGAATCTGTTCTGAACCAGGAGAAGCGGAGGTTTGCGGAAAGTGGGCCCTTGGCCGGTGTCCAGGTAAGGTTTTGGCTTATCATGATTCCGTTTTCACGGTCACGGGACCTGATCTGGCTCATTTCAGCCCTTGTCTGCAGGGAGATCCTGTCATTCAGGAGGTAACTGGCCTGCACCCTCAGGTTATCCCTTGTGCCGGTTTCGGTGACGTACAGGTTTCCGTCATGGTCTTTGGCTGGTTTTACCCTGCTTCTTACCCTGATGGTTCCTGAGAGCCGGCGGGATATCTTCAGGTCGGCACGAGCCATCCATTCGCTTCCCGATGAAGGGGATGCGGTGCCATACACCAGCCAGGGACGGGTGTACCAGTCGGCACACGCCGACAAGGTTACTTTCGCGGCGGGGAAAATTCTGAGTCCCGCAAAAAGTCCGGTTTCATTGTTGGCTTTGTCATTGACGGCGAATGCGTTGGCCCAGGTGGCATGATAATTTCGCTGAAAGTGCCGGCAGGAGAGGGAGAGCTGCATCTGGTCGTGGAGTCGGGCTTCAATTCCCTGAAAAAAGGCCATCCCCCCGGAACGTGATACCGCCGCTTCACCATAAAACTGAACATTTGTCGTGACCCAACGGTAGTCAATTCCCGCGTTGAGATTTTCCTTCCCCCGGAACAGGAATTTTTGGTACAACTGTTCTCCCTGATTCATGGGAAGCCCGAAAGTTTCGGCCAGGGCTGTGAATCCTGCCTTCAACCGGGAGGATGTCACCGTATAGAACAGGGCTGCCACACTGTGCCTGACACTCTTTCTATCACTGATTTCGGAGCAGGTACGGTGATATCCCGAGGTTTGCAGAGTGGTAAAGTGCATCGTACTGTCTTCCTCTATGGCTAGGTTTGCATCGGTTTTCCGGGAGGATACCAGCAGGTTAAGGCTGCCGTTCCACATCTTGAAAGTTGCTGCAGCGCCCCTGAAGAAACGGTTTTCGTCAGAGGAGGTATAGGGCGTGATGGTGCTCTGGTTCCTCGACGCTCCCATGACATCGGAGGTTCTTCCCAGGGCAAAACCCTGCCACAAAACCAATCCTTGTCCTGTCCGGGCGGTGTAATCCCCTACGACCAGAACCGGAATCCTGTCATTAATTCTGATGGCGGCATGATAAGAGCAGAAGTCAAAGCCTGTGCGGGCAGGTTTCCGCATAAAGGGTTCACCCGGATCTTTGTCGCCGGTGAAACCCATTTGCAGCTTTCCGGGCAGTTCGTATTTGTACCGGGTATATATTTTTTCCGGGCTTCCCTGGTAGGCCGGTGGATTGTCCCCGTCACGACGATATCCTGCAGCAGTTGGGAAAGTTCTCCCGCCGCGCACCATCAGGTCATGATATCCTTTCCTCTTGAAAAGGGAGTCGGGCTCTCCCGGGGAACCAGTTTCCCCGGCCACAATGAAAAAGGAGAGCTTTTCCGCGATTTCCCTGTTTATGGAAGGGATGGATGCCAGTTCATAAACCGTGAAAAACGGGCCGTATTTTTCCCGGAATTCCAGAATTTCAGCTGCCATCAGTTCATTGATAAACGGGATTTTCAGCAACTCCTCCCTTCCTGCTTTGTTGATATTGACCCGATTTTCATGGAGGAGTTGCAGTTCCTCGAGCCATGCTGTCAATTCTTCCTCCTGCTCTTCCAATTCCCCGGCCAGCGATTCCAGCAGTTCTTCCAGGGAGTGGTATCTTGCTCCGGGTTGCTGGGCCTTCACGCAACAGGGGAGCAGGAGGCGCAGGATCACCAGTGACAGGGTCAGCATTCTTATCATGGGATCCAGCTAATTCCTGCCCTCGGGGTAAGCCCCAGCGCATCGTGGTATGAGAAAGCAATGTCAAAACGGAACCGGCGGAACTGAAAACCGCTCCCCATTGAGAAGGTAAGCGGAGCTCCGTAAACTCCGCAACGGAAAGAAATGGCCTCGTCGGGCGTGTATTCCACTCCTGTCCTGACCCTGGCCGGCTGATTCCTGACTTTTTCCAGTTCTCCGCACAGTACCAGCGTGCTGTGGGGAAACCAGGCAAAACCGGCTTCCCCTCCCGGGGGAATTTCCGTTTTGCCTCCCGGGGAATTCATTTTTGCCTGGACGGGATTGAAAATAAACACTCCTGCCATCAGCTGTTCCGAAATGCAGCCCATCACGCCTCCTTCTACGGTGAAGGCTGATGACAGATCGCGGTTTTCGGGCATCTTCTCATACAAATAGTCAAATCCGATGCCTGCGTAAATATGGTCTCCCAGAGTTTTGGAATAGGCAATTTTCGCTTTGCCCTCCTGGTAAATCGTATTCCCCAACCGCTGAAATCCGAATCCAAAACTGCCTGAATTTGTCGGAATAATCACTCCGCAGGCCATCAGAGGAAATTCTTTCAGCAGGAACAGCGATTCATAATACAGCGTAACGGAGGTATGCTTCAGGGAAGTGATGCCTGCCGGATTGTGGAATACTGATTCAATTCCTGGCAGGGCTACCGTCGCGGAAGATAATGCTGCTGACCGTGCGCCGGGCTGGCGATTGACAATAGCCGGGCTGATAACAGGCAAAAATTCAATCAACGCGGAAATCAAAAAACGTAACGCCCATTTTTTCATTTCACACCCCAATTGGTTTTATGTCAAGGGTAGTTCAATATACGAAAAAAAAACATTCCCCGCCAGATTTTCCGGCAAAAGGATGTGCGTTTCAGAAAAAAAAGCGAAATTTCGTGACGGACGGGCAGTCTCCCGGGTCCTCAGACTTTGAATTTGTACTGAATGTTTTTCAGTTCTTCGTTGGCCTTCACGATTTTATCCTTCAGTCCTTCCTTATAAAGGATAAATTTCTGCATCACCTCTCCGTCGCCCGATGCCAGGATTTGAACCGCAAGGAGTGCGGCATTGAGGGATCCGTTGATAGCGACGGTAGCCACCGGAATTCCCGGGGGCATCTGGACGACGGCCAGGAGTGAATCCATTCCTTCGAGGCTGGCCTTTATGGGCACGCCGATGACCGGAAGCGGGGTCATGGCGGCAATCACACCCGGAAGGTGAGCTGCCATTCCTGCCCCTGCTATGATGACTTTTATGCCCCGATCCCGGGCGGTGCGGGCAAAGTGTTCCACTTCCGAAGGGGTTCTGTGGGCTGAAAGCGCATTCATCTCAAATGGAATTCCGAAATCATCCAGGATTTTGGCAGCCGCTTCCATCACATTGAGATCGGAAGTGCTCCCCATGATAATGCTTACTTTTGGTGCCATGTGCAGCGCTTAATGTTTTTAATGTTCAAATAGTTTTGTTACTTTGTGACCTTTCATTGGCTAAATTACTGTAATTTCACAATACTGAATCAGCTAATCAAAAAAAACGGGCTACCATGGATCAGGTGACACTTCGTGACAAAACATTCAGACTTTATATTCCGCAGGAAAAAATAGAATCGGTCATAAAAAGGATGGCCCGTCAAATGAATGAAGACCTCCGGGGGAAGGATCCGCTGTTTGTATGTGTGCTGAACGGGGCTTTCATGTTTGCCGCTGAACTGCTGAAAAATATAGAGTTGACGGAATCGGAGATCACCTTTGTAAAAATGGCTTCCTATCGCGGAATTCATTCCACTGGCATCATCCGTCAACTGATCGGGTTGAACGAAGTGATCGAAAACCGTACCGTGGTGGTACTGGAGGATATTGTCGATTCAGGAAGTACCATTGAAAACATCATTCAACAGTTAAAGGACATGAATCCCGGGGAAATAAAGCTGGCTACGCTGCTTTTGAAACCCGGAGCCCTGGTGAAGAAGGTAAACCTTGATTATGTCGGAATGGAGATACCCAATGACTTCATCGTAGGTTACGGACTCGACTACGATGGTTATGGGCGAAACCTGAGGGATATTTACGCGGTTGTTGAGAATTAATTATAATCTTGTGATATATGCTGAATCTTGTTTTATTTGGCCCTCCGGGTGCCGGGAAAGGTACCCAGGCTGAGTTTCTGACCGTTTCATACCAGTTGATTCATTTATCCACGGGTGACCTGCTGCGCAGTGAGATCTCCGGGCAGACCCGTTTAGGGCTCGAAGCCAAAAGCTTCATGGACAAGGGGGAACTTGTGCCTGACGCTGTGGTGATCGGAATGATCAAATTGAAACTGGAAGCCCATTCTGAAGCCAGGGGTTTTATTTTTGACGGATTCCCCCGTACGGTTGAGCAGGCGCAAGCCCTGGATGAAATGCTGAATGCCGGCGGGATGCCCATTTCAGGGATGCTTTCACTTGAAGTGGAACGGCAGGAATTGATCAAACGGCTTCTGGGAAGGGGGATGGTCTCAGGACGCGCCGATGACCAGGATCAGGCGGTGATCGAAAACAGGATCAATGTATATGTGGAGAAAACCGCTCCTCTGATCAAATATTACGAAGCCCAGGGAAAACACTTTGGCATCAATGGTATGGGGACCATTCCTGAGATTGCGGAACGGCTGAAGAAAACTGTCGACAGCCTGACTTGTCAATGTTGATCCCTGGTTGTTGCATAGAAAACCAGGTAATTCCATTACGCGGATGTCTGAATCCAATTTTGTCGATTATGTAAAAATTTTCTGTCAGTCGGGAAACGGGGGTCCCGGGTCTGCCCATCTGCGAAGGGAGAAGTTTGTTCCTAAAGGCGGTCCTGACGGGGGTGACGGAGGTCGGGGCGGTCACATCATCCTGAAGGGGAACAGCCAGTTGTGGACCCTCCTTCACCTGAAATACCACCGGCATATCAAGGCCGGGCACGGGGGGCACGGCGGGAAGCAGTGTCGTTTCGGAGCCAGCGGTGAAGACAAGGTCATAGAAGTGCCCCTGGGCACGGTGGTGAAAGATGCTGAATCCGGCAATTTTCTTGCGGAAGTCACCCATGAGGGAGAGACCCTCATCCTTTTCGAAGGAGGTCGCGGGGGGTTGGGAAATACCCACTTCAAGTCGGCCACCCAGCAAACCCCCCGGTTTGCCCAACCGGGAGAACCCGGTATTGAAGCCTGGGTGATCATGGAACTGAAAATCCTGGCTGACGTCGGTTTGGTGGGCTTTCCCAGTTCCGGAAAATCTACTCTTCTCTCAGTTGTGTCTGCCGCAAAGCCTAAAATTGCCGATTATCCCTTTACGACCCTGGTCCCCAATATCGGCATCGTGAGTTACCGGGACCAGCAATCGTTCGTCATGGCCGATATCCCTGGGATCATCGAAGGAGCTCATGCGGGGAGAGGCCTTGGTCTTCGCTTCCTGCGGCATATAGAACGCAATGCCATGTTGCTCATCCTGGTCCCCGCCGATAGCAAGGACCACCGGAAAGAGTATTTCATCCTGATGGATGAGCTGGGAAAATACAATCCGGAACTTCTCGACAAACAACGGTTTCTGGTAATCAGCAAGGCCGACATGCTTGATGACGTTTTGATGGCGGAGATCAGCCGGCTGTTCCCCGATATTCCCCACCTGTTTATTTCGTCGGTTTCCGGGTACCAAATCGTCGCCCTGAAAGACAAAATCTGGCAGATACTAAAAGAAAACTGATGGAATGGATTGAATCCTTGTTTTACTTTGACGAACAGCTTTTTCTGCGCCTTAACGGGATTAATTCGCCCTGGTGGGATACTGCCATGCTTTTCATTACCCGGAAAGAGAGTTGGTTACCTCTTTACATCACGGTGATCTGGCTCATCATCCGCACCTACGGTAAACAATCCTGGTTTGTACTGGCATTTCTGGTGATGGGATTGGTGGTGAGTGACCAGGGAACGGGGATACTCAAGGAAATCGTGGAAAGAGCGAGACCGGGATACGATCCCGACACCGCCCCTCTTACCCATATCGTCATTCACAAGGGCGGGGAATTCGGATTTCCCTCTTCCCATGCTTCCAACACTTTCTTCCTCCTGACATTCACCGCACTTCTTTTCAGAAACCGTTATACCTTCATGATTTTTCTGGTATGGGCATTGCTGGTCTCCTATTCCCGGATATATACAGGCGTGCATTTTCCCCTCGATATTGCCGGGGGGTGGATTTTCGGAATTTTTACCGGCTGGTTTTTTTATCGGCTGCTTTCCTGGGGGGCATCACGCAGAGGCGGCAGAAAAACCATCGGGAAAAAGGCACTCCCCGGAAAGCATGCTCTCATTGCGGCAGTGGTCTTCTTTACCGTTAGCATGACCTTGTTGACAATGGTCTTTCTGCTGCACAAATATGATTTCCTGTAAGGAGGATTACAGGGTTGTCAGAAGTTTTTATCAACCGGGACCTGTTTATTTCTGAAATTATTTATTCCCTGAATCCGCTTCACTTTTAGCTATATTTGCAGAAAATTCCAGGAGATGAATGCAGTTTATGATGAGAGCACCATCCTTACCCTTGACTGGCAGGAGCATATAAGGAAGAGGCCCGGAATGTATATCGGCAAACTGGGTGACGGATCGGCATCGGACGACGGGATTTACGTGCTGGTGAAAGAAGTCCTGGACAATTCCGTGGATGAGTTTATGATGGGCTTCGGGAAAAAAATCGAAGTCGTCATCGATTCCGAAATTGTGAGGGTACGCGATTATGGCCGGGGCATTCCTCTGGGAAAACTCTCGGAAGCGGTGAGCAAGATGAATACGGGCGCCAAATATGATTCCAAGGTTTTCAAGAAATCGGTGGGTCTTAACGGAGTAGGTATCAAGGCGGTGAATGCCCTTTCCTCTGACTTTGTTATCAGGGCGATCCGGGAGGGGCAGGCCAGGGAACTTCGCTACAGCAAAGGCACTCAGGTAGAGGAGAAGTTGTTGGAGAAGACCGATGAGATGAACGGGACCATCGTCACTTTCAAGCCCGATGGGTCAATATTCAAAAATTACCGGTTTATCAGCGACCACATCATCAACCTGATCAAGAATTATACCTTTCTGAATTCCGGGTTGACGGTTGAATTCAACGGCCATAAATATTTCTCCCGCAATGGTTTGAAAGACCTGCTTGAAGAGAATCTGGAGGCGGAACCGCTCTATCCGGTCATCCACCTGAAGGGGGAGGACATTGAGGTGGCCATTACCCATGGCAATCAGTACGGGGAAGATTATTACTCTTTTGTGAACGGGCAGCATACCAGCCAGGGGGGAACCCACCTTTCGGCATTCAAGGAGGTGTTGGCCAAAACCATACGGGATTTTTACAAAAAGGATTTTGATCCCACCGACATCAGAGCATCGATTGTGGCCGCCATCAGCATCAAGGTCGAGGAACCCGTTTTTGAATCACAGACCAAAACCAAACTGGGATCGCGTGATTTAGGTCCCGAAGGACCTTCGGTACGGCAGCATGTTTTTAATTTCGTGCAGAAGGAACTGGACAATTACCTCCACAAAAATCCCGACACCTCGGAGGTGTTGCTGCGCCGGATCCAGGAATCGGAACGGGAGCGAAAAGCCATCTCCGGCATCAAAAAAATCGCCAAGGAACGGGCAAAGAAGTCCAATCTTCACAACCGGAAACTGCGTGATTGCCGCATTCATTTCACCGACAATGACGAAAAACGGGAGGAGTCGTGCATTTTCATCACGGAAGGCGATTCTGCCAGCGGTTCCATAACCAAGTCACGCGATGTAGATACCCAGGCGGTCTTCAGTCTCAGGGGGAAGCCCCTGAATACCTATGGGCTGACCAAGAAAGTGGTGTATGAGAATGAAGAGTTCAATCTTCTGCAGGCTGCGCTGAATATCGAGGACAGCATCGATGATCTCCGCTATGCCCGGGTGATCATCGCCACCGATGCCGATGTTGACGGAATGCATATCCGGCTGTTGCTGATCACCTTTTTTCTCCAGTTTTTTCCGGAGCTGATCCGGCGGGGTCACGTATTTATCCTGCAAACTCCCTTGTTCAGGGTGCGGAACAAAAAGCAAACCCTTTATTGTTATTCCGAAGAGGAAAAGCTGGCCGCCATCGACACCCTGAAAGGAACCCCTGAAATCACCCGCTTCAAAGGACTGGGAGAAATCTCACCCGACGAATTTCACAATTTCATTGGTCCCGACATGCGTCTCGATTCCGTGCAAATGAAAAAACATGAATCGGTGGCCCAGATGCTTGATTTTTATATGGGGAAGAACACCCCTGACAGGCAGGATTTTATTATTGATAATCTTTATGTTGAAAAAGATGAGGTGGCATAACCGCCACTGTCAGCACCCCGATAAATGACTGAAGGAATAAACCCAATACCCGAGAAGCAGACTGAGATACCGAAAGAGGAGATTACGTATCTCTCGGGTATGTACCGTGAATGGTTTCTTGACTATGCCTCCTATGTGATTCTGGAGCGTGCGGTTCCTTATGTGATCGACGGTTTAAAACCTGTCCAGCGCAGGATCATGCATGCCATGAAGGAGATGGATGATGGCCGTTTCAACAAGGTGGCCAACATTATCGGGCAGACCATGCAATACCATCCGCATGGGGATGCTTCCATCGGGGATGCCCTGGTCCAGCTGGGGCAAAAGGAATTGCTGGTGGAGACCCAGGGCAACTGGGGGAATATCCTCACCGGAGACGGGGCGGCCGCCCCGCGGTACATCGAAGCACGCCTCTCCAAATTCGCCCTCGAAGTGCTTTTTAATCCCAAAACCACCGAATGGAAACTCTCTTACGACGGACGGAAAAAGGAACCGGTGACCCTGCCGGCCAAGTTCCCCCTTCTCCTTGCCCAGGGCGTGGAAGGAATTGCCGTGGGACTGGCTTCCAAAATTTTTCCGCATAACTTCCTTGAACTTTGTGACGCGTCGGTGGCTTACCTGAAAAATGAACCTTTTATCCTATACCCCGACTTTCCCACCGGCGGATCGGTCGACGTGTCGAAATACAACGACGGATTGAGGGGCGGAGTTGTCAAAGTAAGGGCAAAGATTGAAAAGCGAGACAGCAAAACTCTGGTCATCAAGGAAATTCCTTACGGAAAAACCACTACCACCGTCATCGAGTCCATCCTGAAAGCCAATGAAAAGGGGAAGATCAAAATCCGCAAAATTGACGACAATACGGCTGCCAACGTGGAGATCCTTGTACACCTGCCACCCGGGGTCTCTTCCGACAAAACCATCGATGCACTCTTTGCATTTTCCGACTGTGAAGTCTCCATCAGTCCGAATGCCTGTATCATCGAAGAAGACAAACCCCATTTCCTGACGGTTTCAGAAATCCTGAAAAAATCGGTTGATGCCACCCTTCAGTTGTTAAAGCTCGAACTGGAAATCAGGATGAACGAACTGCAGGAAGCTTGGCACTTTGCGTCGCTCGAAAAAATCTTCATCGAAAAAAGGATTTACAAAGACAAGGATTTTGAACAGGCGGAAAATCTCGACATGGCTGTTGCTCATGTTGACAAGCGGCTGGACCCTTTCAAAGCCAAATTCCGGAGGGAAATTACCCGTGAGGATATCCTGAAATTGCTGGAGATCAGGATGGCGCGGATTTTAAAGTTCAATGCTGACAAGGCGGCCGATTACCTTCTGTCACTGGAGGAGGAGATGGCCAAAGTTCTGGAGAATATCCGGAACATCATCCCCTTCACCATTGACTGGTTTGAGCGGCTTAAAAGCAAATACGGCAATGGGAAGGAAAGGCGTACCGAACTCAGGAGTTTTGAAAATATCGTAGCCGCCAAAGTGGTGGTAGCCAATGAGAAACTTTATATCGACAGGGAAGAGGGTTTCGCAGGCACGGGTCTTAAAAAGCATGAATATGTGTGCGACTGCTCCGACATGGATGATATCATCATATTCCGGAGGGATGGCTCCTATTTTGTCACCAAAGTCAGTGACAAGGCTTTTATCGGCAAGAATGTGATTTACATTGCCGTTTTCCGCAAGGATGACTCACGTACCATTTTCAATGTTGTCTACCGGGACGGCAAAAGCGGGTTTTCCTATATGAAACGGTTCAACGTCACAGGTGTTACCCGTGATAAGGAATATGACGTGACCATGGGAAACAAGGGATCGCGGGTGATGTACTTTTCTGCCAATCCGAACGGGGAGGCTGAAATTCTGAAGGTTTTCCTGAAGCCGAAAGCCCGGATTAAAAAGTTGGTATTTGAGCAGGATATGGGTGAATTGACCATCAAGGGACGGCAATCGATGGGAAATATCCTCACCAAACACGAGGTGTACAAAATTGCCTTACATGAGCGAGGCATCTCCACCCTGGGCGGACTCAAGGTGTGGTTTGATCCCGATGTGTTGCGTCTGAATGCCGATAAGCGGGGAAAATACCTCGGCGAATTCACCGGTGACGACAAGATCCTGGTCATTTACAAGAGTGGGGAATACCAGCTCTATTCCTATGACTTCAACATTCATTTTGAAACCAATATCCTGACCATTGAAAAATATGATCCGGGAAAGGTTTTGTCGGTGGTTTATTTCGATGCGGAACAGGAATATTATTATGTGAAGCGATTCGAAATCGAGGAGACCATGAACAGGTTGATTGGCTTTATCGGGGAGAATAAGGAGAATAAGCTAGTGAGTGTCACCTGGGTCAGGTATCCGCGGCTGGAGATTGAATTTGGCGGTAAAAACAGCAGCAGGGAAAATGAGATTATCGAAGTGGCCGAATTCATTGGCATCAAGAGCTGGAAAGCCAAAGGGAAAAGGCTTTCCAACTACCAGGTGGAGAACATCAGGGAGCTTGAGCCGGTGGTCAAGGACGAACATGATGCACCAGCTGAAGAAGAGGAAATATCAGAAAAGCCGGAGGTTGATCCCGATGATATTCCCTTTGAGATCAGGCGCCCCGGGGATCCTGATGCCAACCAGATGACCCTTTTCTGAAATGAGGATTTACCTGGTGGGATATATGGGCAGTGGCAAGACGACGCTGGGACGGCGGCTGGCCAGGATTACAGGACTTGATTTCATTGACCTGGACAAGTATATTGAGGAGCGTCATTGCCGGACGGTGAGGCAGCTTTTTTCGGAGGAGGGGGAGGAGGTTTTTCGTCGCTATGAGCGGAAAGCCCTTGAAGAGGTATCTGAATTTGACAATGTGCTGGTGTCTACCGGCGGGGGTGCCCCCTGTTTCTTCGACAACATGGATCTTATGAACCGTACCGGGATCACTCTGTTTCTGGACATGCCTCAAGAAGTCCTGGCAGCGCGCCTGATCCAGTCCAGGAATGAAAGGCCCCTGATAAAAGACAAATCCCCGGAAGAACTCCGCAAGTTCATCAGCGAATCCCTGGCAGCACGCCGCCCTTTCTATGAAATGGCCCGCCACACCTTTACCCGCCCCGAAACTACAGCCGAGCAGATCGCGAAACTGATCGCCACTCCCTGACGGAATTCTGGGAAATTTGTCATTTCCGTGTTGCCGGGACCTTACCCATGGCTTTCTCTTCACTCCTGACACGATTATCCTGCGGATCCCGTGGTCATCATGCCGGAATCAGCCACTTTTCCAGCGGGAAGATCAGATCTCCGGGGCGTGGTCGAGCAGGAACTCTTCGGCTTCCACCGACCACAACCCCTTGGTCTTTCCAATGATGCGGGCGAGTTCCCTGAAGAGAGGGTCTGTTTTTCCCTTTTCTTCAAAACCGGCGAGCGGCGTCAGGGGAAGGTTTTTGTGGGTATAGATCAGTTTTTTACCTCCCGGAATGTTGGGCAGGTTCAGTGTGGTATCGATGACGGCATTCAACCCGCCGATATGGGTGATCAGTCCGGCGGGATCGAGGCCTTTTGACATGCAGGCCAGCGCTTCGATCATGTCGTCGTTGTTTCCGCCCGACGTTCCTACTATGTGGGTATAAGCATAGTGGACATTGTAAAAGTTAAGCCTTGCCGAGAGGGTGGGGTCGGAGGGGCCTGCGAAGAAGTTGAGGCATCCGTCAAAGGCCAGGATGGCATCTCCCTGTTCGATCACTACAGGTACAGGAGCAAAGACGAATACGTCGTCATAGCCGGTATCTCCTGTCAATTGGCGGAGGGCGGCCACCGGATCGGCTGCCTCTCTGGTGTTCAGGTAAATGAGGTTTATGCCTTTCTCACGAGCCCAGTCGACGGGGAAAATCGTGGCCGCCCTTTCGAGCCTGGCCTGGTCAATGTCGGTGATGACCAACAGGGAAGGTTTCCTGTCGCGGCGGTTGACCACGTAATTGATGGCGGCAAGTCCCATGGGACCCACCCCTGCCAGAATGGCCATTTTCCCCCCCTGAACAATTTCCATATTGTGGAGGTAGCTCCCCGGTTGCGTGTGGTAGTTGGCGTGCATGGCGCCGATGACGCAGGAAAGGGGTTCGGCAAGCGATGCCGGGTAAAAACCCGGTCCGTCATATACCAACAGACAGTTCTGAACAAGCACATCCTTCGGGATGATGACGTAGGTGGCATCCCCGCCGATAAAGGGATAACTGTAACCCGGCGCACTCAATATCCCCACCGGCCCTTCAGGATAATAAATCGCAGGCTGAATAGAGTACTTCTGTCCCGGACGGTACCTGTGCTGCCAGTTTTTTCCTACCTGCAAAATCTCTCCGGCAAATTCATGTCCGATGATTATCGGGTGTTGTGCCACGTCATCGGGAATCCGCTTGTGGTCAGTGCCCTGGTGAGCGGCCTTGTAAGACGACATGCAGATGCTGTTGGAGACTACTTTGGCGAGGATTTCATCATCATGGATCTTCGGAAGTTCAAACTCCTCGAGCCGGAGGTCTTCCTTGCCGTACAATCGGATCGCTTTGGTGTGCATATGGATTTATTTTACGATTGTCATGACTTCATCATTTCAATGAGCGGAGCGGGCGTGCCTGCTCACGATAAATCCCCCCGGCTCCACCGGGGGTTATGGTCATTTAGCCTGCTCGGGGACCGACCTGTCCGGCATCGAGATGAATGTTTTATTCAGGCGTTGACCGGTACGGGATCCTTCTCCTTCAGCATTTGTCAGCTCAACATCTCCTGACCCCCGGTGACCGGAACGGCTTGTCCTGTTTCGTACTCCTGTTCGATCACATAGTAGATAGCCTTCACCACGTCGGAGGGGAGGCATCCTCTTCCGGCAGGGACCTGCGATTCATAATGGCGTTTAACGTCGTCAAGGTTTTTGGCTCCCCTTATTTTTCCGGTTTTCAAGTACTGGACGAAGAGCCCGTTGACCGGGTCTGACCAGAGGGGGCCGTCGAAATAGTTGCCCGGACAAATGGAATTCACCTTGATATGGAAAGGCATCAGTTCCAGGGCAAACGACTGGGTGAGCCCGATCCCCCCGAATTTGCCGCCTGCATACGCGAAATTTTTGTTGCTGCCTTTCAATCCCGATTTAGAGTTGATCTGGATGATATCCATGAAGAGAGAGGGGTTGAGGCGGTACTGGATCTTCATCACCGAAGAAGCGTATTTCGCGCAGTGGAAATATGCGTTGTAGTTAACCCGCGTCATCAGGTCGAAGGTTTCGGGCGTCATCTCTTCCAGTCCGCTCGCCCGCAGGATTCCGGCATTGGAAATCAGTACGTCGATGCCCCCGAAATGAAGAACGGTTTTTCGGACCATCTCCTCCACTGATGCGGCATCAGCCACGTTCACATGTACAAACAGTGCCCTGTTTTTTTTGTTTTTGTTGTTCAGGGTTTCCACAAATTCGCTGCCTTTCTCAACGTTGAGGTCGGCAACCACAATGTTGGCCCCTTCGTCAAACATCATTGCGGCGATGCCGGCTCCGAAGCCCTGGGCAGCCCCGGTGATCACCACCACCTTGTTTTCCACCCTGCCCTCCGGTTTTTCGGCCAATGCCACCTTTTTACGGTACTTTTCCACTTCCCAGCTTTCGATGAAAGCGATCTGGTCTGGTGTCATGGGGTGGGGCCCTCCGAAGTTCTCAGCCAGCAGGGCGATTTGTGTGAAATCCAGTGCCAAGGCTTCAAGGTAATCCACTGCTGCCGGGGAATCCTCCACTACGATCACCCCATGATCGCGGATGATGATCACCTTGGGATCCACTCCCTTTCTTGTCCGGAATTCCTCCGCTTTGGTTTTAATCGCGCTGGTAACCGATTCCGCAGAGTCGTTATTTTCGATGAAGAGGTACTCAGGAAGGCAATAGACCATCTGGTCAGGTGTAAAGGGGGTGCTGATTTTACGGAAGGTTTCCTCTCCCGACAGAAAAGGCATTATACAGCGGTTGTTGAAAGCCCTGGCGGTTTTCAGGTTTCCCTGCGACAGCAAGGCTCTCACGCCAGGAAGGGTTTCTTCCATGACAGAGGAGAGTGGCAGGGGCTCCTTCGAAGGGAGCTTTGCAATGCGCGATGTAATGGCCAGGTCGATGGCGCGGTAGATACGGTCTATTTCTTCAATGGAACCGGCTGCCACGAAAACGCCGTGGTTCTGGATAAACACCATTTGAGGATCTTTGCCGTGGCGGTTGCGATATTCCAGGATTTTCTCCCGGATTTTTGTGAACAGCACAAATCCGGGATCGGAATAGGGAATATAAAGCGCTTGGCCGCCGAACATCCCCTTCACCTGTTCTTCGGCTTCCATGCTGCACATGATGCCGTTTACCAGGGTGGGATGGGTATGCACCACAAAGGCGTAATTAAACAGGTCATGGAGGGAAGTCTCCACGGAAGGCCTCAGCCCCGATTCAGGATCTGTGCGGCTTGCCATCAGTGCATTTTTAACCTGCTCTTCCCGGACCACAGGATCGGAAGAAAGTGACATCGAAGGTATCAGCGCCAGTTTCGACCTTTCAAGGATGCAGAAACCACTTTCGTCAATGGTTGCCAGACTGATACCGCTGGCTTTGATATACAGATGTTCCCGGTTTTTCCAGGAGGTATTTCCGCCGCCGGCGATTACATACTCCGGCTTTCCTCCGTAATGCCGGGAAACCGTTACCAGGTCCCTGATCTGATTTGTCATGATATGCTGGTTTAAATAAAGGCGTTAATCACTTTCAGCCCCAGAAGTTCCAGTTTTTCGATCTCTTTGGGTGATGGAAAATGATCTACGGGAAATCCCGGCTGACCGTTGGCCACCAGATATTGATGAGCGGCAATCACGGCGGCACCCTGCAGGTTGATGGCCATAAGCTCTTTGTCAAGGGCGGCTCCGCCCCTGCAACGGATGGTCAGTGGATCCAGCTGCGGGGTGTTGTGTTCCGTTCCGAAACTGACCGTGAATCCATGTTTTCGAAAAAAGAGGACAAATTCTTTCAACACATGGAAATCATTGCGCCCCGGAATTAATTCAATCATGTAAATTCCCTTGTTCATCAGGCGAATGGCCATTTTAACCCAGTCTTTTTCGAAGTCGGTGAAGTTACCCTTGGCATCGTCGAGTAACACAGGGTAACAGGGGATTCCACCTGCCTCGCGGATCAGTTCAAGAACCTCTTCAAGAGAGAGAAAAGCTTTTTCGTCCTCGGGAACATACGCAGGTCCTCCGGCCTTCAGGAGGTAATTGCGGATTTCATTTTCCAGGGCTGCCAAGTTTGACAAATCCGATTTTGGGGATGATCCCCCGAAAATCTCGGTAAGAGCAGCTGTCAGTGCCATTTCTCCCCGGAATCTTTCAGTCAGGGCGATCCTGACTGCCATGGCGATATGCCTTTCCCGGAGCAGCCCCCTGGTAAGACGGTTCTGCAGCTCCTCTGCGTCGAATGTCATCCCGGAAGAAGTGCCCGCGAGGTATTGATTCAGCTTGTCGACCATCAGGTAGGTCTGCCTGTTGCTTTCCCGGACCAGGGTCTCCATTTTTCGGATTTGGAAGGCAGGAAGGCTCACCGGATAGCGCAATCCTTTCCCACTCAGGTAAGTGCGTCCGGGATTGACCGGGTCATTCACACGGATCCCCCTGTACTGTTCTTCTTTCTGAAGCGCCATGAATTCGATGTTGAAAAGTGGAAATACCCGGTATTCCAACGCCTTAGCGGCAAATTCCGGATAACCGTCCACAGTGTAGAAATCGTTGATGCCCAGGGCAATAATCCCTTCTTCCCGGGCCATCAGGAAAGGTTCTTCCATATCTGAAAAGGCGCTGAAGGAATAGGGCGTGTGAATGTGTCCGTTCACTTTGGGAATACCGTACTTCCGCATGTTTATGCCTGCCTTGACTCCGGAAGACAAAGGCTCGTATCCCGGAAAACGGTCTGCTGTCTTGTCCATCATTCGTATTTTTTACAAAATAACTAAAAAATCAGGTGCTGGAAAAGGTTCAACTCTTATTTTAGAACAGCAGTCGGAGAGGCAACCAGTTTTCGAAATTTCGGGAGTTTTGTTAAAATTGTTAATAAACAAAGCAGTAAGTATCATATATTCAGGATATTGGTCCGTTTTTTGTTATCGTCGTCGACAATCCTTGCAATTTCTGAATGTTTTCATATATTTTTGCAAGGATAAAACTGCAGCCTGGAATCTTCATTCCGGCAGCTGACAGAAATGAAACAAATACGATAAATGATGATTGGAAATCAATCACTCAGGATTTTTGTATTGGTGTTATCACTGTTTTTTTGTTCATTCCGGGCACAGGGTGATGATCCGGAGAGCGGTGCGGGTTCGTTGAAGATGGCCCGGGTTTTGGTTTTGCATTCCCTTGATTCTGTGGATATTGGTCCGGAGGTTTCTGTCGAAGTAGGCTATTGGAATTTCGATGAATTCAGGCTTCCTCAGTTTGGGAAAGTTTTAGGTGAGTTTGAGGTTCCGTTTCATGGGAAGGTGATCAGCAGGTATGGAATTCGTAGAGGAAGGATGCATACGGGGACTGACATCAAGTGTTACCGGGGAGACACCATATATGCGTCATATCATGGCAGGGTGTTGCGTGCCAGCCGGTATTACGGGTATGGCAATCTTGTCGTTTTGGGTCACCTGCATGGAATGGAGACTTATTATGCGCATCTCGACGCTTTTTTGGTTTCTGCAGGGGATTCCGTAGTGACGGGGCAACCTCTGGGGCTGGGCGGCCGTACGGGCAGGGCCACTGCCGAACATCTTCATTTTGAAGTTCGTGAAGGGGGCAAAGCTTACAATCCAGAACTAATTTTTGATTTTGATAATTTCAAAGTGCGTGCGGAAGTTACCGGCAAGGAGGCTCTTGCCGATTTTATCATGAATCCTGAAACCGGGGAGCATTTTCATATTACCTCAAGAGGCAATGCTTACGTCATGGAGATGTCAGCGTTACCCATGGTGGAATATGTCATCAAGGCGGGAGATTCCCTGTGGAAAATAGCCCGTCGCTTCAATACGTCAGTAGCGATGTTGTGTGAGCACAACAATCTGACTGCCCATTCGGTACTTCGTATCGGGTCGGTTCTCAAAGTATTTGGTACGGTAAAATAGCTACACGCCCCGGGCGTTGCGGTCCAGCTGTTCCGTTTCTGAGAAATCGTGGGTTGCCGTATGTCCCTTCAGCGGGAGGATCCGCTCGTGGATGGCGTCAATGATCCAGGAAGGCTGAGGGAAGAAGGCATCTTCCAGTTCGTAGGCAGGAGTGATCCAGTTGCGGGAACCCACCACGACCGGGGGAGCGTCAAGGTAGTCGAATGCCAGTTCCGTAATGTTGGAAGCCAGGTCGCGCATGAAGGAGCATCGTGCCGACGCATCCCCTGAAATAACGATTCTTCCTGTCTTTTTCACGGATTCGATCACCAGGTCATAATTGAAGGGGACCAGGGATCGAGCGTCGATCACTTCGGCTGAGATTCCGTATTTTTCTTCCAGTATTTTTGCGGCATCGAGGGCCCGGTAAAGGGTAGCCCCGATGGTAAGGAGAGTTATATCTTTTCCTGGCCGTTTGATATCGGGTTCGCCCGGGAGGATTTCATAATAGCCTGTGGGAACACCTTCCTTGTGAAACATTTCACCGATGTCGTATACGCGCTGGCTTTCAAAGAAGATGACCGGGTCGGTACCCTGGAGGGCACTGTTCATCAATCCTTTGGCATCGTAGGGGGTCACCGGGAAGACCACTTTCAACCCCGGGATGTGGGCCGCCAGGGCAGTCCAGTCTTGCGAATGCTGAGCCCCGTATTTAGAACCCACGGAGACCCGCAGGACGACGGGCATTTTTAGGACGTTGCCGCTCATAGCCTGCCATTTGGGGAGCTGGTTAAAGACTTCATCGCCCGCCCTGCCGAGGAAGTCACAATACATGATCTCGGGGATTACACGGCCGCCGCACATGGCATAGCCGATGGCGGTCCCGACAATGGCCCCTTCCGAAATGGGAGAATTGAACAACCGGTGGTAGGGAAGGGCTTCGGTAAGTCCACGGTATACGGCAAAGGCACCCCCCCAGTCACGGTTCTCTTCGCCAAAGGCGATCAGGGTGGGGTCTTTGTAAAACCTGTCTATGATGGCTTCAAAAATAGCATCCCTGAGCGCAAAATTTTTTATTTTTGAATGAGGTTTGCCTTGCTCATCGAAGGCATATCTCTCTTTGGTGGCAAGCTGTTTCACCCTGGGATTCTCCTCCATCGAATGATTCACTTCCGGGGTTCCCTCTTCCATAGCGTCGAGGGATCCGTTTGAAAACATCATGTCTCCGATAAGGTTGGGTTGCGCATTCATATCCATCCGGGGGGACACATCATCGTCGGTGGCCAGCTTTAGGGCCCAGGTGACCAGTTCGGCGATTTCTTCCCTGATCCGGAACAGGAGAAGCGAGTCCGCAATTTCAGCTTTAACCAGTTCATCCCCGAACCAGTGGATGGAATCAACCTGTTCCCAGGCTTCCACTTCCTCTTTGGATCGGTAGGAGGATGCGTCGGAGGGCGAATGGCCGCTGTACCGGTAAGTCAGCACATCAAGGAGTACCGGGCCTCTTTTTTCTTCCAGGATTTTTCTTTTCCGGCGGTAAGCATCGATAACGGCCAGCGGGTTGTACCCGTCTACCCGCTCGGCATGCATCTGGTCTTCGTTGATTCCGGCCCCGATGCGGGCGGCAATGCCGTAACCCATGGTCTCCCCGCAGGTTTGGCCACCCATGCCATATTGATTGTTCATGATGTTGACGATGAGTGGTAGGCCTCCCTTCATCTCCTCTTTCCAGAGTTTGGTAAACTGGTCCATGGTGGCGAAGGAGAGCCCTTCCCAAACCGGCCCGCAAGCCATGGAGGCATCCCCGATATTGGCCACCACAATCCCCTTTTTACGGTTTACCTTCTTGAAAAGGGCGGCGCCAACGGCAATATCGCCCGATCCTCCCACAATGGCGTTGTTGGGATATACCCCGAAAGGGGTGAAGAAGGCGTGCATGCTGCCTCCCAACCCTTTGTTGAATCCTGTTTCCCGGGCAAAGATCTCCGCCAGGGTGCCATATACCAGGAATTTAACTGCCAGTTCTTTCACGGTGCCTTCGTGCCCGGCCAACACCGGGCGCAGGGTAATGCCATTGAAATGGGATTCCATGATATGCATCAGCTTTTCATCATCCAACTGACTGATGGAGGAGAGTCCCTTGGCCAGGATCTCCCCGTGACTGCGATGCGAGCCGAAAATGAAATCTTCAACCGAAAGCGTATACGCCATGCCGACGGCAGCTGCCTCCTGCCCGATCGATAAGTGGGCCGGACCGGGATGGTTGTATGCAATTCCGTTGTATTCACCCCTGGTCTTGATCAGGTTCAGCATTGTTTCAAATTCCCTGATGAGGGCCATGTCTCGGTATATCCGCAAAAATTCGTCATCAGAGAAATTGGCTTTTTCCTCTTCGATGGTTTTGGAGTACTGGTTCACCGGTATTGGCTGAAACTCCACAAATCCGGGTTTTCTTACCTCTGAGGGGTTGATGAATTGTGACTTTGGCATAATAATGAATATTTTCTGACGGAAAGAGGCTAAGACGCCAGGGACGTTTTTTCTCTTTGTGTCATTGTGTTAATAATGTCAGGTTTTCTATCTGAGAACGGACAGCTGCCAGGAAGCGGGTGGCTTCGCCGCCATCGAGGGCACGGTGGTCGTAAGTAAGCGATAATCCCATATGCGGCACAAAGGCATACACTCCGTCGCCCAGTTCTTTGGGGCGGGGAAGGATGGCGCAGACTCCCAGGATGGCTGTCTGGGGCAGGTTGATGATGGGAGTGAACATTTCCACTCCGTAGTTCCCCAAGTTGGAGACCGTGAAGGTTGCGGCTTCAGGACTCAGCAGGTCGGGGTTTATGCTTCCCTTGCGGCAGTCGGCAGCCAACTGTTGTAACCGTGACGACAATCCCGTCACCGATAGGTCATCGGCATTTTGCAGGGCTGTCACCATCAGTCCGCGGTCGGTATCGACGGCCAAACCCAGGTGCACCTTGCTGAAATATTTGATCCGGTCGCCCAGGAAATGGGTGTTGACCTGGGGGTGCTCCTTCAGGGCCCTGATCACGGCATAACACACCAAATCGTTGATGGTCACATTTTCCCTGATGTTCCCTGATTCAAAATCTTTCTTGAAATTTTTACGGATGGCCAGGATGTTGCGGGCATCTGCCGAGAGGTGGTGGGTGAGCTGGGCGGAATTCTGAAGCGATGCATGCATGGCTTTGGCGATCAGCTTCCGGATGTTTGTCAAAGGTTTTACCTCGAAATCGGTACCTTTCGCAGGACCGTTACCGGGGAGTGCCCTGGGGCTTCCGGCAGGCTGCCGTTCCTGCTCAGTAACGAGTTTTTCCGGAATCCCCGCACCCTGTTCCCGGATGCCTCTTCCCCGGACCAGGCTTGCCTTTTCCACATCCCGCGCGATAATCCTTCCCTGAGGGCCAGTCCCTTTCAGCCCGGCAAGATCAACGCCCATCCGGGCTGCCATGTTCCGTGCCAGGGGTGAAATGCGAATTCTTCCCGAAACCTGGACGCTTTGCTCAACCTGAAATTCGATGACCTTGGCCTGTTCCTCCTGTTCAACGGCCGGAGCAGGTGAATCTGCCGTCTCTATCCGGGAAACCGCCATTTCGCCTTTTTCCCCGATGACTCCTACTTCAGCCAATACCGGAACTTCGTCACCCGATTCAAAATACCGGGCCAGCAGGTAACCGTCGGCCTTCGCTTCTTCTTCAAACGATGCCTTGTCCGTTTCATAGGAGAACAGTAAATCACCGGTTTTTACCTCGTCTCCAATCTCCTTAAACCACTGTCCAAAAAGGCAGGTCTCTACCGACTGGCCCTGGCGGGGCATGATCACTGCTGTTGCCATAACTGTATTTTTTAACTTGTACTTACAATCTTCTCCTTTCGAATCTCCCGGACCGATTTCGTTATTACGGAATTAATAATCTCAAAATCAGTACTTAATGAAAAGTTAAGTGTTTTATGTGACAAATGTATGAATATTTTACTTGTAAATACAAGTTGCGATGTTTTTGTTATTATTTTTTTAACTTTGGGGCATGAATGGGGTACCGCAATACCGGAAACTATACAAGATCCTCAGGAAGCATATCCTGGAAGGGATGTATGCCGAAGGGGATCTGTTGCCGTCGGAGAATGAATTATGTTCAATACATGGGATCACACGGCCTACGGTGCGGCAGGCGCTGGAGGAGTTGGTGAAGGATGGGCTGATCCTGAAGCGGCAGGGAAAAGGGAGTATTGTCAGGAAACCGCTTCGCAATATCGGGATTTTGTCGGTGGCGGGAACTGCTTCGGCCATCGGTCATTCCTACCTGAAAACAGCAATTCTGCAAAAACCGGTCGTGAAATCATGGCCCGAAGATTTCCCTTTTGAACTTTCAGAAACTGAAAACGAGGCAGGATGCATTTACATGGAGCGTCTCCGGTATGTCAATGAAATCCCTCTTTTTTATGATATCAACCATTTGCCCAATCTCAACATTCCCCGGATTACCCGCCGTTCGTTTGAGAACAAATCACTGTTTGACATTCTCCGATCACATTACCAGATAGAAATCAAAGGCGGAGAACAGAAGTTGAAAGCCATCCTGCCCGATGAGCGGATCATTAATCTGCTGAAATTGCAGCCGGGACAGCCTGTCTTGTACCTGGAGCGCAAACTGCGTACCAACCGGGAGGGATTTCATGTCTATTCTACGATATGGTTCAACTCTGAGAAGCACGCCATCTTCGGGAGTTTCTGAAGTTGATCTTAATTTTTTCGTCTGGTTTCCCTAATCATGGCACATCGCTGCCCAAATTTCAAAAAATCATCATATTTGCAGGCGACTGAAAACAAATATTTCTGGGGAGAACGATGAAAGTACTCAAATTTGGCGGAACATCGATAGGATCGGCCATTAACATGCGACAAGTGATGCAGATCATCACCGATGGCGAGTCCAAAGTGGTGGTCCTTTCCGCCATGTCGGGAACCACCAATGCATTGCTTGACATTTCGGAAAAGATCCGGGGCGGTCATTCGGGAAAGGCTTCTGAATCAATTGCGGTTTTGGAGGAGAAGTATGACCATGTTACGGAGGATCTTTTTGCCAGGGACGAGACCCGGAAAAAATGCAGGGTGATTGTTGATAAAACCTTTGATCTGCTAAGGTCATTTCTTTACAAGGGTTTTTCGGACAGGGAGGAAAAGATCGTGGTAGCCCAGGGAGAATTGCTTTCCACGCAATTGTTCGCCTTTTTGATGGAAGAGAACGGATTCAGCACCGTGCTACTTCCGGCGCTGGACTTCATGCGGATTGACGGGGACCGGGCCACCGATGTGGCTGCCATCCGATCTTTGCTCTCCGAACTGATGGATAACTCTCCCGCTGCGGATTATTACATCACCCAGGGCTTTATATGCCGCAATCCGGAAGGGGAGATCGATAACCTGGACCGGGGCGGGAGTGACTATACGGCCTCATTAATCGGGGCGGCCATCGATGCTGAGGAGGTGCAGATCTGGACCGATATTGACGGATTTCACAACAACGATCCCCGTTTTGTAAGCAACACCCGCAAAATTGACCAGCTCTCCTTCAATGAGGCGGCGGAGCTGGCTTACTTCGGCGCAAAGATTCTCCATCCTCAGACTATCTTCCCTGCCAGGGTGCAGAATATTCCGGTCAGGCTGAAGAATACCATGAATCCGGACGACAGCGGCACGCTGATCACCACGAGTTCCGACGGCAGCGGCATCAAGGCGGTGGCAGCCAAAGACGGCATCACCGCCATAAAGGTACGCTCAGGCAGGATGCTTATGGCCTATGGTTTCCTGAAGAAGATTTTTGAGGTTTTCGAACGCTACAAGACGCCCATAGACATGATTTCCACCTCCGAGGTGGCGGTTTCGCTGACCATCGACAACACAAAATACCTGGAAATGATCCATCAGGAACTTCTGGCTTTTGGTGAAGTGGAAGTAGACCGTAACATGAGCATTATTTGCATCGTGGGCGACATCATCCGCGAAGAACGCGGTTTTGCCTCAAAGGTGTTTCATGCCCTTGACGGAATTCCCATCCGGATGATCTCCTATGGGGGTAGCCGCTACAACATTTCAGTGCTGGTGCCGGAATCCCACCAGAAATCCACGTTGCAGACGCTGAGCGACAAGCTGCTGAACGTTCATGCCTGAATGGCGGAGGGTTCAGGGAAAGCCGGCCACTGTACGGCGGCCCGGGTGCCGTGCCTGTTGTCAGAAAGAGTCACAAGGCCACGGTCAATCCTATTCTGATGCCTTCTTCCCAAAGCGAATCATGGTTTTTGCTGCCCATGAGGGGGAGGAGGGAGTGCCCTCTGACATAGGGATTGACAAAGAGGGATAGGCCTGAGCGGAAATGGTATTGGGCCCCGGCTCCCACTCCGGCGCCGAAGCCGGTCTGGCTGTCAATGGGCGAGCCGGGAGCGGCATCCAGATCCAGCAGGATGCCGCCGCTGACAAAGAAATATTTCAGGAATCCTGCCTTCAGGGATAAAGGGAAGGTGATCAGGGCGCTGTTTTCTATCCGGGTTCTTGCATCCATATTGGGGGGAAGGTTGGGAACCACCTCGATGCGATGGCGCGAAAATTCCATTCCGGTTTCCCATTCCAACCAACGGTTGATGCCCTGGCTGAAAACCATTCCGGCCCCCCAGAATCCCTTTCCACGATAGCCGGGTGCTCCTACCAGATCAGGGTCGGTGAACACTTCATTTTGACCCACACCAGTGCAGGTAATCCCGATCCGTTTGATGGGTTTATCCACCTCTTGGCCCCAGATTATTAAAGGGAAACTACAAAAAATCAATTGCACTAAAAGAATAAACTTTTGCATGGCAGCTTTATTAAATGGCATGCCTTGAAAAACAGTTCCCGGTCAGTTGACCGGGAACTTCCTGGGGGTTATTTTTTTACGGGGATGAGGCCGATTTGTTTGATATTTTGCAGGTTGCTGTAATCATACAGATAAAAACCATCGTCGCCCACCATAAACAGATAGTTGTTGACGGGAATAACGTCATAAGTCTGGATGCCGGGAAATGTGGCTATCTGGTTGACGTCAATCTTCCTCTTGTCGCTTACATTGAACACTTTCAGTCCGGCGTCGCCGTCGCAGAGAAAAAGGATATCCCCGTCAATACCCAGACCTGCCGGCTCATGCATGGGGTACGACATCACCAGGTTGTTGTTTTTGTAATCGGCCGAAAGTTTTACCACATCCAGCCTGTTCAAGGTGCCCGATGCATTGCCGGTGCATGTTCTCCCGCTTCTCAGGGTAATATAGGCGTAGCCGTCAGAGATGACTACCGGATCGCAACTTGTGGCATGCCAGAATTGTGCAATATATTCGGGATAGGTCGGGATTTTCAGGTCATAGATCAGCATACCAGTGGTGGTGCCGAAGAACATGTAATCCCCGTAAATGAACATGGTTTCGACCTGCCACCCCACATTTTGTTTCCCGATTGAGGAAGGTGCAGAGGGTACTTTCACATCGAACATATAGAGGTTTCTGTTGTCGACGGTATAGAGATACTCCTTGTAAAGTCCGAAACGGGCCATGGAACCACCCACGCCGAAAGAGGTGCCTGATGATCCCCCCACTCCGGAGGAGTTGGAGATGCCGGCAGAAGCTGTATAATAAGCGCCGTCCAATTTTTCGGCATATCCGCGATAAAATATCGGATAGACGGGATAATACTGGTATTCCATCTCCTGACGTACCTTTTTGACTTCCCAATCGATGACCACCCCTTTCTCCTTATCCACTTCGGCAAGGCGGTATTCATTCCCGGCAGGGGGAACCGTATACGGAAATACATCCTTTACCCGTTTGATCTCCTTCATATTGTTGATGTCAGAAACGTCGATGGCCACCATGTCGACATAACTGTCGGCGTAGAGGATGTTTTCCTTAACGGCTATGTCGACACATCCCGGGATTTGCACGAAAGCTTTTTTCTGTGGCGAAGCGGGGTTGGAGACGTCAATGAGGTGGAATCCTTTCATCTCTTCTACCACGAAGATGTAGTCATCCTTAAAATAGATTTTTCCGGGATTCTCGAGGTCGCGGGGTGCCGCAGGCTTCACGGCGGCCCGCAATTCATCGTACGACATGTATATGGGCGAGTTGGCCGTGAACACTTCTGTGAATTGGTCCCTGCAGGAAACCATGACGGCCGTGAGGAGGACCAGGGTGAATATGCGGAAATTTGTCTTCATAATTCGTGATTAGTTAAAAATGAAACCCAGTTTCAGGGAGAGTCGGTTATAGTCAACGTCAATGCGGTAATCATTTTCAGCGGTATAGCGGAGCCGGTGGAAGCGGTAGCCGAAGGCGAGGCTCATGCCGAAGCCGGAATGGTTTTGCATCAAGAAGCCGACGGTGGGATTGAGCAGCAGTCCGCCTTTGGCTTTCATTTCACTGTTATAGGAGGGCCATGGTCCCGGCCAGATTACGCTGGAATAGATATAGTCGGGCACCACCCTGTAATAAACGGTGCGGGATTCCTCGATGGGGATCTGGTACCCTGACTGCAGCATGGCAAAAGGGGTGAACCGGCTTTGGCGCAGCCTGTACATCAGGTTGGCGGTTACGGGCATGTAGGTCTCGTTCAGGAATTCAGCGCCGATTCCGGCACCTGCCGACAGGTTCTTCCAGATCCGGCGGTTCAGGGAGGCCCCGAACACCAGGGGGGCGGGCCGGTTGTTGTCATCGTTCCCCGCCAGTACGCCGATTTCCATTAAGGAAAACCATACGGGAACCGGCACCGTCGTTCCCGGGGAAGCATCAAATCCTGTGTTTTCTTCAAAGGACAGCAGGGGTCTTTTGACGGAAATCTTCTCCACATCCCCGGAGTTAAAGATCCAACTGTTTTTTCCTGATATCACCCTGACTTTGTCAAGAGATGAGGAGTAGAGGTATTTCCCTTTCAGGACGGATCCGTCTTTGAGGTAAATGTATCCCTTTTCATACTGGACAGGAGCTGTGCCCGGTGTGTATTGCCCGGCAACCTTCAAGGAAATTGCCAGGATAAATACCAGCAAGATAATTCTGTTCATAATATGGTTAATTTTTCAGTAAGATGATGACGCACCCTGAAAGGTTGCGTGGGAATGCAAATTTTAGGTATTTATTTTTTGAAGCGGCAGGAGGGTCCTGATCAGAATCCATAGGTGAGCCCGGTCACAAGTCCTACTTTCCAGGGGCGGTAAACCAGGTCGTCGCGCTGGCTGAGGGAGTTCAGATAATAGGATGCACGGGGTTCCACAGAAAGGGTGATATGTTTTCCCAGGGGATACAGAAAGCCGATTCCGGCGACGCCCGAAAAATTGAGCGGAGAAATATTGCTGGTATAGCCGATATTTTCCCTTTCCTCGTCTGTCTTCATATAAACGTTGTTCCCAACGACCAGGTTGGTGCTGATTCCGCTTACCACGTCGACGGTGATTCCTTTTTCGAAGATCCTGTACCGGGCGATAAGGGGGATTTCCATGATGTCGAAAACCTGGTAGAAAGTGCCGGAAGAGAGCATGGCATCGGCGATTCCGTAAGTTGTTTCAGGCAGGGAGAACACCCGGACATTTTCAGGCGTTCTGGTGAATTTGATCACCCCTGCGGTACTGTTCATGGCGATGGTCCCGTTTTCAAGTTTTACGGTGGTGTTAAAGCAGCTTCCGGCGGCGGATACTTTGTCGAAATAGAGTTCTTTCGTGGGTGCCAGATTCCAGGTGTTATCTGACTTGTCACCGTTCCTCGCATAATAGATCCCGCTTTCGATGCGCCAGCGGGCGGCGGCTTTGTACTGGAGAGAGAGGCCTCCTCCGACGCCTCCCCGGGACTGGCCTTCGGAACGGGTCATGTTGCGGGCATACTCCGCTGAATGGGACGCGACATAGGAGGAGTAGGCAGGAGAAAGATGCATGCCGATTATCCATTCCCTGTCATCATGGGATTTCCTGTCTCTCCCGCTCACGGCAGGGGTGGCTGGCACGAACCGCTCTTCGGCCGTCAACTGCGGGGGAGAAATATACCGTCCTGTCCTGAGGCGTTCCCGGGAAAGAACTTCTTCATTGGTTATTGTTCCGGTGAGGCTTTTCAGTGTTGCCAGGGTGAATCGCGACGGGGTTGCGTTGTCTCTTTCTTCCGGCAGCGCCGGAAGATCCGCGGAGAACATATGGGTTGTGGGAGGGATCCCGGCTGTGACAGGAGTACCGGAGGTGATTTCCGACTGGGCAGGGGTCAAAGCCGGGAAATTGTCATGTGCCATGGTCTCTGCCGCCACCGGAGGGGCTTCGGCCTCCCGGGAAACAATCGCGGCATCCTGGTCCGCAGCCGGGGCAGATTCCATGGCGACGGGCGTTGATGTGTCGCGGATCCCGTCATTGACAAGCAGGCCCGTAATCATGGCTGCCAGCAACACGGCGGCGGCAACAGCCCAGCGGTACCACAACCGCCGGACAGGCTTTTCCTCCTTCAACAGGCCGGATTGGAGTTTTCTCCATACTTCCCCGGGCGGTGCGGGAGAATAGGAGGAAAACTTGTCGCGGATTAAATCGTCCAGTCTATCCCTGCTCATATTGAATAATTCCTGTTTTTTCTCATTTCACCATACTGATGCTGCAACTTGGTCCTGAGGATTTCACGCGCTCTTGACAGATCGGACCGGGAGGCTCCTTCTGAAATCTCAAGTTGCCGGCTGATTTCCGCGTGTGTGTAACCCTCAATGGCATACATGTTAAAAACCATGCGATAGCGGGGGGGGAGCTCCTGGATGATCTTTACCAGATCTTCCACAGGAAGATTCCCCAGCACTTCCTCTTCACTGATCTGCGCGTCGAGGTGCCTGACTTCGTCGATCAGTACCAAATGCTGTTTCTGCCGGTACCGGTTGAGTGAAACATTCACCATGATCCTGCGGACCCATCCTTCGAAAGAACCTTCGTGCCTGAAATCCCTTAATTTTGAAAATACGGTCACAAATCCGTCGTGCAGATTATCTTCAGCTTCGGTTTTATCCTTGGCATATCTCAGACAAACCCCAAACATTTTCGGTGCCAGTTTACGGTACAGCTTTTCGGGAGCCCGGTTATCCCCTGAAATGCAATCATCGATTATTTTCCTGAAGTCTTCCAAATGAACTTCACATTTTATCACAAAAGTAAAGATAATTACCGGCTATTATTCTTTACGGATCTTTCCGCGGTCATTGATGGCCGATCTTTGCCCTATAGACGGAAAGGCATGGCAATGTGTTGCGTGGCAAAAAAAAAAGAATGTCAACGCAACAATAACCTGTTTTTATGCGTCTAACTGATAAAAGAAAGAGATGATGGCCATGTATATTCCTGATGTTATTGTACGCCATCACCGGAAAGTCAACGGGTGCCGTTCTCTTCCCCGGAACAGTGAAAAATCCTTTCCCGATAAATTGATAAGGCATTTTCGGGGCAGGGCAAAGACAACCATGATAACACAAACAACTGTAACAATAAGATAGTCATGAAAACTCCAAAAGCCATGAAAACAAAACGTTTGATTTTCCCCGTCGTCCTCGCTTTCTTTATCCTGTTGTCGGCCTTGTCGTGCCGGGAACACCAGGAAGAGGGAACTGACGATTTGAAGAACCTGCCTGAAAAATCGGCCCAACTGATTGATGCCGACAACCAGTTCGGCCTTGAGCTGTTCCAAAAAATTACCGCTGAGGCGGGCGTCAACGACAACACGATGATCTCCCCGTTGAGCATCTCCCTGGCTTTGTCGATGACTTACAACGGAGCGGCAGGCCAGACAAAAAGCGACATGGAGAAGACCATGAAACTCTATGGGCTGACCACGGAACAGATCAACAAGGCGCACAAGGCGCTGGTGGAAGCCCTCAAATCAGCTGATCCGGAGGTTACCCTGAAAATTGCCAATGCCATCTATTATAACCATTTGCTCAAAGTCAGGGAAGAATTCGTGACGGTGAACCAGCACTATTACGATGCGGAGGTTACATCTTTGAATTTCAGTTCTGTTGATGTGCTGGGCATTATAAACGGGTGGGTCAGTGAAAAGACCGAAGGCAAAATTCCGACGATCCTGGAGCAAATAGATGCCGATCTGGTGATGGTTTTGCTGAATGCGATCTATTTTAACGGGAAATGGAAGTCGAAATTCGGAGACAAGGATACCCATTCCCTGCCGTTCAGGTTTGGCGACGGATCAACCCGTGAGGTGGCCACCATGAGCCAGGAAACCGCCCTGGAATATACTTCCAACGACCTTTTCAGTGCTGTGCACCTTCCTTATGGCGAGGGGCAGTATCAGATGACAATCCTCCTGCCCAACGGGGGCAAATCCACAGCCGATGTGATTGATGAGCTCGACAATGAGAAGTGGAATGACTGGATGAAGGATTTCAGGATGGAAAACAAGGTGGTGGTGAAAATGCCGCGGTTTAAATTTGCCTGGGAAATGACGTTGAATGGTATTCTTTCGGCAATGGGCATGGCTTCGGCATTCACCCCTTATGTGGCCGATTTCTCCGGAATCAGCAACGCCAGGGATCTCTACATCGGATTCGTTATTCACAAGACCTATGTCGATGTGAATGAGAATGGTACTGAAGCTGCCGCTGTCACGGCGGTGGGCGTGTATACCACCAGTATGCCTGTCGATCCTCCCGAAAAAATCTACTTTACCGTTGACAGACCCTTCCTGTTTGCCATCACCGAAAAAACTACGGGAACCATTCTTTTCATGGGCGAGATGAATGCCCCGGCGTACAATTAGCGTGAAGAGGTCAGGGAAGTGCCCTGAAAATTTTATCTTTGAAGCCTCCAAATTTTAGTTCATGAAGAGAAGAATTTATGGTGCTGCCTGGGTAGCCCTGGTGTCGGTCGTTGTGTTATTCTCCACCTGCGGTTTGAACATAAAGGGGAATGAGGAATCCCCGGTTAGCGTAAACGATCAGGCCTCCTGGTATTTTACCGCTCCTCCCGTCCCCGATTCGGTTTTTTTCATGGGGCAAAGGATCCCCCTGGAACGATTTGACGTTTACGAAAATCTGGAGCGGGAGTTGCTGGTAAATGCCAACTTCCATTCCCAGACCATCAGGCTGATCAAGCTGGCTCCCCGCTATTTTGCGTTGATAGATCCCATCCTGGAGGCTGAAGGTGTTCCTGTCGATTTCCGCTATCTCTGTGTTGCAGAGAGCACCCTGAACCCCCGGGCATTGTCTCCCGCCGGCGCAGCCGGCCTGTGGCAGTTCCTAAAAGGTGCCGCCATGGAGTATGGACTTGAGGTGAATGCAGAAGTGGATGAACGGTACCATATCGAAAAATCAACCCGTGCCGCCTGCCGCTACCTGAAGGACAGCTATGCCAAATACCGTGACTGGGCAGTCGTTGCTGCCTCATACAATGCCGGAACCGCTGCCGTCGACCGTCAGATCAGACGCCAGAAGGAAACCAGCTATTTCGACCTCCTCTTTTCCGAAGAGACAGAACGGTATGTCTATCGCATCCTCAGCCTTAAGATCATCCTGGAAGATCCCCAAAAATATGGTTTTTTGATCAAGGAAGCGGAAAAGTACCCGGTCTTGAAAACACGGTTGGTCGAAATCGCAACCCCGCTGGCTGACCTTGCCGATTTTGCCAAAAGTTATGGAATTACTTACAAAACCCTGAAATATTATAATCCATGGCTTCGGGAGACTTTTCTGACCAATAAAACCGGAAAACGTTACCTGATAGAGATCCCCGCGTGAAAACGTTCGTTCAGGTTTCTTTTTTATTAGTTTTGCGGTGTTTTCAGATAAGTGCACCAGTCGATGCAATATATTGACAATAAGGAGGATATAATTGAAGGGGGAAAGATTGTCGTTACCGGTACCCGGGTACACAACCTGCAGAATATCGATGTGGAAATTCCCCGTAATAAGCTGACCGTCATTACCGGGTTGAGCGGCAGCGGCAAATCCTCACTCGCCTTCGACACCATTTATGCCGAAGGGCAGCGACGCTACATCGAGACTTTCTCCGCCTATGCCCGTTCCTTCCTTGGCAACATGGAGCGGCCCGACGTAGACAGAATTACCGGATTGAGTCCTGTCATTTCCATTGAGCAGAAGGTCACCAGCCGCAATCCCCGTTCCACAGTGGGCACCGTAACCGAGATTTATGATTTTCTCCGTTTGTTTTTTTCAAGGGCTGCCGAAGCTTTTTCCTACAATACCGGGGAGAAAATGGTGAAATACAATGAGGAGAAGATTCTCCTGATGATCAGGGAGCAATTTGCCGGGAAGCGCATCCATGTGTTGGCTCCGCAGATCAAAGGACGAAAGGGGCATTACCGGGAATTGTTTGATCAGATCAGGCGGAAGGGTTTTTTGTATGCCCGTGTTGACGGGGTAATCACGGAACTGACCCACGGATTCAAAGTCGATCGTTACAAGAATCACTTTATCGAAATAGTGATCGACAAACTGGTAGTGGATGATGCTTCGGACCAGCGGTTGAAGGAGAGTGTCAGGACAGCCATGACCCAGGGGCGCGGGATCATCATGATTTATGAAGGCGGGACCGGTGAGGTCAGGTATTTCAGCAGGATGCTGATGTGTCCCACCACGGGAATTTCCTATAATGAGCCCGCTCCCCACAATTTTTCGTTCAACTCGCCGCAAGGGGCATGTCCCAAGTGCAACGGACTGGGCAGGATTGCCGAGATTGACCTGGACAAGATCATCCCCGACAAGGAGATCAGCATCGGGCGTGGCGGGATCGTGCCGCTCGGTGTACAGAAGAATTCCCTGATATGGTGGCAGATAGAAGCCCTGGGTGAAAAGTATGACTTTACCCTGAAAACGCCGGTCAGCGAAATTTCTCAGGAGGGATTGGATGCCGTGTTGTACGGCACCAGTGAACGTATCCAGTTGAAGAATACGCCGCTGGGAGACAGCATCAACTATATGATGACTTATGAAGGTCTTATCAAACACATCGAAAGTCAGCGTGAAGAGAACCCATCCCTGAAGGCGCAGAAATGGGCCAATCAGTTTGTCCGCACCATTACCTGTCCTGAATGTAATGGGATGAGGCTTAAAAAGGAATCGCTCTGGTTCCGCATTGACGGGAAGAACATTTCAGAGCTGGCGCAGATGGATCTTTCCCGATTATCGGAATGGTTTGACGGTTTGGAGGAGCGGATCAGCGAGCGGCAGCGGCTCATTGCCAGGGAGGTTATCAAGGAGATCAGGAACCGGCTGGGATTTATGATGAATGTGGGGTTGAATTATCTTGCGCTGGACCGGCCGGCGGCTTCGTTGTCGGGGGGTGAATCACAGCGCATCAGGCTGGCAACCCAGATCGGCTCGCAATTGGTCAACGTATTGTATATTCTTGACGAACCCAGTATCGGGTTGCATCACCGTGATAACCTGAGGCTGATTCATGCCCTGGAGGACCTTCGGGATACCGGAAATTCCGTGATTGTCGTTGAGCACGATAAGGATATGATGCTTCATGCGGATTATGTGGTGGACATGGGGCCTTATGCAGGCAGGCATGGAGGAGAGGTGGTGGCCGCCGGGACTCCCGCTGAACTGCTGGGTTTTAAAACCCTCACTACGGATTACCTGACAGGTCGCCGGCGTATCGAAATCCCCCGGAAACGCCGGCCTGGAAACGGGAAATGGCTGAGACTTTACGGGTGTAGCGGAAATAATCTCAAATCGGTCGATCTGGAAATTCCCCTGGGAAAAATGGTGTGCGTAACAGGCGTTTCGGGAAGCGGAAAATCCACACTGATCAATGAGACACTTCACCCGATCCTGAGCCAGCATTTTTACAACTCGGTGGCCGATCCTCTACCTTACCAGCGGATTGAAGGACTGGAACATGTCGATAAAGTCGTCGAAGTGGACCAGTCTCCCATCGGGCGGACTCCCCGCTCCAATCCCGTGACCTATACCGGTGTTTTTACCGATATCCGCGCCCTCTATGCTCAGCTTCCCGAATCCAAAATTCGGGGTTATCAGGCCGGAAGATTCTCCTTCAATGTGAAGGGAGGCCGTTGCGAAGAGTGCCAGGGAGCAGGTGTGAAAACTATAGAGATGAATTTTCTCCCCGACGTGTATGTCCTGTGTGACAAATGCAACGGCAAAAGATATAACCGGGAAACCCTGGAAGTCCGTTACAAGGGAAAGTCAATCTCCGATGTTCTGGATATGACCATCAGCCAGGGGGTTGCCTTTTTTGAAAACATTCCCTCCATTGCATGGAAATTAAAAACTCTGGAAGACGTAGGACTGGGATACATCACCCTGGGGCAGGCTTCCACAACCCTTTCGGGAGGGGAATCGCAAAGGGTGAAGTTATCTGCCGAATTGTCAAAAAGAGATACGGGCAATACCCTCTACATTCTGGATGAACCGACAACAGGACTTCACTTCGAAGATATCCGTGTATTGCTTGATGTGATCGGGAGGCTTGCCGACAAAGGAAATACCGTCGTGGTGATCGAACATAACCTGGATGTTGTCAAGGCTGCGGACCATATCATCGATCTCGGCCCTGAAGGAGGCTTTGAAGGCGGAAGGATACTGTGTGCGGGAACACCTGAGGAGGTAGCCCTGAATGAAAATTCTTATACCGCCGAATTTCTCAGGGCTGAATTGGCCCTCCCATAGACGCTTTTTTTCTCCGCAAATCCTTTGTAAATTGCACACAAATTACCGAAATGAAGAGAATTGAAATTATCTGCAGGAACAACAAAAAACGTTGTTCCTATCCCATGGGCATCACGTTGAAGGAGATCGCCGCTGATCAGAAAATTAAATTATCAACTCCGGTTTGCGGCGCTTTGGTGAATAACAAACTGAAAGAGTTGTCATTTCCGGTGGTGAAATCCAAAATGGTGGAATTCATTGACCTGCTTCATCCTGACGGAAGAAGGATGTACATCCGTTCACTCCTTTTTGTTATGTATGCTGCGGTCAGGGAAGTCTTTCCTGAGGTGACCCTGAATGTGGAACATGGCATTTCCAACGGTTATTTCGCCGAGTTGCGCGGTTTGGGCAGAGTCATTACCCGAACCGACGTATTGGCCATCAAGGAAGCGATGCAATCTCTTATTAACAGGGACTACCCCTTTGAGAAAAAGGGATTGCCCACAGAAGAGGTGGTGGAGATTTTCACCAGGCAGGGGCTGCACAGCAAAGCCCGGCTTTTCAGCCAACAGGGAACCCTTTATAGTTTTGTTTACTTCATGAACGGATTGGCCAACTTTTATTACGGCCATCTGCTTCCCTCGACGGGAATGCTTGCCAACTTCGGATTGGAGTTGTATTATGACGGCATCCTTCTGAGGGTTCCCCGTTCCGATGATATGAAAACACTGCTGGATTCCATCCCGCAGGATCGTTTGTTCGGAGTTTTTCAGGAACACAAGGATTGGGCTGAAATTCTGAAAGTCAGCACCATTGCCGACCTGAACGATTTCATTATCCGTGGAAGGGCGGGTGATATCATTAAGATTTCAGAAGCCCTGCATGAAAAGAAAATCGCCGAAATTGCCAATATGATCAACCAGCGGCGCGATAAAGTCAGGATTGTGCTGATTGCAGGCCCTTCTTCCTCGGGCAAGACCACCTTCAGCAAAAGACTCGGAGTCCAACTTGCCGTTAATGGTCTGTGGCCCAAAATGATCTCTGTCGATGATTATTTTGTGAACCGGGAGGATACCCCGCTTGATGAGAAAGGAAACCACGATTATGAAGCCCTTGAGGCCATCGATATTGATTTCCTGAACCAGCAGCTGATTGAGTTAATGCAGGGGAAGGAAGTGGAAATCCCCAGGTTTGACTTTCAGACGGGGAAACGCTCTTTCGGCGGGCACAGTCTGAAACTCAACGACGGCGAAATCCTCATCATTGAAGGGATCCATTGTATGAATCCTGCCTTGCTTCCCCGCATAAATCCTGAAATGACATTCAAGGTTTTCATTTCGGCGCTTACCCAGGTTTCGGTAGATGAGCAGACCTATATTTCCACTTCCGACAACCGGTTGATCCGCCGGATGATCCGCGACAGCAAATACCGCGGATATCCCGCCCGGGAAACCATTAAGCGATGGCCTTCGGTGCGGAAAGGGGAGGAAAAGAACATCTTCCCGTTCCAGGAGAATGCTGATGTGATGTTCAATTCAGCAACCCTGTATGAACTGGCGGTTCTCAAAAAATACGCGGAACCGTTGTTACAAGGCGTGACTGAAAACCAGGAGGAGTACAGTGAATCGACCCGGTTGCTGAAGTTCCTGTTTTATTTCAGGCATATCGATGAGAACGAGATTCCTCCCACCTCTCTGCTGAGGGAATTTCTGGGGGGCAGCAGCTTCATTTATTGAACGACCTGCATAAAGCCCCGTGCACTTTTAAGGGGGATCCGGAACCAGAAACGGGATCCCTTTCCGGGTTTTGTATCGAGCATTAGTTCACCTCCAAGCAGAACGGCAAGGTGTTGTGCGATGGGCAGTCCCAGGCCGCTGCCGCTCTTGTGGGTCTGTTTGTCGGTTTCCGTCACGTAAAACCGGAGAAAGATATTATCTCTTTCTGATTCCGGAATTCCGGAACCGGTGTCTTCGACGAAAAATTCAACGCAATTGCCGGATGCCGGGGAATAACCGAAAATTACCTCTCCTTTCCTCGTAAATTTGAGTCCGTTATCGATCAGCCGGAACAGAATTTCGCGCAAGAGGGTAGGATCGGTTTCAAAACCTGTTTCGCCGTTTACAATGCCGCAATTCATCACAAGCCTGACGCTCCCGTCAGAAGGGACCATTTCGTTGAAATGGCTGAAGAGTTCCCTGAGAAGTTTGTTGATTTGAGTAAAAGAATTCCTTACCTCCAGCGTGTTGGTTTCTATTTTGGAAAGCAGTATAGTATTTTCGATCATTGACAGTAAGGTATTGCTCTGAATCTGCACATCTCTGATAAATTCATCCCTTTCATTTTCAGTCAATCCCGGGTCTGAAAGCAGTTTTGTGAGTCCCACGATGGCATTCATGGGAGTCCGGATGTCATGTGAAAGATTGGCTAGGAACCTCGCTTTGAGGGCGGCAGCATCTTCTGCCTTGTTTTTTGCCAGTTCCAGTTCAAATTCGGCTTTTTTCCGCCGGGTGATATCGCGTGCGATGGATATCACGCTGTTCATGTCCAGTCTCACCAGCCGCATCTCAAAAAAGAGGGGGGATTTTGCCGTTTCCAGGGTATATTCGATAGTTTCAATGGTATCCCTGTCAATGGCTTTCAGAATGCAGGAATATATTTTTTGTGCCATCTTTTCCGAAAAGCCTACCTTGAAAATGTTGCTGCCGATCACTTCCCTGGTTTCGGGATAGAGCTTTTCCTGTCCTTTAAAAACAACATCCCTGTATACGCCGTCGCGGTCGATTACAAAGAAGATATCGGGGATTGCTTCCAGCAGCGCTCGGTAGCGTGCCCGGGCATCGGTAAGATCGTTTATCATATTCTTCTCCCGGGTGACATCATAAAACAGGCAGGTACACCGGTGTTTTCCGGTCCACGTCAAATGCAGATTGTACCATTTGTCCCGGTTAACGGCATACAGTTCGGTTTGTTGTTTCGGGTTGAGGATGAAAAGATCATTCCAGTCCGTATCATTTCCGAAGATCAGACTGAACAGGTAATTGACCTCCTGGTCCAGGGTTTCCTGAAGCCTGATCCTGAATTCTGATTCAAAAGCCCGGTTTACTTTTTCGATTACCAGCCGGGTGATATTTCCGTCATCATCACGGAGCACGCTGATGTAGGCCATGGCATGCCTGGCCTCGTCAAAAGCTGTTTTGAACTGCAATTCCAATTCTTGCCTTCCTGAAATTTCGCTTTGGAGTCTTCTGTCAAAGCTTCTCCTAATCAGAAAGGCAGTCACAAAAACAAAAGTAAGGATCAGGAAGGGATTTTCCGCATACATCTGGTTGACGGAGAGGTATTGCGGGATTAATCCCGCCTCGTGGGCATGGTACGAGAGTGTCAGGATACCTGTCAGGTAAAATACAATAGATAGCCGGCTGACAGGTGAAAAGGCCGCAAGGACGAGAATCCCTGAAATAAGCCAAATGCAGGATGCGTATATGGTTTCGGAGGGAGGCGAGCTGTTGCTGAATCCCGAAAGGTAATAGGCATAGATGAGTGCGGGGATGAGAAAGACCATACCGGTGGCGGTTTGCATATTGTTCCGTGATGCAAAGAAAAGGGCCGCGGCAAACATCAGCACGGTAGCGGTTTCAGCAACGGGAGAAGCAAGGTCACTGCGGAAAATCTCTTTGAAAATCATGAGGCCGACAGAAATGCATAAGCCTGTTATCAGAAATGCCATGAACCGGAGTTTCAGGAGTTCATCCTGGGAAGGTTGTTCCCCGGGGCTTCTCTTCAAATACAGATATTTGTCAAGCCAGTTCAAGCAGGTTCCGTTTTTGTAATGGCTAATAAAGCGTTTTCCCAATACCAACGTAAAAATAAGTCAAAAGATAATGCATTCAATAGATTCATAGTGATTAATCCCAAATTGACAAGTAAACCTGTGAACCTGATTTTTGTTATTCTTTGGCAGATCAGGATTCGTTAGCTTTGTAACGGGACCATTAAAAAGTTAATATTCAAAAATATAGATTATGAGCAAAGGTTTTTTCAATGTTCCGGTTGCCGTGAATGAGCCGGTACTGGGGTATGCTCCGGGAAGTCAGGAGCGCAGGGAGTTACAGTCGATGCTGAAGGAATTGCGGAGCAGGGAGGTGGACCTGCCGATGGTAATCGGGGGTAAGGAGGTACGTACGGGGAAGCTGGAGCGGATTTTTCCGCCGCATGAAATTGCTCATACCCTGGGTTATTACCATCAGGGGGATGCTGGACATGTGAAGATGGCCATTGACGCGGCATTATCGGCCCGTGAAGCGTGGGCCGCACTTTCCTGGCAGCACCGGGCATCTATTTTCCTGAAAGCTGCAGATTTGCTGGCCGGCCCTTACCGGGCTAAGATGAATGCAGCCACTATATTGGGGCAATCGAAAAATGCCTTCCAGGCGGAAATTGATTCTGCCTGTGAGCTTGCCGACTTTTTCCGCTTCGGGGTTCGTGAAATGACCAGGATTTATCAGATGCAGCCTGAGTCGGCCAAAGGAATATGGAATTACAATGAATTCCGTCCGTTGGAAGGATTTGTGTATGCCCTGACGCCTTTCAATTTTACCTCCATCGCTGGTAATCTGCCTGCCGCACCCGCCCTGATGGGGAATGTGGTGGTTTGGAAACCCTCCAGGACGGCAGTCTATTCCGCCGGAGTGATTATGGAGATCTTCAGGGAGGCAGGGGTTCCCGACGGCGTGATAAACCTTGTTTTTGTGTCAGGACCCGTCGGTGCTGACGTGGTGCTTGGTCATCCCAGCTTTGCCGGAATTCATTTCACGGGTTCGACGGCTGTTTTCCAGTCGGTATGGAAGAAAATCGGGGAGAATATCCGCATTTACAACTCCTATCCCCGGATTGTCGGGGAGACCGGTGGAAAGGATTTCATCTTTGCCGACCCTACTGCCGACAGGCAGGCTTTGACTGTCGCCATGATCAGGGGCGCCTTTGAATACCAGGGACAGAAATGCTCGGCCGCTTCGCGTGCCTATATTCCGGCAAGTATCTGGCCCGATGTGAAGGAGAGAATGGGCAATATGCTTGCTGACGTGAAAATGGGCCCTCCGGAAGATTTTACCAACTTTGTGAATGCCGTCATCGACGAGAGTTCCTTCGATAAACTGGCGGGTTTTATCAGACAAGCCGGAAAAGATGCCGATGCAGAAGTGATTTTCGGCGGAAAATGCGATAAATCAGTGGGCTATTTCATCGAACCCACCGTTATCCAGGCGTATAATCCCACATACGTCACCATGGAAGAAGAACTGTTCGGTCCGGTGCTTACGGTATACGTATATGCGGATGAGAAACTGGATGAGACCCTGAAAATCCTGGACCAAACTTCGATCTATGCTCTTACGGGAGCCATTTTTTCACAGAACAGATACAATATTGAGAAGTATACCAGGGTGTTGCAGAATGCCGCCGGAAACTTCTATATCAATGATAAGCCGACCGGGGCGGTTGTCGGACAACAACCTTTCGGAGGGGCCCGCGGATCGGGAACCAACGACAAAGCAGGTTCCCTCTTTAATATGATGCGATGGGTGAATATCCGGACCATCAAGGAGACTTTCAATCCGCCACATCAATATTTGTATCCGAATTTCGCGCCTGATGAAAATTAAACTGACTTTATTCGTATTTTAGCATCATGGTTATGCTTCGGAATATGAAAATCAGTTTTGACAAAATATGGAAATCTAAGGCGTTTAGCAACAAATATTATATTGCCGTTCTGCTGTTTTTGGTGTGGATCATTTTTCTGGATGAGAACAACCTGGTCCAGCACCACCGGAACAAGCAAAGGCTGAAAGCGATCAAGGAGCAGCTCTCTTTTTACAAGGAGAAGATAGAGGCAGATAACCGGAAGATGGAAGAATTGCGGTCGGGAACCGATAACCTTGAAAAATATGCCCGGGAACAATTTTACATGACCCGGCCTGACGAGGACCTCTTCCTTGTAGTCGAAGAATAGTTGTATGTTAATCACATCAACCTGAGCCTTCCCCGGGGAGAGGCACAGGTTTACGGATATTTAAATTTTACCGTTGACTCCTGAAATCATATGCCGGTTTTTTTTTGTGAAAACCATTATTTTCTATATATTGGCTGTTGAAACATTGAGCCATGAATTTCAATCCTGACATATTCAAGATTCAGACAAACAATGTGGTGCCCCGAAAAGGGAGGGTACTGATTTCGGAGCCTTTCCTCCCCGGCAATTTTTTCAACCGGGCCATTGTTTTGTTGGTGGCTCACAGCAAAAAGGGGAGTGTCGGATTCATTCTGAATAAAAAAGTGGACCTTCAGATTCAGGATTATATTTCAGGGTTTGAAAATTTTGAATCGGACATATTCATTGGCGGACCGGTTTCCACCGATTCCATTTACTTTATTCACAAACGTGCCGACTTGATACCCGGGAGCATCCATGTACTGGATGACCTGCACTGGGGCGGTGATTTCAATGAGCTGAAGAAGTTGGTCAACCTGGGGATCATCCGGCAGGATGAGATCCGTTTTTTCTTGGGCTATTCGGGATGGGATGCCGGACAGCTGGATCGTGAGATCAAAGAAAATTCATGGCTCGTGAATGATGTTGACAGCCACCTGATCATGGAGGATCTGGGAGCTAAATCATGGGCCCAGTTTGTCAAAAAAGTGGGCAAACGGTATTCGATTTGGGAAAATTTTCCGGAGAATCCCTCTCTTAACTAACCCGGGGAAAGCAGGTTTTGCAGACGTGCTTCCAGATTGCCATCGCATTGCTCTTCACAAATCTGCGGTTTTCAATTCCGGAAATCCATAGAAATCCCCTTTCCTCGGAAGCCAGCATGATTTCATCGCTGTCTAGCATTTGTTCCGGTGTGATCCTGTCAGATTCCGCTACCAAAAAGCCTGTTTCCCCGGCCGACCACAGGATCCTCTCCCTGATTGTGGAAATGATGCATCCGGTGCCGGCCGAAGGAGTCAGGAAGCTGTTTTTTTTAATCAGGAAAACATTGGCGCCTGCCGCTTCCGTGAGCATCCCCTTTTCGTTCAGGAAAAGAGGCTCTGCCGTTTCATCGCTTTCTCTCCCGAACTCCTCTGTTTCCCACAGGTGAGCGGCATAAAAAAAATGGCGGCTAAACGGATTACCCGAGAATTTGGGAAAAGGAGAGAGGATGGCTGTCTTTCCCTGTTGGACGAAAGGGAATATCCGCGAGGGATGGCGTTCAACGGTGGCCAGGAAAGAACTCTTCCGGGGAGAAAAAAGGAGTTCCAGGGAGAGCCACCCTGCCATAAAAGCTTTGTTTTTATTGATCAGCCTGAGTGACAAACGCACAAGCTCTTTCTGCGGGGGAATTTCAGCGGGCCAGGTTTTTCCCGCCAGAGCCAGGATTTCTTCAATATTCCGGATATGGTCGGGGAAAAACGGAATTTGGCCGTTTGCAAACCACATCTTTTCTTTCAGGGAAAAATGAGGTTTCAGCCAGTGTCCGGCAGGATTGAAATCACCGGCGGCTACCATTTTCCCGTTGAAAAGGATGTAATCCATGTTTTCTTCTTATAACAGCCTGAAAAGATGATCGATAAATCTTCCGAACAGTTCCGGTTTTATCAGGATAGGAAAGACGAATCCGAAAACCGCTCCCAGGAAGTGGGCATCGTGGGCGACATTGTCAGACTCTCTCTTACTCATATACCAGGAATAGATCAGGTAGCCTGCGGCAAAGAGGATTCCCGGGATCGGGAAAAGTCCGAAAAAATAGAGTTTTTCCCAGGGATTGAAAAAGATAAAGGCGAAGAGGACCGCGGAAACTGCGCCTGATGCCCCGATGGCATTGTAGTAGTAATTGTCTCTTTGCCTGACGAGGGAGTATAGGTTCGAAACGAGAACACCTCCCAGGTAAAGCAGCAGGAACAGAAAGGTCGCCTTGTTCCCGAACCAGGAAGCAAAATATGATTCCACTGCCCTTCCGAAAAAGTACAGTACGAACATGTTGACGAACAGGTGCGTCCAGCCTGCATGCAGAAACGCATGGCTGACCAGGCGATGATACTGCTTCTGATGAATGATTTTGGCGGCATTGAATTGCAGCTTCTCCACCATCCTATGATTGGTGAAACCGAGGAAGGAAACCAGTCCGGTTACCGCTATCAATATCCAGGTAAGCATATCAATGCATAATTTTATAGACCATTTCCTTCAGCAGGTCTCCCTGTGTTACTGTGGATGATGATTCCATTCCCTTGCTTTTCATATCATATTCCCTGAGGATTCCGATGATCTCAAAAAGCCGGGTTTTGCCATACCTTCTGGCGGCCTCCACATAACTTTTTGCGACGTAGGGATGCAGCCCCAGACCCGAAGCGACGCCTTTTTCCGACTTGTCGGTCAGGAAGTGATATTTGAACAGGCGTATAAAGTAACTGTGCAGGAAGCCTATGAGTTGCGGCATGGGGTGAGCGTTGTGATTTGATCCGAAATGGTTCACGATGCGGTTGGCTTTCAGGAAATTTTTGGATCCCAGCGCGTCAGTGAGTTCATACGGATTGTAGTCCTTGCTGATCCCGATGTTTCTTTCAACATCATCCGGAGTAATTCTGCTCCCCTTTTGCACCACCAGAAAGAGTTTTGTAAGTTCGTTGCTGACTTTGCTCAAATCGTTTCCCAGGAAGTCGGAAAGCATTTGCGATGCCTGCGGGGTAATGGCATAATCCCTTGCTTTCACGTAATTCTCAATCCATGCGGGAACCTGGTATTCCTTCAGTTTTTTCGTTTCGAGGTAAACGGTATTGTCCCTGATAGCCTTATATTCCGCACTCCTTCCGTCAGGTTTTGCATATTTGTAATTGATGACAAGCAGTGTGGATTTGGAGGGGGCCGAGATGTAACTTGCCAGGGGTTTCAGATTTTTCCAAGATTGGGCTTCCTTGACGATGATCACCTGGTGACTGGCCATCATTGGAAACCTTCTCGAGGCTTCAATAACGGTGATGATTTCGGTATCCTTTCCGTAGAAGACCGTCTGGTTGAATCCTTTTTCAGCTTCCGTGAGCACATTCTCCTCGATAAAGTCAGAGATGATGTCTGAAAAATAGGGTTCTTCACCGCAGAGAAAGTACACCGGGTGATAAATTTTCCTTTTGAGGTTGTCCAGGATTTGATCGTAATCCATGTCAGAATTTGAGGTGCTTGACCGATTGGCCGTTGTTTTTTATTTCGAGGAGTGATTCGATGCCGATATTGAGGTGATTTTCGACATAGAGAGAGGTAACCTTCAGGTCACTGGCTTCGGTCTTCACGCCTGAAGAGATCATAGGTTGATCGGAGACCAGCAGGAGGGCTCCTGAGGGGATTGAATTGGCAAATCCGACAATGAATATGGTGGCAGTTTCCATGTCGATGGCCATGGCTCGGGTTTTTTCGAGGTATTTTTTGAAGCGTTCATCCCATTCCCACACCCTTTTGTTGGTGGTAAAAACGGTTCCGGTCCAGTAATCGAATCCTTTGTCGCGGATGACGTGGGAGACTGCACGCTGAAGGTTGAAGGCCGGCAGGGCGGGAATTTCCGGGGGCAGATAATCGTTGGAGGTACCGTCGCTTCGGATGGCGGCAATGGGCAGGATAAGATCACCCAGTTTATTTTTGGGCTTCAGTCCCCCGCATTTTCCGAGGAAGAGAACAGCTTTGGGCATAATGGCGCTGAGCAGGTCCATGACGGTTGCCGCATTGGGGCTGCCCATACCAAAGTTGATGATGGTCATCCCTTCTGCCGTGGCAGTGGGCATGTTCCGCTTTTCTCCCAGGATGGGTACATCGAACCGCTGGGCAAACATCTCCACATAAAGCTGAAAATTGGTCAACAGGATATAGTGGCCGAACTGGTCGATCGACAACCCGGTATACCGGGGCAGCCAGTTGGCCACAATTTCTTCTTTTGTCTTCATTGTTTCCGGTTATTTGGAAATAGTGTTACTTTCGTTCCCCTTACCGGAGGACAAATTTAACAATTTGGGGTGGTGAACAATGCAAAAACTGCAATTACCTGAATATAGTTTCCGGATCAGGAAGAGGGATGCCGGTGACCTGATATTTGATGAATTCAGGCACCGCTGGGTGGCGCTTACTCCCGAGGAGTGGGTCAGGCAGCACTTTTTGAAATACCTGTCCGATGAAAAGAAGTGCCCCCCTTCTTTAATGGCGGTAGAAAAGAAAGTGGAAATCAACGAATTGCAGCAACGTTTTGACCTTCTGGTATATGACCGGAGCGGAAATCCGCTGATGGTGGCGGAATTCAAGGCGCCCCATATCTCCGTCACCCAGGCAGTTTTTGACCAGGCGCTTCGTTATAATTCCGTTTTACGGGCCCCTTACTTTTTGATCTCCAATGGATTCAATCATTTTATCTGCCGAATAGACTACCTGAATCGGCTGACTTCCTACCTCAGGGAGATTCCCTCGTTTGACGACATGGTTGCATGGGCAACGCCGGAATAAGGAGGATTTTCTGATTCCCGGCAGCCCCGGCTGCCGTCACTCCATTTTCATGGCTTGTCGTCAACTCCCCGTCCATCAACTCCC
>DBPT01000021.1:71620-100769 GCA_002304925.1 Prolixibacteraceae bacterium UBA1413
CCGTCCATCAATTCCCCGTCCATCTTCTCCCCGCTCGCCAGATCCCCCGGGCGTCAACTTCCCGATTGTCAAACCGGTAAGGGTGAATCAGGCTACTTCTGTTCTTCCGTCTTCCGCCGTATCCTCATCCGTGTAACAAATGATAAATGCAAAATGTAATTTCCCGGGTTTCCCAGCGACATATTTAGCGTATTGGATTTATTTCCGGTTGATATCCTGAAAAAATAGTAAATTGCATCATATAAACCCGAAAAAATTAAATGTATGTCTGATTGGTGGCTAACCTTAACCATTGCACAGAAGATTTTCTGGTGCATAGCAATCCCCTTTTCTCTTTTGTTTGTTTTTCAGACCATTATGACCTTCGTGGGGTTGGGAGGCGACGATATGGATGCCTTAGGAGATAGTGATTCCTCCGTTCATGCCGATACGGGAATCGATTTTCAGTTCATCACCCTGAAAAACCTGATTGCTTTCTTTACGATTTTTGGCTGGACAGGGGTGGTGTGTCTCGGATCGGGCATGAAAATCTTTCCTTCGGTGCTGATCGCCTTTATCGCAGGGTTGGCGATGATGGTGATTATGGCTTCCCTGATTTACGGAATGGGAAAGTTGAGCGATGACGGCACCCTGAAAATCAGGAATGCCATCGGGAAATCGGGAACCGTTTATCTGCCGATACCCCCCAAGAGAGGGGGCACCGGACAGATACAGATCAAGGTACAGGGATTGCAGACCCTGGATGCCATGACTGACGACTTCACAGGATTTAAAACCGGACAGGTTGTGGAGGTGATCGAGGTGCTGAAAGGCGATATTCTCCTCGTAAGGTAACGCGCCAAAGGGCAGAATATCAGCATGACAAAATCCTAAATTTGAAATTCGAAATCCGAAATAATTAAATCTTATTGTTATGGGCGAATATGTAATTTTTATTGTTGCCGTTGCGGTATTTTTCATTTTTATCCTGATTGTCTCTTTTTTCAGGAGGTACAAACGCTGTCCGTCAGACCGCATTTTGGTGGTCTACGGGAAGGTAGGTAAAGGGGGTGACGCGGAATCGCGTTCTGCGAAATGCATTCATGGGGGAGCTGCTTTTATCTGGCCTGTGATTCAGGACTATTCTTTTCTGGATCTTACCCCGTTTTCAATAGAGATCAACCTGACCAGTGCTCTGAGCAAGCAGAACATCAGGGTGGATGTTCCTTCTCGGTTTACCGTGGGGATTTCTACGGAAGAGGGGGTGATGACCAATGCCGCAGAGCGTTTGCTGGGACTGTCGATCACCGACATCAGCAACCTGGCCAAGGACATCATCTTCGGGCAGTTGAGGCTTGTGGTTGCTACCATGGACATTGAGGAGATCAACAGCAACCGCGACAAGTTTCTGGCTGCGGTTTCCTCGAATGTGGAGGCGGAGCTGAAGAAGATTGGTCTGAAGCTGATCAACGTGAATGTCACCGACATCACCGACGAGTCGGGGTATATCGAGGCGTTGGGTAAGGAGGCGGCTGCCAAGGCGATCAACGATGCCAAGATCAGTGTTTCGCAGAAAAACCGTGACGGGTCGATCGGAGAGGCGGAAGCTCTGAAGGAGCAGCGTGTGGAGGTAGCCCGTGCCAATGCCACGGCTGTCGAGGGGGAGAATACGGCCAAGATCACCATTGCCAATTCGAATGCCGATCGGCGGCAAAAGGAAGCCGAGGCGGAGAGGCTCGCAGTGGCGGCAGAGAAGGTAGCCCAGGCTAAGGCGCTTGAGGAAGCCTATGCTGCCGAAAAAGCGGCGGAAACTGTGCGTGCCGTGCGTGACAAGGCCAGCCAACAGGCCGACATCATCGTTCCCGCCGAAATCGACAAAACCCGTATTGAGATTGCCGCGGAAGCAATTGCTGAGCAAACCCGCCGGCAGGCCAAGGGAGAAGCCGATGCCATCTTTATGAAAATGGAGGCGGAAGGTAAGGGGATCTTTGAGATTTTGAGCAAGCAGGCCGAAGGATATCAGAAGCTGATGAAAGCCGCCGGTGATGACTCCCGCAGTGCGGTGATGCTGATGATTGCCGACAAGTTGCCCGAACTGGTGAAGACCCAGGTCGAAGCCATCAAAAACCTGAAGATTGACAAGATCACTGTGTGGGACACCATGGGGTCAGGCAAGGACGGCAAATCGCCCGCCACGGCCAATTTCCTCTCCGGAATGCTGGGATCAATTCCTCCCTTTGAGGAACTCTTCAAAATGGCAGGTCTTGAACTTCCCGATTACCTGAAGGGCAAAAAGGCGGAAGATTCGGAAGTTGTCGATCCGGATAAACCAAAGACGCAGAGACATAGGGACTAAGAGACATAGGGACTAAGAGACTCTGAAATAAATACAAAGGGCGCAATGAAGATTATCATTGCGCCCTTTGTGTATCCGGGGGTTTTTCAGTTAAACGCTCTATTCACCCCTTTTCACGATTTTATGATTTCCAGGGCTTTCCCGGCAGCCTCGAGGGTGGGTTCGATGCTTATTTCGCGGCCCACGGCCCCTTTCATCCAGAGCTGGGGAACAATGCGTCCCTGGACCAGCATCCGGGTGATTTCGGAGGCAAGGTTTTTGCCTGTGACCTGCTGTTCGACCTGGAAGTCGATCAGGTGGCCGACTGGGTAATTGGAGAGGTACAGCGGGTTGTCAATCATATGGGAGTATATGGCCAGCAAGGGCTCGTCATTTCCGCCCAAGACTTCCGCATAATATTTGTTCCACACCTCTTTGGCGGTGGTGATGACCGCCTCTTTAAGCTGAGCCGGGGTGGCTTCCGGATTCTCATAGAGCCATTTCCACACCTGCATGTCGACCAGGGAGACGCCCATGATTTCGTAGCTGGACCAGAAGTTGTCTAAGGCCATCAGGTGATCTTTCAGGGGGTCGTTGGCCTTGATGCCCAGCAGTTCCAGGTCACGTTTCTGGAAGAGGAAGGCCACTGCCTCTGTGAAGGCGGTGTTGGGGACACCGTTGAGCATGAAGTAGTCGACGTCGTTCATGGTGATAGTCTGTTCGACACAATGGCCGAATTCGTGGACGGCGATGTTATACCCTTTGTAGTCCATACCGGCGGCGCCCACGCGGGTGCGCAGGTGGGCCAGATCATTTTTCATGCCGGCGCCCCAGGCATGACCGGCGCCCCGGGAGGCATCAACGGTGATGAGGGCGCTGATCCGTTGGGCATCGGCAGAAGACCACCCCAGTTTTTGCATGATCACGGGAAGGTCTTTCTTCACCGCCTGGGTGTCGGGGTACTTTTTCGTGGTGAGGGCTGTCAACTGCTCTTCGGGAATTCCTCCCGCCGCTTTGAACCCGTTGTACCAGATGTCAAAGGGCTCCAGGGGGCGCCCCAGCCGCTGGCTGATCAGCGCAGCTACTTCCTTCACCAGGGGGGAGGAGACGAATTCGGTGAACAGCCTTTCCACATCTTCCTGCGGAATTTCCATTCCCTCCTCAAAAGCTCTGCTGATATAAGTGGGGAAGTGGGGATTGTAGGCGTCGATGCTCTTCATGGCGTGGAAATTGGCCAGGAGTACCTCATATCGCTTGTCGGGTTCCGGGGTTCCGGTGATTTCACTTCCGCCGTTGAAGATCTTGTTGTTGTAAGGATCCCAGGTGATGCTGTCCTTGTTGATGACCTGCTGCGGAATCGACTGGTCGATGATGCGTTGCATCACCTGGTAAATCATCCGTTGTTTGGCGAGGCCGTTTTCGGCGGCATAGTCCGATTTGAGTTCGTCGCGGAGGCCCCAGTGGGTGATCAGCTTCAGTCCGGCGGGAAATAGGGCTGTTCCGGCGGAATCGACCAGGTTCCCCATGTAAATGTTGTAATCAGAGATGTAAGTGTCAGCAGCGGTCAGGGTCTGGGAGACGTTCAGGATCACATCGGCGGGTACCCGTGAGGTGAAACGGTCGCCCATGCGGGCATAGGCCCATTCCAGGCGGCTCCAGTCAGCCCCCAGTTCCGTCTTCTCCTTCAGGGAATAGAAAGGAAAGTTGAGGGCCGTCAGGAAGGCGATTTTGTTGGCGAAGAAGTCGTCGGTGAGATGGGCCGAGGGGTCATAGCTTCCGAACATCAGATCGATGGGGTCCGGATCGGGACCATCTAGGTGGAGGGGCTCTTTCAGCAGAACGTCCATCTTGTGGAAATAGCCGCTGAAGATCTCCAGGTTGCGTTCCAGTTTCCTGAAAAGCAGTTCCTGTGCTGTTCCCCCGGCTACGAAGTTTTCGGTGCAGAATTTCTCAAAATCAGCGGCGGTTCCGTCGGTTGAGCGCCACAGGGAGGTGACCTGGCTGACCCCCCGGTGAATCCGCAGGGAGTCGGTGGGGTCATGCTTTGCTTCCAGAAGTTTTACGGCATTGTTCACCGAAGTTCCGTCAATGCTCATTTTTACCGGTTCCGAAACCGGCTGTTTCGGAGTGGGTGTGCAACTGCTCATGATGACAGCCATGATTATAAAAACGATTAAAGTACGCATAACAGGTTGATTTAAATACTTGTGCAAAGGTAAGGGAAATGAAAACATAATGCATGACGGAATTCAGGGATTACTGGGAATAATTTGGAAAAGGAAAACCAATCCTGAAAATAAGGAATAGGCATTAACAAATGAGAAATCGGAAATAAATTAATGTGAATCGCAGGGATTCCCCGAAGGAGGGGAAAGGCGCTCCTCTGGTCTGAAGAAAAGTGAATGCAGGATATCTGGTATCCAATCCCGGATTAACATAATAGTCAAGTGGAGTGAAAATTCAGGAATGGGCAGCCATCGTTAAGCATGGTGCCTGGAAAGTCAATTAAGATGTGATGGAATTGGAGGTTCTACAATAAGGTATAGAGGATGGCAAAGAAATGGAGTGTACTGCCAGCGAGGACGAAGAGGTGCCAGATTCCGTGGCCGAAAGGAAGTCTGCGCCAGGCATAGAAAATAACCCCAATGCTGTATGAAAGTCCTCCGGTAAGGAGGAAGACCAGGCTGATCTGCGGCATGTTCAGGATGACGCTTTTGAGGGTAAAGACGAACATCCACCCCATAATCAGGTAAATGGCGACCATCAGTTTACGGAACCTGTTGAGGTAAATGCTTCGGATGACAATGCCGGTGATGGCCATTCCCCAGATTATGCCAAACATGACCCAACCCACCGTTCCCCTTAGTGTGGTGAGCAGTATCGGGGTATAGGTGCCGGCAATCAGCAGGAAGATGGCTGCGTGGTCGAAACGCGCGAAGATATTTTTAATCCTTGTATTTGTAATACTGTGGTACAGGGTGGATGATGTATAGCAGAGGATCAGGGAGGTTCCGAAAATGGCAAAACTGACCACATGCCATCCGTCGCCCCGGGTGGCAGCAACCACCACCAGGATGACCAGTGCTGTAATGCTTAACAAAATTCCAACACCATGGGTGATGCTGTTGAAAATCTCCTCGCCAAGGGTCAGGGAGCGTCGTGATGCCTGGTTTGGATTCTGCATGCAAGAAAACTAAAGACAATGCAAAGATAACGTTTCGAACAGAATATTGTTTTGTTCGAAAGTTAATCTTACGTAAATTGTCGGCTCACCCCGATGGAAGTTCGCCTGGTTTAACCTGCCTATTCGTATCAGGTCAGTTCTCCGGTTTTTCCCGGAAGAGGATGCAGGGGGTCCTCAAGACTTGTCTTTTTCACGGAAAATAATTCCGTTCTCTCTCAGTTCAGAGAGCACCGGGTCGTAGATCTCCTTAATAGTGGGAATATAGAGCCCGGTGAGGTCAAGCCTACCTGTCAGGCGGAGTTTTGCGGCGATGCCCAGGGGCAGGCCCACGGTTTTGGCCATGGCGGTCTGGACCTGGTTTTCTCCAGTTATCCCCATCGATGAGGTAAGAATCTTCTCTTCCCGGGAATGGTGATCGATGTAGTTGAATTTGTGCCACATCACCACCAAATCTTTATCGTCGGGCTTCAGGCTCCACTTTTTCATGAGTATCGCCTCGAGGAATTGGGCGGGCGTTCCCTTCCGGAGGCCGATTTTCTCGTCGCTGAATAGGTCAAGCGATTCTAACAGTTCGATAAGCGGGGAGTCCTGGTCGATGTGGAAGGCGCGGTAGAGTTTCACTTCCACGGAGTCTTTGGGATGGTAATAGAGGAAGGAGTTGATGAATTCGCAGTGGGTCATCTCCTCCTCATTGAGCATCACGTAGGAGTTGTCGGTGGCTCCAAGCTGGACGAAGATATTCCAGGCTTGGGAGAATCCGGGGCGGCGGAGGGTTCCCCTGTAAATGGTGTCGATTCCGTGGAGGTTGTAGCGCTCGATGTATTTGAGGGAGTCGCGGTTGGCATAGCCTTCGAAGCGGCCAAATCCATCGATATCCATGTATTCGGTGCGGCGGAAAATGCGGTTGTAAGGGATATATTTTAGTCTGCCGCACTGGAGAAATACCGCGGGCCCCGGCCAACCTGCCAATACCACATTGGTGGGGTTCCAGGTGAATTTGTAATGCCACGGATTGTCGTCCGACTCGGGAGCCACCAGTCCGCCCGTAAACGACTCGAAGGCGGTAAGCCGGTGGCCTTCCCCCTTGATCCTTTCGATGACCTGCATGGCTGACATGTGGTCGATTCCCGGGTCTAACCCCATTTCGTTGAGGAAGAGAAGTCCGGCAGCTTTCACCTCTTCCTCCATCTGCTTCATTTCAGGAGATTCATAGGAGGCGGTGATCAGCGATTTTTTATTTTTCAGGCAAAAGCGGGCTACCACGGGGTGAAGCCTCGCCGGAAGCATGGAAATGACCAGGTCGGCATCGCCTACCTCACGATCCATTTGGTGATCATCGCGGAGGTCGATATCAGTGCTCCGTGTGGGCGGGGTCACCTTGCTCCTGGCCAGTTCCGGGTCCCGGTCTCCGACCGTGATCTGCCACTGGTGTGCTGCCGCTTCTTTCTCCAGAAAGGAAATCAGGGAGTTGGACGATAATCCCGCTCCTAAAATTAAAATCTTCTTCATGCTGAAATGATTTTCATGTTTTGTTCATCTACAGTATCTTTCGAAGTCATAAGGGCTGTCTACATCCTTCCGGGCTATTTGTCTCGTCCTCTGAACATGTTCAGTTTTTCTCATGGGTACTTTCAGGTTCTTTTCAGTCTGTTAAATGATCGCTTAAATATCTATGTGAAAAATCAATGCCTCATTCCCATCCATCTATGAAATCCTGGAGGTAGGCGAATTTCTCCGTCAGCCGGCCGTCCCGGGTGATGGAGGCCCTTTCGATGATCTGGTCGGGATCGTTGCCCAGGAGGCTGGGCAGCACCTTTTCCATCAGGTTCTTTCCGAAATCTTGGGAGGCGTCGACAGGCAGTTCACACGGGAGGTTGTCGACAGCCATCACGGTGATATGATCTTCACCCGAGAACGGGGGATGGATGTCGAAGCTGCCGGGGTGGATGTCGTAGAAGGGATCGGCAATAGAGGAGGCTCTCCGGGTGGTGGGGATCGATCCGTCGATGTCGCAGGTGATGTCTGCAATGGTCCTGATCCTGAAATGGGGGTGGCGGGTATCTTCCGGGGAGAAGAGCACGGGAGCTTTGGGATCCCAGAAGGCGGCGCCGATAAGTAGGTCGGTATGGGGCAGAAATCGGCGGAAGGTGCCCCGGTATTCCGTGGGGTGGTTGAAGAAGTGAAGCAGGTCGAATGGCCGGCCTTCCTTGTGTTCGTTGTAGTCGCCGGGGTCGAGGCGGACAAACACCGGATGGAGGCTTTTTCTTCCTGAAAGGTATTCGTCAGGAGCCAGTTGATGGATGCCTGCAGCATCCATAAGTTCCATGACCCCGCCGGCGACCCTTCCCCCGCCGGTGACGGCGATTCGCAGGGGAGGCAGTTTCACCTGGGACAATTCCGCCATCAGTTCCTCCATATTGCGGCACTGCCAGGCAGGTTTCAGCTCCCAGAGGCGGTGACGGAGGCCCCATGCCCTGAAGCCATTGTATGCTCCCACCACACCGGCAAAACGGCCGAAGCCGATGATCCGCATCCCGCTGCGGTCGGTAAGCACCTCATAGTCGACCAACCGGATGCCCTTGCGGATTACCTCCCGGAGGAGTTCCCGGTTGTGGGGCTGCTTCTTGATGGTGTGGGAAAAGAAAAAGTAGGTTTTCCCGGCGATCAACTCCTTCAGCGGCACCTCCTTGACTCCCATCAAAACGTCACAGTCAGAGAGGTCTTCCCGCAGAGGAATGCCCAGTTTCCGGTATTCCTCATCAGAAAAGCAGCGGATGGGGGAGGGTTGAACCACTATTCCCGTTTTTGGCATGTGGTCCACGATGTGGCGGCACTGTTCCGGCGTAAAGGGCACCCTTTTGTCGGGCGGCACCTTTCCTTCGCGGATAATTCCGATTTTCATAGGTTTCAATTTATTTGGATAGGACTATCCTTGCCATTTTATTCTTTGAAAAAATCAAAATTCAACAATCTGTTAACCAGTAGAATCAGGATTCAGACGCTTAATACTCCTATTGTCACATAATGATTTCATTTGGATTATTGCAATTTTGTTAAGTTGTAGTAATCGCTCATTCTGTTCCAATTCCTGGCGGATCATAACAGCATTAATGCTTTCCATGTTGGACAGCACTACCAGTTGTTCAATTGTAGCCTGATCACGGATATTCCCTTCGGCATCAGGGTTTTCGTCCCTCCACCGCCTGGCTGTTTTTCCAAACAATGCCATGTTTAAGATATCAGCTTCGTTTGCATATATCCCGGTGATTTCTTCTTTTGTTAAAAGATTAGGGATAATATTCTCTTTAATGGCATCGGTGTGAATGCGATAATTAATCTTTGCGAGGGTACGTTGGATATTCCATTCCAGTTTTAAACGGTTGTTTTCATCTTCCTTCAGCCTTTGGAACTCTTTGATCAGAAAAAGTTTGAAAACAGGGCTAATTGCAGAGCAAAACTCAAATGCTATATCCTTGTGTGCAAATGTTCCTCCATATTTGCCATGCTTTACATAAATTCCAGTAGCATTTGTAGTTTCTACCCATTGCCCGGGACTTAATACAAAGCTGGGTAATCCAGCCTTCATTTTAAAGTGGTCGAATTCGACCACTTTAAAATTGGGATTATATAATTGCTCCCATGTTCCCAAGAACTCAAGTGTTGTTCTGCTTCTAATCCAATTCTTAATAATATCAGCCGCTCTGGAATCTCCCTCTTTAGATTTGGCAATATCAGTTATGCTAATATAATCATTATCCTGCGAGGAAACCACACTTATATTTACGTTCTGAACTTGCATTATCTTAATTTTGCTTTTCATAGTAGTATGATTTCTTCGAATGATTGTGAGTAGTTTAAATGTCAAACTTAATCCCCTGTGCCAGAGGTAAATCCGTACTGTAGTTGATGGTGTTGGTCTGGCGGCGCATGTAAGCTTTCCAGGCGTCGGACCCCGATTCGCGGCCGCCGCCGGTATCTTTTTCCCCACCGAACGCGCCCCCGATTTCGGCGCCGGATGTGCCGATGTTGACATTGGCGATGCCGCAGTCGGAGCCTGCCCCCGAGAGGAACTGCTCGGCTTCCAGGAGGTCGGTGGTGAAAATGGCCGACGAGAGTCCCTGGGGCACGGCATTGTGGAGGGCAATGGCCTCGTCAAGGGTTTTGTACCTGATCAGGTAAAGCAGGGGGGCAAAGGTCTCCTCCTGCACAATGGCATAATGATTTTCCACTTCGGCGATAGCCGGAACCACGTAGCATCCCGAGGAGAAGGCTTCACCGGTCAGCTCTTCTCCTCCGCAGAGGATTTTGCCACCTTCGGCTTTCACCCGGGCCAAAGCTTCAAGGTAGCTCTTCTTCGCCCCGCAGTCGATCAGCGGGCCTACATGGGTGGAGGGGTCGAGCGGATGACCTATTTTCAGGCTTCTATAGGCGTTGACCAGCTTCTGGCTGAACTCATCGAAGAGCGACTCGTGGAGGATGATCCTCCGGGTGGAGGTACACCGTTGTCCGCAGGTGCCCACGGCCCCGAAGATGACGGCGCGCAGGGCCAGTTCCGGGTTGGCCTTGGGGGTGATGATAATGGCGTTGTTGCCGCCCAGTTCCAGGATCGACTTGCCCAGCCGTTCGCCGATGAGCCGTCCGGCTTTTTTGCCGGTTTTCGTCGATCCGGTGAAGGAGATCAAGGGGATGCGGGGGTCGGAGAACATGTCGTCGCCCAGGTATTTCGAACTGGTGGCCACCAGGTTGAGAACCCCCTCGGGGACGTTATTCTCACGCAACACGGAGGCCACGATCTTGTGGACGGCAATGGCGCAAAGCAGTACCTTGGAGGAGGGTTTCCAGAGTACCACATCACCGGCGATCAGGGCGATCATGGCGTTCCAGGCCCATACGGCCACCGGGAAGTTGAAGGCCGATACCACGCCGACGAGCCCCAGGGGATGGTACTGGTCGTACATACGGTGCCCCGGGCGTTCGCTCTGCATGGTGAAGCCGTAAAGCTGGCGCGACTGGCCGACCGCGAAGTCGCAGATGTCGATCATCTCCTGCACTTCGCCCAGCCCTTCCTGGTAGATCTTGCCCATTTCATAGCTCACCAGCCGGCCCAAAGGCTCCTTGTATTTCCGGAGTTCGAGGCCGATCTGGCGAACCACCTCGCCCCGGCGCGGGGCAGGGACCTTCCGCCATTCGGTGAAAGCCCGGAGAGCCAGTTCCACCGTTTTGTTGTAATCGTCTAAGGTGGCCTGCCTGATGGAGGCGATCTCCTTTCCGTCGGCAGGCGAACAGGAGGTCAGCAGATCGCCGGCGCACTCCTGCCAGGTTGTGCCGGTACACAATCCGGGATTGACCTTTTCAATGCCCAGTTGGGCTAAAACTTCTGAAAAATCGGTATGCATAGTATAATGTTTTAGTTGATAGGCTGAAATATTGTCAAATTAGTGGATAAACTGAAATATCATCGAATTAGTGGATAAACTGGAATATCGTCAAATTAGTGGATATTTCAGCATGTCACGGAGTTTCTTGGCCATTGAGCGCTTTAACCAGTCCCCCTTTTTCAAGGATCTCCATCAGTTTCACCGGGAGGGGATCGAATCGGAATTCCTGACCGGCGATAGTGACCACTCCCTCCCTGAGGCTGACGGTGACCCGTGCGCCGGGGTAGTATGCCTTGACGGCCTCCGGAAGGACCAGCAGGGGCAATCCCTGGTTGATGGCAGAGCGGAAGAAGATGCGGTTCACCGACTTGGCAATGACCGCCTGCACTCCCGCATAAGCGAGTCCAACTGCCGGGTGTTCGCGGGAGCTTCCGCAGCCGAAATTCTCCCCTGTGATCACAATATCGCTATTCTTGACACTGTCTGCAAATGCCGGGTCGAATCCCTTGAAGAGGTGGGGAAGAATTTTTTCTGGTTCCGAGCTGTTGATTTCGTAGGTGAGGTTGCCGGCGAACATCTGGTCGGTGTTGAGGTTGTCGGCGTCGGTATAATTCCACACCCCGTCATGGCGGCGGTTGTCTCCGGGGGCGATGGTGACGGTTGGGGCCGTTTTCTTGCCATGGGGAAAGTGGTGATTACCCGGGGAGGAAGATGTGATTTGTCCGGCCAGGGCTGAGAAGGCTACCGTGGCCGGGGAGGCCAGGTAGACGACGGCGTTTTTATTGCCCATGCGGCCCAGGAAGTTGCGGTTGGCGGTGGAGAGGACGGTGGTGCCGTCGGCGGGGATCCCCTGGCCAGTGCCCAGACAGGGGCCACAGGAGGGGGTGAGGATAGATGCACCTGCCTCAAGAAAAATTGTGGCGAGGCCACTTCTGATGGCTTCCAGGTAAATTTCCCGCGAGGCGGGGATCACCTGGAGCTGGACGCCGGGGGCTATTTTCTTTCCCCGCAGAATTTCGGCAGCCACCTGCAGATCGCTCAGCCTGCCATTGGTGCAGGTGCCGATCAGGGCCTGCTGGATGGGCGTACCCGCCACTTCATCGACGGCCTTGACGTTGTCGACATGGTGGGGGGCAGCGACCACCGGAAAGAGGGAACCCAGGTCGAGGGTGATCTCCTTCACATAGCGGGCATCTTCGTCGGCCCATACTCCCGCGAATTCTTCTCCAAGAAAATCGCGAAGGATCCTGTCGGGTGGGAAGGCGGCATTTTTGGCGCCCATTTCGGAGGCTAAGTTGGCGATGGTCATCCGGTCGTCGACGGTAAGGGTAGCCACCCCGTCGCCGTGGAATTCCACCGAGAGGTAATCGGCGCCTTCGGCGGTGATCCTGCCGATGAGGTACAGGGCGATGTCCTTGGCAAAGACCCCGTGGGGCAACGATCCAGAGAGGGTGACCTTCATGGAGCCGGGCACCCGGAACCAGGTCTCCCCGGTTTTCCAAATGCCCGCGGTTTCGGTGCGGTCGATACCGGCGGCAAAGGCGTTCAGAGCTCCAGCGGTACAGGTATGGCTGTCGCTACCCACCACGATCATTCCCGGACGGGCGTACCGGCTCATCAATTGGTGGCAGATCCCCTCCCCGGCGTCGTGGAACCGCGTAACCCCGGTCGCCCCGACGAATTGCCTGATCTGGTGGTAGTCGTTGGCCAGCTTGGCGTTGGTGGGCGGGGCATTGTGGTCGAGAACGATCACCAGCCGCGAGGGATCGAACGGGTTGTTCCCCTTCATCTTGCGGAAGATCTTTTCGATGCTGGCGGTATTGTCGTGCGACAGCACCAGGTCGGGCTTACGGAACACGATGGCTCCCTCCGGCGCCCCCAGTACCTTTTCTGCAAATGTCTTTCCACTCATGTTTTAAAGAGTTTATTATTAGTATTCGTAATGGTGCATTGTTGGCGTTTTGCTGTTAATTGTCAAAACATGAGTCCAATCGAAAAGGTAATTGACTCTCTTTTCAAATAAAACCAACGGTAAGTTTCTGCCGCAGGATTCAAAGAGGTCATATCCGTTGATTGCCATGTCCATTCTTTGTTGTTAAAATAATTATAACCTATTTTGGTAATTAAGCATGTTTTTCTCCAGACAAAGAATTTATACCCAACTCCGCCGTCAAACAAATTTCCACCTTCCTGAGCCTGAGAGGAAAAAACTATTGTTTTTCCAAAATCAAAGAAAACAAAAGGTGTATTTTTCGCATCTTGAAGATACCCTCTTAAATCAAGGAATAATGGTAATGTGTTTGCTCCTGGGCATTCATAACGGTCAGCTCCAAAACCAATTCCTGCAGATAAATGAGGATTTAGAAAATATCCTGTAACTAGTCTCAGACTTTTTGCATAAGCATCGCTGCCTGAAATACCACTTGGGTAGTCAGTAGAAAGGTCTAATCCTTTGTAGATTCCTAATTCGACAATTGAAAAGAACTTTTTGTTTTTCTTATCATCCTCGTTTCCAAAATTTGAAGAATAAGAAATTCTATAAAATAGAAGAAAGACAACAATCAATTCAAATTTTAACCAACTCATAATCATTAATTTTCGCAGTTCTACAGTACTCCTTTCCATTCTTAACCATTTCCAGCACAACCGTAAACAGAAGCACTTTTGATTTCGTACTTTTCCGCAGCAGGCTGAATCAGTCCCTGACTTGAAGTAAATCTCCTGCCTGGTAAATCTGCATCTGCACACCGGAGAAGGGATTCAGCCCGATCGTTCTGCCGTTTTCCAGGTTGGTGAGCGTACTTTTCTCCAGGTCCACCGCCACGCGGTCACGCTGTTTCAGATCAAGCGGCGAGAGGTCGTCACAGGTGAGGATGGGAAATCCGGCGTTGATGGCGTTTCGTTCATAGATGGCCCCGAAGGAGCGGGCGATGATAGCCTGGTTGCCTAAGGCACGAAAGCAGTCGACGGCCTGCTGGCGGGAACTTCCGGCCCCGAAATTGCTCCCCGTAAGGATGATATCGCCCGGTTCAGAGCGGGAGGCGTAATCTTCCCACCCCTTCAGGTTGCCGAAGGCATGGGCCCCCATTTCGGCCGGCTCGGTGATGGCCAGGTGGCGGTTGTGGAAAATCATGTCGGTGTCGATGTTGTCTTCCATCACCAGCCAGACCTTTCCCTCGAGAAGGGTAGGTTTGTTATTCTCTCCTTCGGAATCAGCAGAGTGGCTCGCGGGTGATGCGAAAGTTCCTGAAACCTTCTCTTCTGTGCCTCCGGAAGAAGTGGCTTTGTCTGTGTCCGGAGCGACGCCCGGGTGGGCAGCTTCCGTCGGACCGGTTCCAAAGAGAAGGGGTTTTTCAGGGATTTCCGCGGCGGTGGTGATAAAACCGGCGATGGCGGAGGCGGCAGCCGTGGCAGGTGAGGCCAGGAAGACCTCTCCCTTGCCCTGCTTGCCGGCGAAGTTGCGGTTCCCGGTGCTGATGGTCACCTCACCCGGACCGTTTTGTCCCACCTGTCCCGAGGCGCAGCCGGCACACCCGGCATTGCTCACCAGGGCGCCGCTCTCCTTGAAGATGGCTAACAACCCCTCTTCGAGACAGGCGTTCCAGATCTCGTCGGTGGAGGGGACGATCTTGAGGACCACCCCCGGGGCCACCTTCCTTCCTTTGAGGAGGGACGCCGCCAGGCGCAGGTCTTCCAGACGGCCGTTGGTGCAACTGCCGATAAAGGCCGAATCGATCTTACGGCCTTGGACCGCTTGTACCGGAACCACATCGTGCGGTTTCCCGGGAAGGGAGAGCGCCGGGAAGAACTCCGCCAGGTCGAGGGTATAGCTTTTTTCGTAGCCTGCTTCCGGGTCGGGGAAAACGGGAGAGAATTCCCGTCCCGATCGCTGGAAGCAATAGCTGAGGATCTCCTCGCTGGGGGTGAAGAAGAGGGCGATGGCGCCCATTTCGGTAGCCATCGAGGAGATGGTGATTCGTTCGTCAAGGGTCAGCCGGTCGGCCTCCTCCCCGTCAATTTCCACGGAATAGCCCAGGAGGGAGTTGGCTCCAAAGCGGTGGAGGAGGTTAAGGACGATGTCCTTGGCAAGGAGGCCTTCGGGCCGTTTCCCGGAAAGGGTGATCTTCACGGAGGGGGGTACCTTGAACCAGACGGCTCCCCGCGACCAGACGGCAGCGATGTCGCGGTCGCCCATGCCCTGGCCGAAGCAGCCGATGGCCCCCAGGATGTTGGCATGGGAATCGGTCGACACCAGCGTATCGCCCGGGAGGGCCAGGCCCTGGTCGATGGCCAGGTGGGTGCCAATGCCGCTGTTGAGATCATAAACAGGAATCTTATGCTCGCGGGCAAAAAGGCGGCAGCTCTGCTGGTTGGCGGCATATTTCTGGTCCGATCCCGTGGGATTGCAGTCGAAGGTAAACCAGGTCTTCGTGGAGTCGGCGATCCGCAGGTTGTTGTCAACCAGGTTTTTCACCACGTTGGCGCCCCCGAAATCGCGGGCCAGTCGCACATCGATGTGCACGTCCACGATTTCTCCCGGCAGCACACTCTCCCGTCCGCTGTGCCGGGCAATAATCTTTTCTATGATGGTCATATCTGCTTAATTTAATGCACGATCAGAATCTGCTGTTTGAAAGTGGTATCCACTTTTCAGCAAGTGAAGATAATAATAATCTTCCTGTTAATTTGTAAAAGGAAAATATACTAATTTTACCTGTGATTTCGTTTTTTGCAACACACAAAATCTTAAAAATGGAGGTGAACCCCCTGCGAAGTAACCTTTCTTTTTTTAGTGATACATTTTTGTTAAATGAAGGTTTATGAAGAAAGCATTTTTACTATTGTCACTAATTTTGATTTGTTCTTTTAACCTGCATTCGCAAGTAGAAAAAAGAAGTTTTGTTTTGGGCGCCAACCTTATGTACCGGCATATCGAGCCTTGGGGATATTCCTACTTTTATCCCAGGCTCACTTTTGAATACTGCCTGACCAGGGTATCTTCTTTTGAATTTCTGGCAGAATATCAAGATTACAAAATCGAGGGCAGAAGAGCGCTCAGTTTTCCACTGAGCGCCGGATACAAAATGAACATCATTCCATGGATCACCAAAAACGAAAATCTCACCGACAGGCTTAAGGTTTACGCGGCGCTGCGCTATACCTTTTTGCCTTCTGCTGCCAACCCCGAAAAACCCTTTGAAAAATTTTATGTGTTCCACAAAATCAGGTTTGCTCCCGGTGCGGAGTACTATTTCAGCAAAAGATGGGGCGCCCATGCGGAAATGGTTTTCGGGAAAAACATGAAAACCACGATGGGACTGGGAATCAGATACCGGTTTTAATATGAACCGGTTTTTCCTGCTCCTGGGGCTGGCGCTCCTCACTTCCTGTCTGCAGAAAGTGGACATGGAGGTGGAACAAATCCCGCATCAATTAGTGGTCAACTGCTTTTTTACCGAAGGGGAAGCTTTCAGGGTACATGTGAGCAGGCTGGCTGCCTATACCGACCTTAGCGACCGCAACATCCCGAATGCACGCGTAACGATTTCCGCGAACGGGAAGAGCTTAGGAACGCTTACCTACCTGGAAAAGGGAGTTTACCGCAATCCAGCCATCCTGCCCCAACCCGGGAAGCTGTATCAGCTCACGGTGGAAGTGGAAGGTTATCCGAAGGCCACTGCACAGGATTCCCTCCCTCATCCCGTTTTCATTGATTCAGTAACCTATACGCCGAAAGCCGGGAAATATGACGACGGGCTTGATTATAACCAATTTTCTGTCTGGTTCCGGGATATTCCGGGAAAAACGTGGTATTCCATCGTAATTATTCCTTACGATATCTTTTCCTCAGATCCTGTAATTGCTGCCGAGGGGATGACAGGAGAAGATTTTGTTTCCTGGTTTGCTTTCTCCGATACCCTGTTCAGCAACCAGTTTTATGGTTTGAAAATAAATGTGGGTGATTATTACAGGGATGTGGATAATTGTAAGATTTTGCTGACATCGGGAACTTATCACTATTACCAATACCTGAAAAGGTTGTTGAAGCATGATTCGTACAGTTGGGAGGATCCATTCAAACCTTACTATCCGGTTCCCCTTTACTCAAACGTGAAAGACGGACTGGGTGTTTTTGCCGGTTTTCGGTGCCGGCCTTACAATCTGGACATTTCTAACCCGGACTCTGATGAATAATCAAGATAGACTTCAGATTGCTATAAGACTGATTGTCAACTCCTTTCTTCTTTGGGCGCTGACGGGTTTGGGATGGCCAGCCCAGGCACAACGTTTCATTTCAGGCTATGTGAAGGAAAAGGAATCCGGCGAACCCTTGATCGGGGCGAGTGTCTTTATTCCGGGAACCCATAACGGGGTTGCCACCAACAGCTCCGGCTTTTATGTTATTAAACTTCCGGATAATGATTCGTTGAAACTGATTGCATCGTTTATCGGTTATCGCTCTGTGACCAAAGTAATTTTGCCGGGGAGGGACCTCAGCGTTGATTTTCACCTTGACAGAGGGCTGGAACTGGAAGAAATTAAAGTCAAAGCCCCGCTGATGAGCGAAAACCGGTTTGGCTCCAATGCAATGGAAATTCCTGTGAGCGAACTGAAATCCTTACCCTCCCTGGGCGGACAAACCGACCTGGTCCGAAGTTACCAGTTTTTGCCCGGCGTGCAGGGAGGTACCGAAGGAAAGGCCGGAATGTACGTCAGGGGAGGCAGCGACGACCAGAACCTGGTACTTCTGGACGGTTTCCCGCTTTACTACATCAACCATTTGGGTGGATTCACCTCCCTTTTCGATCCGGAGGCCGTGAAAAACTTCAAGCTGTATAAAGGCGGATTTCCTGCCCGTTACGGCAACCGCCTGTCATCGGTGCTGGATGTCAGCCTGAAGGAGGGCGACAAGTTCCAAAGGAGGAACACCCTGACTCTCGGACTGATATCGGGGAGCTTTAGTTCCGAAGGTCCGGCTTTTAAAGAGAAAGGTTCTTATTTCATTTCTCTGCGGAGGATGTGGCTCGACTTCCTTACGCGGCCGGCTTCTTACCTGGTTTTTGAGCGAAGCAGCATAGGATACAATTTTTACGATTTCAATTCCAAGATCATTTACCAGCCCAGTCCGTCCGACAAATTCTTTTTCAGCCTTTTTTCAGGCGACGACAACCTGATGTTAGACTACCGTAACAAACTGTTTTCTCCAGGGGTCCGCTCTTACCAACGCAACCGCTGGGGTAATTTCCTGACCGCCTCCCGCTGGGAACACACTTTTTCGCCGCAGTTGGTTCTGAATACCAGGCTTTCTTTCACGAAATACCGTTTCCTGGATAAAGATTACTACCGGAACGAACCCCTCAAAACGGGTTTCAATAATGACTTCAGAAGCCGGATCAGGGATTTTGGATGGAACAACGACCTGGATATCTTCCTTTCCAACCACTGGCAGGTCAAAGCCGGCGCTGCTCTGGTTCTGCATCTTTTTGAACCCGGAAATACCAAAATAAGGAACTATGCGAAAGGTGAGGTCTTTTCAGACAAAGCCTTTTCCAACCTGACTCCCGTGTGGGAAAGTACATTGTACATTGAGAATCCGGTCTCTTTCAACAGGCTGAACCTCAATGCCGGGTTCAGGTTGGCCGGTTTTTACCTGAAAAACAAGACCTACCTCTACCCTGAAACCAGGTTCTCATCCTCCCTGGAACTCTTTAAAAATATCAGGCTGAAAACCTCTTATGCGGAAATGCACCAGTTGGTCCATATGTTTGAAAATCAGGTGGCTGGTTTTGGTACCGAGTTCTTTTTTCCTTCCACCGCTTCGATAGCTCCTTCATGGTCGCGGATTGCCAGCATGGGTCTGGAAAAAGAAACCGAAAATTACCAGTCCGGAATTGATTTCTACCTGAAAAAGATGGGTAATCTGGTCAGCATGAAGGAGGGGGAATCGTTCCAGGGAAATGCCATCGACTGGGAGGGACGGGTGGTACAGGGAACCGGCAGGGCGAAAGGAATGGAACTTTTTCTCCGGAAGAAAACAGGCGACCTGACCGGCTGGATCAGCTATTCCCTGGCCAAGGCCAATCGCCGGTTCCCCGGCATCAATGAAGGTAAACCTTTCCCTTTCTCATTTGACCGGCGGCACCAACTCAACCTGGTGGTGAGCTATCAATTATCGGAGGAATGGAAATTTGCTGCCGACTGGGTATATGGTACAGGATACCCGATCACCCTGGCCATAGGGAAACAAACCATTCTGACCCCCGCATATTACAACGGTGAAATCACAGATTTATATAAAAACCATTCATCTGGGGAATATTATGGTGGCAGGAATGGTTTCCGGATGAAGGATTATCACAGGTTGGACATAGGTTTTACCCATACCAGACAGAAATACGGGAAGGAACGGATCTGGAATTTCAGTGTTTACAATGTATACAATCGTCAAAATCCCTATTATTACTTCTACAAAGAAAGGAAGCCGTGGCAGGGAGATTATACCACTGAACTCTATCAGGCCAGTTTTATTCCGATATTTCCCTCTGTGAGTTACACCCTGAAATTTTAACTATTGGTAATTGCGACTTGCGAGGGGCCCCTCGTTCCCTCGTTCAAAGGTTCAATGGCTTCGCCGTTCAATGCCTGCGGCTTCGCCTCGGCGTTCAAAGGCACTAAGTGCCGTTCAAAGGTTCAATGCCTTCGGCGTTCAATGGCACTACGTGCCGTTCAAAAGTTCAACGTGTTCATTCAGCTTCGCTGCATTTTCTGTCGTCGCTCGGCATAGCTCAAGCAAGCTTGGCTCTACACTCACTCCTAAGAAAATTGTTAATTGTAAATTGTTAATTGCTTATCCCCTCGTCTCTCAGTCTCTTAGTTCCCTAAGTCTCTAAGTCTCTGAGTCTCTCCGTCCCTATTTCCCCCTTGTTTTGAACGGCAGAAAGGTCATAAAATCGGCATGGTGGACGATATAAGCTTCGGTAGTGCGCTTCACCAGGTCGCCTTCCCCGGCATGGGTGGCGATGATGTGGCACACTTCCGGGGGGATGCCGCACTGTTCGGCTAAGGAGACCCCGCTGAAGGGGTGGCGGAGGTACTGGCCATATTTACCCTGGACGGCATTGCCATTCCCGTCGAGTTCATATTCCAGCAGTTTGCCCACGTCGGCCAGGATGGCCCCGGAAATAAGCACGTCCATGTTGACGGGAAGTTCCCCGTGGTACATGGCGTTGACGGTGTTTCCGGCATCGCGGGCGATGTGAACCACCGACCGTTTGTGGTCCATAAAGGTAACCTTCAGGTCGGGACCGGCCAACAGGGTGAAAGGAATCCGGTTCAGGTCATCCGGGGTAAGCACACTCTTTTCGAAGGCCAGTTGCCACACACGGGCGGTTTTCTCCCGCAGGTCGGAATCTTTGATCCACTCCAGTTCGGGCCATAATGAATAAATTTCACCAATGTTCATACTTCAGTTTCTTCAATATTATTCTCGAAAAATGTTTTGAAAGCTTAAATTATTATTTGTCAATTTTATACGATTTACTCATCGTCGTTTATTTTTTGGGTGAGTAACCGGTTTCGGGCAAATTCAAAGGAATGGCCATATTCATCCGTTAATTTAACAGCCAACGAATGCACGATTTGTTCTCCATAGTCTGCTCTGGAATTTTGTAAAAACTCCTGTTTTATTCTTTTCCCGATTTCCCAATACAACATGCTCATTGCGGCGTTTACTGTCTGGGCAAACTGGTTTCTGCTCTGTTCTACCAGGTTTTTAATTTCTCCAAAGAGAGTTTGCGCCTGCTTTATTACCATGTTGCTCATAAGCTTTTGCTTTTCCCCTTCTGCAGCGGCTTTATCGAAAGATAGGTTCATAACCTCTTCCCCCTGAGCTGGGTGTTATAATTATAACTCTTTGATAATCGCCTCGGTCATTTCGATGGTGGAGGCGGCGCCCTGGGTGAGGACGGCGGGGCTGCCGGTGAGCTTCATCATATCGTAGGTGCGGACTTCCCCTTTGGCGACCACGGAAGCGATGGCCTTGCGGATGAGTTGGGCTTTTCCCTGTTCCCCCAGGTAGTCGAGCATCATGCAGGCCGATTCGATCATGGCGATGGGATTGACGATCGACACGGGGTAGTTGGCATATTTGGGCGCTGACCCGTGGGTGGGTTCAAAGACGGCCACGCCCGTATCGGGATTGACCTGGGCGCTGCAGGCAAATCCCAGTCCGCCGATAAGGCCCGCGAAAGCGTCGGAGACGATATCGCCGAACATGTTTCCGGCGACGATGACCCCGTAATCTTCGGGGTTCTTGGTGAGCCACATCATCTGGGCGTCGATGTTGGTGTTCCAGAGTTCGATTTGCGGGAATTCCGATTTTTGCATCTCCTGGGCCATCTTGTACATCATTCCTGAAGTTTCCCTGATGACATTGGGCTTCTCACAGAGGGTCACCGAGCGGTAGCCGTATTGGGCGGCATGGGTAAAAGCGGCATGGAGAATCCGGTGAGTCATCTTTTTGGTGAAGATGCGCGTGGAGACGGAGACTTCCTCCTTAGGGGCCCAGGCAAAGTTTTGCCTGAATTTGGGATGGGTCATCAGGGCGTCGTAGACCTGCTGCGGGGGATTGGTCCATTCGACGCCGCCATAAAGTCCTTCGGTATTCTGACGGAAGATGGCCACGTCGACCACCGGCTCTTCAATCTCTCCGGAAGCTCCCCTTCGGATGAAATTCAGGGGATTCCCGGGATAGGATTTGCAGGGGCGCAGGCAGATGTCGAGGCCGAAATGCTGGCGCAGACCCACGATCGGACTGGCATAGACGAGGTTTTTGGCCTGGAGTTCCGGGGCCAGTTCCGCGAAAGCGGCATCCTTGGGTTTGGAGGTAATGGCTCCGAAGAGTCCGATTTTGTGTTTTTCGAGCAGGTCGAGGGTCCGTTGCGGCAGGGGGTTCCCCTCGCTGCGCCAAAACTCCCAGCCGATGTCTCCTTCGGTATATTCGGCATCAAATCCGGCAGCCTCCAGCACGCGGAGGGCCTGTTCCAGTACCACCCGGCCGATTCCGTCGCCGGGAAGGGTTACTATTGTTCTTGTGGTCATATCTCTATCTACTTTAATGAGTTAATAACTGGTTTAATACTTGAAACAACAGGCTGTCCATACGAGAAAATGCAAACCATTTTTTACCCAGGTCCCTTAAAGATGCTCCTAAATGGCAAAGTTCACTGTCATCAATAATTATAAACTTGTCATGGCTGTTTGAAAATATTCTGACATTGAGAGCATTGCTACTCCCTGCTCTGAGAAAACGTACGGGAGTGACCTTCTTTTTGAGGTCGCAATTTGCGACTGCAAATGTGTATTTTTTTTTGTGGTCTCAATCTGCGACCGCAACTCCTTCCATTCATTCTCCGTGAGCTGGAACATGAATTCATGGGGAAAACGCTTTGCATTGCGTTTTACCTGTTCGTTTAATCGTTTTGTTTCCGTTCCATAGAAGTCAGCAAGGTGAAAATCAAACATAACCTGCATGTCCCTTATAGTGAAAATCTGATTTTCAATCTGATGTAGTTTAAGATCCTCCATTCACTTTCGAAAACTAATTTTTCTGTTGGTAGATAATATTTTGCATCTTCAATTGTCGGCTACCTGTCTGACCACGTCGATAACGGTTCCGTCGACCCATTTGATGGCGGCGACGATTTTGTCGGTAAAGCGGGGTTTGTCAGGTTTTCCGCAGATGGCTTCGGCCTCTTCCTTCAACTCGTGAATGGTCTTCACCGGCAATCCCGACCCTTTGACCTTTTCGAGCAGGTCGGTCCGCAAGGGATTGATGGCGATTCCCCGTTCGGTAACGATCACGTCGATAAGTTCTCCCGGTCCGCAGAGGGTGGTTACCTCGTCGACGATGACGGGGATGCGGTCGCGGAACAGGGGCAGGGCGATGATCGTGTTTTTGGCAAAGAGGCAGTTCTGCCATCCACCGATGCCGTGGAGGAGCAGCCCATCGGAGTGGGTCACCACATTCCCGTTGAAGTGGACGTCAATTTCGGTGGCGCCCAGGGAGACCATATCGATGAACTGGGCGAAGTTGCCCTTGGAATGGTAATTATAAATATTGTTGATGGTAAAGGGTATGTGGTTCCGGTTTTCGTTGAGGGAGCGGATAGATTCGGTATCGAAAACCTGGCCGTCTAAGATGTACTCCATGGTGCCGTCGAGGAGCATCCCGGTCATGAAGCGGGTGGTTCCCCCGAAGCCTACCCTGATCTTCCAGCCATTGCGTTTCATGATTTGGTGCATGTATTCGGCAATGGCCAGGGAGATCCCTCCGGCGCCGGCCTGCACCACGCATCCGTCGTAGATGATGCCTGTATACTCGCAGAAGCGGGCGGTCATTTCAGCTATGATGAGGCGGTCGGGACTACGGGTGATCTGGGTGGTGCCGCCGATAATTTTTTCAGGCAGGCCCAGCTTGTCTACCGTCACCACTGAATCGACATAGTTACCTTCGATTTGCATGGGGAGGCAGGGAAAGGATACCAGATTATCGGTGACCACGATGACATGGGTAGCGTAACGCACGTCCATATCGGCATAGCTGAGGACACCGGTTGCCGAGGGTCCTGTCAGCCCGTTGGCGTTTCCGAAGGGATCGGCAGCGGGGGCTGCTACGACGGCGATGTCGATTTTTACCTCCCCGTCCTGTATGGCTTGCGTTCGCCCCCCATGGGAGCGGAGGACTGCTGTCTTCTTCATCCTTCCCTGTGAGGTGAATTCCCCCAGGGGACCGTTCATGCTTCCCTCGATATGGCTGATGGTGCCGTCTTCGAGGTAGGGGATGAGGTGGTTGTGACAGGGGAAGGAGGCTGAAGGAAACCAGCGAAGATTTCTGATCCCCATGTCGTGGGCGATGTCAAAGATCCTGTTGGCCACGAAATCCCCATCGCGAAGGTGGTGGTGGGTAGAGATAGTCATGCCGTCACACAGTCCGGCTTTTACCAGCGCATCCTTCAGGGAGGTGGTCACCTTGTTCCCGTCGGAGGGGAAGAGGGCACAGGAGGGGAGGGGTGGCGCGTATTTGTTGCCTAGGGGGATATATTTCCCTACACCCTGGTAGGGGATGACCGGTTCCCCGTTGATTTCGAGGGGGACCCAGCGGCCTGCTTCGTTTTTTACCAGTTTATCCTTCATCGCTTTCTCTCCATTTTGGATTCAACAATCCGTTTTGTTCGGCCAGGAGGATGGTGCGCAGGGCCCGTTTAACCACTGGGGCGTCGATCATTTTGGAACCCAGGGCGATCACCCCGATGCCTGCCTTTTCCGCGGCTTCAAAAGCCATCACGATTTTTTTTGCTTTGGCGATCTCCTTCTCCCCGGGATTGAAGCATTCGTGGATGACGGCAATCTGGGCGGGATGGATGCACCCCATTCCCTCGAAGCCCATGGCTTTGGAGCGGGTAGCTACTGCGCGGAGTTCGTCCAGGTTCTCAAAGCCGGAAAATACCGAGTCGATGGGCTGAATACCGGCGGCGCGTGCCGCGTTGACGAGGGCGCTCCGGGCATAGAACGACTCCAGGCCTTCGGAACTCCGTTCAGCGCCGATATCAGCGGTGTAGTCTTCCAGTCCGATGGCCAGGGCTACTACGTTTTCGGAAGCTGAGGCAATTTCAAAGGCCCTGAGTACTCCCAGGGCACTTTCAATGATGGGCATGAGCCAGATCTTACGGCTTGGATCGGGATTTAGCTCAGCGATCCGGTCATCCACGGCTTTCACTTCAGAGGCTGATTCGCATTTGGGAATCAGGATAAGGTTGAGGGGTTGCGGCACCACGAAGCGAAGGTCTTCCAGTCCATCCGGCAACTGGTTGATACGGACCATCAGTTCGGCACCGTGAAAGTCGTTATTTCTCAGGGCGTTTCGGACCAGGTAGCGGGCGTCTTCCTTCCTGGAGGGGGCTACAGAATCTTCCAGGTCGAGGATGATGCCGTCGGCACCGTACAGTCCGGCGTTGATCATTAGCTTGGGCTGGTCGCCGGGGAGGTAGAGGCGTGAGCGGCGCTGGCGATCGCGGGCCGTTTCCCGGCGGTTCTGGGGCAGTTCGGGAGGGAGAAACTCTTTTGGTGCCGGGAATACCTGTTTTAAAGCGGCTTCCAAACGGGCAGCCATAGCCCAGGGAAGGGCGCCCGCATCCTCCACCTCTACCCTGGCATGCTCCAGCCCGAAGGAAAGAAGCACCTCCCTGACCAGGTTCTCTATGTGGCGGCCGAAGAGAACACGCGTCTTACTTTTTATTTCTGTGACGATTCCGCCTGCGGCCATCGGCGTAATGGCCACATAACAGTCGGATCGCACCGAAGGCCCCCGGTTGCCTGAAGTTCCTTCCATGTTCACGGTTTTATTGGTTTGACGTGTTAAAATTACACCATAACCAATTGATAAAATATGAGTTTAAGCAGGAATGAAAATGTCCCAGAACAGAAGGGGATCTCCTTCCCGGATGGAGAAACAACAGGTCGGGCAGAGAAAAGTGGAAATGCTGCCTACCGGTAAAAGTTCATTTTATCTAAATACTCCCATACTTTTTCCGGGAAGAAACAGCGCATGTTGCGACCTTCGCGGATGGCATTCCGCAGGAAAGTGGAGGAGATTTCTATCAGGGGGGCATCCAGAGTCCGGATACAGGGGTGGGTGAAAGAGGCAGGAACGGCTCCCGGCCGAGGATAGACCAGTACCGGAAAATTGTCGAGGATGGACTGATACTCTTTCCACCGGGTGAAACTCTCCAGGATGTCCGAACCCACGATCAGTGAAAAGTTGTGGTTGGGATATTTCCCTGTCAGTTGTTTCAACGTGTCGATGGTGTAGGAGGGTTTGGGCATCCGGAATTCGATGTCGGTGACACGGAACCGGGGGTCGTCGCCAATGGCCTTTAGCACCATTTCATACCTGTCGATGTCATTGAGGAGATCTTCCCGTTTCTTAAAAGGGTTTTGCGGTGAAACCACAAACCAAACCTGCTTGAGTCCGGCAAATTCAGTGATGTAATTGGCGATGGCCATATGTCCGATGTGAACCGGATTAAACGATCCAAAGAAGAGGCCCACCTTTAGGCTGATTTTATCGGGTGGCAGAAATATGTTGATAAAGTCGGTCATGGGATTTCGGATTTGAGATTTCGGGATTAATCACAGGATTCAGCTTCCACATTTACGATTCGATCGAAGGGTTAGTTAGTCAGAAATTCCTGAACCAGTTTTTCCGCATCCAGGAATGCGGTGGCAAGGTCGTCGTTGATGACGATTTTATCGAATTGGGGCGCGAAGCTGAGTTCATAATCGGCTTTGGCAATGCGGGTGGCAATTTTCTCCTCCGAATCGGTCGATCTGCTGCGGAGTCGTTGGTGGAGGACTTCCACGGAGGGTGGCATGATGAACAGGGCCAAGGCTTTCTCCCCGAAGATCTTTTTCAGATTGAGGCCTCCGATCACATCGACGTCAAAGATAACGGCATGGCCTGCTCCCCAGATCCTATCAATCTCATGCTGAAGGGTGCCATAAAAAATGCCGGGATAGACTTCTTCCCATTCCACAAAGGCTTTTTCTTCAATTTTTTTGCGGAATTCGGCTTCTTCGAGGAAAAAGTAGTCGCGTCCGTGTACTTCTCCCATTCTGGGGGGCCTGCTGGTGACCGACACTGAAAATTCAAGTCCCAGCGGGCGGGAAAGCAAATGGCGAACAATGGTGGTTTTCCCTGCTCCGCTGGGAGCCGACACAATGATCACTTTGTTCCCTTTTTTTGTCCTCATTGTTTGTTAATTGATATAATGTTAAGAGCGATATAACTTCGTCTCTTCGTCTCTCAGTCTCCCCTTCTCTCAGTCCCTTCGTCTTCCCCTCTCCCAATCCCCTGATTAAAGTATATTCAGCACCTGTTCCTTGATCCTTTCCAGGGCGTCTTTCATTTGGACCACGATCCGCTGAATGTTACTTTCGTTGGCTTTGCTTCCGATGGTGTTAATTTCGCGCCCGATCTCCTGGGCGATAAAGGAGAGTTTTTTCCCGTTGGATTCGGCCTCTTCGAGAGTTTCCAAAAAAAAGACGCAGTGGTTGGCCAAACGCACTTTTTCCTCGTTGAAGTCGAGTCTCTCCAAATAAAATATCAGTTCCTGTTCAAAGCGGTTCGCATCGATATTGCCATTGAGTTGCAGGCTTTCGAGGTTTGCTGTCAGACGGTTTCTGACATTTTCAATTCTCGGTTGCTCGTAAGGGGCAATTTCGTCGAGGAGTCGCGTTATTGTCCCGAGGTTTTCCCGGAGATCTTTTTCCAGGGCTTTCCCTTCCCTGATCCTGAAAAGATCGGTTTCCTGAAAGGCGAGGAAGATGTGTTTGCGCAGTATTTCCCATTCTTCCTCTTCGAGCGTTTCATAGGTGACCTTTACGGTATCGGGCAAGCGCATGACAATCTGGAGAAGCCGCTCGTTGACAGGGATTGACAGCCCCTGGCTGATACGGCTTAATTCCGAAAAATAGCTTTTCACTACCCCCTCATTGATGACCGCATTGCCGTTTTCTCCCAGATTTTCGATAAAGATCCCGAAGTCGATTTTCCCGCGCACCAGTCGGTCGGAGATTTCCTTGCGGATCTCCATTTCCTTTTCCCTGTAAAGGGAGGGTATTCTTGTCGATATATCGGCCTGTTTGCTGTTCAGGGATTTGATCTCTACAGTTACCTTTTTGTGGTTGATTTCGAAACCGGATTTTCCGAATCCGGTCATGGATTTTATCATGATTAAATATTTCCGGTAAAATTAACAAATCTTCAGAATAGGGAAAATGAAAGGTTTTTCCTGGGAGGGCTGTCAGGAGTCAGCCAGGGAGGTCAGATTATCCTGCTTTCCGCAAGGATGGCATCCATGAAGCTCCGGATATGCATGCTAAAGGATTGCATCCGGGCGGCAATGGCATTGGTAACTGCAAGGACCGCCTGTTCCCCTTTTTCTTCAGAGATGAATGCAATGATCCGGTTCGTTTCCGCAAGGTCGTTGGCTTCAACGGAAGGATCAGAGACAAGCAGTGCCGGGACTTGTTTTTTCAGAATTCTGTCGATGGTTTTCCCCGATTCTGCCGATTCTTTGGTAGCTACATTCATGAGGAAATCGTGTGAAAAAGGAACTGCAGGAGCGGGATTAGCCAGGGCTTTCAGGAACGGATGACCGGAATCATTTTCGCGGTGGGCTTTTTTGAGCGCCTGAAGCTGGAATTCCTCGTAAACGGTATGGCGGTTGGAAACCAGTTGAACGGCATTGTCTTTGGCCTTGGGGAATCCGAGCATCGCCTTTGCGTTGATCCACATCATGCGGGTGGTGCTGACGCCAGGAAGCGGTCTCATGTGGTATGGCATGGAGATATCACCCATATAATGCATTCCCCAGCCCATAAACCGCCAGCCCCAGTATGGCTGGCTGCTGCGGAAGGCAAATTCCGAAAGTGCTTTGTAAAGGAATAACCGGTAATTGAGGTAGGTCTGCTTCAGGAAAGGGCCGAATTTATAAAGGATTTTGGCTTCATGGTAGAATGCCATGTGAAAAGGTGCCTGGCTTCCATATTCCAGTTTGGGATTGCCAAAAGGCTGGTTCCCGAAATTGTACGTCAATCCGTAAACAGTGCCGTTATCGGCAAAGAGTCCCAGGTCAAAACCGTAGTCCGGCTCGTCATTGGCGGTACACAACACCTCAAAGGGGGCCAGCAGTTCACCTTCTTCCACCCGGGTGTATGTTGTCTGCAGCATGAAGGAAATGTTGTTCAGGGTGCAAATTTCCCTGGGATCGGCTACCGGTCTCCCGAAAAGGGAGTCGTTGGGCAGAAGATGCAGGTACAGGGGGATTTTTACATGGGGATTGAGCCTGATGGCCGTATAAAAGCGGTATAAAACATCATCGGGATTTCCAGAGGCTTTGAAGGCGAGTTCCGGAGGGCAGGGAATATAGTCGGGAAGGTTGGCCACCGACCAGGCTTCCTGTTCAGCAAGGAATTCTTCAAGTTCCTCTTCGTTTTCAAGGAGGAAATTCTTCAGGCTTTTGGCCTGCACCGAGTCGGCTTTCTGCCACACAGGGTGGTTTTTCAGGGCGTGACGGACCAGCAGGGGGTGTTCCGACCATCCGGCGACTTTCAGGGCGTTGAATGGTGCACCCAGGATCAGGATGGTAAAGGTTGCCGCAAGGAATATTCTTTTCATACGTAATTATTTTAATGTTATATATCAATCATTCA
>DBPT01000009.1 GCA_002304925.1 Prolixibacteraceae bacterium UBA1413
ACGGGGAGGTTCCTTCTCCAGCAACTCGGTGACTTCAGGTTCAAGTTCGATAAAAGCTTCGACGCATGTCAGCGGGATAAGAATACATGTAGTATCTCATCGAAGAGGTAAGGCTGAACATGCTACTGTTGTGTTGAAGCCAACAGGGTTCTTACCATCTCCAGATCCGAAAGACCGTTGACCTTTACCCTGATCCCATTAGGGTAATTGATCTCACAAGTCAGGCTCATGACGGAAGAAGCATGTTTGTTATACTGTTCCGGTTGGTTATTCATGGCTACCGGAAGTTCCGGGGATGGTTTTTGCTGATTACTGCTGAAAATGACAGGTACGAATCCTCGTTTAGGAGGCAACACACCTTTCAGTTTGTTCTGCCAATAAAAGAACTTGCTTTCATGGATGCTCTGGTTTGTACAGAAGTCCCGGATAGTTAAACCGGATTCCAGATAGTTACTGTAAATGGCCCGGAATGCTTTTTCGTTCATCATGTCGGTTGCTTTATGTCAAAAAGCAAACATAAATCCGGATCCGATTAAAAAATGACGTGGTTCACCGAATGCTTACAAAAGTTGTTGATGAACTCAAGAACATATGCCAGATCAAACACACCCGCCACAGAAGCCAGGGGGGTTATTACTAACCTCATATCAGGGTTGATCGGTTATGGGCACTTGCCGAAAAAGCCTTCCCTTAACTAGGAAATCGTTGACCCTAAGGCTTTCAATTCGAAATGTCATGTCGAACTCACGTTAGTTTTTACCCAAAAGGTTTTGTAAATAAAAGTCCATAAAAATACAATACAAAGTAAAGTGGGTTATTTTTCTATAAAATATTGTAAATTAGAAATTTAATATTTCCAACAATGTTTTGGGGTATGGTATGTTATAAAGATTTTTATAATCGCGGGTAAATTTATCGAATGCTTCTTTGGCTAGATGATGTTTTCCCTGGTTAGTTAGGGTTTTGCATTTCAACAGAATGGCTTCCTCATTCAGCATGTCATACAATAAGACCGTATGGGCAAGATGAAGCGCGAGGTTCGGATCTCGGCTGGTATCCATCTGATCGCTGTATCTGATCAGGGTATCAATGATAATATTAGAGAGTTCAGCCTTGAATTCGTCGAGCCAGTCAAAAGAAAGACTTTCCAGAAAATGGCCTTTCTGGGAGATTCTGATCAGTTCGCAGATATCATCTCTCCCCGGTTGACCGTAATGGCGTGCAGTGCGGAGGCAGTGCCAATAGTCGTTATAAACGGTTTCTTCATTAAAAATGCTCTTCCAGTAGCCTGTACTCTTCGATAACTCTATCGAATCCAGTTCACTTAAGAGCGTTTTAAGCTTAACAATGTTCACCGCAAGATTGTTCCTGGCGCTTTTTTCATCCTTATCCAACCAAAGGATTTCAATAATTCTTTCCGCTGAAATGCCTTTATCTTTTATGGAGTTAAGCCAGATCAGCAGAAACAGCTCCTTGAGCAAAGGGGAAAACTTGCTGGTAATGTCAGAGCCGGTACGGTTGAAGATCTGAAAATCACCCAAGAACAGGATGGTATTTGATTTGGGATGAATGTTGGTAAAGAGATCAGCGGCAGAGGAAATATCTTGGATTTCAGATAGTTTCTGGTCCGTTGAACTTTCCTGGCTGACGGTACTTCTCCGTGTTCCCATCTTTTTTTCAACTGCCAGAAAAAGTAACCATGAAACCAGGAACAAGGCGGGGAAAAGAAAAAGCAGATTTTTGTTCCATCCGGAGGTTTTTTCTATGTCAGTAAGGGACCCCGGAGGGTATCCGATGGTGTACACCTGTGCCTGTGTTTTGTTGTTCTCCGTTTTGAGCAGGGTTACGCAAACCAGTTTCCAGCTTGTCTGGCAAAGAAAAAGGTCGGAAAAGGATTGGATGTCGTGAAACAGATACGGAATTTTATCTCCCGCCAGGGTTAATTCGGGTGAATTGAGTCTCCCCTTCATTAACTGTAGGTAACCTTCATACCTGAAAATGGGAAATGCCAGAACATAGAATTCTTGATGGTCAGGATCAATCACCATGGAGTTTGCAAAGGCGATGTCCTCCATCGGGGGATCAAATTCTCGGATTAAGCTGAAATGATTATGTTGAATGCTGTAGGCAACGAGGTCCTTGTATGTTCCTGGATTCAGAATTTGTTTACCGGTAAGGCTTCCGTAACCTCCAAGGATGAATACGGTGTCGTTATTCATGCCTGATGCTGAAAGATAACGGGGATGGAACAGCTTATCACTGGTGATGAGGGTATCCCACCGGTTTTCATTAAACCTGAATCGCAGTACGCTGTTTTTATATTCATGTTGTCCGTAACCTCCGAAAATGTACAAGGTACTGTCCTTTTCCTGAAAATATTTGTTGTGGTGCCAGAAAACGGTGAGAGGGTATGCCGGTGAGGCCGTTTGTTCCCATAACCGGGTTGTCAGGTTGAACCTGGCTATGCTTTTCAAATCCACATTATAGCTTACAACGGAGCGATGTACAGGATCATAAAAGGCTTGACAGCCCTGTTTTAAAACGTCGGGTTTATTCAGATACCTGACCGTATCAAGCCTGTTTTCCTTAACGGAATAGACCATTAACAATTCGTCCCCTATGATGTATACCACCTCATCTTTCTGGTTAAAAGCCACTTCTCCGTTGCCCTCAAGCAAAATATCGGCGTTTTTGGCCCAGAATTGAAATTTAGGTTTCAGCCACACGGGATTCATAGCCAAGGCATTGACTTTTCCCTTGGAATCAAAGGCAATATTCCCGGCACTTTCGTTTAACTTCCATTCGTGAATCAGTTGTCCTTCATGCCGAAGCGTTATGTCACGGATATTCATGGGAGGGACATCGGTAGTCTTGAAGTTCTCAAAATCAGACGCACCGAAAAGTATTTTAACCTTCTGGCTGAATTTAACCGGATAAGCGGCTAAGGTTGTGTCAGGCAATACCAGAAGGAGGGATTGTTCCCTGTAGTTGTACCTTAATTCAATGGGAATCCACTCTCTGGATAGTTGCTCAAAATCGGACCTGGCTGAAATGCTCGTGACTTCCTCGCCATAGACCAGATCAAAAGTGGAGTAAGAAGTGCGGTAATTATAAATCAGATCCACATTTTCATTCTCACTGTCGATAATTCTGACGACATACCCAAAAACGGCTGCTTCGTGCGAACGCATGGTCATTGCGAAGGAGAGGGTAAAATTGTCGTGAACATTAAAGAAATGGTTGGGAGAAAGATCCAGATGGGTCCTATTTTCCTTTAAATCAGAGTGGCTTGAAAACTGCAGGCCGTAAAGCTGCCCTGACAAGTCCGCAGGAAGAAAAAAAGAGAGGATAATCAAATAATAGAGGATTCTATTATGAAAAGGGACTGAAGTATAGAATGATCGTACAAAAGTGCTCATCCAAAACCTTATTTTCGAATTCCCTGGATATCAAACAAAAACATTAAAAGGATAAATATTCTTAGATGCATCATTTCATGCCATCATCATCGTGCTAAATTACAAGACAAATTAAAACTTTACAACTCTTTTAAGCCCGTAGTACTTTTTTTACGCTTTCGCTCCTGATTAATGCTGATTTCTTATTCGGTTAATCTATTCTTAATCGGAAATTAACCTTTCCCGGTTAACTTTGAAGTAATCAATTCAAAAACCATGAACCAGAACAAGATGCTGTTACGGTTTCTCCTCTTTTGTTTTCCATGGATGTTTATCAGCGGGTGCGTTGCTTACAATTCCGGAGATAAAGGAGAAATTCCCGTAAGGGAAAAATCAGCGAGTTACAAAGGATTGATTATGGCCGGCTACCAGGGTTGGTTCAATGCCGATGGTGACGGGGCTGGGAGAGGCTGGAACCACTATTGGAAAAACCAGCGTCTTGCACCGGGGTCTTGCAAATTTGATTATTGGCCCGAAATGTCGGAATACCCTGTTCAATACAACTCTCCCTTTTATTTTTCTGACGGGAAACAGGCCACCCTTTTCAGTTCCTATGATGAGAGTACAGTAGATCTCCATTTCAAATGGATGAAAGAATATGGTATCGACGGCGTATTCATTCAGCGGTTTGTCACCAATTTAAACAACCCGGTCAGCTATGGGCACAACCAGAAAGTACTCGCGTCGGCGTTTAAGGCTGCGGAACGGCATGGCAGGATTCTTTGCATCATGTATGATCTTTCGGGGATTGCCGCCGGTGAAGAGACCCTGCTGATGGAAGACTGGAAGAAACTGGTGGAGCAATATCAACTTAAAAATGAGAATCGATTAGATAATTATCTCTGTCACAATGGTAAGCCTTTGGTGGTCGTTTGGGGGGCGGGATTTAACGATAATCGCAAATACGGACTGAAAGAGGTGAGAACCATCGTTGATTTCTTAAAGAACGATTCGTTATACGGTGGTTTCTCGGTCATGCTGGGAGTGCCCACCTATTGGAGAACGCTGAAAAATGACACGCAGTCCGATACGCTGCTTCATACCATTGTCCGATCAGCCGATATTGTGCAGCCTTGGTTTGTCGGTCGGTTTAATGAAGAGACTTATCTAGGCTTTAAAGATTTGTTGAGAGACGATATGGCCTGGTGCAAGGAGAACGGTCCGGACTATGTTCCAGTGGTTTTTCCGGGCTTCAGTTGGCACAATATGTATCCAAATTACCCATCTAATCAGATACCCAGGAACAAGGGGCAATTTTACTGGAAGCAGTTGGCAGGAGTTCTTTCCTTGGGAGCTGAAATGGTCTATGTGGCCATGTTTGATGAGATTGACGAGGGAACTGCCATTTTCAAATGTGCTCACCAGGTTCCTGTTGGAGAAAGCGTATTTGTTCCTTTGGATGAGGAGATTCCCTCAGACCATTACCTGTGGCTCACCGGCCAGGCGGGCCGGATGCTCCGAAAGGAAATCCCAGTATCGGCAGAAATGCCCATGAAAACCCATAACTGAAATATTTAAATTCTATGAGACAAACTTTGATTATGATTTCACTGTTACTGATGTGGTGTGTCCCGGTCAGGGCACAAGTACTGTCAGTGCAGGGAAAGGTAACTGACCAGAACAATGCGGGTCTGCCGGGGGCCAGCATTGTGGTTAAGGGGACAACAGTTGGGACGATTACCGACATCAACGGTAACTACCTGCTGAATGTCCCCAATCCGGAGCAAGCTGTTTTGGTGTTTGCCTTTATCGGGTATGACATGCTTGAAATACCGGTCAGGGGCCAGTCAACCATCAATGCGGTGCTGAGCACCAGCAATATCGGACTGGAAGAGGTGGTAGTTACCGCCATGGGGATTACCCGCGATGCTAAAGCGTTGAGTTTTGCCCGTCAGAGTGTCAGTGTGGAAGAGATGACAGAAGCCAGGAGCCCCAATATCGTCAACTCCTTCTCAGGGAAGATTGCCGGGGTGCAGGTCGTTCCTTCCGGGTTTAATACGGGCTCTTCCAGGATTGTGATTCGGGGGAACAGCTCCCTGACCGGGAATAACCAGCCCCTGTTTGTCGTCGATGGAGTTCCCATCGACAACTCGCCCGGCGATTCCGGTAGCATCGACTACGGGAACAATGCGGCTGACCTCAACTCCGACGATATTGAAAGCATTGAAGTGCTGAAAGGTCCCAATGCTTCGGCCTTGTACGGTTCCAGGGCGGCCAACGGGGTGATCCTGATCTCCACTAAAAAAGGTACCCCCAAGTTTAAAATCACCCTGAATTCGGGGACCATGTTCCAGACGTTGACTCAATTCCCCGAATACCAGAATGCATATGGGGTGGGTACCTCTTTTTACATCGACAATCAGCATATGCTGCCTTGGGCCAACGTAAATTACAGGAGTTGGGGTTCCCCCATGCTGGGCCAGCCTTACGTGGCCTTGAACGGGGAAGTGAAACCTTATCTGCCGCAACCCGATAATGTGAAGAACTTTTATCAGAAGGCCCGCCTGTTGACCAATTCGGTGGCCCTGGAAGGGGGAAATGCTGATAATATTGTCAGGTTTTCCTATACCAACTATAATGGGAACAGCGTGGTGGAAGGATTCAATAAAAACACCAAGCACAACGTCAACCTTAGGGTCCAGAATAAATTCAGGAAGTGGATCACTCTTGATACCAAGGTGAATTTTATCCGTGACAATGTGGTCAACCGGCAGTATTCGAATGACAACGGGCGCAACCCGTCATACATGTACGCCCATATGGCCCGGAGCACTAACCTGGATGAACTGATCCCCTGGAAAGATGAACTGACAGGAAAGGAGATAGGGACCCACCGTAACTTCAGCAATCCCTATTGGGTCATCCACGAAAATCCGAACGAAGACACCAAGGACAGGGTAATCGCCACCTTTAATCCTGAAATAAAAATCACGGATTGGATCAAACTTATCGGCAGATTCGGCGCTGATATGTTCTGGACCAATGGTTATGAATTCAACAACATCGGATCCATTATCGCCAGCAATCCCAACGGTTTTCTTCGGACCTTCAATGTGAACCAACAGAATATTAACCTGGAAGGCATTCTTTCTGTTAATAAAAAGCTGGAGGCATTTTCCGTTTCCGCCAATTTTGGCCTCACTCGGTTTGATTCCCGGTCTGAACGGAGGGATTCGAGAATCAACTCCTTGCTGCAACCCGGCCTGATCAATCTGTCCAATGCCAAGGAATACCCTGTTGTCAGCCAGAACCAGAGCCGGAAAAGGATTAATTCCGCATTTGGTGCGCTCTCTTTTGGTTATAAGGATTTTGCCTTTGTCGACCTGACGGGCCGTAATGACTGGTCCTCCACGCTTCCGTCTAAAAACAACTCCTATTTTTATCCTTCCATCGGGGGGACGCTGATTATTACCGAGTTGCTGAAAGCAAAGAGCAATTTGCTCAGTTTTGCAAAACTGAGAGCCTCCTATGCGATTGTCGGTAATGATTCCGATCCCTACCGACTCGATCAGACCTTTTCCTTTAACGGATTTTTCAACGACGCGACAGTGGCCTCTCTGAGTACGACCATGAACAATCCAGACCTGAAACCCGAGAAAACCACCTCCTATGAATACGGCTTGGATCTGCGGTTTTTCAAAAACAGGCTGGCGCTGGATGCGACTTACTATGATGCCTCCACCGTCAACCAAATCATTACCGCCTCCCTGCCGACATCCAGCGGTTTTGAGCGCAGATTGTACAATGCCGGTGAAATCAAAAACTGGGGATACGAACTGAGTCTGACCGGACAACCAGTTCAACGAGGGAATTTCAAATGGGAGACCAGGATTAATTTTTCAAAGAACAACTCAGAAGTGGTGTCCCTTCTCGACGACATTCCCCGTTTCCAGCTTGCCAACCGATCGAGTTACTTATATGTGTACGCGGAGGTGGGTAAACCGTATGCTTATCTGCGCGGGCTGGGAGTCAAAAGGGATAACCAGGGAAGGATGTTGCTCGAAGACGGAGGCGGTCTGCTCCAGAAAAATACAGATATGCCCTTTGGAACCGCCAGCCCCGACTGGCTTGCCGGAATCGGAAATACCTTCTCATGGAAGGGATTGGATCTCTATTTCCTGGTTGACATCAAACAAGGCGGGGTCATGTATTCGGGAACCATCTCCAGAATGCTGACCAACGGTATGTTTGCCGAAACCCTCGAGGGTCGCGATGACTTTTACCTCCACAGCGTCATTTGGGGTGAAAACACTTCGGAATTGACCGGAGGTGCTAGATGGGACGCTTACTTTAATGACGGCACAAAAAACACAAAATTCATGACTCCCCAAAATTATGAATATGCCCGGCCCAATTTCGCCGAATTCGTTATTTATGATGCCTCGTTCGTGAAACTCAGGGAAGTATCCTTCGGATATTATTTCCCTAAGCTGCTGTTGGCCAAAACTCCTTTTGAGAATGCCAGGATTTCAGCCACCGGAAGAAACCTTTGGATCCTGCATTCCAATACTCCGCAGGGCATTGACCCGGAAGCCTCTTCTACCTCCGGAAATGGACAGGGCATCGAAAACGGAGCATTACCTCCCAACGCCATCTACGGAATCAATGTAAGACTCATCTTTTGAAAATGACGATCATGAAATCAAAACTTATCTATATAGCGATAATGGTGGGATTGTTCTCTTGCACTGATCAATTCGAAGAAATTAATCAGAATCCCAATAATCCGGTAAAAGTAGAGCCTGAATTCCTTCTGACCACTTCCCTGAGAGAAACCCAGAATCTTTACGGAGGCAACATGAACGGCGTTGTGTTTTATAACTACACCCACTATTTCTCGGGATTTCAGGGGGAGTTCCAGCGATATACCTATAGTGTCTCCTCCACCAATGACTACTGGCGGAACAATTATGTCAGATGTTTGCAGCCGGTGCATCAGATCGTGAAGCTGTATGAAGAGGATCCTTCCTATAAGAACAGGGTGATCATCGCCAAGATCTGGAAGGCTTATATTTTCTCCAATATCGTTTCAGTCTGGGGGGGTGTTCCCATGAGCGCAGCGTTGGAAGGCACACCGGGGGTTGCCTATGAAAAGGAACAGGATATATACACTGCCTTGCTGGATCAGTTGAAGGAGCTTGCCGAAGCGATTGATCTTACCGGGGACACATACAAAGCCAATGCTGATAAGATCTATGGCGGGGATTTGATGAAGTGGAAGAAATTTGCCCAAACGCTCCGCTTGCGACTAGCAATGCGCATTTCCGCTGCCGATCCAGAGAAGGCCAAAAAAATCGCACTCGAAATTTCCCGGAACGCAACAGGAATTATCTCGTCGAAAGCAGAAACGGCAGCAATGAACTGGGGGATCACCAGTGACTCTTGGAGTTACCTTTACAACCGGGTGGTGTACAACTATACGGCCAATAAAGCTACCATTCCTGTGCTTTGTGAATCACTGGTCTATCACACGCTGCCCTATAACGATGCCAGGCTGCCCGTATATGGTCAGCCAGCCAAACAAGGGCCTTCCATCGGCAAGTATTTTGGCCAGAACATCTCCTATGGTGGTGGTGGCGGCTATACCACCCGCACCAACCCCCATTCCCTGCTCAAACAGGATGACTACTCCTATATCGGGGAGCGTTTCCTTCAGCCTGATGCGGAATATGTCTTTCTGTCCTATGCGGAAGCCTGTTTCCTGAAAGCTGAGGCTGCCCTGAAAGGATGGTGGAAGGATACGAATGCCCAGAATTATTATTATGAGGGAATTGATGCCTCCTATGACCATTATGGATTATCGGCAGATCAGGCTACCGCCTATAAAGAGACTCCGGGAATCAAGTGGGGTACAGAGACCGATTCAACGGGTCGTTTCTATGAATTTCAGGACTGGATGGGCATTTGTTCCAGTTACATCAAGGCAAACGATTTTAACCGGCAGATCATTATGCAGCACTGGCTGGCCATGCCTAACCAAGGCGTGGATGCCTGGGCGCTGATCCGGCGCACGAGAATCCTTGAATTCCAGCCCCAATTCGCTACTTATGACGGCGAATATGCCTATATTCCTGACCGCATTCCATATCCCGGAAGCGAGTATTCCACCAACCCGTTGGAGGTCGAAAAGGCAGTCTCTTGGCTGGGAGGCCCCGATGGCCTGTTCACCAAACTATGGTTTGGCCTGCCCAATGTGAAAAATCCAAATTTACCCCATTAAGGAATGACTTTGAAAATCAAAAAATGATAAATATGAAAAATATATTCTATGCCCTGGTTGGTCTGTTCCTTTGGGTCTCGTGTGAAGAGACAGACGAACACCTGCCGCCGCAGTTCAACTATGAGATACCGCCGACAGAATTGTCAGACGATGTGCTGGTAGGAGCCCTCTATTATAATTATGCGACTGCCGACTGGGCAAAGAAGTACACCAACACCCCACAACTGGGTCAGTACAGCGCCTTGTCGGCCGAAACCATGAAGCAGCACCGCATTTGGGCCGATCAGGCCAAAATCAACTTTTTCATTTTCCCGTGGAACGGCACTTCCGGTAATGCCCTGCTGACCAGCTTCATTACAGGAAGAAGCGAAAATGTGAAAATGGTGTTGAACTACAGTACAGCCCATTTATCGGCGACCAATGCCTCTCCGCTGGCCGGCGCCAAGCTGACTACCATGGTGAATGAGTTTAAGTCCCATTATATCACTCATTTTGACAAGGAGTATTACTTTAAGATCGACGGAAAGCCGGTTGTCATCATTAGTCCCGTTAATCTGGCAAGTTCCGCTGCGGCAAGCATTGATTATCCGATGGTCATCACGGCTTTACGAACCGAGTTGAAGAACGACGGGACCGACCTGTTCCTTATTGGTGAAATAACCAGTGGTTGGTTGCCCCCACAGCGGTATGCCACTGCCCTGAAAACCTTTGACGCCGTCGTGTTGAGCAACTGGACGGCCAACGGTAATTACGGCTATGACAGGTCTGTATTCTATCCCGCCTTTTCCGATCAGGCCTTTAAAAACTGGGCCGATTCCACTTCGGTGTGGGGAATCGACTTTGTTCCTTGCATCATGCCCGGGTTTGACGATAAGGTAATGACGCCGGCCAGCAAGAATTTTAATATTGTTAGAAGTGCAAAACTCTATACCGACATGTGCAATGTGGCTAAGAGAAACCTCGGCGAAAAGAAAATCACCATTATCAATTCGTGGAATAATTTTCAGTTTGGCACCTCCATCGAACCTACCTCCGAGTACGGTACCGAATACCTCGAAATAACCAGCAAGCAATTTAAAGTTCAGTGATTAAGTCACATGGATGTTGCTTGAATATCACTTTATTAACCATATTTCCGCAAATAACTTAATATGAAACGATTCATAATTACTATTATCATCGTTCTCTTTATATTTTCGGAGGCCCTGCCCCAGAAGAGCAGTATGATTGTTTTGGGGGATCTTCATTATGATCTGCTGGAAGATCATGACATGGAATGGCTCAGGACAAAACCTGACGATCTCAGGCAGGTCACGAAGGAATATACGGTTTACACCGACAAATACTGGAACGATTTCATGGCGGTACTTTTGCAGAAGGCTGAGGCCGTCAGGCCTCCCCTGAGGGCGGTTGTCCAGTTGGGGGATCTCTCGGAAGGGCTGGCAGGCTCCCCGGAGAAGGCGAAGCAAATGGCGGGCAACACCATGAAGGCCATCGAAAAGGTGGGTATGGAGGTTCCCTGGATTCTGGCCAAAGGGAATCATGACATAACCGGACCTGGTGCACCCGAAGCCTTTCAGGAGTTTTATGTGCCTGTGATCAGGGAACAGACCGGAAATCCTGAAATTCAAAATGCCAGCTACACTTATAGCTTTGACAATGTATCTGTCACCTGTATTGATCCCTGGGAAAGAGGTTTCAGCATGGTGGATTTCCTGGATCAGGAACTGACCAAATCGGCAGCTCTGGTCAAATTTGTTGCGATACATGAACCGGTAATCCCGGTGACCGAAAGGTGCTGGCATACTATGCGAAGGAATCCGGAGCAGCGCGTAAAACTCCTTGAAGTCATCGCACGGCATAAGGCCATTGTGCTCTGCGCCCATCTGCACCGCTATTCCGTGGTAAAGAGAAACACCCCCTGGGGACCCATCGTCCAGGTCATGGTCATCAGCGTCATTAAGGACAAGGATTACCAGAAACCTGCAAAGGTGATCACCCAATATGGACCCTCCCTGGCGGAAGCTTTCCCCGACTGGCAGCCTGAAACCCTGGAAGCACGGAAGGCTATGCTGGCTGAAGAAGCGAAATACGTGACCTTTTACAAACAAACCGACTTGCCGGGATATGCGGTATTCAAAATCAACGCCAAAAAGAGAAAGGTCGACTTGGAATATTATGCCGCCTTCGGAGCCAAACCATATGATAAACTTGCCATTTCGAACCTGATGAAATAACAAGTCACGATCATGCACCAACCGGGATCATGATCCACGGGCAAGTATGGGTTCCATAAAATTGACCGTTGGAGCTCAATATATTGTATGATTGAAACTTGAGTGAAGCAATTATTACGTGACTTAAAGATTGCCGGTGATGTTTTTTTTCAAACGGAAATTTTTCACGCTCCTTTTGGGGTTCATAGTTACCTGCGGCCAATCCCAGGATATAAGTTTCATAGCACTGGGGGATTTGCATTACGACCGCCTCGACCTGCATGACTGGGATTATGTGATGAAAAGGCCTCAGGATTTTGAACAGATAATGAAGGAGTATCCGCAGATTACCGCGGTATATCTTCCCAAATTCCTCCGGCTAATCAAAGAGCAGTCCTTGGTGATTACCCCTCCGGTTAAAGCGGTGGTTCAACTAGGGGATTTGGTGGAAGGGGTTGCCGGGAATGAAAGGCTTGCCCGGGAAATGAACCGCGGCGTTGTGGACCTTCTGTATTCCGTTGAAATGGCGGTCCCCTGGATTCTTGTCAAGGGGAACCACGACGTCAGCAACAGTCCGGGGCAACCAGAAGCCTGGCAGGAGGTGATTCGTCCCTTTATCGAAGGGCAGGTAAACAGCCCGGTGGGCAGGGGCATGTATACACATCGGCTCACCGGCCAGGTGGAACTTTTTGTTTTGGACCAGTTTTTCAGCGTGGACCAAAACCTGCCCGAAACCGCCATGTTGTCCTTTCTGGAAGAGGTGTTCAGTAAATCGGAGGCCAGATTCAAATTCGTGCTGACCCATCAGCCGGTCATTCCCGTTACCGACCGTTGCTGGCATCTGATGAGTGGCATCCGGCGACCCCTTTCCGACCCCAGGTTAAGAGAGCGGTTGCTCAATCTGCTGGCAAAAAATAAGGCCATAGTCTTGTGCGCCCATCTGCATAAATATTCGGTGGTAAGCCGTAAAACTGAGGCCGGTGCCGTGGTTCAGGTGATGATAAACAGCGTGGTGGGAAGTTTTGATCTCAAGGCGTCGGTGGAGGTGGAAACGGAATACAAAGGGGCCGGATTTGTTGAGGAAAATCCAACCTTCCAGTTGCATAATCAGGAAGTGAGGAAAAAGATCCTGGAAAATGAAAAGCCCAATATCCAATATTTTACAAGAGCGGATCTGTCGGGGTATGCGATCATTTCAGTTTACGAAAAGGAAAACAAGGTTGTTTTAAAATACTATAACGGTTTTTCCGCTGACCCCTTCCAGTCCTTGGAGCTGTCGGCATGGTGGGAATAGAGCGCCGGCCACGCCCCGTTCCTTCAATACCAAAGAACTGAAATAGACCACAAGAGTGCTAAAGATATGAGAGAAAACAGTGACACTTCTGGAGCAGGTGGGCCGTTTCCTTTTTGGATGAGGAGAAGGTTCCTTTTGGTGCTATTCTGGACGGTATTGTCATGCATCCCGTCTTGGGGGCAGCCTGAAGGTGTTCACCTGAGCCTTTCTGCAACCGGCAAAGGGGAAAAACAGTTCATGACCGTCCTATGGTACTCCAGGGAAGCCGGCGCCGTTCAATTCATCCGGTATGGCCTGACAGAAAAGGAACTGCCTAAAATGGTAAAGGCTGATTCTTATGGAATGGAAGGATCGTTTTTCCATAAGGGAGAAATGACAAAACTCACTTCTTCAACCCGCTATTACTATCAATGTGGTTCTGACAAATCGGGTTGGAGCTCCGTCTTTACCTTTGTCACTCCTCCGAAAAAGGGAAAACCCCACCCCTTTACAGTCGGAATATTTGGCGACACCCAGAACAATGAATTCAACGAACAGTTTCAGAAGACCGCTGAGATTGTCGGGCGGCTTGCGGAAGTAAGACCTGATCTTACGCTTCACATGGGGGATGTGGTCAATAACGGATCGGTGACCGCTGATTGGCTTTCCTTTCTCAGGATCGCTCAGCCCCTGGCTGCCAACGCCCCCCTCATGCTGACTCTGGGAAATCATGATGTTGAGAATACCAAAGGCCCGCGATTTCAACATCCCTTTTCCTCCTTTAATGGATTATTTTCCCTTCCCGGGAAGGGTACCGATTATTCCTTCGATTATGGCAATGTTCATTTTGTCTGTCTTTTTTCAGGGGTAGCCCCCGTTGCTGCAGAAAACGGATTGCTGCGTTACGGACCTGATTCCGAAGAACGGAGGTGGCTGGAGCGGGACCTGGCCTCGGCCCGGAAAAGCCGCCATACAGACTGGATCATCGTATTCGTTCACTACCCGCCCTATTCCTTCGGTTGGAGTAATGTCAAAAGGTGGCAGGAGACTATCGCCCCTATTATTGACCGGTATGGGGTGGACCTTTGTCTCTCCGGCCACCGCCATGTCTATGAAAGGCATCATCCGCTCAGAAACGGTCAGCCTGCAGTCGATGGTTGGGGAATCACCTATGTTACCAACGGAACTGCCGGAGGATCGCCACAGGGAACCGGTGGCAGTGATTATCCGACGATGGCTTTTACCCCAGCGGAGAGAATGTATAATTATGCAATAATGTCAGTAGTCGGAAAATCACTGAACTACGAAGTCTTTGATTCCGCAGGAGAAAAAACGGATGAATTTGAACTGAACAGCCTCCGTTAACTTAATTTTGTGAAGATTATGAAATCAAACCTTTTAAAAAAACTGGTCATTTTGCTCATTGCGGGAATGCCGGGATGCACCTCGCCCCGGATGAAGATGGCAGATCCCGAGAGTCCCGTCGGATATGTCAATCCTTATATGGGCAACATCAGCCACCTTTTGGTGCCGGCCTATCCGACAATTCACCTGCCCAACAGCATGCTGAGGGTGTATCCTGAGCGTGCTGATTATACCGGTGACAGGCTCCGGGGGCTGCCTTTGGTAGTCACCAGCCACCGGGGAAGTTCCGCCTTTAATTTAAGTCCGTACCAGGGAAGCGATGAAAATCTTCAACCGGTCATCGCCTTCAGCTACGACCAGGAGAAGATTACCCCCTATTCCTATGCGGTATATCTTGACGACCAGGAGACGGAAGTCAGGTTCGGAGTAAGTCACCAGTCCGGCCTTTATGAATTCACTTTCGGGAAGAGCGATTCCGTGGCGCTCATCATTAATTCCTTAAAGGGGGAGATGTGTTGGAACGGGAAAGCGGTTTCCGGGCATCAGCAGTTGCAGAATAATGTCAAAGTCTATATTTATCTGGAGGCGGACCTGCCTGTGCGGTCTGCGGGAGTTCTGAAAGAGGGTATGTTGACTGGGAGTGATTATTGTGCCAATGGAAGGAATGCCTGTGTGGTGCTTAAGTTTGCGGCAGGCAGTGAACGTATCAGGGTCAGGTACGGCATCTCCTTTATCAACGAAGAACAGGCTAGGAAAAACCTCGAAAGGGAGTTCACCGGTTTTGAGCTGGAACCCCTGCTGGATTACGGCCGGATGACTTGGAACGAGGCATTGGGGAAAATCAAAATTTCCGGGGGTACCTACGATGACAAAACCGTCTTTTACACCTCCCTTTACCGGACTTATGAACGGCCGGTTTGCATTTCCGAAGATGGTCTCTATTACAGTGCTTTTGACGGAAAGGTCCACGAGGATGAAGGAATACCCTTTTATACCGACGACTGGATCTGGGATACCTACAGGGCTACGCATCCCCTTAGGATTCTGACGGATCCCGGTACGGAGACCCGTATTATCCGTTCCTTTCTCAGGATGGCCGAACAAATGGAGCATTTCTGGATGCCCACCTTTCCAGAGATAACGGGCGATAGCCGCAGGATGAACTCTAACCATGGCGTGGCGACGGTCATTGATGGCTGGTCAAAGGGGATCAGGGAATTCGATCTGGAGAAAGCCTATGAGGCCTGCCGCAAAGGCATTGAGGAAAAGACGCTGGCACCCTGGTCAGGAAAACCTGCCGGGGAACTTGACCGGTTTTACCGGGAAAAAGGCTACTTCCCGGCATTAAGGGAAGGTGAAGAGGAAACGATTCCGGAGGTCCATTCCTTTGAGAAACGCCAGCCTGTAGCCGTCACCCTTGGAACGGCATACGATAAATGGTGTTTGTCGCAAATAGCCCGGGAACTAGGAAAAAATGAGGATTATGACTATTATTCTGAGCAGGCCTTGAATTACCGTCATCTTTTCAATCCGGAGACCCGGTTTTTCCATCCCAGGGACAGCCGGGGGGAATTCATCGAGCCTTTCAGTTATGTATTTTCGGGTGGACTGGGGGCGCGACACTATTATGGCGAGAACAATGCCTGGATATACCGGTGGGATGTGCAGCATTGCATCTCCGACCTGGTCAGGCTGATGGGCGGAAGGGAAGCTTTTATTGCCAGCCTTGACGCCATGTTTTCCGAGCCGCTGGGAAAGAGTAAGTTTGAGTTCTTTGCTCAGTTGCCTGACCATTCGGGAAACGTGGGGCAGTTCTCCATGGCCAACGAACCCAGCCTCCACATACCTTACTTGTATAATTACGCCGGTGAACCCTGGAAAACACAGAAACGGATACGCGCCTTGCTTGACCAATGGTTCCGCAACGACCTGATGGGCATTCCGGGTGATGAGGACGGCGGTGGCATGTCGGCATTTGTGGTATTTTCCCAGCTGGGTTTTTATCCGGTCACGCCAGGGCTTCCTGTTTATAACATCGGTAGTCCGGCATTTGAGGAGAGCGTGATCAGGTTGGACAATGGTGAAGAATTTAAAATTATTGCCCGGAATTGCAGCAAGGAAAACAAATACATTCAGTCGGCAAAATTGAACGGAAAGGAGTGGAATAAACCCTGGTTCAGCCACGATGACTTGACAGAGGGTGGTCTTCTGGAACTGAAGATGGGAAGCAAAGCAAACAAAACCTGGGGTGCTGACGAAACCGATGCCCCTCCCTCGGGAATCGTTTTGCCTTAAAACATAAATCACCTAATCATTAATTATATCAAACAATACTTATTAGACGATTTTTAATTCTCATCTCCCTGACCCTGACTGGTTGTGCATTCCTTACGGCACAGGTGTTGTCAGTCAGGGGGAAGGTAACCGACCAGACCAGAATTGGGTTGCCGGAAGCAAGCATTTTGATCAAAGGGACTACGCTGGGTCCTCTTACCTGCCAGGAGGGTAATTATCAGATCAATGTCCCTGATGTGGAAAAGGCGGTTCTAGTTGTCGGATTTATAGGTTTTGAGCAAACGGAAGTTGCGGTGAATGGGAGGTCCACAGTGGATGTTCAACTGGCCCAGAGCGCCATAGGCCTGGATGAAAGGGTGGTCATCGTCCTGGGGATTACCAGGAAGTCGAAATCGCTGGGTTACGCTGTGCAGTCGATAGATGTCAATTCCATGACTGAGATACGGGACGCTAACCATACCAACATGCTGGCAGGTACGGCCGCAGGGGTTAACATGATCTCAGCTGGCGGATCCACGGCATCTACCAGGGAGGAATTCAGGGGAAACAACTCCCTGACCGGGAATAACCAGCCGTTGTATGTGGTCGAAGGGATGATCATTTAGAACGATATGGGGAAGTGGACGGCCAGCCTGTGAGTGCCAAAGGAATAACCGATGAACTACGATAATATTGTCAGGAACATCAATCCCGATGACATCGAGAGCATTGAGATTCTGAAAGGAGGCAATGCCTCTGAGCCGAATGATTCCGATGCGGCCAACGGGGTCATCCTGATCACCACCAAGAAAGCCGCAAAGAGCGCTGACCTGGGTGTCACCTAATTTGAGTTCGGTATAAGAATGTTATTTAACGTATTAGTTATCAGTATTTTGCTGATAGGTACATGGAAATCAGGTATATAACAAAAAGGATTTTTCCTGAATTAGTTTCGTTAATGAACAAGGAAGAATCCATGAAAAACAGCATTATGTTTCTTTCTGATAAAATTTATCTTTGAAAACGTATTCTGATTGAAAAAGTTGTCGATGAACTTAAGAACATATGCCAGATCAAACACACCCGCCACAGAAGCCAGGGGGGTTTATTACTAACCTCATATCAGGGTTGATCGGTTATGGGCACTTGCCGAAAAAGCCTTCCCTTAACTAGGACATCGTTGACCCTTAGGCTTTCAATTCGAAATGTCATGTCGAACTCACGTTATATGTTCTTGATGGTAGCAGTTTAAACCGGCAAGTAGCAGTGTTTCAAACCGGCGCCGAAATTTTTTCTGGGAATTACAGAAAAATATCTGTAATATCCTCAGTTAAAAGTATTATTTAGGTATGGAGAACAGGAATTCAAGTCCGCCTCCTTTTTTATTACGAACTGAAATTTCCCCTTTAAAGCTTAGAATAGCATTTTTGACGATAGCCAAACCTAAGCCGGTACCGCCTTCTTTTCTGGAACGCCCCGAATCCACCCGGTAAAACCGTTCAAAAATTCTGGGAAGATGCTCTTCCTCCACTCCCTGGCCATTGTCAGAAAAGGAAAAATAATGAAAATTATTGTCCTCGTGATAATTGGTGATTTGTATAGTAATGTTATCGCCTCCGTAATCGACCGAGTTTTCTGTCAGATTCCGGAAGACCGAAAATAACAGGGAGTAATTTACATTCACTGTAACATTTTCATCCATTCCGATTTCAAATTTTACAGATTTGTTTTTCAGTTTGTCACTGAAACTTACTATTACTTCGCTGATGAGTTTTGCCACTTTAACCTTTTCCTTCGGATAGAGATCGGAGGACTCTTCAATCTTGTTCAGCAGGGCAATGTCATTTACCAGTTGGGTAAGACGCTCCGATTGATTGTGGGCTTTTTCCACAAAATATCTAAGCTTGACATGATCAATATCCGGATTGTTAAGGACCGTTTCGAGGTAACCTTTAACAGATGCGATTGGGGTTTTTAACTCATGTGCAATATTTGAGGTCAACTGCTGTTTCATAATACTCCTTTTTACCAGCTGTGTATTATCGGTAATAAGGATTTCAAAACTACGGTCCTGGAAAAATATCACCTGGATTTGAAAATGCATACCATTACGCTGTATGGTAAATTCCTGACGTGGTAATTCCGCAGAATGACCTGTGGATGAATTGAGTGTTTTGTCTATGAAAGAAGATATTTCGCTGAATGCTTCCATTTCTAAAATCTTATCTGCCTTGACAGACGATTCTTCAGATATAATGTTTGAATAAAAGATGAAATGGCTGTTTGTAAGTATTACCTGTTTTTGAGGGGAGAAAAAAGCCACACCTTCTTTAAGTACAAAAAGGTGACTGATCAGTTTTTCTTTTTCCAGCATTAATTCTGCCTTGACTTTTCTGGATCGCTCATAAGCCAATGAAATTTCTCTGCTTATTGTTCCCAGTTCATCTTCCGGGAATTGAATTTCCGGGTTTAATTCCTCATCACGGCTGGCTTTGATTGTAAATTCTTTCAATCTTGAAACGGAGTCTCCTAAACGATTTGCCACTAATCTTAAAATCAGACCAAAAATGGCAAATAAAAACAACAGGTAGATGATAAATGCACGTTCAACTTTCAGGTAATTAATCACTTCAGCATTGTATTCTACCGCAGACCTTATAAAAATAGTTTTATAAAATTTAGCAAAATAAAAATAGTCCTGTTTGGTGGTGACTGAGTGACGGATATTGTATCCACGATCAGCATATTTGGCTTTTTGCACCTCCGGCCGGTCCAGATGATTCTCCATTTCGGAGTAGTTTTCCACGGAATTATCATATAAAACACGTCCGGCCAGATCTAAAACAGTTATACGAATTTTGGCCGATGGAATCAGGTCTTTTATGGAATCAAGTTTGCCGAAGTCATTGGTGGAAAGCAGGTTGTTATTTTCGATGTATCTGTTTGTCAGATCACTATATTCATTAAGCTGGTTTTCCATCAAAGCGATACGGAACTGCTTTTCCCGGTGATCCTGAAAAACAAGAATGGATACCGCGAAAATGGCTAACAGAATAAAGAAGCAAGTAAACAGTTTGGATTTTATTGTTTTTTTATTGCTGATCATCTTTCTTAGTTCAGAAATTTATACTTCAAAATAATACCCAAATCCGGATTTATTATGGATATAGTTACCGCATTCCCCCATTTTTTTTCGCAGTCGTGCGATGTTTACATCCACTGTCCGCTCATTAACAATCACGTTGTTTTCCCATATACGGGCCAGCAGATCATTTCTGGAAAAAACTCTTCCGGAGTGTCTGACGAGAAACACCAGGATTTCAAATTCTTTCCGAGTAAGGTCAATTTTGATATTCTGAATAATAAGCCTCTTCCCCACATAGTCTATTAACATATTTCCCACTGTTTCCGTTTCAGGTTCTTCTTCAGGCTTGCCCCGGTGCAATCTTTTGAGAACTGTTTTAACCCTTGCCTGTAATTCTTTGACGGAAAAGGGTTTGGTGATATAATCATCCGCACCAAGATTAAATCCGGTCAGTATTTCATTTTCATCATTTTTTGCCGTAAGAAATATGATGGGAACTTCAAGATGAAGTTCTTTTCTGACTTTCTGTGCCAGACTGAAACCTGACATTCTACCCATCATGACATCAAGCAACAGCAAATCATAAACAGTCAGGTCTTTCTTCAAAGCACTTTCAGCAGAATGGACCGCATCCACGACATAACCTTCACTTTCAAGATTAAACTGAAGGATTTCACAGAGATCTTCTTCGTCTTCTGCTACCAGTATTCTGTATTTTTCAACCATGTTAAAGGATGATCTAATTGCTAATTTTCATTTCTCTTCCTTATTCTGATGCCTGATATCCGTCCCATCGAGGGCATAGATGGTAGCTTCAGCCACATTGGTCGCATGATCGGCAATTCTTTCAATGCTGGATATTATACTGTTAGTGTGAATGAAAGAGAGCAATATCTGCCTGGTCTCTTCAGGAAGGCCGGTCTTGGATATCACTTTTTTTACCAGTTTTTGATTCATCTCATCCACCACAGGATCATTTTTTATGGTCCATATGGCATATTCGCGGTCACCCTGGGTGAAAGACAGAATAGATTTTTGAACCATGTTCTGAGTAACTATCAGCATGTTATAAATAACATCTGTCATTATTCCATAAATCTCCTGATCTTTTATCTTTGGAATAAAATTAACGATATTTATCACCAAATCGCCAATTCTTTCCAGATTGATGACCATCTGATAACAAGCCATTAATTTTCGCAAATCCGACGCCAAAGGTTGTTGAAGAACGATGGTATTGATAATTTTCTCGCTGAGTTTAATTTCAAATTTATCGGATTTCTCTTCATTGCTCATAATTTCTTCCAGGATATCCGAAGGTATTAACTGTGATCCTGAGTTGATGATTTTTTCAAGCAGGGTGAGTTGATGAAGAATCAGTTCAGAATAATCACTGAACTTTTCGATCACCTCCAGTATGGCATTTTCTTTCTTTATATTCATGGTATTCTTTTATTGATGAATTCGATAATTTGAAAATTAACCAAATTTCCCGGTAAGATAACCTTCCGTTCGGGGATCTTTGGGGTTGGTAAACATGGTTTTGGTACGGTCATATTCCACCAGTTCTCCCAGGTACATGAACATGGCGTTATCAGAGATACGTGCTGCCTGTGCCATGTTATGGGTAACCAGTACGATGGTATAGTTTTTCTTCAGTTCTGTAAACAGGTCTTCTATCCTGGCGGTGGACAAGGGATCGAGTGCTGAGGTTGGCTCATCTGCAAGGATCACTTCCGGTTTCAACGCAAGAGCCCTGGCAACACACAGTCTTTGTTGCTGTCCTCCGGAGAGGAAAGTCCCTTTTTTATTCAAAGAATCTCTGACTTCATCAAAAAGACCCACATCCATAAGCGACTTTTCAACGATTTCATCCTTTTCAGACCGTTTCAGGCTGAATCCGTTCAGTTGGTATCCGGCGAGCACATTAGCGTATACCGACATGGTGGGGAAGGGATTTGGACGTTGGAACACCATTCCGATCTTCCGTCGTAATGTGGTGGTTGACATGTTAAAAACATCCTCCCCGTTAAGCCGTATTTCACCTTGCATCACTATTTCAGGATATAAATCATGCATCCTGTTAATAGCCCTGAGCAAAGTACTTTTCCCGCATCCCGAAGGTCCCATGATGGCCGTGATGGAGTGTCTTTTTATATCTGCAGTAACTCCTTTTACGGCAGGTTTATCTTTGGTGTAGGCAACCGAAAGATTACGGAGAGAGAGTGCCGGATGTTCGATGTGCATTTTATTTTCAGTCATAACCCGCAAATCATTGGTTGTTTCCAAATCGTGAATTAATTCTTTTCGCCAGAATATTCAAAACAAGTACAACTCCCATCAGAAAGAGTGAGGAGCTCCAGACGAGCCTGACCATATTGGGATTGTTGTAAAATTCCCAGATCAGTAAAGGGACAGCGCTGGTCGGTTTATAGATATTTAAGTTTATCATGGTGCTGCCCAGAGCTGTGAGCATAAGAGGGGCGGTCTCGCCAAGGATTCTGGAAATGGAAAGCAGGATACCGGTCATGAGTCCGCTGAAACCGGTCGGTATCATAACCTTCAGGATAATTCTCCAGTAGGGTACTCCTAAAGCAGCTGCGGCTTCTTTCAGGGTTACCGGGATCATTTTCATGGTTTCCTCCGTGGAACGGATGACAATTGGCAGCATCATGATAGCAAGTGCCACGGAACCTGCCAGTCCCGAAAAACCTTTGGTAATGCTTATGACGATCCAGATGTAAGCAATCAGTCCTAATACTATAGAAGGTACTCCCTGCAAAATGTCGGTAAGATTTCTGATCAGCCGGGCATACCATCCATTGGGATGCTCATACAGGAAGATGCCAGCAAGAATGCTGACAGGAATGGCAATCAGCGAAGCTATCAGGACCATTAAAAGCGAACCGGTAATTCCGTTGGCAATTCCTCCGGGTATAATTTCTCCGTTGTTAACGGCTGTCATGGCTTCCAAAGGATCGGGTGCGACTTTGATAAAAAAGTCGAGATTAATCTGGCTGATCCCTTCTTTGACCAGTTTCCAGAGAATCAGAAATATGGGAAGCACTGTTACGATTGACAGTGTCACTACCAATCCTAGGAAGAGCTTGTTTTTTTTATCTCTCCATGAAGAGCGATCCGGGGTATTTCTATTGTCAGATTTCATTAAGTTCATCAATGGATAAAGCTTATCTAACATCCTTGTTTATGTATTCAGGCATATCGGCGAACAATCCATTTCCCTGCCGCATTTACTATGGCAGTAACCACAAACAGTAAAAGGCCAATGGCAATAAGTGCACTTAATTTTAAACCATCAGCTTCTCCGAACTGGTTGGCAATGACAGAAGCCATTGTATTCCCCGGACTGAAAATTCCTTTAGGGATCAGGTTAGCGTTTCCTATCAGCATGGTAACTGCCATCGTTTCTCCCAGTGCTCTTCCTAGTGCCAGAATATAACCAGCTACAAGTCCCGACCTTGAAACCGGCAGAATTACATTAAAGATTACCTCTAACCGGGTAGCTCCCAAGGAGTACCCTGCTTCCTTCAACTCATTCGGAACCATTGAAATTATTTCGTTGCTGAGTGAAGTGGCGTACGGAATAATCATGATCGCCAGAATCAGGGAAGAGGTGAATATGCCGTAACCCTGTTCAGATAATCCCAGGTCCACAATGAGCGGGCGAAGGGTATAAAATCCCCATAATCCGTAAACAATGGAAGGAATTCCGGCCAGCAGATCCACCAGTGTGCTGAGAATACCGGCAATTTTTGTTTTTTTGAAGTATTCGGAAATGAACAGGGAAGTGGCAAAAGAAAGCGGGAAACAAATGATCAATGCCAAAAGTGAGGTAACCACCGTTCCGAAGATAAACGGGAAGGCCCCGTAAACCTCTTTCCCCTCCGTAGGATTCCATTCCGAAGAAAATATAAACCGGAAGATGCCAAATTCCCTGAAAGCGGGAATGGATCCTTTTAAAAGCGAAAAGATAATTCCGGCTGCAAGAAGCAAGACCAGGAAAGAGGCAGATTTCAGGATAACCTTGGCTATTTTGTCGCTGGTGAATATTTCCCGAGACCGGATCATTGCCACTTATAACAAAGGTTCGCCTTCAAAAGTCACTGATTTAAGAATATCGTTGGCCAGTTGGACCGCTTTTTCAGGCAGGGGTGCATAGTCAACTTTCCGTGCAATTGCCTGGGCATCAGGTCCAACAAGCCACTGGAGGAATTTAACAGTTTCCCGGGCCTGGTCGATTTTTCGGCCATTATATGACTGTTCTTTATATAGAATAATCCAGGTAAATGCGCTTATGGGATAGGCATCCGGGTCAGCCGAATTGGTGACCATTACCCTGGTATCAGCCGGAATATCACCTTGGGCAGCGGCACTGACGGATTCCACAGATGGAGCAATAAAATTACCTGCCTGATTCTGAAGTAAAACACAAGGAATTTTCTGAGCAAAAGCATACTCCGAACCAATATATCCGATGGTTCCTTCAGTTTGTTTGATGATGCCGGCTACTCCCGGATTTCCTTTGGCACCCATTCCTACCGGCCAGTTCAGTGATTTCCCCGTTCCTACCTTATCTGCCCAGGACTTACTGATTTTGCTCAGGTAATCGCTGAAAATGAAAGTAGTTCCGCTTCCGTCGGAACGATAGACTACCGAAATATCTTTGCCGGGCAGGTTAATTCCGGGATTGTCGGCAAGGATTTTGGGATCATTCCATTTTTTTATTTCTCCCAGAAAGACAGAAGCAAGCACCTCGTTTTTCATTTTTAGTTCAGTGATTCCGGGAAGATTAAAGGCGATTACCACTGCTCCGAGACAGGTTGGCACATGCACAACAGGCGCCGGCAGTTCGGCTGCCTGCTCATCGGTAAGGAATGCATCGGTTGCCCCGAAATCGACTACTTTGTCTTTCAGACTCCTGATACCACCACCCGAACCAATACCTCCGTAAGTGAGTTTGTTCCCGGTCATGGTGGAGTAATCATTAAAAACTTTGTTATAGAAAGGTTGAGGGAAGGTCGCACCGGCAGCTGTAATCTCAGCTCTCAAACTTCCGGATTTCTCATTTTTATTTTTATTACCGGAACATGCAGTTAAAGAAATACATACTATGAATACAAAAACTAAATTCTTCATAAAATCTCACTTATTAATTTGCAATTTCTCATTTTTAGAAAACTGGTAAAAACATTTCGGCAAATTCCGATTTTTGAAAATTAACTTTTTAAATTGTCCTGATTGTAAAGAACTTCCGACAGTACAAAGTAACATCACTCCTGTTACAAATTAGTTACAGAATTGTTACAATAATTTTAAATCTGCCTGTCAGGATTTGATGATTACGGAATTAATATTTTGCCTGTATGCTGATAATCAGGATATTCTGGTTGACAGCTTTTCCCCACTCGATGCCTTTGATTATCCTGGTGCCGTCAGCCTAAGTGTAAAATAGAGATTTAAGGGCGATCGATTTGGTATAACCAAAATAACCGTGGCCTCCAAGGTCAAGTTTGGCTCCGATTGCTCTTTCCCCGGGGTAAAGGGTTGACCACCAGGGACCATTCGACGACTTCCCGTTGATCGGTTGAATATTCCACTTCATAATTGGGTCGGTTAAATTTTCCTATCCGTAAACTAAAAGTTTTGGTACGGTGATCATTTACAACAGCACTGGCATCTTTAAAAGAAAAACTTCCGGAAGTTAAATCAGGTTACAAAAACTATGTGCATTGGTACTGGTAGCATTTACCTGGGCTTATAAGGCCGGAATTCATCTCTATAGTTTGAATCCAATAAAAATTATCTGGCATTGAAGACGAGCCTATAGTATTTTGTAAATATGGCTTGATTTATATCGCTAATATGTTAATTATCAGTGATATAGATAAATTTTAGAAAGTAGTAAATTATTGTCATGTACTTAGCTGAGTGAAACAAATTTTTTACAAAAGCTTAATGCTTTTTCTTTCCTGGTTACAAGCAAGGTGAATATTTTTGTAATTATCTGAATTTTAGATATATGAAAACGAACTCAGTCTATTTATCTATCTTTTCGATTGTAGTTTTTTATATTGGCTGGGGAGTTTCTCAGCTACTAAGTACCAAAACGCAATACTCACTACTGTCAAGCCTGTTGTTTTCTATTGTTTTTACAGGTCTGATCGGATGTTTTATCCCAATATATTTCAAAAACAGATTCCATTGGAGATACAATAAACCAGGTTCAAACAGAATAGCAGGTTATCTTTTTCTGATCCTGGCAATAGTGTTTTCAACAATATTATCGGGAGCCTTTGTTAAAGCCATTGATTTGAAATATTCATGGAGCTTGATTCTCAAATATATACTGCTGTTTTTCCCGATGTCCCTGGGAATTGGCTTGTTCGCATTTTTATTAATTCCGAACATGTTACATGATTGGAACAAGAACAAAATTAAAAGCGTATTGTTAATTGTCTCAATAAGCATCTTTTTCTTGCTTTCATTTTATGTTGATTCATTGTTTCAGGATATGGAGTTAGCCGCTACTATGGGATTTATCGGATTGTTACTGGGTTTGGGCTATTTCTTTCTCAGAAACTTTTGGGTTGTTTACCTGACGCTTTTTATAATAATGTTGGTGAACACATTAGCTGACAACAAGTACGATGAATATAGCTATTGGGTTGTAATTGCCAGTACTCTCTTGTCTTTAACAATACTTGCGTTTGACTTTATAAAAAACAGAAAATCAAGAACAGAATCTTAATAATGGAAAAGAATATGACAACTGAAAAGGAAAAATCACTTCAAGCTGTCCTGGATAAAATAGTTGATAGCAAAAAAGTATTCGGAACATCTTTTGCTTTTAAAAAAGATGGAGTAACCTGGCAAGGGGCATCGGGTGATTTAACCATAGACCGGCCTTACTTTATTGCAAGCACCACCAAACTGTTTACTACCGCTATCATACTGAAACTGAGAGCAGAAGGCAAGTTAAGTCTGGAGGATAAAATAAGCAAATACATTGATGCTTCAATTTTATCCGGACTGCATGTTTACAAAGGAAAAGACTATTCCCGGGAACTATCCGTCAGGCACTTGCTCTCTCACACATCGGGTCTTCCTGACTATTTTCAAGACAAAGGAGCAAGCGGGAAGAGCCTGGAAGATGAAATAATGGCAGGTAATGACCAGTTCTGGACTTTTGAACAAGCCATTGAAAAGTCAAAAAGAATCTCCCCTCTTTTTGTTCCCGGAACAAAAGGGAAAGCAAAATACTCAGACGCCAATTTCCAACTTTTGGGAAAAATCATTGAGACCATAACGGGTAAATCCTATTCCGAAAACTGTCAGGAGCGTATAATTCAACCACTTGATTTATCAAAAACCTACCTCTATCAGGATGCAACTGATGAAACGCCCATGATGTTATATCATAAAAGCAGGAAATTGAATATCCCCAAAGCAATGACATCTTTTGGAGCAGACGGAGGAATCGTGTCGGTCTCTGCCGATATGCTTGTTTTTATTGAAGCATTCTTCACTGGTAAATTGTTCCCGTTAGCCTATATCGCCGAACTGCAGGAATGGAACAGAATTTTCCCACCAATGCGTGCAGGTGTTGGCATTCATCTGTTCAAACTTCCCCGGATTTTTGATCCTGCAGGCGCAATTCCATATTTCATAGGGCATTCAGGACTTTCAGGCGCTTTGGCATTTTACAGTCCAAAAGAAAATCTCTATATCGCCGGAACCGTAAATCAAACAGCACATCCCGACATCTCTTTCAGGACAATGATTTCATTAACTCAACGAATTCTGAAGAGATGAAAGATAAAGGCAATTCAGTTACAGTTTTTAATGCCCGATTAATAGGGGCTTTCTTTCTGTTGGCTTTTTTAGCCTATGGTATCGGAAGACAATTATTCGAAAGCACCGATGATCCTGAAAAATATCTGGGTGCTTCATTAATCATCGCCAACTCGGTGATGGTTCTGTTTATAGGGATTTTATTGAGAAAAACATTGAAGCTATACAATCCAACGGTTGGTAATATCTATCTTTTTACAAGAATATTTGAAGCCCTGGCACTCTTAACAATACTCTTAAACGGAAATGTATCAGATGACCTGGGATATTTTCCTGCAATGCTGGTGTTAGGGATTGGCAGTATTCCAATGTGTTTGACATTGCTTAAACACAAAATCACGCCATCCTGGCTGGCAATTTGGGGAGCGGCAGGCTATGCTGTTTTTGCCTTTGGCTTTCTGATGGAGTTGTTTGGAAAAGTGTGGAGCATGTACCTTCTTGGTCCCGGCGGACTTTGGGAGGTGGTTTTTGCGGTTTGGTTAATTATGCGAAGAAGTAAGAATGTAAAACCAAAGACCGACTAACAAGTGCATGAATAAAAAAAAGAGAATTGTAAAACTAAAAATAATATACGAATGTTATAAGGAATAATGACTATCATATTTGTTACCTAAATCAATATTAGGGGCGTAGCCCTGTAATCTTAGTAGCGAAACAACACAAAAAAATAAGGGGCGTTAGCCCTGTCATCTTATTCTTTATCAAAAAATCTAAGATGTCACCCCTACGGGGCTTTCGATGGTGTTAAAACCGATATTCATATAAAGAATATATTTACGATTATTGTGTTTATATTTAGTGAATACGTTGGTCTTCATGAAAAAAATACAAACCACAACTATAAATACATTCATAATGACTAAAAAAGTAAGTCTGTCAGAATCAGTTATTCAAAAAAATGAATATAAACGAAAGTTCAACCTATGGGAATTGTATCGTTCATTTGTTTTTTCGGGCAGGGCAATTGTTAAACTAATTAGAAATAATAAAACAAAATTAGTTGATAACCATTTTGTGGAGCGTTTGCAGTTGGCTGTAACTGAGGTAAATGGTTGTGCAGCCTGTTCGTATCAGCATACAAAAATGGCTCTGAAACAAGGTATGAGCAATGAAGAAATAAGTAGCTTTTTGAGTGGAGAAAGTGATTTTATTAAACCGGAAGAAGTAAAAGGCATCCTGTTTGCTCAGCACTTTGCCGATTCCAGAGGGTTCCCCAAAAAATACGCCTACGATGCCATTGAAGAAGAGTACGGCAAAGAAAAAGCAAGTATTATTCTCGCCGCTTCGCAAGTGATGATTGCAGGGAATATGTACGGAATCCCCCTTAGCGCATTTCTTTCCAGACTTCAAGGGAAACCCTACAAAGGCAGCACACTGTTTTATGAATTAGGGATGCTGATATTTGGCACGCTTTGTTTGCCAGTTGGAATAATTCATGGATTCCTAAGAGGTTTGATTGGGTTGCCCAATGAAAAATTTGACGAAAGCCCGACTGAATAGAAAAAACACGAAACGCCAACATAAGGTTAGAACATGCTGGATTTTGAGGAGAACGTCATCCAACATATATTTAAAACGAACCTAATAGCAAAACAGTAAATTTAAAGATGAATAACAACGATGTAGTACAATATGATACTCCCCTTTTTTCGAC
>DBPT01000014.1 GCA_002304925.1 Prolixibacteraceae bacterium UBA1413
TCAATTAGCGTAATTAGCGGACAAGGAATATGTTTTGTTTTGTCCTCGGATTACACGGATTTTCGCGAATGAAATCCATTTAATTCTCCTTAATGAGCCGCTGGAAGAATAACGATTCTTCACCGAAGTTGATCAGCAATCCTAACTTGAATCCCGATGCTTTTAAATAATTCAAAACCTGGGCTTCATGTTCAGCGGTCAATCCCGACAAGGCTTTGATTTCAACTATTATTTTCCCGAAACAAACAAAATCAGCTAAATATTGCTTCTTAAGTGGATTGCCTTTATAGGTTACATTCAAAGGAACTTGAGCTTCATATGGTATTTTCAAACTTCCAAATTCTATTTCAAGTGCTTCTTGATAGACCGCTTCAAGAAATCCTGATCCTAATTCCCGGTGAACTGTCATCGCGGCTCCGATGATTCTGTACGATTCGGATTTGTACAACAAGTGATTTTCAAGCCAATCAGTCAAAATATTATCGTTAAGGGTTATAGATTCAGACACAATTAATTAGCGCAATTAGCGGACAACCAATGTATCTTTTATTTCGTCCGCGGATTTCACAGATTTTCGCGAATTACAATCATTTAATTCATTTATTCCCGAAACCTTAAGCTTGAGTTTTATAATTAGCGTCAATTAGCGTAATTAGCGGACAAGGAATATGTTTTATTTTGTCCGCGGATTTCACGGATTTTCGCGAATTGAAACATTTTCAAATCCTTATATACACGTATATTTTTATTCGCGTCAATTAGCGTAATTAGCGGACAACCAATATGTCTTTTCTTTCGTCCGCGGATTACACGGATTGTACTTCTTATTCTCGTGAACTTCCATGCAACTGCCAATTGTCTTGTAATTTCCTCCTTAAAACAATATCTCAGTCACATCAATTTTTCTGAATTCGTGTAATTCGTCAGACAGTATCCATAAACGACCGCTGGACCTTGTTGAACACGATTATTCCAATCCCAAGGATGGCCACCATGAATCCGAAGGAATACGCCAGGTGTCCCCATGAAAAAGTGGCAACACCCATGGTCCCATATTTGAAAGCTTCAATAATGGAGGTTACCGGATTCAGCGCCATGATCCACTGCTTGTCGGGTGAAATGGTACTTAGCGGATAGATCACTGGAGTGGCGTACATCCACAACTGCACGATAAAGGAAAATAAAAAGGTGAGATCGCGGTATTTGGTGGTCATCGACGAAATCAATATACCAAAACCTAATGCCAGTCCGGCTAACATCAATATCAGCAGCGGGAGCAACAGCACATAGACCGTAGGACGCACCTGCACCCCCATTACCAGGTAATAGAGATAAACTGCCACGAACAGAAGGAACTGGATCCCCATCCGCAGCAGGTTGGAACTCACTGTGGCCAACGGAACCACCAGACGGGGAAAATAGACCTTCCCGAAGATATGCTGGTTGGCGATAAACGTCGATGAGGTTTTGTTCAGACAGTCGGAAAAGTACTGCCAGCAAACAATTCCCGCCAAGTAAAAAAGAGGCTGGGGGAGACCGTCGGTGGAAATTTTGGCGATTCCCCCGAAGACCACCATATACATTATCGTGGTCAGTGCCGGCTGGATAAAATACCACAGCGGCCCCAGGATGGTCTGCTTATACTGGGTAACGATGTCGCGCCGCACAAACATCGACCAGAGATCGCGGTACTGCCAGATCTCCTTGAAGTCGACATGCAGGAGCTTGTCCTTGGGTTTGATGACGGTAGTCCAGGTTTCTTCCATTCGAATGGCTGGTTAATCAGGATGAAATTGGCTGAATCTCTTTAATGCTTCGCCCCGTCAGTCCCAGCATCATTAGTCCGACGAGGTGGTATTCTTCAGCCATCAGATCCTTGCAAATGTATCATTTTTGAGCAAGATTTGTTGAATTAACAGACAAAACCACATAAACCCCAACGTGTATTTTTTGTAATATCCCTATGTTTACGGCATTAATAAATTCGTTTTAGATTCGACGGATTAATTAATTCGCTTATTTTTGTTTTAAAACTGAAAATAGTAAATCGGGAAGTACAAAAACCAGGATGCCTGATGATAAAAACCCTTAAAATAGCGGTGCTTTTGTTGCTTTTTGCAGGATTTGGGAATATCGGTTTCGCTCAGGTGAAAGGACCCAGCGGATTAAAATGGTATTCCTGGAATGCCTCCGGGGGATTCATGGCGCCCGTTGATCCGTTTAAGACCGATCTGGGCAACGGAATAGAACATGGTTATCGTTTTTCAGGTACTCCGGGATTTACATTTTCCCTGGCAAAACCTCTGACCATTGCCTTTAATCTGGGAGCTGAACTTGAAGATCACCGGATCGACGGTGACCTCGATTATGGCGATCCCGATCTGGTCAATCCATTGTACAATACACGTTTTCGTACCTACAGCCTGTTTGGGCAGTATTACCTCTTTCCGAACACCAATATCAACCATTTTTTGATGGCAAAAATCGGATATAGCGGAGTTAACATGGCCAGGGGTGGAAAAGATCTCAGCCGCACCATACCTGCCGATTTGTGGGAATGGGTGATTACGGGGGGATATGGTATCACCTACCATATGGATCCTAATTTTTCGGTGAACCTCTATGGCGAATTTTCTCCTGTCAGAAACCGCTACCTTACCCGGCTTTTCAGTGATGTGGAAAGTAAGAACCTGCCCATGGCCCGCATTGTCCTTTCACTTACCGTCCATACCGATATCCGGGTCTTTTTCCCGTTTTCCAAAGCCAGGCGGTTCACCACGCAATACAAACCGGAAATGTATATGCCTTTTTACAAGGAAAGAAAAAGGAAAAAGAACTGATTTAGCGAATTTACCGTAGTTCTCAGATAATCCCCAGGATTTTCTTTTTGCCCGATAATTGATTTTTTGGTCTGGTGTATAAAGGTTCTTCCTCCAGGGGCAGCCGGAATCCAATCTCGAACCGGGAGCCGGCGTTAAAAGAGTGACAGATTTTTACCGTTGCCCAACGAAAAGGGTAAAATCCTATTCCCAGATCCTTTCTGGCATGTTTTAATCCGCCCCGGGCAAAATATCCGCGCTGGGTAAGGAAATCTAATCCCGTATATACATAAGCAAAATCATTGACCGAAATGGTCGGTCCCATTACGATGGCAGGAACGACAGGATCGAGTTCAATCATGGCAAATCCGCCGAAGCGTTTCAGATACAGATTGTTAAAAGTCGTGCTGATGGTGAATTTCTCATATTTATGGTCCCAGATATACCCTCCGGCCATGTCCATACAATTGATCAGCCGCTGCCTGCCGCGGAAAACCAATCCATTGTAGCGGCGCTGCCCCCCGGCTTCGAAAAACAATACCATCAGCAGAAACCCTATGAATAAGTACTTTTTCATGGTTGATGATCAATTCTGCAAATGTAAGGTTTTTGGTTATTTGTAGAATATAAGATATTAATTCTCTTTGCTATCTTTACGACATGATTTTTCTCAACAAAATAAAACGATTTGGATTGTTCGGGACACTGATGCTTGCGTTGGGTTCATGCAGTTCGCCGCTGAAGCAGATGACCTACATGCATGATGCAAAGATTGATGAATTGTATCCCCGGATGCCCCTGCCACCACCCTATACCATCCGCCCCAATGATCAATTGTATATCAGTGTGGTTTCCGAAAACCGGGAAGAAACAGATTTTCTGAACCTTTCATTTTCAGTGGGTGTTGGAGGGGCCTATGGCATGGAGTTGTTGACCTATCTGGTCGATGAAAACGGCAACATCAGCTATCCCAAACTGGGAGAGGTTTATGTTGCGGGGCTGACCCTCCTTGAAGCACGGGATAAAATTCAGAAACTGGTTGACCACTACGTGCTGAATACCTCCGTGGTGGTAAAACTGGCCAATCGTACCTTTACCGTTCTGGGTGATGTGAACGGCGGAGGTCTGATCCAAATGCCCAAAAACCAGTATACCATCTTTGAAGCCATTGGGGCCGCCGGAGGCGTATCTGACGGGGGAAACCGCCAGAAAGTGCGGCTGATCAGGGAAACACCCGAAGGAACCCGGATCGTTAACATCGACCTGACCGACGATGCCCTTCTCTCTTCCGATTATTACTACATCCTTCCCAACGATGTGATTTACGTGGAGCCTAACAATTACCGCGTTTACAGCACCCGTACCCTTCCCTGGCTCAGCCAGGCTTCCTTTGCAGCATCGCTCCTTACTACGGCATTCCTCATCCTAAACCTTTTCAAATGACGGAATATAACGATACCGACAGAAACCAGGATAGTGCAGCACAGGAAGAACTTCCGGTATTCAACTACAAACGGCTGGTCAGCGAGCTGATCTCCCACTGGTATCTCTTCGTTCTCTTTATGGGCATTGGACTTGCCGGGGCGTGGCTCTACAACCGGTATACCACCACCATGTATTCCGCTCGCGCCAGCATCATGATCCTCGAAGAGGGATCCACCACCTTCTGGCGGCAGGCAGGGGGGTTTTCTGGGGAGGCATTGCGGGGTTTCGGAACTTCCTACCAGGGGATCCAGAACCAGATGATCATCATGAAATCACAGCCGGTGGTGGCAAAAGCCATCAGAGAACTGGGATTCGAGGTGAGCTACCACAATGAGGGCAAGTTGTCGACGGCTGAAAATTATACCGATGCAGCCTTCCGGGTGGAATGGGACCGTAACCACCCCCAGTTGATTGGATTTGACTTCCGGATTTCAGTACACCCCGATCGCTCCATTACCCTTTCCGGATTCGGAGAAGGGGTGGGAGCTTATAACTATTCTGAAAACAGGGGGGCCGGTTATTTCCCGGAAGTGAAAATTGAACAGAAGGTGCAGTCGGGCGAAGAGGTTGTCATACCCGGGCAGTGCAGCTTTAAAATCAACCTGAATGAAGGGTTTTTCCCACCTGTTACCGACTATTTTTTTTTCAGATTCCATACGCCTGATGAACTTATAAACGCTTACCGCTCGCGAATGACCATCAGCCTTCGCGACTGGGAAACCTCCATCGTCGACATCGACCTGAAGGATTACCACCCACAGAAAGCGGTCGACTTCCTCAACAAATTGGTGGAGGTTTACCGTATTGACAACGTGGAAAAGAAAAACCAGTACGCCAACCAGACCATCAACTTCATCGAATACCTCCTCGAAGGGGTGAGCGATTCGCTGGCAGTAGCCGAGGGGGAACTCCTTTCGTTCCAGTCACGGAACCGGATCTTCGACATCGGATCGCAATCCGGACAACTCCTTTCGGAGATGAGTGAACTGGACAGTAAAAGGCAGGAGCTTGAAACGCAGAACAAGTATTACAATTATCTAAAGACCTATATCCTGGAAAACCGTGACGTAGGCTCCATCCTGGTTCCATCGTCCGTTGGAATCAATGATCCGTTGCTCAGCGGCCTTTTGTCGCAGTACAACCAGCTTACCGTTGAAAAATCGAAGATGTCTGATGTGCTGATCAGTCCGCGGCTTACCCAACTCAACGACCAGCTTGGAAATGTAAAGGAAGCCATGCTGGAGAACATCAACAACATCGTTGACCACAACCATCAAATGCTGGCTGATCTGCAGCGCCGCACCGCCATGGTTGAAGCCCGCGTGGGCAAACTTCCGGTCACCGAACGCGACCTTTTCAAAATCGAGCGGCGGTACAACATGAACAACGAAACCTATACCTTCCTCCTCGAGAAACTTTCGGAGGCCCAGATTGCCAAAGCTGCCAACCAGCCTGAAAGCCAACTGGTGGAGTCGGCAAGCTCCATGGGTGCCATCGGACCTGAGAAAAACAAGGCTTACTCCTACGGCCTCTTCGCAGGTATCGTACCCCCGGCGCTCTTCGTGCTCCTGCTGGTGCTTTTTAACAACAAGGTGATCAGCAAGGAAGATGTCGAAATGTTGACCTCCCTACCGATCCTTAACATGGTTTTCTTTAACAAGCAAAAAGAACCAACCATGACGCCGGTGCTTGACAAGCCCAACAGTCCTGACAGCGAAGCATACCGAAGTTTACGCGGAAAGCTGGACCTGATGACCAAGGGAAAGGTCAAACCGGTGATCGCCGTCTCCTCGACGGCTCCCGGGGAAGGGAAGACTTACACCTCCATCAACATCGCCTCTTCTTTCGCGCTGACCCGCAAAAAAACCGTGCTGGTGGACTTCGACCTCCGCAATTCGCGCATCAACCAGGATTTTGAACTTGATGCCTCCAAAGGGGTGGTCTCCTACATCCTGGGAAAGGATTCCCTGGCGCAGATCACCCATCAGGTGAAGCATCCCAACTTTTTCATCATCCCCGCAGGTCCCATCCCGCCCAACCCGGGAGAGATGCTCATGGACGAGAAAATTGGAAAACTCCTGACAGAGTTAAAGGAGATCTACGACGTGATCATCATAGACTCGGCGCCCATAGGCTATGTGACCGACCTGTTCCAGATTACCGACCAGATCGACTCCACGGTCTTCGTGATCCGCGACAGCTATACCAACCGGAAACTCCTTAAACAGGCCCTCGACGAGATCAAAATGTACCGGATCAAGGGGGTGGGGATTATCATCAATGCCATCAGGACCACGGGCGGACTCTTCCCGGCATACGTGCTGAGTTATGTGAACGGCTACCGCTACGGGTACGGCTATGGGTACGGTGATTATGGCTATGGGTATGGTTATGGGTATGGGTATGGCGGCTACGGCAGTAAACACAAGCGGAAACGGTTCCGGCTGATGCCGCCGAAAGTGGAGGTGGAGGAAACCAACGGCAACGGAAATCACCATGGGAGACCGGAGATGTCATAAGGTTGAGGCTAAGATGAAGAACCGGTAAAGGCTCAGAGGGATAACCCGAAGGGTTTAAGGTATATATAATAGATTACAAAAAAAGAAGAAAGTGCATATAATTACCATCTTAGCGGGAAATATTGCATAAAGATCTGCTTTTTATATCAAAAAACCTATATGTACCGCTATAATAATACATTTTCGTATGCTTGATCCCGATATTTTGGCAGCTACCATCAAAAAACACCGCAAAGCGGCCGGTTTAAGCCAGCTTTAGCTGGCTGAGTTGGCAGGCGTTGGCAAAACCGTGCTGTTCAACCTGGAGAAAGGAAAAGAAACCATCAAGCTCGATACGTTGAGGAAAATCCTCAAAGCACTGAATATCAGGGTGCAGTTGACCAGTCCGTTCATGAATCAGATTTATAACTATGAGACAAGCCATCATATCTGTTGATGATTAGGAGGCAGGGGTGCTTATTGAAATTGAACCTGGCAAAAAATATCGTTTCGTGTACAATCCCGGTTATCGGGGAAATCCCGTATCTCTGACTTTGCCAGTCAGACCGGAGGCGTTTGAATTCGACACTTTTCCTCCCTTTTTTGACGGATTGCTTCCGGAAGGGTATCAGGTGGAAGGATTGCTGAAATTCAGCAAGATCGACAGGAACGACCTGTTTTCCCAACTTATGGCTGTAGGAGAGGACATGGTTGGCAACACTACGGCAAAGGAGGTGTTGCTGTGAACCGGTGTCCCATAACCTGTGAACCGTGCGGAAACCAGCTCTATAGTACGAAGGGCTTAAGGTTGTTGTCTCCTGCGCTGAAAGATCTTACCAATCTGGACCTTTCAGCAGGAGATTTGAGGGCTGAAGCGATGGTGAGGGCTTCAAAAATGTCGGTCCAGGGAGTTCAGCCCAAACTGAGCGCTATTCTGAACATCAAAAAAGGAAGGTTCGACATCGGCCCGCATTCGTCAGGAAATGGATCTGTTCCTGAATTGGTTCAATGAAGAATCTAAATAAGATGCCGTATTAAAAGCAGCGATTGCACATTTCTGGTTTATCATTATACATCCTTTCGATGATGGTAATGGCCGCATAGCAAGAACTGTCTCTGATATGTTATTGGCACGTTCAGAGGAAAGTCCCCAAAGATTCTATAGTCTTTCAAACCAGTTACATACGGAGAAAAAGGTTTATGATGAGGTTTTGCAAAAAGTCCAGCATAGCAGTGGTTATATAACTGAATGGTTGCATTGGTTCTTAACTTGTTTGTATCGTGCATTGGAAACTACAGAAGTAACGTTAAAGAAAGTTCTTCAGCAAGCAGATTTTTGGGACAAACATAAAGAAACCGTTTTAAACCATAGGCAAAGACACATGTTGAACAAGCTTTTGGATGGATTTGACGGAAAACTTAAAACTTCAAAATGGGCAAAAATAACAAAATGCTCACCGGATACGGCTTTGAGAGATATAAAGGATTTAATTGAAAAAGGTATATTACAACAAGAAGAACCGGGAGGACGAAGTACAAATTATGATTTGGCTGATTACTGAGATTGGGCCCAGATTCTGAAGTTGCCTGAGCAGTGGAGCCAGCTCATCATGTAGAGCAATCCGTCGTAATAGCGCTGTCCCGGGTCGAGGGGGAGGGGAGTCTTCCAGAGGGCTTCCACAAATTCGGGAGCGATGTAGTGGGTGGCTGCCAGACTGGTCACCGCCAGGGTGGCAGCCAGTCCGGGCCGGTAATCCGGATTGACCAACTTCCCGTCGGGCGAATAGATGCTGCCATAGCTGTCGAGCTCCTGACGGAAAAAGAAAGCCTGGATGCGGTTGCTCAGCTCCTTCTGGCGCGAATCCTTGCCCCACCAGGCATAATCGACCGCCCAGTTGGAGGGGGTGCGCCAGGAGTCCCACCCGAAATTGGAGGCATTGGGGTTAGAGGACGCCTTCAACGGCTTCCCGTCGAAATGGGCGTAGTCGGAGGAGAGTCCCGTAAAAGTATCGCTGGCCTTCACGAAAAAGTCGCGGCTTGCTTCGGCCGCTGAAGCCCAGAATTCCCGGTCGGCTTCGGGGCCCCAACGCGCCCAGAGTTCATAAAAGGCGGGCAGATGGTACGAGGGATCGGTGAAGTCATTCCCCTCACGGAAGTCTGGGGAAAAGCGGATCATTTTATGTTCCTCGTTGACCATGGCATGTACGGTGCACAGACCTGATTTCGTGGGACCGCTCTTCGTTGCGCGATGCCGCATGGCGGTCAAAATCTTATCGGCCCATGCCTTGTACCCGTAAATCCCCTCCCTGCTGCCCCAGCGGTTGTGCGCGAAATACAACGCCGTCACCATGTACTCCTCACCGTTGGGTGCCGGAATTTCCGATATGGACGTGCCGTCGTGCCTGAGCTGCCGAAGGAAATACCCTTCACAGGGGTGGGCGGGATCGGAGACGTACATATGGGTTACGGCCCAATTCCAGAGGGCGTCAAAATCAACTTTCCGGTCCATCTGCACGGCGATCATCATGCCGTACGACATCCCTTCGCTGCGCACATCGTTGTGCAAGACATCCCGGATGTAAGCCAGCGGTCCGTTCTCATTTCCCCCGGCACGAAACATGACCGCCTCAGTAAGGGTGTCGCCATGGAAAAGTTTTTCATAGGCTTCGCGGGTACGCCTGGCGATCTGCTCTTCGCTGTGGTTGTTCTCGGCGAAGAGGTTGCGGTATTCCCCGGTGGCATAAGCGCCGATGCCATCGGCCGGAATGCCGGAGGTGTCGCGCGGTACCAGGGTCATCCCCCCTGCAAGTTTCACTCCCTTCTGCCCGGAAACGGGAGAATGCGCCGCACCCGCCAATACCAGCGTCAGCAGGAAAACCAGCGTATGGAATAATCTTTTGTTTCTCATAAAGCTGTTCGGAAATTTCGGGTAAATATACATTTTAACGGGAAATGTGAAACTTTGTTGTGTCACAACTGCCCCTTGCAGTCGAATAAATCCACCACCTCCTTACAGTCGGATGCATTCTCCGCCTCCACGGCTGAAACTATGCATTTACCACCTCCTGGCAGTCGAATACATCCGCCACCTCCTGGCATTCAGATGCATCCACCATCTCCTTACAGTCGGATGCATTCTCCGCCTCCCTCTGTCATCAAATGCATTTGTGATCAAAACAAACAGGGCGGAAAGGGTACTCCTCCTGCCGGGAGGAGAATTGCATTGCCGGTTTATCTGGAACGAATTTAAATAAGTGTAAAACGTGCGCCGGATGATGTTTTTGTTGCATAAACAGGTATTTTTATACATCGAAAGTTCTGTGCGGCGGAGGGCATTGTCCGGCAGCGGGATGAAACCGGTTCCGGGGAATTGCCGGGCCGTCGGATTGGCGAAACCAATTTAAAACCATCATGATACGTAACCGAAAATTAGCCGCCCCGGGAACCCCCATCCTCCTCCTGTTGCTGTGCGTGCTCTTTCTGGCTGCCTCCTGCGGAAAGAAAAAACGGTCGGAAGAAATTAAAAACTACGCCTACCAAGAAGAGAGCGTCGAATTGAATCCCCAACTGAAGGCCAAGCTGGACTGGATTAAAGAAGGAACGGTATGCTATGGTCTGGTGGTGGGAATTCAGAAGGACGGAACCTTTACGCGCGGACTTCCCGTGAAATCAAAGGTCCTTGCCTTCACGAAGGACAGCATCAAAATGAAGGCGCTCGAAGCGGTCAGCATTGGCGAAGTTGAGGGATGTGCCAGGATGGGACTGAAAAGGGGAGAGACCTGGTGGGAATCCGAAGGAGACCTTTTCCGAACTAAAGAAGAGGCGGAAGAGTGGCTGGCGGAGAGAGGACTTTTGATAGTTAATATACAATAACACTTTCTCTGAAAATCAGAACTTTGTTTTACTGTGTTGACATTATTAAAAAACCAATAACCGTTTATGAAAAAGAAGAACAAGACGAAAAACTGGCCGAGGATCGGGATACAACTGGCGGTGATCGCATTCGTGCTCTTCCTGGCCTTGCGACATTATGTACTGAAAAACCACGTGGCCGATTTTGAAGCTTACTGTCCCTTCGGAGGGATTCAGTCCCTGGGCAGCTATCTGCTGAACCAGGCGCTTGCCTGCACCATGACCTCCACACAGATCGTCATGGGACTGCTGCTCTTCGCCGGAATTCTGGTCTTCAGCAAGCTCTTCTGCTCCTTTATCTGTCCGCTGGGTACCGTGGGAGAATGGTTAGGAAAACTGGGCGACAAGCTGAAAATCCGCTTCACCATCACCGGCGTCGCCGACCTGGCCCTCCGTATTCTGAAGTACGCCCTCCTCTTCATCGTATTTTACTATACCCTGGGGTCGAACGAGCTCTTCTGCAAGAAATTCGATCCTTACTATGCCACAGCCTCAGGATTCGACACCGATGTCAACCTGCTCTACGCGGTGATCGCCATCGCCATCCTGGTGCTGGGTTCCCTGTTCTCCCGCCTCTTCTGGTGCAAATACCTCTGTCCGCTCGCGGCCTTGTCCAATATCTTCAAGTTCGCCGCCTTCTTTATCATCATCATGGCGGCCTATCTCATCGCCCTGCGCTCGGGGGCGTCGATCAGCTACGTTTGGCCCCTGGCGATTCTCTGCGTGGGCGGCTTCATCATCGAGGTAAGCCGTCTGAAGAGCTGGTTCGTGCCGGTGGTGAAGATCACGCGCAACGCAACTTCATGTATCGACTGCGGCCTCTGCGCCAAAAAATGCCCCCAGGGTATCAAGGTCGACAAGGTAGACGTGGTGCGCCACGTAGACTGCAACCTCTGCAGCGACTGCGTTTTGGTATGCCCCGAGAAAAATACCCTCCAGGTCAACCGCCGAAACAGCCTCAAATGGATCTCTCCCATCGCCACGGTGGTCCTGGTGGCCGCAGGAATCAGCCTGGGCTCCCTCTGGGAACTCCCCACCATTGACCAGCACTGGTTCGACAAGGAAACCATGGAAAAGGCGGAAATATATCAGCAGTCGGGACTCAAAAACATCAAATGCTTCGGCAGCTCATCCTCCTTCGCCAACCAGATGCGCAAGGTAGACGGCGTCCTGGGGGTGGCTACCTTCGTCAAGGAACACCGCGTCAAGATCTATTACGACCCTGAAAAGCTGGATCCTGTGAAAATCCAACAGGCGATGTTCAGTCCCGACAAGATGTTCTTGCGCCCCATGGCCGGAGGCATCGACAGCGTCACCATAGTGACCACCAGCCTTGACAATTTCTTCGACCCCCTTGACTACTCCTACCTGGCACGCCTGCTCCAGCAGTCCACCAATGCCGTGGGACTGGTCTCGGAATTCGGATGTCCGCCCGTGGTGAAGATCTGCTTCCCCGGAGATTCTGCCGTCGATGTGAAGGCGTTGGAAGAGGTGCTGGAAACCGAAAAACTGACATGGGAGACCAACGGTACCCAAAACAGCGTGAAGCTGGCTTACAAGGTGGCTTCCACTCCGGAAATTTCCAGAATACCCACAGGTGAATACGTCCATATGGTCTTCAACCCCTTCGCCCTGAGCTTCAACGACCGGAAGGCATATGACGATTCGGTGATCTCGGTCTACCAGGTCCTCCTGGGACCGAATGCACGGCTGCGCAACCGCTTCAGCTACCTGGCGAGCCACCTCTCCCAGGATGACGGCGTAGTGGAATTCCGCACAGGCCTCAACGGAAATAACCGGGAAGTGGGACTGATCTCCTTCGTCGACACCATGACCAACGCTGCCAACATCTGGAAAGCCCTGGCCGCCGACTCACTGTCTGTCACCTATTCGTCAGGCGAAACCCGTAAGGTAAAGAGCATGTTTAAATTTGACACCGAAGGTGCTCTCCTTCCCAAAGGGGAATAGCCTTCTGCACCTCTCCCTGGTCGGGTCTCCGGCCTGACCAGGGTACTTCTCCTTACCAGGAGGAAAAACAAAAGAAACAACCTTTTAATATTATAGACCATGAAGCAACTCTACTTATTTATTCTGGCAATTCTGCTGGCAGGGACGACGATTGCCCAGCCGGTATTCAACTGGACCTCCACGGAGATCAGGGCCAAAAAAAACCTTCAAAAAATGACGGTGTCGGGAAACGAGGCGGTGGTGGCGGGCTTCGGACGCTCCTTCGTCAAATCAACCGACAACGGCGCCACCTGGAATGATGTTGGAATTCTGACCCTGGAATTCGACTTTATCGACATGAGCTGGAGCGGAAATTCGGGATACCTGGTGTCAAACCGGAACAAACTTACCGACGGATTCCCCGATTCCTATTCCCCCGGAATCGTCCTCCACTCGCCCGACGCGGGAGCCACCTGGAAAAATGTGGAATTGACGGGCCTCGGATCGGGCGACAACCCGGCCCTCAGCCCCATGGCGCTCCCTAATTTCGGCCTTGACTTCCAGTCGGTGGGATGCGCCAATGACAGCGTGGCCATCCTCTTCCTCCGCTGGATGGAATACAACCCGGAGGCCAACTCGGGATACAACACCCACAGCGGAATCTTCAAAACCTCCGACAGGGGCGCAACCTGGAAAAACCTGAGCGGCGACCTCACCAATACCGTGATCTCCACCATCGTTTTCGACGATACCACCTGCTACATCGGTGGAAACAAAGTGCTGTTCAAAACAGGCGTGATAAGTGATTCCCTAATTTCGATCTTTGCTAACCTGAATACCTCAGGGAACGGCTATATCAACGACATTCATGTGGCAGGGAGCAAGGAACTTTATCTGATCACCGTCGCCCACGGGATCTTCAAATCGACCGACGGGGGCGACACTTTTGAAAAATTTTCCATCACGGGCATCACAGGGGGAAACGACATCTACAAGGTGGATGACAAGACCCTCTTCGTGGGGGGAGGATCGGGCAAGTCGCGGTTCTCGAACGATGCAGGCGCTACCTGGACCGATGCCGGCCTCACCACCTCCATCTGGGAAGTGGGGGGCGTCTTTAACGACTCCCTGGTATTGCTTGCTAAATCGGACATCTACAAAATCAGCCTGGCCAACCTGAAGGCCGGGACCATGACCTGGGTACCAAAAACCCTGAGTCCCGACAACAACATCCATAAGATGAAGGTTTTTGATGCCGACAATGCACTGCTGATCGGACTGGGCCAGACCTTCCTGCGTACTTTCGACAAAGGGATTAACTGGAAGGAGCTTCCCCTTCCTGAAGTGCCCCTTCCCGACGATAACCTGGATTTCAACGGACTCCGCAATATCGGCGATACCGCCGTGGCCTGCATGAACCGCTTCTATCTGGCGGATTATCCCTCAACGGTAGCGAAAAACGATATTTACTTCCAGGGGGCCATCTTCCGGACTACCGACAATTGGGCTACCTGGACCAACCTCGACGCTGCCTTGATCGGCAAGGACGAGGGAAACGATCCTTCACGGAATCCGCAACTTCCGGTGTGCAACGGCCTCAATACTTCGGCGATTGAATACGTGGGTAACGGCGTCATTCTCCTCTGGGCGCGCTGGTATGACTATTCCGCGACTGAAAGGAGAGAGCACAACCGTGTCTTCCGCTCCACCGACAACGGCAAGAAATGGAGCGTGGTCACCGACGACTTCGGGGGTGTCTTTGTCCAGGATATCCGGTTCCGCGGAGAAACAGGGTATGTCGCCGGAAACAAAATCCTCCAGAAATCAACAGACGGAGGAGCCACCTTCACCGACATATACCCGGCATTCAAAGCCGCCGTGGGAGATGACCATTTTATCAATACCGTGACCTTCGGACCCGGAGATGAAATCTTCATCACCAGCACCTCAGCTCTGATCCGCTCTGCCGACGGCGGGACCACATTCGCCAAAGTCAGCGGAAACAGCGGCGGAAATGACTTCTGGCGCTTCGACAGCGATTCCTGGCTGGTGATGGGAACCACCACCAAATCACAATATACCAACGATGCAGGTACGTCATGGACCTCAGCCAGTACCGGGGCATCCATTTTTGAGATCGGAGGAGTGTGGAACGAATATGTATATGCCCTGGGACAGGGGAAGATCTATCGTACCCCTCTCGAAGGGCTCAACACCGCAGCCCGGATGATCCTGTCGGAGGATGGATTGGCTGTGGCCTACGGCCCCTCCGCCGTGGAATTCTTCTCTCCGGAAAAGCCCATCGAACACCTCCGGGTATGGACTGTCACCGGAAAACTGGTGAGAGACACAAAGCCTGCCTCGAACAGGGCGACGCTCAACTACGGCAGTTTCGTGCCGGGGGTATACATCGCCAGAACCCTAGCAGGAGGAAAGGTCTTCGTGAATAAGATTGTGATTCCATAATTATTAACAAAAAGATACAAAGGAAGGTACAGAGGACACGGAGATATTTCTAAAGTCTAAACCACTAAGGCACGAAGATAACGAAGGACACTAAGATATTTCCAAGAGTTTCAGAGCCTCTTAGGCTTACTTGCTTAAGGGGAAAATGTTATATTTGTGATAACATATTCAGTTATGAATAAAAAACTGATCATTAGCAGAATAAAACAAACCATTCATGATAAGGATCCCAAAGCGGATGCTTTCTTGTTTGGTTCAAGAGCTCGTGGAGATAATCGATCCGATTCAGGTTGGGATATTTTAATTCTTGTTGATTCCAATAAAGTTACTAACGAGATTGAAGATCATTGTCGTGATGGTCTTTACGAAATAGAATTAGATCCAGGTCAAATTATCTCAACTTTTATTTATCCAAAAGATTTGTGGGAATCCAGCTTAAGATACTCCCCTTTGTACAAGAATGTTAAAAAAGAGGTTATCCAACTATGATAGTTAATAGCCGTTCCGAGTATATAAATCACAGGCTGCAAAGAGCTGAGGAATCCTGTAACGATGCACTTGTATTAGCTGAAAATGAAAGTTGGAATGGTGTTATAAACTGACTTTATTATGCCTGCTTCTTTGCGGTTATTGCCTTACTATTTAATAACAATATCGAGACTCAGACTCATGATGGAAGCCGAACACAATTTTGGATTAACGTATGTTAAAACTGGCCTTATTGATAAAAAATTCGGCAAGGTTTATGCAAAGCTCTTTGACATGAGGTAAAAAGGAGATTATGGAGATTTGTATGATTTTGATAAAGAGACAGTTGCTCCATTAATTAAGTCGACCAGAGAGTTTATCGATGAGCTTAAGAAACATATATAAGAATGCAGCCTTTGGGGTTATACTCTTAATTTGCTGTATTATTTTAGTGGATCCAGCTGCGGCCCAGGAGCGGTATGTTGTGAGCGGGAAGATCACCGATGCGGAGACCCGTGAGGCAATTCCTTATGCCAATGTGGTGTTGCAACCGCTTCTGCTGGGGACTTCCACCAACGACAAGGGGGAGTTCCTCATCAGGGGGGTGCCTGCGGGAACCTGCTTGCTGATGGTCACCTATATCGGCTACGAAGAGGTTTCCGCGGAAATCACCGTCACGGGCAACCTGGTGCATAACATCCGCCTCAGGCAGCAGTCGCTGGGTCTCGATGAGGTGGTCGTCACCGCCGAAAATTCCAAGGGCGGCACCACCTCGTCGAAGATCCGCAGCGAAGCCATCAGCCATGTCCAGGCTTCCAGCCTCAAGGATGTCCTCCAGCTGATCCCCGGGAACCTCAGCGAAAATCCCAGCCTCAGCTCGCCTTCCAAAATCACCATCCGCGAGGTGGGCGCCAATACCAACAGCGCCCTGGGGACCGCCGTCATCGTCGACGGAATCCCTCTCTCGAACGACGGAAACATGCAGAGAAGCATCAGCACCACCAATGCCATGGAATCGGTGGCGGGCACGGGAGTCGATATCCGCTCCATCCCTGTCGATAACATCGAATCCATCACCGTTGATGTGGGGATCCCTTCCGCGGAATACGGAAACCTCACTTCCGGGGCTGTCCACATCAAAACCAAGGCCGGCGGATCTCCCTACAGCGTCAAATTCAAGGCTGACCCGCGGACCAAGCAGGGATTTTTCAGCAAGGGATTCCTCCTTCCCGCTGACAGGGGCGTGCTCAATGTCGACGGAGACTACACCCGTTCCTACGGCCACATCACCCGGCGCACCAGCCTCTTTAACCGCGCCAACGGTTCCCTGAAATATTCGCAGACCTTCTTCAGGGAAAGCTCCCCCCTGACCCTCGAAGCCAAAGGCTCCTACTGGAGCACCCTCGACGGCAACAAGTGGGACCCCGACATGCTCCTCCTCGAAGAGAACTATTCGCGCGACCAAAACCTGGGCGGAGCCCTCTCCCTTTCCTGGTCGCTGAACAAGCCGTGGATCTCCAACCTCTCCTTCGACGGAGGATTCTCCCGCACCTGGCAGAAGGGATTTGAAAAACAGTGGGCGGGAAGTTCCTCGGGAGCCACCTTCTTTGCCACATCCGCCACCGACGGGGAATACCCCGTCAACTATGCCCCTTCGGCTTACTATTCCGAAGTGACTTATGACGGAAGACCCTTCAACCTCTATCTGAAACTGAAGGCCACAGCCTACCGGAAAACTGGATTCATGACCCATAACCTGCTGCTGGGGACCGAATTCACCAGTGCGGGCAACAACGGGGAGGGGAGGATCTTCAATCCTGAACGTCCCCCCGTGGGCCTGGGTACCCGTCCGCGACCCTTCTATGACATTCCCGCCTTGAAACAGTTCTCGCTGTTCGCCGAAGACAAAGTCGTCATCTCCTTGGGAACCACACAACTCGACCTGATGGCCGGCCTCCGGATGGACAACATCCAGCCACGAGGCTTCTTCAACACCGCGGGAAACATCAGCGTCGACCCGCGCCTCAACATCCGCTACCAGCTCCTGAATGCCAAAAATAACAAGCTCTTCAGAGACCTGAGCCTCCGCTTCGGCTTTGGCCTCACCACAAAAGCGCCCACGCTCACCCACCTCTATCCTGACAAGGATTACAACGACATCGTCAGCTTCAACTACTACCCCGACCTGATCGTGGTCACCACCAACGTGGTGCAGGATACCCGGAATCCTGACCTGAAACCGGCACATGGTACCAAAAAAGAGGTGGGCCTCGACTTTTCGGCTGGAGGCGTCCAGGCACGCGTGACGGCTTTCGCGGAAAAACATGAAGGGGGATTCGTGACCGACAATATTCTTTTTCCCCAGTTTTTCAGGGATTACGATGTGCTGGCCGCGGGGTACCACCCTTATTATGTTCCCGGAGAGGGGGTTATGTACCATGACAAGATTACCGGAGAGCCCATAAAACTGGGCTATGAAGAGGACGTGCGCTTTGCCGGGTACTCCCGATTTATGAACGGCAGCGTGCGCATCAAGGAGGGAATCGAATATTCACTCGACCTGGGAAAAATAGAGCCCCTCAGTACTTCCGTCAACATTACGGGGGCCTATTTCCGCACTGAGTCCTATTACATCGACGCCCCTTACTGGGAAAGGATCAACTACACCGTCTTTGAGGAGGGTGTCAGCAAACAGGAGTCCTTTGCCGTCAAATTTCCCGACCAGTACGGCTACGGAACCGTCGACGAACGGCTCAATACCAACGTGGGGCTCAATACCCATATCCCCGAACTGAAGATGATCGTCACCCTGACCACCCAGGTGGTGTGGTTCGAGAAAAATCACCGGGAAATATACCCCTGGAAGAGTAACCTCTACACCCTGACCGAATTGCGGGAGTACCTCGGGATCCCCGACCTTTTTAATACCGAAAGGGAAGGGGACCTCTATTACTATCTGCCCGTGAGCCGCAAAGGGTATGACGATGTGGAAATTCCCTATACGGTGGGGGATTTCAAAGAACCCCTGGCCCAGATGGGCATTGACAAGATGATCGCAACCTGGTTCCCCGAACGGGTGATGCCGCCGTTGATGCTTTGCAATATCAAGGTGTCAAAAGATATCGCCCGGAAATTCCGGCTTTCGTTCTATGCCAATAACTTCTTGAACATCAGACCTCTCCACCTCGACAAGCGGAGCGGTCGCTACGACCGGCGGAATGAAAAGCCTTTCTTCGGCGCTGACCTGAGCATGAACTTTTGAAAGATGAAAAAAATACTTTTTGTATTGTTTGCGATACTGCTGGCCGGCTGTGCTGAATATGAGCTGCCTTTGACATATGACATGGTGGTGGCGGTTTCGTATCCCGCGGAATTCAGCCAGGGCGGTCCGGTGCCCGGGGTGGAAGTCCGGGTGACAAACATCCAGACAGGCCGCCAGTACCTGGCGGTCACCGGAAGCGATGGCAGGGCCCTCTTCCATGTCAGGGGCGGCAACTACAACATCGTGGTATCCCTTTCCGAGGTACGGGAGATCGAAATCGAAGGCTATCCCGTGGAAAAGACGATCCTCTTCAACGGCGCCCTCTCCGGACAGCTGGTCACCGCTTCAGGGGGAAATTTCAGCCTGGTGCTGGGCTATTCTGTAGAGAGCGAAGGATTCATCATCAAGGAACTCTATACCTCGGGGTGCAAAACCGCGGAAGGGAAGAGCTACCAGGCCGACAAATTCGTCGAGATTTACAACAATACCGATAAGGTGCTCTATGCCGACGGTTTGTGCATCGGTGTGGTTCACTCCACCACCACTTA
>DBPT01000018.1 GCA_002304925.1 Prolixibacteraceae bacterium UBA1413
AGTCTCTTCGTTCCCTTAGTCTCTTCTTCATTTTCTGTCGTCACTCGGCATAGCTCAAGCAAGCTTGGCTCTGCACTCGCTCCTAAGAAAATTGTTCATTGCTCATTGTTCATTGCTAATTGCTCATTGCTTTTCCCCCTATGGATTGCATTAAACAGAAAAATTATCCTACATTTGAAATGCAAGGAGCGAATATGCTCCGGACTACAGAAAGGAAGAGTATGAAAAAATTTTTGATCATGGTGTGGTGGATCCTCGCAGCCCTGGGAGGACATGCACAGGAAAATGCGGAGAATATCCTGACCAACATCCCATACTATCCGGAGAATGTTATCTTGAAAGACACTTATATCGGGAAGCGGTGTGTACTCGACCTCTCTTATCCGGCCGGGGCGAAGGGCTTTGCCACCATCGTCTGGTTTCACGGGGGAGGACTTACCGGAGGAGAGAAGTTCATTCCCGGGGAGCTTCGGGGAAAAGGAATTGCCATTGTGGCGCCCAACTACCGGTTGCACCCGAAGGTTAGTGCGGCAGAGGCCATCAGGGATGCAGCAGCAGCCATCGCCTGGGTTTTCAACCACATCGGGGAATATGGCGGGGATTCTTCGCTGATTTTCGTGTCGGGTCATTCGGCGGGAGGTTATCTGACTGCCATGACCGGACTCGACAAGTCGTGGCTGGAAGTGCAGGGCATCGATGCCAACCGCATTGCCGGGTTGATTCCTTTCAGCGGCCACACCATCACCCATAAGACGATCCGGAAAGAAAGGGGAATTGCCGACACCCGCCCTGTAATCGACTCGCTGGCGCCCCTGTACCATGTCAGGACAGATGCCCCGCCTCTCCTGCTGATCACCGGCGACAGGGAACTGGAGATGCTGGGTAGGTATGAGGAGAATGCTTACCTGATGCGGATGATGAAAGTGGCGGGACATAAGGAAACCCGCCTGCTGGAACTCGACGGTTATGACCATGGCATGGCTGAACCCGCCTATCCGCTCCTCCTCAATGAGGTAAAACGGATCGTAAAATCCAGGCAAACCTCTGAATAGAAAACCTTAATACGTGATGGCAACATGGGTGTTTCCCACTTCCCCGGTTTGAACAGGCAGGGAGTAGAGTTCCGCCGGGGATGCCTGAACAACATCCGGTGAAGAAACATCCCACCATTTGAAACACCAGGGCAATTGAAATGGCCAGGGCAACTTCACAAAAATTTTCGACACGAAATTCACTGAAAATGAGGATTTTAAAAATAATTACTATATTTATAGTAAATTTATTATAAAAATAGTTTGTTGTTTATTTTAATCTACTATATTTGTAGTAGAAATTTTATCGATCATGAAGCAGTTGACCAAAGCAGAGGAACAGGTGATGCACATCCTGTGGAACAAAAAAGAGGCCCTGGTAAAAGAGGTGGTCGAAGAGTTCGAAGAGCCCAGGCCGGCTTACACCACAGTGGCTACTGTGTTGAAGGTACTTGAGAAAAAAGGGTTCGCAGACCACAAAACCATCGGCAATGTTCATCTCTTTTTTCCGCTGGTAGCCAAAAGAGACTACACGCGGGTTCAGTTCAGCACGCTGTTAAAAGACTATTTCAACGGCTCCTTTCCGCGGATGGCTACTTTTTTTGCCCGGGAGAACAACCTGGGCATTGCCGAACTGGAAGAGATGATGAAAATGGCAGCCGGGGAACTGGAAAAAGAAAATCAAAACCGGAAGCGATGAGAACGATCGGAATCATTTTGGCAGAGGCCTCGCTGGGCATGGCCCTTTTCTGGCTTATTTACCATTTCTCACTCCGGAAGGTGGGAATATTCAGAGCCAACCGGATTTATCTTGTGGGAGCATTGCTTTTCTCCGTGCTGTTTCCGTTGTTTCCCATCCATTACACGGTGGTGGTGGAAAACGGGATCGTCGAGGCGGCCGGGACCGATTTACAAATCGTGGCTGCCGGGGAGGGGATTGAGCACACAGATGGATTCCAGTACGAAATATTCACAGGGCTCCTGCTTTGGTCCTACCTGGGAGGTGTGATTTTGGTTCTTGCCAGGCTTGCCATCCAGACTGTCGTACTCATCCGCGTCATTTACCAATCGGGAATCAGCCGTCACGGCGCTTATAAAATAATCAGCAACAGCAGGTATCCCCTGCCCTTTTCCTTTTTCGGCTATGTGTTTTACAATCCTGCCGTGTATGGCAAGGAGGAACTTGCCGGCATCCTGGCTCACGAAGCGGTGCACATTCGTGAGAAACACTGGGCTGACCTGCTGCTTGCCGAATTGTTCACCGCCGTTTTCTGGTTCAATCCTTTTGTTTGGTTGCTCGAGCGCTCGATCAGGCAAAACCACGAATACTTAGCCGATGAAGGTGTCCTTGCGCAGGGACATCCCAGGGGCAGGTACCAGGCGCTTTTAATCAATCAGTTGATGGACGTGCCGGTGATGGGATTTACCCATCCCTTCCACTACTCCATGAACACAAACCGTTTTAAAATGATGACACTGAATGAAAAACCAAAGAAAAAGGCCTTGCGCCTGATGTGGGCACTGCCTGTGGTTGCCCTGTTACTGGCAGCTTTCGCCGAACCCGCTTTTGTAACCAAACCATCCTCGCCGGAGAACCTGGTTTCACCGGCTGAGGGAACCGTTTCTCCTGCCCAGGATCTGAAAATCACCGGGAAGGTGGTCAAACCCGACGGCACTCCCCTTCATGGAGCCTCTGTGATCATCGGGGGAAGCAACTCCGGAACCGTTACAGGGCATGATGGAAGTTTTGAACTCCAACTCCCCGGAATGGAAGAGATCACCCTTTACATCTCCTTTGTGGGATACCGAACGGCCACGGAAAAGATTGCCGGAGGAAAGCCGGCCAGCGTGACCGTTGGAATGAAGAAGGAATTGTACGTTCTCGATGTCAACCCCGACAAAGGGGCTGTTCCCCCGCCCCCGCCCCATCCTTCCGGGGAAAAAGCAGGAAAAGCTACCAAAAGCAAAACATCGGACGAAGAGATAATTTTCGTTGTGGTGGAGTCCATGCCGGAATATCCGGGGAAACAATGGGGCCTGGAGCATCATGTGGCCACCGTCAGAGACCGGTTGAAAGCTGAAGGACCCCTGAATGGCAGGGCAAAGGTGGAATTCACCATCAACGAAGAGGGAAAGCCCGTGAATGTGGAGATCAAGGAGCAAAGCAATGAGGCTGCAGGCCAGGCGGCGCTTACTACCATCAGGGAGATGAAACCCTGGAAACCAGGCACCCAACGAGGCAAACCGGTGCCCGTTACCTACCAGATGGAGCTTGATTTCTGACAAGCTCAGAATTCCCCGCCTTTTTAATTCCACGCACCGGCATGCTGCCCTCAGCTTCCCGGTGCGTGGAACATTGATCGGGAAATCCCGCCGTGGCGGCTATAAAATATCAAACTCCTCGATACTCCAGTTCTCTGCTCCGAATCCGGGCGCTAATCTTCTGATCCCATAGAGACGGCTCCCGTCGTCGTTGACGAAGAGATACCTTACCATATTATAGGCCAGTACGAGTTCGCCGCCTTCGTTAAGGGCCGTCAGCGAAGGTTCAAAGCGGCTGAGGCGGCTGTAGTTGCCCGCATGATACCGGGTGATCACATACCGGTTTTCAGTATTTCCTCCTGACTGCCAGTTGTCGTAACTAGCCACATAAAAGGAGTTCTTGGCTTCGGAGAAAGCCATATCGTACACATTGAAATAATTCAGTTGGATCGCGCCCATCTCCATGGGATCAGGAGTATTATACTGATTCGCGATATACGAAGGGACACCATAGATGATTCCTTGTCCCGAAATAAACCGGGTGCCATCACTGAAAACCCAGAAGTTGCCCAGATCCTTGTGCCAGTAATTGATAGTGTCGTTGGCTGCTCCCCTGCTGATGTCAAAAAGCAGGATCCCGGTGGGGCCAAGCTGAAGCCGCGTTCCCAAGAGCAACGGTTTTCCAGGCACCTTCCTGATCATGCAATTGCCATAAAGTAAGACCGACCAGGATTCCTTGCTTGTCACCAACTCCCCGGTGGTCAGGTTCAGGCTGCGCAGAGTGACCTTCTCATTCCCCTGAGGCGCAATGTAACACCACCCGTTGTCGGCGGCAACCACATCAAAGGCCACGCAATCGAGCGGAAAGCTCCTGACCACAGAACGGGATTCGACATTCACCTGCAACAGGGTGGATGTGGTATTTCCCACCAGAACTGCCTTGCCGTCGCTGGTGAAGTCAATGCATTGGGGGCTGTGGGGCAGCGGAACTGTAAAAGACTCACCTGTGGCCGTTTTATAAAACCACAACTGGTCGGGCGACTGGGTGGCGATGGCGATCAGTTCCGAGGCTTTGTTCATAGCCACATCCCTAACGCTCCCCGACAAGGGGATAATCCGAGAACCCACCCCCGGAAGGTTGCCAATGTTGCCATACACCACCTCGAGGCCGATCAGGCCTATCCGGTCAATGTCAAGAATGACGATTCCGGAGAGGGTGGCCGTTTCAGATTGCCCTTCAGACCTTTTCACCTTGAAATTCAGGGTAACAGATCCATTGTCGAACTTGCCGTGCATCGACTCCCAGACCATCCAGGCGGGATAAGAGGCAATATAGAAGGATTCCGAACCGGCAAGTCCCAGTTCAATATGGATGGCAGGATTGGGATCCTGCGAAGAGATCAGGGCTTTCCCGGAAAGCATGGTCAGCGTACGCTGGTTCTTCTCCAGGAAATCATCGCTGCAAGAACCCAGCAGCAACCAGATGATCAGCAAAAATACGATTCGATTGTTCATGCGTCGTTTCTGTGTCAGGTTTACCTATTCTGTGGTGTACCGCGACTTTCCGTGTCAGAGGATGATCCTTATCCCTGCCCTCAAATCGAGGGCCGATACATTTTCTCGTTGATCTTTGGGAAGATCGATCGTGTAGGAATTGCTGCCCGAATCAACTTTGATCTTCTTCAATTTTGCAGCGAAAAGGGAGAGATGGGCACCCAAAGCTATTTTGGGAGTGAGGAAGGTTTCGAGGCTTGTCTCCACGGCACTGCCGAAATTGTTTCCCGTTATAAGCAGGTAATTGTGCATGGAGAGGGCCTCATCGCGGTAAAAGACCATCCCCGCCGACACCACAGAATTGAGTACCAACCTTTGGCTTCGTCCCAGAGGAGTGCTGGCTTTCAGCGATGGTCCGGCGTATTGGATCAGCAGCTTTTCCTTCATCTGGCCGTAGAAGAGGGTTTGTCCATCATGCGGATCAAAAGTAGACCATATTTCTGCCCCGGAGAAAAAAAAGCGCCAGGTTGCCCCCACCCCCATTCCGGGAGAAATGAACCAGTGGCCGCCCGCCGAGGCTGCCCACCCCAGCTTCAACTGGCGGTAGTAACTGTCGATCTTATCCCGGGTGACTCCTAATTGCATGGCCTGGTTTTTGGCATCCTTGGTGCTGGCAACCAGCCATGAGGGACCACCGCTGAAAGAGAGGTCGAAGTTCCCGAAGGGAATCCGCTCATCCACCTTGTCAACAACAAAACCGTCATTCCCGATCGAAAGGATCTCACTGCGGGCAATCCGGGAGGTAGTGGGAACCCCTTCCTGAAACTGCTTAAAATAGACTGCCCCGGGAGTTTTCCTGATGATCTTGCAATGGAGGGTATCCAGGCTCCGGGTGATGATCCGGTCCTGTGCAAATGAGGTAACTGCCAACAACAAAGGCAGCAATAAGCTCAATAATCTGTTAATCATAACATTAATCCGGTTTCTATTTTGAGGATGCAAAGGTATGGTATAATTTTCATAATTTTGGTGAAATTTGGATCAGTTTATGGATTGGAAAGAGCTGCTCACCTCGCAGCGCCTGGGGAAGAGTTTCTCGGGCGAAGACACCATCCGCACCGAAGACAGGAGCGAATTTCAGCGCGATTACGACAGGATCATCTTTTCTCCTGCCTTCCGGCGAATGCAGAACAAGACCCAGGTGTTTCCCCTTCCGGGCCGGATTTTTGTGCACAACCGGCTCACCCACACCTTGGAAGTAGCCAGTGTAGGCCGGTCGCTGGGTAACCGGATTGCCGAAATGCTTTTCAGGGAGCAGTATATCGACGATCCCATCCTGCTCACCCAGGTCGGGGCGGTAGTGTCTGCCGCCTGTCTGGCCCACGACATGGGCAATCCCCCTTTCGGTCATTCGGGCGAGGCGGCTATCTCCTCCTTTTTCACCTCCGGATCGGGCAAACTGCTGAAAAACGACATGAGCGAGGCGGAGTGGAAAGACTTCACCCATTTCGACGGCAACGCCAATGCTTTCCGGCTGCTGACCCATCCTTTCAATGGAAAAAGGGAAGGAGGTTTTGCACTCACTTACACTACCCTGGCGAGCATTGTGAAATACCCTTTTGAATCCACCGCCGCCACCCACCAGAAATTTGGCTTTTTCCAGTCGGAAAAAGAGACCTGGCGGAAGATCGCCTCTGTAACGGGCATCCCCCTGCTGGGGGAAAAACCCCTGGCAGGAGCGCGCCACCCCCTGGTTTATCTGGTCGAAGCCGCCGACGACATCTGTTACCAGGTGATGGATGTCGAGGATGCTTTCCGGCTGGGGATTTTAGGCTTTGAAGATACCCGGGAACTCTTCTCCTCCTTTTTCAGAGAGAGCAGCAAGGCTAGAATCCGTGAAATGGAGAAAACCCTCCGCAAGGTCACTGATCCCAATGAACAGATCAGCTACCTCCGTGCCGGCGTCATCGGGGAACTGACACGGGAGTGCTCTGCCGTGTTTTTCAGAAACCACGAAACCATTCTCCAGGGTAAATTCAGCGGATCGCTGCTCAAAAACATCACCCCCTCCTTTCTTGAAGCCATCGAAAAAGTACAGGAGGTCTCCATGGAACAGATCTACAATCACCGGTCGGTGGTGGAGATCGAAATTGCAGGCTATAAAATCATCGACACCCTTCTCTCGGAGTTCACGGGGGCTTTGCTTCATCCCGGTACTCCCCTGAGCCGCAAGATCCTGATGCTCCTTCCCGGACAATACCTGCAGGAAGCGGATTCCACTTATTTCAAGGTACAGTCGGCCGTCGACTTCATCTCGGGCATGACCGATGTCTATGCTCTTGACCTCTACCGCAAGATCCGGGGCATCAGCCTCCCGGAAATCGGATAATCGCGACCTGACCGGAACGGCAGTATTTGAAACTCCCCGCCGCAGAGCGGACGGGGAAACGAACCCCGTGAACCGGGATGAGTTCGACGGATTTCAGCACCAGACCTTCCATAATAAGCAAAGACCAGGCATGAATGCTTACCTGGCACATAGAACGGATGTAGTCTATGTGCTAGCCGGAATTCAAAAAGCAACGAAATTGGGGAGTTTTTGTCTATCCTTCCAGGATCTTCCCCAGGAGTCCGGCGCCCCCCTCTTTCCGGGCATTTTTGCCGGAAACCGACAAACGGCTGATCAGCTTTGCAATGGGCATACTTTGCAGCCAAACCTTACCGCTGCCGCGAAGTGTTGCCAGGAAAATCCCTTCTCCCCCGAAAATCATGGACCGCAGGTTTCCTGCCTGTTCAATGGAGTAATCGATCTGGGGTTCAAATCCTACGATGCATCCGGTATCCACGCGTAGTGTTTCATTGTGCAGGGTTCTTTCAATCACGGTTCCCCCGGCATGAACAAAAGCTTTTCCGTTTCCCTGCAAGGTTTGCAGGATAAATCCCTCACCTCCGAAAAAGCCAGATCCCAACCTTCGGTTAAGGGTTACGGAGACCTTAGTCCCCAATGCTGCGCATAAAAAAGCATCTTTCTGAACAATCACATGTCCGCCCAGTTCCTTCAGGTCAAGGGGGATGATGGTTCCCGGATAGGGAGCGGCAAAGGCGACCTTTCTCTTCTGATAAACCTGGTTGGTAAAATGGGTCATAAAAAGCGACTCGCCGGTAATGACCCGTGATCCGGCAGACAGCAGCTTGTCAAACAACCCTGCCCTGGGGTTGGTACCATCACCCATTTTGGCGGTGAAGTCCACCCCGTCTTCCATGTAGAGCATGGCACCGGCTTCCGCAATGACCGTTTCACCCGGGTCCAACTCAATCTCTACCAGTTGCACCCCTTCACCAACTATTCTGTAGTCAATTTCGTGTGATTGCATATTCCCCTCATTTTAGATGATTGATGTACTTATTAAATTTAAATATAGGTATTTTTTACGACCTTTGCATTACAAAAAGGGACAAGCATGAGAAGAGAAAATATGGGCGGGAGCAATTCTGGAAGAAGGGCAGCCAGGCGGGGACCGGGGGTGCCGGGTGCTGAGGGACCATCACCCAGGATTCCGCACGCATCCCGTTCCGCCGCGCGTTCCGCATCCCCTTCCGGCACAGGGGAAGAGGGCAGGCCCGGTGGTAGGGGAATAAAACGTTTCAGCGGTGCTGAAAAAGGGAGAATTGCCACCGGAAACCAGCCTGGCAAGAAGGTCGTCAGGCGGGAAGCCCCCTCTGAAAAACGGGCATTCCGCCGGGCTACCCTGGGTGAGGAACGGGCACGCGCCTCCAAACGCACCATGGAAAGGAAGACTTCGCATACCTCCGGGAAAAAGCTAGTTCTCAGAGGAGAGAAAAGGCCGACAAGAAGCCAGTTGTTGCGGGAACTGGGGCATACCACTGAAAGACAGGAAAAACTCCATACCCCGCTGAAGGAGGAACTGATCCGGCTCAACCGCTTTATTTCCAACGCCGGAGTATGTTCCCGCAGGGAAGCTGACAAATTCATTGCCGCCGGAGTGGTAAAAGTGAACGGACAAATCGTCACTGAACTGGGTACCAAAGTATCTCCCACCGACGAAGTGCGCTTCGATGACCAGCTGATCACTCCTGAAAGAAAAGTTTACGTACTGCTGAACAAACCCAAGGATGTGGTGACCACCACTGATGATCCTCATGCAGAACATACGGTCATGGAACTGGTAAAAGGGGCTTGCGAGGAAAGGATATACCCGGTGGGTCGACTTGACAGAAATACTACAGGCCTGCTGCTGCTCACCAACGACGGGGAATTATCGAAAAAACTAACCCACCCAAGCCACAAGGTCTCGAAAGTATACCAGGTCACCCTCGATAAAAGCGTTTCTGTTGCCGATATTAAAACAATTGCCAACGGCATAGAACTCGACGACGGATTCATCGCCGCCGACGGCATCACCTTTGTCGAAGGTCAGGACAAAGACACCGTCGGCATTGAGATCCATTCGGGGAGGCACCGCATCGTACGCCGCATTTTCGAAGCATTGGGGTATCGCGTCAGGGCCCTTGACAGGGTTTCATTTGCCGGACTCACGAAAAAGAATCTTCCACGTGGTAAATGGAGACTCTTGTCGCCCAGGGAAGTCTCTTACCTCAAAATGAAATAACTGCTGTGCAGCAGAAATCCTACTGTAATTTAAACCTGTTTCAGCATACATATTAACCTGGTTTGGAAAAGGAATTTTTGGATATCGTAGGGGCCAACCAGGGAATTATCCATAAGGTATGCAATATCTATTGCGACGATGAGGAAGATCGGAACGATCTGTTCCAGGAAATTCTCGCCCAGTTGTGGAAATCGTACCCTTCCTTCAGAAAGGAATCGAAATTCACTACCTGGATGTACCGCGTCGCCCTGAACACCGCCATAACTTCCTTCAAAAAAATCCGCCGGCAGCCTGGATTCAACCGTCTCTCTGACCAGAACCTCCAGATTGCCGACGAAATGTCATCCTTGGAGATGGACGAAAATATCGCCCTGCTGAAACAAGCTGTTTCAAAACTCAGCGGAATCGAAAAATTGATCATTCTCCTTTTCCTTGAGAATAAAAACTACGAGGAAATCGCTGAAATTACGGGGATCACCCAGAATTACGTCCGGGTGAAAATGAACCGGATAAAAAAGAAGTTGAAATTACTGATGACTGCTGAAGATTAAGGCTATGGAATTAAAGGATCTGAAAAAAGCATGGATCAGGGTGTCGGATGAATCCTCGGGAAAGCAGCAGCTAAATGAGGAACAGATAAAGGCCATGTTGGGCACTCGGACCAAAAGTCTGCTGGAAAAAATTGAACGGAACATCAGGACCGGATTTGTGGTGATTCTGGTGATCATTGCGGCCATGCTGGCTGTCGACTATCTGACGGTAGCCCCATCGGGAATGACCTCTGACGGAAACAAGGTGCCGCGGTGGCTGTTTTTCCTTGACCTGGGGCTTAATCTGCTGATTATATCCCTTTTTGTCACCTTCCTTTTTCATTACTGGAAAATCAGGCAACAGTGCAAAGGCGTTTGTGACCTCCGTCACACCCTGACAAAAACCATCGGCATACTTACCCTCTACCAGCGGATTTTTACGTTTCTCCTGGCAATCATCCTACTGATTTCGGCAACGGGATTTGCAGCCGGCTATTACACCAGCATCAACAACCACAACACTTCCGAGGGATTTTTCCTGACAGATCTGTTGATCGGGATTCTCCTGCTCATCCTGATTTCCGGGCTCCTCTTTTACCTGATCCGGTGGGTATTCCGGAGGGTTTACGGAAATTATCTCCGGGGGCTCCGCGACACCTTTGCCGAATTGAACGAAGTGGAAGAAGGGGACGATTGACCTTGTCGGACCAGAGCCGGAAACAAAACCGGATGCACAACTCCCTTGCCTTCTCCTGTTCCAGGTTTATGCGATACTCAGAAATTGAAATTGTCGGGATCAGCCCCAAAGCGGTGATGCCGGTCCAGACTGTCAATACTTAACATGTCCTCTTCTGACAATTCGAAATCGAAAACATCGATATTGGAGAGGATCCTTTCGGGGTGTACTGATTTGGGAATGGTGACGATCTGTTTTTGCAGCTCCCAGCGGAGGGTTACCTGAACCGGCGTTTTGCCATATTTGGCTGCCAGTGCCTGCAACACGGGAATATCATTCACCTTCCCCCGCATGATGGGGCTCCATGCTTCGAGTTGTATCCCCTGCGAACGGCAGAAGTTCTGTAGGGCAGGTTGCTGAAGATAGGGATGAAACTCCACCTGGTTTACCATCGGTTTCACCTTGCAATGAGGTAATAGTCCCTCCAGATGATGCACGAGGAAGTTGCTCACCCCGATGGCCCTGATCCTGCCGGAGGCATAGATCTCCTCCATGGCCTTCCATGTTTCAACCGAAAGATCCCCTTTGGGCCAGTGAATCAGGTAGAGATCGATATAATCGGTATCCAGCCGCTCAATACTCTCTTCAAAGGCGTCAAAAGTAGTCTGATACCCCTGGTCCGAATTCCAGACCTTGGAGGTGATGAATATCTCTTTCCGGGGAATCCCGCTGCCGTTGACGGCTTTTCCCACTCCTCTTTCATTTCCGTAAACAGCTGCCGTGTCGATATGCCTGTATCCTGATTCCAGTGCTGTCAGGACAGCACCTTCAACCTCAAGACCCTCTTTACTCATAAATACTCCCAGGCCAAAAAGCGGCATTTGCAGACCGTTTGACAGGGTCACCGATGACTTAATATCCATAATACTACCCACTTTATCGATTATACGGGCAATATACACTTTTTTTCAAAACAAATTATTCCGAAGAAAAAACCTGTCCATCGGTAGTTTTTTAAAAATCGTAGTTTTGTATCGTCAAAAAAGAAAAAATGAAAGTATTCAAATTCGGGGGAGCATCCCTGAAAGATGCCGCGGGCGTGCGGAATGTGGCATCCATTGTTGCGCAGTATGACAGTGACATGATCGTGGTGGCGTCGGCTATGGGGAAAATGACCAATCTGCTGGAAGCGCTGGCGAAAGCCCATTTCAACGGGTGGGATGAGACCATGGAGATTTATGAAAAATTCCGCCGGTTTCACCTGGAATTGGCCGGGGAGCTCTTCGGATCGGAAACGGAGATCCCAGCTGCGGTTTTTAACATGCTTTCCGACATGGAAAACCGCCTCAGGATGCCCCCGTCACTCCTCTTTGATTTCGAATACGACCAGTTTGTCTGTTACGGGGAACTCCTCTCATCTTTGATTGTCAGTCTTTACCTCGAAACAGCAGGAATGACCAACCGATGGGTGGATATCCGGTCAAGCCTGCGTACCGACGATAAATACCGGGATGCCTCCGTCAATTGGAAATGGACGGAGATGTTGGTAAACAACACCTTTCAGTTTAACGGCACCCGGATGTATGTCACACAAGGATTTATCGGCTCTACGGTGACCAATCTCACCACTTCGCTGGGCAGGGAAGGTTCGGACTATACCGCGGCCATCCTGGCAAGTCTGCTGAAAGCCGAAAGTGTCACCATCTGGAAGGATGTTCCCGGAGTACTCAATGCCGACCCCAAACAATATCAGGGGACGATCCTCCTGAAGGAACTCTCCTACCGCGAGGCCATTGAAATGACCTATTCGGGCGCTCAAGTCATCCACCCAAAAACTATGAAACCCCTTTATAACAGCAATATCCCTCTGTACGTAAGATCCTTCGCCAATCCCTCAGAACCCGGAACGGTGATTCATCAGGTGGATCATCCCCTCGAGCTCACCCCGGTATTCATCACCAAAGGGAACCAGGTGCTGATAACCTTTTCACCCTATGACTTTTCCTTTATATCGGCGGAAGATATCTCCAGGGTATTTGCCCTGCTTTCGGCCAAAGGGCTGAAAGTAAACCTGATCCAGAAATCAGCCATTGACCTGAGCCTGCTTGTGGACGCCCCCGAACTGGGACTGGAAACCATCATGCTGGACTTAAGGAAAGATTATGAAGTGAAATACAACACCGGACTGACCCTTGTCACCATACGCCATTACAACAACGAAACAATTGAGAGACTAACGGCCGGCAAGAAGATTTTCATTGAACAGTACAGCCGGCTTACCGCAAAAATTGCCGTGAATTAAAACGATAAAAAATGAAAGTGACCGATGCCCTGGGCCTGACCGACAGTACCATGCTCTCTTTCGAGCTGCTTCCGCCGCTCAAGGGAAACGACGCCTCCCGGATTTACAGGACCATTGAAAACCTGCTGGAGTTTAATCCCCGGTTTATCAATATCACCACACACCGCGACGAGATCGAATTCAGAGAGCGTCCCGACGGAACCATAGAACGTCGGGTGGTGCGTAAACGGCCGGGAACCGTCGCCATTGCCGCCTCCATCCAGCACAAATACGGAATCCCCGTAGTGCCCCACATCGTATGCGGAGGTTTCACCCGCAGCGAAACCGAACATGTCCTGATAGACCTCCATTTCCTCGGAATCAACAATGTGCTGGCTCTCAGAGGTGACGGGCTTAAGGGGGAACAGATATTCCGCCCCGAAACCGACGGAAATGCACACGCCAGCGACCTGGTCAGCCAGATTTCCAACCTCCGGAAAGGAATTTACCTGGATCCCGAACTGAAAAATACCACTCCCCTCGATTTCTGCATCGGGGTGGCGGGCTATCCCGAAAAACACGCGGAAGCCCCCAATATGGAATCCGATCTGCTTTTCCTGAAAAAGAAAGTCGACGCCGGGGCTGACTTTATCGTGACCCAGATGTTTTTCGACAACAAAGTCTATTTTGACTTCGTGAAGAAATGCCGGGAAACGGGAATCACCGTTCCCGTAATTCCCGGGATAAAACCCATCGCACTGATGAATCAGTTGACAGTCCTGCCAAAGATTTTCAGCATCAACCTGCCCACAGCGCTTTCAAAGGCTCTCAGCCAATCCAGAACCGATGCCGATGCCCGCCGCGTGGGAACCGAATGGGCCATCCACCAGGCAAAAGAACTGATTGCCGCCCGGGTGCCCGGACTTCATATTTATACGTACGGCATCTCTGACAATGTTAAGGAGATCGCCAAGGCAGTTTTCTAAAGATCCCCTCCTCCATATCTCTGTTTTCCTATTCATACACCTTGCGACCCGTGATATCTTTCTGGAAAAGGGTGTGGGGGTCGTTGTAGAATTTCACGAAGTCATCGGCGGAAGGATTTCCCAGGTGGGGACCGAAAGGAGCGTGTGAAGCGCCGCGGGAGGGATTCCGCCAAACCAGCACGTAAGACAGGGGAACGGAGCGAAGGGGTTCCAACAGGGATGCTGTCCACCACTCTGGCTGTGTGGCAATGGGTCCCCCGGCTTCACTCACCGCGGCAATCTTGCCCCGTTCCGCAGCCAACCTGGAAACGGTCTGAGCACAGCTTTTCAGCGTTTCCGGAAATCCAGGACCCCGGTCATAGAGGTCGAAAGCAAGCATATCGATGATGTCATCCCCGGGATAGCGTTCCAGGTACTCCTCTTCAGTGGAAAACCGGTCGGTGGAGTAGGCATAGAGAAGGTGGTGCAGGTCGCGGGTATCGCGCAGGTATTCCACGGTCATCCGCCACAACGACTTGTACTCTTCAGCGGAACAGAGATTCCTGCCCCACCAGAACCAGCTGCCGGTATGCTCATGATAAGGACGGAAGATGACCGGGATCCCGGTTCCCTGGTCATTCTTCAGGCTCTTCAGAAAATCGGCCAGTTTATCAAGATATCCGAGATAAAAGTCATGTTTTTCGCCCCCGGGCAATACCGATTTCACCACCGCAGCGGAAGATACATCCCAGGCCGTTCCACCGGTCAGGGGATTCCGCAGGTGCCAGCTGATGGTGTTGATACCTCCCCGTTGGTAGGTGATTCGGATCAATTCCCTGATCTTGTCGAAGTGGACCGAGTCGAGGCTGTAGGGAACTCCCAGTTCCAGATGGCCCAGTTCCCACCCGTATACGGCAGGGTAATCACCGCAGACATCCTTCACATCAGAACGGCCATCCTCGTACACCCAGCCCACCCCATAGGCCAGATCGTCCTGATGGCCGAACATCAACCCTTCCTGCTGAAGTTTCAGCATGTTCCGGTAGAGGTTAACGGTTTCCCGGGAAGCCCCCCGGTCAACGGGCATGGGTTGCGGAGTTCCGGCACATCCGGAAATAAAAAAGAGTGCAATGACCAGCCCACAGAAATTATAAATTTTCTTCATCATCGGTTCACTTATTTTTTACAATCTGTTTTCCTGATAAAAATAAAGGATAATGTCACGATAACCATCTTCCTCAACAAAAATAACAATCCGTTTGGTTTTAGGAAGCGTCGGTATTAAACCAGATCATTCTATATTTGTCAAATTACAGAATCTAAACCTAAAGTGATGATAATTGAACGCACCATTTTCCTGACCTTCGCAACCCTGTTCCTTCTTTCGTGCCGGGTTTCCGGTGGTGAAAGGGAGGCCGGAGGGGACTGGCTGCAATGGCGCGGTTCCATGCACACGAGAGTTTCTCCCGATGAAGACTTCCACGCCTCACGGGTGATTGTCGGCAACGACCTTATAATAAGGGGCTTCAGCTCCCTTTACTGCTTTTCAGAATAACTCCGGAACGTATGGACCAGACTTCACGGGAATTCCAGGTATTCATCAAGCCGGTGGGTGCCATCTGTAACCTGCGCTGCAGTTACTGCTATTACCTTTCCCGGAAGGAGCTTTATCCCGCGGAAGCCTTCCCCCGCATGAAGGAAGAACTTTTGGAGGAGTATATCCGTCAGCAGTTCGATGCTACCACTGACGACACACTCTTTTTTTCCTGGCACGGGGGGGAACCCACCCTAGCCGGACTAGAATTCTACAGGAAGGCAGTCGCCCTTCAGAAAAAAATGCTTCCGCAGGGGAAACGGTTGCTCAACGGTATCCAGACCAACGGAACCCGCTTAGACGAAGCTTGGTGCCGATTTTTAGCCCGTGAAAATTTTCTGGTGGGCATCAGCATGGACGGCCCGGAGGAGTTTCACAACCTTCACCGTAGAGACCGGCATGAGAAAGGCACTTTCAATGATGTTCTCAGGGGCTGGCGCCTGCTTCAGAAATTCGGGGTGACCACCGAGATCCTTTGCGTGGTGAATTCATTCAACGCGGTGTATCCGTTGAAAATCTACCGCTTTTTCAGAGAACTGGGAGCCCGCCACATTACCTTTCTGCCCCTGGTGGAGCGAACGTCCGATTCTTCTGAAGGGGTAACGGCAGCCTCCGTACCAGCAGAAGCTTTTGGCCGGTTTCTGATTGAAATCTTTGACGAATGGGCCCAATACGATATCGGAAGGGTCACCATCCAGCATTTCGAAGAGGCACTTCGCACCGCTTTTGACCAGGAACATACCCTTTGCATTTTTAAGGAAACGTGCGGAGGAGTACCCGTGGTGGAACACAATGGCGATGTGTACTCCTGCGATCATTATGTAAATCCCGCCCACCTGCTGGGGAATGTCAGGGAGCATTCCCTCTCGCACTACATAGATTCGCCACGGCAGGAAGCCTTCGGGGCCGCCAAGAAAACGACCCTTCCACGGAACTGCAGGGAGTGCCCGGTGCTGGGAATGTGCAACGGCGAATGCCCCAAAAACAGGTTTATCAACACCCCCGACGGGGAATCCGGACTCAATTACCTTTGCGAAGGGTACAGGCTGTTCTTCAAACACTGCCTCCCCATGGTGGAAACCATAAAAGCGCTCAGAAGTTCTGATAATCACCTGTAAATGGCAAGGCAGGTGCCACTAATGACCTGCGATGAACCGGTTACCGGTAAACGGCGAAGCACCTGTCTCCATCACTTCAGCTTTTCACGGAAAAAGGCGATTGTCCGGCTCCAGGCGAGTTTTGCGCCCGCTTCGTTATAACGCTGCGGTGCCGTGTCATTGTTGAAGCCGTGGCCGGTACCGGGATATACAAAGGAGTGAAACTCCTTGCCGTTCTCCTTCAGGGCTTTTTCATAGGCCTCGATGCCTGCGTTGATCCTCTGGTCATTTTCGGCATAGTGGATCAGCAGAGGGGCTTTGATTTTGGGAACCTCTTCGGCTTTGGGCTGGCTTCCGTAGTAAGGAACCGCAGCGTCGAGGTCCGGAGAGTTGACGGCCACCTGGTTGGTCATGGCGCCACCCCAGCAAAAACCGGTACACCCCACCTTACCGTTGGAAAGGGGGTGCGTCTTGAGATATTTGACGGCAGCGACATAGTTATGAACGGTTTGCGTTGAATCCAGCTGGCCCATCATCTGCCTGGCTTTGTCGGTATCTTCCGGGGTTCCCCCGAGCGGGCTCAGGGCATCGGGGGCCAGAGCCAGAAATCCCTCCCCTGCCATCCGGCGCGTGACATCCCTGATGTGCTCATTCAGACCAAAGATTTCCTGTATAACGATTACCGCAGGAAACTTTTTCCTTTTGGCAGGATGGGCTAAATAACCCTTCATCTCACCGGGTTCAGCAGGGTAGGTCACCGCTTCCGCCAGCACTTTTTTAATTTTCCTTTTCCGCTCGGCAGCAGTCAGAGTGTTGTTCTCCAACAGTGGCAGCAACATCATGGCAGCAGCCGTACTTCCGGCCAGAAGGGTGAGTTTCTTCAAGAAATCCCTCCTGCCGGTTCTTCCCTTTTGGTAGGCTGTAAATAAGGCGTTGATCTTTCTTTCCATCGTTTGAAGTTCTATAATTCGTAATTTAAACAGGTCGTTGGGTTAAAGGTACAAAAAATGAGATCTCCTGCCGATAGTTCCCGAAAAACACTAATTTTGCACGCCACGGGGATATAGCTCAGTTGGCTAGAGCGCTACATTCGCATTGTAGAGGTCGGGGGTTCGACTCCCCTTATCTCCACTTGGAGTTCATGTATCATATTTTTTTTATCTTTGTCCCGTCAAAATCGGGGTTGTTAGCTCAGTCGGTTCAGAGCGCATGCTTCACACGCATGAGGTCACTGGTTCGAATCCAGTACAGCCCACGTGGTTCACACAAGTCCCTCTTTAGAAAAGGAGATTGCTGAAAAATGAGGCCGGGATGACTGTTTTAACCCTAATCAAGCAACCATTATTTAAGAAAGTTTTTAACAATTTTCTGTGGTGCCCCATAAACGGCAATAAACGCAAAGATAAGGGTTGTCCAGAACCATCCGATCCTTCATTTTTGCACTCTTTTGCTTTACCATGCCTGTAAATTTAAGCTTAAACTGTGCTAACTTTTAATTGGGGTCAATATATATTTAAGCTTAAACCGTGCTTACTTTTGCTTGGGGTCAAAATAAATTCAGCAACACATGACGGAAGAATCAAATGCAGCGAATACATCGGAGACGACCTCTGGCATTGCTGGAACTGCAGTCTGGGTAACATCAACTGTGCCTGATAAATTACAACTCCATGCCCTTCCTTTCCGGAGTGATTTGCATGGGCGCGGTTATTTTTTGATTACCTTTTTGACGGCAGTCAGGCCGCCGGGGATTTCAATGCGGATCAGGTAAATTCCCTCCTGGAGTCCGCTCATGGAAAACTGCAGCGAATTCACCCCCCTGCCGATGTTTGTGTTTCCCAAAGCCCTCACCATGACTCCCGCGGCATTATAGCAGAATACCCGGCAGACACCCGCATGCTCAGCAGAAAGGTGGATATTCAGGAGATCCCTGACCGGATTTGGATAGACGGTTATTGGAGCCTCCTCAGGTATTACCGGGGCTTTGGCGGAGGTATAGTGCATGAAAGGGAGTTCTGCACCTCTGGCCCGGAGTTCCCCCTCTTTCCCAGCCAGGTAAATATTGGTCCACGACGGACGGGCCGGCAGCATGTCCTGCCAGACCATCTGCTCCCACTCCTGGTCGGTCATTCGTTTAAAGTTTTTCGTCACCATTTCATAATAGGAAAGGAGGGGTCCCGTGAAAGCTGTCATCACCGACGGATCATCGGGATGGCGTGCCAGGAAGACGCCAAGGTTGACTTTTCCCACACCGGTATGGAGGACCCTGCCCACGACAACCCCTGACTCATCAGTGGGCTGGGTATGCACATCGACGATGGTATGATCCCATTCCGAGGCATCCCAGATATCAAAGAAAAGGTCGGCATACCACCCTGAATAGGGGGGTTCCCCGCTCTTGCCGTGATGGAAAAGCATGGTCATGAGCCACTCCCTTTCGGCATCGGAAAAGGGTTCTCCCGCCAATTCCTTAGCGGCCAGCACTTCCAGTCTGCCCATCACCTCGCCGAAGTGGGGAAAAAACTGTACCACCCGCATGATTTCAGGGGTAGTGGCAGGCAAGTGACGGAAGAAATCGGCAGCACCGGAAGCAAACTCCTTCAGTCTCCGGTAAAAGGCGGGATAGGGTTCCACATAGGAGGTGGGAAAGGAGCACCCCGTTCCGCCGGAATAGGATTGCTTGGCATACAAGAGGTTGTCGTGGCGTAGATGGGACCACCCAGCCAGTTGGGTGTTGATCTTTTCCTGGTGCCAGGCGGCCGTCTGCATGAAAAGGGGAAGATCTTCCCCGCCCTCACCAGGATTCAGGTCACGGAGGGCGTTCAGCCACACATTGTAAAGGCTCCCCTTCCAAAAGGTTTCCGGCCGCTCATCGGTAAGATAACGGAGGTTAGCCAGTTGCCCGGCATAGGGGTATTTATTGAGTTCTTCACGCAACAAAGGCAGGGCATCGTTGTTTCCCAGCACAAAAAGGGCATCGAGGGGGGAGGGCATCATCCGCATCACCTTCACTCCGTTGTGAACCACCCTGTCAAAGACCACATTCCCGAGAATATAGGAGTCAATGATGAACCGCTGTCCCGACAAACGCCAAGATATGGGCAGAACGCCCGGTTCTTCGGCCCACGGATCCATCAGGAAGAAATCGCTGAGGATCTTCTGGGCCAGCTCCGGGTGTGTTCCCAGGGATTCCTGCAAATCCAGTGAAACGGAAAGGTCGGTAAGCTGCACAGCCGACGTGATCTCCATCTCTTCCAGAACCCCGGCAAACTCGCCGGGAGTAATATTGTCGCATTCCCCCACCAGGTAACCGATCACTCTCTCGTTCCATTCCAGCAACTCCCTTTCCGGGGTAAGGGCGCAAAGTTCATTGAGCAGAAAAGCGCCTTGCTGCATCCTTTGAATTTCTGTGTCGGACCACGGTATCTCCCAGGGATTGGCGGGAGGCGGGGTCAGCAGAAAATCGATCCGGCCCAGCCACATCATGGTCCAGAAATAGGGTTCGAGCGACTTGAGCCCCATCCATTTTTCCTGTTCCGTGTAAACATAATGACCCCGTACGGTAAACTGGCTGAAATCGAGTTTCCGTGAGCGTTGCGGAAAGGTGAACAGGGGCATCTCCACCATATTTTCACTTTTGATGGCTTCCCAGATCCTGGCAATATCCTCAGAATTTGCCACATGCCCCTTCATCAGATTCCCTGAAATCAATGAATGAGCGATGGTAATGTATAGATCTGCATCGCTAAGGGCGTCGGCGAGAGCCTGGTTATCGCCATATTTTCCGGTAAGGAGATGAAAATTGCCGTAAAGCGACCCCAGGAATTTCTCCAGGTTCGCTGACATGACCTCCCTCTCCAGGGTTTTCAGGATCTGGTCATACGACATGTGCAGGGCATGCAATATGGCGTCGGTGGTGACAAATACTGGAAGATCATGGTTATAAACGGCATGAAAGGCCTGTCCGAAAGCAGTGTAGGAAAGTCGTTCGGTGACCACGAAGAGATTCTGCCGCAAAAGAGCCTGTTCGTCTTTGGTAAGTTCCAGTTTGCCGATCACCTCATCGAGATAGCGCACCTTGCTGAAATCTACCCCTTCATCAAAATAGCGGAGATAAAACTCAACAGGCCTGCTGTATCTATTTTCCAGTTCCGAAGCGGTCAGCAAAGCATTCTGATTCCTGATCCCGAGGAAGGCTTCCGGGGAGAACTCCTGCCCCCGGATGGGCAACCAGGTCAATACCGGCAGGAGAAACAGGAGATAAAACCTTTTCATAGCACTCTGTCTTTTTAAGTTAGACTGATAATCACCTGTAAAGGTTGCGTTTTCGGGCGATTTTTTCAAAAAAAACAACTCTTCCGGATAATAACTGAAGAACCGGCGCAAAAATGGATCAGAACCAGGCTATCACCACGGAATTTGTAACTTATAAAACACCCGACCGTTTACCTTTCCTAACCGGCAGACGGACCTGTTTCTTCCCTTTCAGCCGAAAATTGCCAAAACTTATTTATCTTTACCGCAACTAAATCTGCCGGGCCGTCGAAATCCGGAATCCGAAACCAAGGGAAATGATTTTTCATTCAGCATTTGAAAACAGTTATTTGTGGTTGCCCCTGTTTGGTTTTGCCATCGGACTGATCGGTTCCCTGATCGGAGGAGGCGGTGGGTTTTTCTTTCTTCCGGTATTAATCCTGGTGTATAATATCCCCGCCCAAATTTCCGTGGCCACTTCCCTGGCAGCCACCCTTCCCATATGTTTCATTGGGTCCATCGGACATTACCGGCATGGCAACATGGATTTACACACAGGCCTGCTTTATTCGGGAGCCGGTATCGCCGGAGCGCTTTCCGGAGCCAGTCTGACCAGTATGATGACGCCGGGTCAACTGAAGGTCAGTTTCGGGATTTATTCCGTACTCCTCTCCATCTATATGGTAATCAGCCACTGGAAGGAAAAAAGAGCCCGGGCTGACGGGGAAGGACTTCCGGGAAATTCGGGTTTCCGGAAATTCGCCAAAGGCTCCTTTTTCGGATTTCTGGCTGGCGTTATCACCGCCACCTTCGGAACCAGCGGGGCAGCACCCGTCCAGGCCGGATTGTTTGCCATGCATCTTCCGATCAAACTGGTTGTCGGAACCTCACTGTTCGTGGTCCTTTTCAATACTTTTTCGGCCCTCGGGGCGCATTTCCTGGTGGGAGAAATCGACCTGACCCTGGTCGTCCTCCTGGCCTCAGGAGCAGCCCTCGGAGCGTTATCAGGACCCAAACTCCTCAGCAGTGTAAATATTGACCACGCCGAAGGCCCGGTCCGGTTCTGGTATGCCATGGCCATGGCTGCCTTCGGAATCGCAATGATCATCACCCGGTAACGGGAATCCCGTCACCTCAAGGGGAAAAGCCGTTTTTCTCCGATTGCATTTTATTGTGCACTTACGTGGCTGAAATAAATACCATTTGATATTTGTGGAACTTCGTTAAAAGAACCTTTTGGCCCAATAATAGTGATTGTGTCACCCACCTTAATGCCTTTTGCAGCTATTAATCCTTTTCTATAATTACCCGTTGCGCCATATCCAGGATAACAACCATACGAGTAAAGTGAATTTGTACCATCAGTAATAGTGAGATTTCCATAATCACCTGCAGCAATATCTTTAATGACACCAGTAACCATAAAGTAAGTATTAGGGTCATCAGGCTTTGTTAACATTTCAGCAATGGTAGCCACAGTGACAGGAATCACACTTTCCAATACAGCACCACTCACTTGCGGATCGTTATTATAAGCTGCACGCTTTCCTACAATAGTAATAATATCACCTGCTTTCAAAGAGTTTGCCTGATAATCCTTAATTTTATAGACATAAGTTTCACCGGAAAAGTCTCTGATATTTAAACGCCCATCGTTATTATTAGTAATTTTAGTAACTACTCCTGACAAACGATATTGAGCATCACCTACAGGCGCTGCAAGAAATTCAGCAATAGTTGCTTTCACAATCGCTCCTTTTTGGCTAAGGGTTGTTTGTGCACTATAGTTTTTAGAACCATCAGTAGTGTGGAATGTGAGCGTAGTTCCGCGATCTCCGCCGGTATTGGCAGCAGCTTTGAATTTCACAACAGTTTTGATTCCTGCTGACTGGATAGATGAAATTGACAACCAGGATTTGGCATCATCAGGAATTTCTACCGACACGCCTTGACCTTTGCAGGTAAGGTATGCAATCAATTCACCACCTTCCAGAGGAAGCGTTGCGTTTTTTACCGAATCAACTTTTACAAGGGATTTATTAATTTTTACAACTGTTACGTCTACCAATTCTACTACCGTCCCATAGGTGGTTTTCGGTCCTTGAACAGTTACTTCATCTCCCACTTCAAGTCCCCAACTTAAAAAGTTCTTGGTACCACCCTTGGCATCAAGAGTTCCATATATGTAAATGGTGCCGGTTTTGTCTGTAAGATACCAGTTACCATAAAGCGTGTTTGCTATTGCCGTACACACCCCGGTTACCTGATAGGTCTTGCTGTCTGGTCCGGCAATTACATCCGCGCATGTAGCAGTTGCAATTTTCGACAAACCCTGGATAATATTAATTCTCTGAGTTTCTCCTCCACATTTAATTAAAACCTCTGCATTACGGCCATCGAGAGTTGATGGGGCTGAAAAAGTTAGTTCAGACTCCCCGGCACTACCTGAAGTTGAAGAGATAGTCAACCACGAAACCGGATTCTTGGCAGTAGTTACCTTCTCAACAGTCCAGCCATCTTTAGCCGTTACAGTAATGGTTGAAGAGCCACCCGCCAAAGGTATAGACACGTAAGACGACGATACTCGAACTGAATCAAGCAATGTCATGGTTTCTTCATCGGTACAACTTGTCGTCAAGGCAAGTATTGCAATGAGAAATGGAAATATTCTTTTTAATTTCATAATTATCAGAGTTTTTAATTAGTTAAAAATATACTTGATACCGATTAACATATACCAACACTGACCCAATGAGTAGCTTGGCGTGAATGTTTTGGTATTACCATTGATTGAAGAAGGTGTGGAAAATGTAGCAAAACCCTCAGCATCAACACCTTCGTATTTAAGAATACGAGCTTCCGAACCAATTCCAGGGTTCAGATATTTACCTACACCCCAACTGGAGTTGAACAGGTTCATCACGTTTTTAATATCAAAGCTAAGTTGCAATTTTTGTTTGCTATTGCCTGCATTACAGGTAAAATCATGTTTGTAACCGAAGTCGACGCGATGTACCCAGGGAGAGTAAACNNTAGGCTTCTGCATACTTGCCTTGCTGATTTTTCAAATAGTCATTGGCATGCACATAATCCATAAAACGAGTTTTATCGTCGGCTGAAACAAAGCGGAACTGATTGTTAGCCACTTCCTCATCAGTCGGAACGTAGATAACATCGTAGTTGTAACCGTCACTATTGATATCGTTAACCGTCATATAAGAGTAGTTAGCTCCGCCATGCCATCCTTCATAGATAAAACTATAGTGGTTACCCCCCTTGTCGTGGGCAGTAAGCGATGCCACAAGGCGATCGGGAGTGGTATATTGAGAATTGTGCAATCTGATGTAGTTAGGACCTTCTACCGTTGGAACGTATGTAAATGCAGATTCTGCAGCAGATCCCGGCATACCTGTCAAATCTTTTGCAACTGTGTGTGTATAGGCAGCCATCAAACTGATCCATTTCACCGGTTGAGCATTGAGAGTAATGTTGCCTGACCAGCCATAACCGAGGCTTGTGTTTTCCAGCACAAAGGCTTTTGTGTTGGTACGATAACCGGCAGGATAAATCGGACGATTGTCAACACCGTTGAAACGGGCGAAACCACCCACATTGGGAATACTCCAGTCAGAGATGGAAACACCATTGATGGTTTTGTTGAAAATACCTTCTACCGTTACAGATAATGGAAAAGATGTTTTGAATGCATAATCAACAGCAAGTGATGTTTTCCAAACTTGCGGCATTTTGAAATTTGGATCTACACCGTTAACAGCAGAAGGAACTGTTCCATCTTCGGGAGAAATAGTCGAAGGATATCCCAATGATATTAACTTATTATACAGTGCGCTAATATTGGCTTTTCCGTCAGCATCCGTTACAAGACCACCGGCAAATGGTGTTGTATCTTTATTTTTTGCAGTTGGTCCGATTTGTGCTTGATACTGTACCATTCCTCCGTTGGTAGGCATATTGGTGAAGAATACAAGCGGTAAATTACCCGAGAAAAGACCGGTACCTCCACGAATTTTCAGGCTCTTATCACCAAATGTATCCCATACAAATCCAATACGGGGAGAGATTATGATATTTGCTGAAGGCCATTCCCCTGTATCGATATGACGTCCTGAATAATCAAGGTCATAGATAGCTTTGTTTGTTAACAAGTCATCATTATTGAAAAAAAGCCCATCTAAACGAAGTCCGTATGAAAGTTTGAAATTCTCAGTAACGCTCCAATCATCTTGCCCGTAAACTCCAATTTTGTTTGTTCTTATACGAGCTGCCGGATTGCTCTCTCCGTCATAACCATATGTTAAGCATACAACTTCAGGCGTTCCTGCGTTCAGGAAGTCTTCAAGACTTCTGTAGCGATAGTATCCCGTACCGTTACGCATATAAGCATTATCTGCCATTTTATATTCGTAAGCTGCTCCAGCTACAATTTTATGATTGCCTAAATAGAGTGTTAGTTCGTCTTTGATATTCCAAACGTTATTATGAACAGCATTATTCCACGTAAAAAGTTCATATCCCAAAGACAAATAGGCTTGTCCGTCTTTCAAAATATCGATGAAAGGGAATTGATCGGAAGTAGATCCACGGAGATCGTCAAGTTTTGAGTATGTTGCCAAAAATTGGTTGGATAAATTATCAGACAGACGGCTGTTTAAGTCAAACGAGAATGAATGAACAAGGTTGTTCATAGAATACATCGAGTTTGCATACGACATGGAGGCTTGTGACATTCTTGCCTCCGACATACGGGTACCTCCATCCATAGAACTGGCATTGGGAGATGACCAATAAAGATTTTTGGTGTAGTTATAACGCAAGGCCAAACGATGTTTATTTGTGATATTCCAATCCAACCGTGCAAGAAATTTGTAATTGTTTTCATCTGCCGGGAAATTGGTGTACGATCCCGTTTCATACCCATATTTACTTTTCACATAATCAGAAACTGTCTGAAGATCGCTTTTTGTTGTACGGGAAATATAATTGTCGGCATTGGCGACACCATCCGTTGATGCCCTCCAACGATTGACAACCGTTGGTGTTTTAGCCATTTCACCGTTTGCAAACAAGAACAATTTGTTTTTGATAATCGGACCACTCAGAGTGAAACCGTATGTTGTATTACGATCTTTTTCACGCGCACCTGCGATTTGCAAACCCTTGACAGCATCTCCGCGCATGTTTTCATTTCTGTGGTAAGTATAAACGCTGCCAGAGAAGGTATTGGTACCGGATTTTGTAATAGCGTTTACACCCCCACCTATAAAGTTGGTTTGGCGAACATCATATGGAGCGATTACAACCTGTAATTCTTCGATAGCTTCAATAGAAATTGGGTTGCCTCCACCGGGCAGAGCAGAACTCAAACCGAAATTATTGTTGAAGTTAGCTCCATCCACTGTAAAATTAGCCGTACGACCATCTGTGCCGACAAAGCTCATCCCATTGCCACCATAGGGCGAAAGGCGGGTAATGTCCATTACGCTGCGGCTTACTGTAGGCATATTAGCTATCTGGCTGGTTGTGATATTGGTCAATGTTCCGGTTTTCTCATTAGAGAATTTTGTACGGGTTGCCATAGCAACAACTTCATCTAATGTGAATAAATTTTCTGTGAGTACAGCATTCACTACATAGTTTTGACCTAAACTCAACGTAATGTTGTCTTGCGTGTATGTACCATATCCAACGAAACTAACCTTTACAGTATAAGGTCCGCCTACTCGCATACCGTTTAGGTTGAACCGGCCCTCTTTGTTGGTAATGGTACCATAAGTAGTTCCTGAAGGGGTATGTGTAGCAACCACCGTTGCACCGATTACAGCTCCTTCAGCATCAGCAATACGTCCACTCATACTGGATGTAGTTACCTGCGAAAATGCCGTCGTTACCAAAATACAAAGCAACAACAGCAAAAATGATAGTTTTCTGGCTTGTTTATTCATACAACATGTGCTTTTAAAATTAGTGCCTCAAAAATAGTTCTTTATTTTTAATCAATTTTAACAATTGTCCTGCTGATTTTTCGTTTTTTCTTAACCTGTTGATTTCCTTAAAAGTATATCAGATTCAAAAAAATAAATTAATTATTGTTTCCGGTTGTAAAAACAACTGATTTTAACATTTTTAAAAAAACTAAAATTAATGGTATTGGTTGTATTAAAAAATGAGCAGTGTGGTAAAATTTCTTAAGTTATCAACAAGATATTAAGACCGGGAAATGCTCCTGTTTCCACAGGAGGCGGAGGATATTTTCCCGGGCTGAACTTTCAGCGTTAATTTTGAAGCAATCGCTCCCTATTATTTGGAATTTTTCGGGAAAGTTGGCACTTTTACAGGCAATTAAGCTGAAGAATAAACCTGAAATGAAGAAGGTGTTCCTTTGGATCTTTGTTCCGATATTCCTGGTTGCCGGACTCCTCGGCTATAAATTTTTCCGGGGTCCATCCGGCACCGGCGGCCTGACCATCACCCTTCCTTACGACGACACCGTTTTCCCGGCCGACATAGCTTCTCCGCTGTTTGTGTGGGAGGACCAGAACCCGGAAATACAAAAATGGAAAGTGGAGATCGTCGCCGGGGACCACTCCCTGTCAGGACCTCACATGGTGACGGGAAAAGCCTGGAGGCCTTCCCGTGAAGAGTGGAAGAGCATCACCTCTTCATCCCCTGGCACCCCTTTTACTTTCCGCGTTTATGGGATGCTCCATAAAACCGTTTCAAGGGATGAAACCTGTTTTACCGTTTCTCCCGACCCTGTGGAAGCGCCTATCTTTGTAAGGAGCGTCCCCCTTCCCTTCAAATTTGCCCGCGAGAACATGAAAAAGATCCGCTGGATCTGGGGATCGGTCAGCAGAGAGGAGAAACCCACCGCCCTCCTTGAGGACCTCCCCACCTGCGGAAATTGTCACTCCTTCACCCCCGACGGACGGAAACTGGCCATGGACGTAGATGCCAACAACGACAAGGGGGCTTATGTCATCACCTCCTTCGCCGAAAAAACATATATCGCAGGAGACAGCATCATCTCCTGGAGCACCTTTCAGGAAGGGAAATTCACTTATGGCCTGCTGTCTCAGATCTCTCCCGACGGCCGGTATGTGGTCAGCACCCTCCGTGACTGTGAGATCTTCACCGACCGCCCCGATCTTGAGATCTCCCAGCTTTTCTTCCCCTTCAAAGGAATCCTAGTGGTATACGACAGGGTCGGAGACCGTTTTTTTGAACTGGAAGGGGCCAACGACACAATGTTCGTCCAGAGCAATCCTGCCTGGACCCCCGACGGCCGGCACATTCTCTTCTGCAAGGCACCTGCGAAACACTATCCCGAAAGTGGCATCCACAACGGGTCGGTACCCAAATATGCCGATCTGCAGACTTACATGGCTTTCGAAAAGAGCTATACCGACCGCGACTCCCTGATGAAATTCGACATTTACAAAATCCCCTTCAACGACGGCAAGGGAGGCAAGGCGGTTCCTGTGGAAGGTGCTTCCGGCAACGGATTGAGCAACTACTTTCCCAGGGTCTCCCCCGACGGAAAATGGCTCATCTTCTGCCAGGCTGAAAGCTTCATGCTTCTCCAGAAGGACAGTAAGCTGGTTCTGAAACCGATGGACGAAGGTCCCGCCAGAATCCTGGAACACAACACCCCTAACATGAACTCCTGGCACTCCTGGTCGCCCAACAGCAAATGGCTGGTTTTCTCCTCCAAAACCTTTGGCCCCTACACTCAGCTATTCCTCACCCACATCAACGACGACGGCACCAATACCCCTCCGGTATACCTCGACCGCTTTTCCTTTCCCGATTACGCAAATAACATCCCCGAATTTGTTAACACTGCCTGGTCGCCCGACTATAAGATGATTCCCTCTTTCCTTACCGAAGACCAGTTCCTCATCCGAAACGGGGAAATCCTGCAAAAAACGGGTGACGAACAGGGGGCCTTCGCCGCATTTGACCATGCTATCAGCAAATTCCCCGGAAAACCTGCGGGATACTTTAAAAGGGGACGTATCTTCCTCGACAGGAAACAATACCCGGAAGCGCTGAAAGATATGAACAGTGCCCTGGAACTGGAGAAACACAGCGACTATTATGTCACCCGCGGAGTGATTCATCTCGAAACGGGAGAAACGGAAAAAGCTTCCGCCGATTTTAACATGGCCTTAAAAACCGATCCCAGGGACCACCGGGCGTATAGTTATCTCGGGGTGATCTCCTCCCGGCAGGGCGATGCCAAAAGTGCGCTTACCCACCTGCAGAAAGCCCTTGACCTTTATCCCTTTGATTTTTTCTCCTGGTATTCGCTGGGAAGGGTTCAGTATGGTCTTCATCAGTTCGGGAAAGCCCTGGATTCCTTCTCCTCAGGATTTAAGTATTGCGATAACCCCGCCTTCAGGCCATTGCTGCTGGAACTGAGGGGCAACTGCCGGAAAGAATTGAACGATTACCAGGGAGCCCTCACTGATTACAATGCCGCCATCCAGCTGTCCCCTAAAGATCCCTCCCTTTATGAAGCCAAAGCAGATGCCGAGATAAAAATGGGACTTAAGGAAGAAGCCGCCAAAAGCCTCGCAAAAGCCCGGCAACTGGGATCATCCCCACCTTCTTCCTCTGACCTGAAAAATGGGAAATGATTGGATGACCCCGGCGACTTATCCCTTTTGAAAAGCACAGCTTTTTCCCTGACATGGCACTGTTTTTGACCTGTCAATTTTTCGTACTTTTATGAACAATGAAAATTTCAGGAGTTTGCTTGAAACTCCCGGGATTCAGTATTAATTTTAAAGATCAGAAGTCATGAAACGTGTTATCAGCAGTATATTTCTTATCCTGTTAACTATTCAAACCATGGCACAAAGCGACTATTCCGAAGCATGGAAAAAGGTGGATTCGCTGCAAAACCTGGGACAACTCCAGTCAGCCCGCGAGGAGGTCATGAAGATCTACAGCCTCAGCAAGGCGAACAACCAGGAGGATCAGCTGATCAAAGCCCTTCTGTATAAAACCTTCATGGAAGAAGGTTATCTGGAAGAGCACTGGTATGAGGCCATCGCCTTCACGGAAAAGGAAATAGAAGGCAGCCGGACGCCCGTCAGGCAGATTCTCTTGTCGGTACTGGCAGGAATCTACCAGAACTACTACCGGAACCACAGTTGGGAGATCAACCAGCGAACACCCCTGGCCGATGAATCTTCATCCGACCTGACAACGTGGGACGCCCTTCGTTTTGCAAAGACCACCACCCGGTACTATCAGCTCTCCCTCTCCGAACCGGAAATACTGAAAGAAACCGATCTTTCACGTTATCAGGAGATCCTTTCCGGAGATCGGAAGAACAGAAAATACCGGCCCACCCTTTATGATTTTCTGGCCTTCAGGGCCATTGGTTTTTTTTCGGATGACTGGCCGGGTGTCATCAAACCATCAGGCGCTTTTCAGCTTGATGATCCCCGTTATTTTGGTCCCCTAGCCGCATTTACCGCTCTTCCGCCCCCCCCGGGAGCGGAAGAAACCTTTGAATCCCATACCCTTAAGCTTTACCAGGAAATTCTCAGGTTCCGTTCGGAGGATCCCGGGAATGTAGAAGCTCTGGTAGACGCCGATCTGGCGCGGCTGGAATGGGTACACCGCAAAAGCATCCTGGCCCTTAAGGACTCGCTTTACACCGAAGCCCTGCTGTCCCTGGTCCAATCCTGGGAGGGAGAGCCTGTGGCCGCTGATATCATCTACCGGCTGGCCAATCAGCTGAAATCGGAAGGAGCCAATTACGACCCCCAGACTTCCGGAGCCCTCCGGTGGAAAATCAGGGATGCCCTCGGATGGGCAACGAAATGCATGGAAAAATACCCGGGTACCGACGGTGCCCACAATTGCGCCATCATCGCCGAAGAGATTAATAAAGTAACCGTCGAAATGACTGCCCCGAAGGCCGTGGTTCCCGGAAAACCCTCGCTGGCCTTGCTCCGGTACCAGAATCTTGACAAGGTATGGTTCCGGGTGATCCCCCTTCAACCCGAGGAAGCCTTGCGTAACGGTGAAAAATCGCATGAGGAACAGCTGAAGGAATTCCTAACCCGCACCCCTGTCACCAGTTGGGAAACCCGCCTTCCCGACGAGGTCGATTACCGGCAACATTCGGCCGAGGTGAAGATTCCCGCCCTGAGTCCAGGTTATTACCTGGTGATGGCCTCTTCCACGAAAAACTTCAAAACAGATGCCCCGATCACCTGGTGGAAGGTCTGGAGCAGCTGCATCAGCCTTGTGGAAAGGAAAAATGAAGAAGGCAACCTCGAAATCCTGGCACTTGACAGGGAGGAAGGTACCCCTCTGGAAAACGTAACAGTCCAGCCCTTCTTCCGGAAATACAATACCTCGTGGAGAAAATACACCGATCAGCCCGGCCCCACCTTGGTTACCAATGCCCGGGGTGAAGCGACGATTATCCTCTCACGCGACAAACAGGTAAACCACCCCTATTACCTGGTGCTGACTTCGGGCAAGGACCAGTTCATCACCCGCAGCTCAAATGCAATGTTTTACAGGAACGTCGAAAATCAGAAATCGACCCGGAGTTGGCTCTTCACCGACAGGGCCATTTACCGACCCGGACAAACCCTCTGGTTCAAGGGAATCATACTAGATCAGGAAGGGGACAACCACACGATCAGGAAGAATTTCAGGGAGGAGATCACCTTCCGGGATATGAACGGACAGGAAATTTCAAGCCAGCAGCTAGTTACCAACGAATTCGGTTCCTTTTCAGGAAGTTTCGTCATCCCTCTGGGCGGGCTTACCGGCGTCATGTCCCTGACGGGTCGTTATGGCAGCATTGACTTCAGGGTCGAAGAATACAAAAGACCGAAATTCGAAATCGTTTTTGAACCTGTGGAAGGGGCGCCGCAACTAAACCGGGAGGTCGTTGTAAAAGGCAGGGCTTCAGCCTATGCCGGCAGCAAAATTCCGGGTGCTTCCGTCACCTGGCGGGTGGTCCGGGATGCCAGGTTTCCCCGCTTTTGGTGGTGGCGACAGGAGCGCTTCCCGTCATCCCCCGAAGAGGAGATATCAAGCGGAACTTCCGTTACCGGCAGTGAAGGCGAATTTGAAATCCGGTTCACGGCTATCCCCGACAATAAGATTTCCGGGAAATTTTCTCCTGTCTTCACCTATACCGTGCATGCCACCGTCACCGATATCAACGGGGAGACCCACGATGCCCGTACTGTGGTGAGCGCGGGGTTTGAATCGCTCATGGTATCCACCAACCTGACTGAAAAAATCAACCGCGAAGAAGCACCTGACATAGAGGTGATCACCACCAACCTTGACGGGGTTCCCGAACAAGCAGCAGGTCTGGTGACCGTGCGTCGGTTAACTCCTCCCGGAAGGGTTCTCCTCCCGCGGTTGTGGGAGAGGCCCGACCGGCACACCCTATCCCCGGAAGAGTTCCGGAAGCTCTTTCCCAACGAAGTGTATAACGATGAAGATGACTGCACCACCTGGCCCGAAGGGGACACCGTTCTTTCCGATTCCTTTGAAACACCCCGGAAATCTTCAATTTCCGGTCTCCGGAAGCTGCAACCGGGGAACTATGTGCTGAAAATCACCACCAGCGATCCTTTTGGGAAACCCGTGGAACATACCCACTATTTCACCCTCTTTTCTCCTGCCGAAGGGAAAACCGTCGCCGTCGAACCGCTGACAGTCACCCTCCTTACCCCGCAGGCGGAACCCGGAGAAACCGCTTCCCTCCTGATTGCCACGCCTATCCGGAAAGCCTGGGTCACCCTCTCCCTCTTTTCCAAAAACGGCAAGCCCCGGCACCGGAATTACCGAATCGACAACGGGCAAATCCGTGTCGAACTTCCGGTGACCGAATCAGACCGGGGGAACATAAGCATCCGCGCCGTCATGGTACGGGAGAACCGCTCCTTCCAGGAAGAAGCCACGATCACCGTGCCTTATTCCAACAAGGAACTGGAAATTACCCTGGGCAGTTTCCGCGATAAGCTACAACCCGGACAGGAGGAGGAGTGGAGGATCACCGTCAGGGACAAGGCGGGTAACGCGGCGGTGGCCGAATTGCTCGCCACCCTGTATGATGCTTCGCTGGATATTTTTACGCGGCACAACTGGTATTTTTCACTTTACCATACCTTAACGGGAGTTTCCGAATGGGAAAGCAAAAGTGGATTTGGCAACGTTATGGGGAACCAATTATGGCTGCCCTGGAAATCAGGCAGTGTCAGGATCAGGGAGTATGAACGTCTCCCGGGCTTTCTGTCAGGTAATGAAGAACAGGTTTTTCTTTATGTTGAAAGCATGACAGACAGAGCTATGGCTCAAAAATCGGTCCGGATCAGGGGAATGGCACCCCTGGATCAGGAGATGAATGAAAATCCCATGATGGACTACGCTTTCGACGAGAGTGCCCCTGCCCTTCCCATGAATGGCGCAGGGGAGCCGGAGCAAGCCTCACCCGGCCTTCCGCCTGTCAAAGCCCGCACCGATTTCAGGGAGACCGCCTTTTTCTTCCCCCAGCTGGGCACCAACGAAAACGGGGAGATCCTCCTCCGCTTTTCCATGCCTGAAGCCCTCACGCGCTGGCGGATGATGGGCCTGGCACATACAGCTGACCTGAAAACTGGCATGATCGAGAAGGCACTCATCACCAGCAAGGATGTCATGGTATTTCCCAATGCCCCACGGTTTCTCCGCGAAGGCGATGTGATGGAATTCTCAGCATCGGTATCCAACCAGTCGGGTCATCCGTTGGAAGGCACCGCAGAACTGCGCTTCTTCGACGCCCTGACCATGGTACCCGTCGATCATCTGATGAAGCTGGACTCACCGGTCCGGGATTTCAGCATAGGAGGAGGGGAGAATGCCGCCGTCAGCTGGAAGATTACCGTTCCTGAAGGAATTCAGGCCTTGGTGTACCGGATTACAGCCACTGCGGGAGCTTTTTCCGACGGTGAGGAAGCCCCCCTCCCGGTTCTCACCAACCGCATGCTGGTCACCGAGTCGCTCCCTCTGCCCATACGGGAAGAGACCACCAAAAGCTTTACCTTCGACAAGCTGGTGAATTCCGGCAGTCAGAATGCCACACTCAGGAATCACCGCCTTACCCTGGAATATACCTCCAATCCCGCCTGGTATGCCGTTCAGGCGCTGCCTTACCTGATGGAATTTCCCCATGATTGTGCCGAACAGGTGTTCAGCCGGTATTATGCCAACACGCTGGCTACCCATCTGGCCAACAGCGATCCTGCCATCAGGCGGGTGTTTGATGCTTGGAAAAACCTGGCACCCGACGCCCTGAAATCCAACTTAGAAAAAAATGAAGAGCTGAAAGCAATCCTCCTTCAGGAAACCCCCTGGGTGCGCGATGCAGCCAGTGAAGGGGAAAGGAAGCAACGAATCGCCATACTCCTCGATGCCGTAAAAATGGCCGCAGAACAAAAGACAGCCCTGAAAAAGCTGGCGGAGATGCAAGCTTCCGAAGGAGGATGGCCCTGGTTCCCGGGAATGCCGCAGAGTGTAACCATCACCCGGCATATTCTTTCGGGGATCGGACACCTCGCGGTACTGAAGGCCATGGACCCTGCCCGGGATCATGAGCTCTCCGGCATGGTGGGGAAAGCCATCGGTTACCTCGACAGTGAAAAGCTGGCTTCCTTCAAAAAACTGAAAAAGGAATTTCCTTCGACACTGAAGGAATATCATGCCGGCTTTAACGACATCCATTACCTCTATGCCCGCAGTTTTTTCCTCGCCACGCACCCCTGCGGGGAGGAACTGAAGGAGATGGTGGATTATTACAAGGAGCAGGCAGCGAAGTACTGGAAAAACAGCAACCTTTACCTGAAGGCCATGACGGCCTTGTCATTGCACAGGCTGGGTGATTCCCGCACGGCAGGGCTGATCCTTCGGTCGCTCGCCGAAACCGCCCTTCACAATGAAGAATCAGGGATGTACTGGCGCGACAACAAGCCGGGATGGTTCTGGCATGAGTCTCCCATTGAGACCCAGGCCCTGCTCATCGAAGCCTGGGATGAAATTTCAGCCGACATCAGAAGTATCGACGAAATGAAGGTTTGGTTGCTGAAACAGAAGGAGACCAATGACTGGAAGTCTACGAAAGCCACGGCCGAAGCGGTATATGCACTTTTGAAGAGAGGGGTTTCCCTGCTGACGGAAAGCCGTCCCGTGAGCATCACCATGGCCGGAACGCAGGTGAATCCTTACCTTGCGGAGGGTATTCAGCCGGAGCCGGGGAGTGGCTATTTCAAGACCAGTTGGCAGGGTGGAGAGATTACCCCGGTGATGGGGCACGTCACCGTTCACAATCCCAATCCCGGGATCGCCTGGGGAGCCCTCAACTGGCAGTATTTCGAACAGCTTGACAAAATCACCCCGGCCGATACGCCCCTTGCGGTAACAAAGGAACTCTTCAGGGAAATAAATACTCCGCAGGGACCGAAGCTGGAAAGGGTTTCGGAGACCACCCCTCTCCGGGTAGGGGACAAAGTGGTGGTGCGGGTGATCCTGAAAACCGACAGGAATATGGAATATGTCCATCTGAAAGATATGCGTGCCTCCGCTTTCGAACCTGTCAATGTTTTGTCGGGGTACCGCTGGCAAGCCGGATTGGGTTATTACGAGTCAACGCTTGATGCAGCCACCCATTTCTTCATTGACTATCTCCCCAAAGGGAATTACGTCTTTGAATACAGGCTCCATGCCACCCAAAAGGGCGATTTCTCCAATGGGATCACCAGCGTGCAATGCATGTACGCCCCGCAGTTCAGCGCCCATTCAGAAGGGATCAGGGTAAAGGTGGAATAATACCAAACCGTTACCTTCACCGGCAGGTTACACGAATGCCAGGATCAGCAGCTGGGCCAGGATTACCCGCAGAAACATGGTCAGCGGGTAGACTGTGGAATAAGAAACGGCAGGTTGATCGTTGTTGGCGATGGATCCCGCATAGGACAATGCCGGCGGGTCGGTGGTGCTTCCCGCAAGAAGACCCATCAGGATGAAGTAGTTCAATCCAGCAAACTTCCGTGCGACGAATCCCATGATCAGCAGCGGAAGGATGGTGATCAGGAAACCGAGGCCGATCCAGAGTAATCCGTCGCCTGAGAAGACCGTTTCGGCGAATTGTCCTCCCGACATCAGGCCTACGCTGGCCAAAAAGAGGGTTATCCCGATTTCACGGAGCATAAAGTTGGCACTCTGGGTGGTGTAGGTAATCAGCTTCAGTTTAAATCCGAACCGCCCGATGAGGATGGAGACGATCAGGGGGCCTCCGGCAAGGCCCAGTTTGACAGGCATGGGAATCCCGGGGATGAAAAAGGGTATGCTCCCGATCAGTATCCCCAGGAAAATCCCGATGAAGAGGGTGATGATATGAGGTTCGTCAAGCCGTTTAAGAGTATTGCCCAGGAATTTCTCTACCTTCTCAATATCGCCCAGTTCACCGACCACCATTACCCGGTCGCCTACCTGAAGCACCAGGTTCGGATTTCCCAGCAGGTCAACCCCGGACCGGTGCACGCGGGTGATGTTCACGCCGTACAGGGTACGCAAACGCAGGGATCCCAAAGTTTTGCCGTTGATCTCACTCCGGGTGATCACAATGCGGCGCGAGACCAGCTGTTTTTCGGAAGCTTCCCAGTCCATCTCCACTTTTTCCCCCATAAATACCGTAACCGGCTCCACGTCGGCAGTTGCAGTAATAACAAGGAGGAGGTCCCCCTCCTGGAGGATGGAATCCATCCGGGGGATGGAATAATGGCCTTGGCGCATCATCCGGGAGATGACGAAACTGCGCCCGACAAGGTCTTTGATTTCGTGGAGTTTCCGGCCGCTGAGAGCTTTATTGGTAAGCCTGAGCGTCATTATTTCCGGTTTGTCGGCCTGCACTTCCCCGGAAGCCTCAAGGGCTTGTTCCTCCTGTTCGATGTTTATCCTGAACATCAGTCTTATCACCACCATGGAGAGGATGATGCCCACCACGGCAAGAGGATAGGCAACGGCATAACCAAGGGCAATCTGGGGAATCTCCGCGAGCTGACCGGCTTCAAAGGCCTGTTTCAAAGCTTCCTGGGCGGCTCCCAGACCCGGAGTGTTGGTAACTGCTCCCGACATTACACCCACCAGCATGGGCATCGAAACCCGGCCGTTCAACAGATAAAAAAGGAGGATGGTTACCCCCACCCCCAGCAACACAATGCCCGCTGCCATCAGGTTAAGCTGCATGCCTCCCCGCTTAAAGGAGGAAAAGAAACCGGGACCTACCTGAAGGCCAATGCTGTAAATAAAAAGAATCAGCCCGAATTCTCTGACAAATTCCGCAACTTCGTGGTTGACAGTGAATCCCAGATGGCCGATAAAAAGCCCGACAAAAAGCACAAACGTCGGACCCAGGGAAATTCCGACAATCTTCACCTTCCCCAACAACACCCCCAGCCAGATGGCCAGTGAGTACAGCAGGATGGTATGCGCAATACCTTCCGAAAAAAGAAGCGTTCTGAACCATTCCATATCTCAGGATCCGTTAAAATTCCGAAAGCAATAAACCCAAAACCGGATTTACCGGTTTATCGGTACAAGGTTACACATTATTTATGAAATCTCATGCAGAACTAAGTTCCGTCCATGCCCCACCTTACCGTCGCTTCACGGTTGAAATTCTCCATCTCAGGCATCAATTCATTAAACGGTTATCACAACAACATGATCTTCCTGATATCACTTTCCTGCTCCTGAAATCTAATCCCGGTGCATATGAACTATCATCGGGGAATTGGTCCCTGTGCCGTTGCACAAATGTTGTCCGTTCCCGGGTCTTAGATAAGAATTTTTAAAACCGGTGGAAGAGATTGACATTTATAGCGGGTAAGAACCGGTCCACATGGGCCCAGTTTCTTTCAGGATTCAGATTACAGATGAATCCGCCCTCGAGGTTCAGCCCGAAATTCCTTGTCGTAAAGATTTCTCCGCCAACCCTGAAGCAGCTGTTCCACCAGGCTCTGTCCCATTCGTAGGGCTGTTGCAGGATACAGTTCATTCCCAGCTTCACATAAAAAAGCCGCTTATCGGGGGAGTAACTGAATCTTCCGAAATGATAGTAGAAATCGCCTGACAAGGAAAAGAGATTATCCCATTTCCCCAGACGGGGCATATCGGGAAGGAATCCTGTGCTCAGACCTGCCCTGACCTGATCAAAAAGTTTATAACGTACGCTGATGCTTGCCAGTTCCGGAAAACCCATTCCCAGGGAAACATCTCCTTTCTTTTGTCCGAAAGCCGCACTCCCCCCACTGAAGATCAAGCCAACAACCAATACGATATAAATCCGCTGTCTTATTCTCACGATCAGAAATCAAGTCCCTCCGGTTAAGCCGGAAAAATGAAAAACCTGAGCAATTTGTAAATGTAGACAAAAAATTCATTCTCCGTCGTGTTACCGAATCGAAGGAATCACTGTCACCATCGTCTTTCCGGCGGGCGAACCTTTTCCAGAGAGGTGCATGACTTACGGGGTTTTCAAAACAAGGTATCTTAAGGGGAAAGAGAATAGCGAAGCTGGTCAAGCATGATGGGGACCTCACCGGGGTCTATGCCGGCGGCAATCAGGAAATGAAGATCCTCGTCAAACGCGGCCATGAATTCCTCCTCTGAAAAGCCACCGGTTTGTATGGACAGGCGGTAATATTCAATGGTGGATTCCCGTTTCCCGAGGGCCCACTGAACATGGCCCATGTTCATCAGATCATATTTGTCGGGCTGGTCATCCATCAGTTTAAGGTAATATTTCTCTGCCTGTCCGGTTTTCCCTGACAGGAAGGAACACCAGGCGATGGGCCGCCATGCCTTTTTGTTGCCGGGAGCCAGGTATTCTATTTTAAAAAACGTATTCAGGGCATCCTGGTATCTGCCGGTTTCGCTGAGACAATAGCCGATGGCATAGATGGTGTTCAGATTGTCAGGTTCCAGGGCATCCAGGGATTGATAAACTTTCAGGGCTTCCCCGGGAAGTTTCAGATTCCTGTAACAGAGCGCTATTTTCTTCAGGTTCCAGATTTTGTTAACCTCATAAAGTTCCGCTTTTTGGTACAGCGAAAGCGCTTTTTCATAATCTCCCAGCTTCTGGTGGCAATAAGCTGCCTTTTGCAGGGTTTCTCCGTCATGTTCCCCCGAGCGTCCGAAGATCTCCAGGGCTTCCTCAAAATAGCCTTTCTCAAAATAAAACTCCGCCAGTTTTGCTACCATCCCGGGATGCTCCTTAAGAATTCCATGGAAAGCCAATTTGTTGTGGAAATCAAATTTCCAGCTGAAAATATCTTCGAAATCGGTTCTGGAAGGATGGAGGTGATAAAAACGGTAAAGGTCCTGGATGTACTGGTTAGAAACAATGCCATCCTTCTTGCCGGGAGAGAGCATATCCTCCAACTTCTCCTCTTCTTCGAACTGCTCCATTTCCGCCTTAAGAAAAGAAGCCATCATGGCCCTGGCTTCTCCGGTGATCTGCTGAAGCATAATGGTAAAAGAATATTTGTCGGAATTGCACAGCATGGGAGACTGGAGCAAGGCTGCCGTTATGCCGGACTGGGTATCCTCCTGATCTGAGGAAGAGATGACGGGGATTTCGGGATGGTCAGGAAAGAAGGGGACAAACCAGTTGGCAAGTTCATTGAAGAAGGGAAATCTCTTGAACATGGAAAAAGAAGCCAGGAAAACATCGGCTCCTTCGGTTTGCATGCGGGCCATTTCTTCCATTTTTTCCACCAATCCGGGCGAGTCACCGAAGAGGGCGCTCCATTCGGGATTCCTGTCGTCGGAGGACTCCTTCTCCATCAGGCTGTCAATGTTGAGTTTATTCCTGATATTGGGTGAAATCCTGATCATCTCCGGGATGATCTCCTCCTGGATCTTTTGCTTGATTTTTTCCGTTTCCCGGCTTCCCAGGAGTTGAAGTAAGATCCGCTCCACATTTCTGTAAAAGGCGGAGTCCTCGTTCATTATTTCAAAACGGGTGCGTATCTGCGGATAGAATTCAATAAACAGGTCATAGTGATAGAGTGCGATGAGGAAACCGGTGAGGCAACGCTGGCTGACCAGCAGGTTATTTCGGTTCTTCCCGTAGAGGTCGAGGTGCAATTCCAGCTTTTCTCTGTCGAAATAACGGAGCAGTCCAAAGGTCAGGGCTGTGACCAGGAGGGATTTGAATTCGGGTCGAAGGGAATCATCATCAAAAGCGGCATTCACAAAATCTCTTTCCTCACTGCCCATCTTATCAATGAACACGATTCGGTAAAACAAGAGGATGAATTTCTGCCAGTATTCCGCAGCTACCGGAACTGTTCTCCTCTCTTCATCCTGCAGTTCTTCCCCGGGATGGTTCGTCTGAAGGGCTGCCAATTCTTCCAGGGAACGTTTTGAATAATCGAAGGACATGAGACCGGCAGACCGTTTTTTCTGATAAAAGAGCGTTCCGGAGTGGGCGGTCAGCCAGTTTTCCCTGATTCTGACGGTGAGTTCCAGGAGGGATCTCACCAGATGGAGAAAGATCTTTTCGCGTTCCGGGTCATTCACCCCATCCAGGGTGTATTTCCGGATATAGAGATAGGTCTCCTCCAGATCATACACCTTATCGGCAAATTCTCCCTGCCGGGTTTCTGCAACCAGTTTTCCCAACAGCGAAAAAGCCTGTTTCAGTTTTTTTGTCAAAAGATGCTGATAAATTCCGGAGCACAAGCTATTCAGTTCACTTTCAGTCATACAGGTATTCCAAGAGCTTTATACAAAGGTAACTTTAATGGCTGAAAAATGAACGACAGATGAAAAAATCGTTGAAAAACCGGTTTTACCTGCGGCAACTGTCAAGCTCGTTGATTTTGGCGATGACGAAGGCTTAGGCAGCAGTTCATCCGGCCCAGTTTTCCGTTTTGCCCGTCCTGACTGAAATTTCTACGACAATGACCTCTTTGTTGAACTGGATGAATCCGAATTCCGGAACAAAACTGCCGGCCATGATTTCAGGCTGACTTTTAAGCGCTTCTGAAGAAATTTCGCACATAAGGGAGCAGCTCTTCCGGGTCATCAGCCAGATGATCGGGATTGAGAGAAGCAAGAATATCCCTGCTGTTCAGTCCCCAACTCACCGCAATAACAGAAATTCCGGCTTTTTTGCAGGCTTCGATATCACGGGTCTCATCCCCCACATACACGACACTGTCTCTGGCGATGTTCTCCCGCTCAAGCATCCTCCTGATCACCATTTCCTTGCCGAAAAAATTGTTCCCGCTGTAAACGAAATCAATGATGCCCGACAGGGAATGGTGCTGAAGAAAGTGAATGACGTTTTTTCTGGAATTGGAAGTCAATATTCCCAGTCTGAACCCGGCATTACCGATTTCCTTCAGGGAATCGCCCATTCCCCTGATCATTCCGGCTCCGGCGATATGGAGGCTCATCTCCTTTCGCATACGAAGGAGCAGGGACAGCAACCTGAGGCGGGATAATCCGTATGATTTCATAACGTCCTGCAGTTTGCGTGAGCGCAACAATTCCAACTCTTGCCTGCTGACCTGTTGGACGCTGTATTCGGGGGCAATACGGTTGTAAATGGGAAAAGCGAGTTCCAGGGTATCGGCAATGGTTCCGTCAAAATCGAAGATAACGTATTTCCTGTCAGGTATCATCAGACGCAATTTATGATTCATTCCGGTACCGGGCTGAACCGTATTCCGGGCAGTTCCCGGGCTTGGCCCTCATGGAAATCCACAGGGACGAAGGTGAACATCCATTTCCAGGACTTTCCTCCTTGCGGGACTTTCAGAAGCACCTGGTTCCATCCATTTTTCAGGGAGATTTCCGAAGGTTCCCTGAAGGAATAGTTTTCGTCTTCAAAAGGAATTTCATCGCTGGCAGCGGGAACTCCCGGTTTTTTCCATACCGGGGGGCTGACTGGTTCACCGTTCACCCATACTTTTGGGGAGGTATTGTGCCATTCTCCCTGTGCGGGGAAAGGGCCGCCACGTCGCCCCGCCGAGCGGGACCAGTCATGGAAACCGATCCAACAGTCTGCTTTCTGGTCCCGGGGCGACCATATGTTGGTCAGGGCATAGACCGTTCCTTCAGTCTGGTCAAACCAGGAGGGAAATCCGAAGAAATGCCGCACATGAATGGTGCCACCATAATAAGGGCCTGTCCATACATACTCCTTGCCACCCACGATATACCGGTCGACCAGGGAATCCTCAACGGTGAATTTCCGGCTGACCTCCCCGCCATGGTCAAAGGGGCCGATGATTTTCCAGGCGATTTCTGTTTGTTTCACGTACGGGAAAGGCTTTCCGGAGAAATAAAGGTCCCTGTGACGGGTCAGCCGCTCCTCAAATTCCCGGAATTGTCCATAAAGGGAGTCTTCGGGAGCCGGAAGTCTGGCCAGGTAGTTCTCTCCGAAATCGGCCGGTTGTCCTTTCCAGGAAGTCTCGCTATAGGTTACAATTCCCGGATATACAGGATTTTGAATGACGATATCCTGTTCCTTGCCGACGTTGTTGTCATTCCAACAGCAGAGGATCCCTCCCAGGCGGAGGGAGTCGCCGCGGGGGGCTCCGCAGAGCCTGTCGAAGTAAAGCTGACAGATTCCAGCAAGGGGATCCAAATGGTTGAGGTAGTTGAGGCGGGAGTCGAGATAACGGTGGCCGGATTTGGGATGGCCGTTGGAGGACCAGAGCTGGGTAATGGAAGTGCTGTCGTTGCCGACATGTTGTCCCGGGCGCCATACGACCACCTCCCTGCCGTTCTCCCTGACTCTTGCCATCAGATGGGGAAGCAGGTCAGGCGCCGGACGCTCATAGTCGTGCCACACTTCATCGGTGCCCAGGTGGATCCAGGGCATCTCTTCCGGAGGAACCAGGTTGCACAATTCATCAATAAGATCCGACAACATAACCTTTACCCGGGGATCCTGCATAGTTTCAATTCCCAGGGCTTTGCGGAAAGCCTCGCAGTGCCCGGGCACATCCAGCTCGGGAACCAGGGTAATGTGACGCTCCCGGCAGTACTTCACCAGTTCAAGGAATTCTTCCTGCGAATAGAATTTCCCGGGCCACCGGCTCATGGAGGCGGAATCCTTCAGTTGGGGATAAATTTTGCTTTCAAGCCGCCAGCCGGGATTGTCGGTCAGGTGGAGGTGGAAAAGGTTGAATTTATAGAAGGCCAGCACATCGATTTGTTCCTTCAGGAAGGGGAGTGACATGTAATTGCGGCCCACATCCTGCATGAATCCCCTGACGGCAAAGGCAGGCCAGTCGGTGATGCGGCATCCGGCGATGGTGGTTTTGCCGTTGTTGCCCGAGGTCAGTTGCCTGAGCGTCTGTTCTCCCCGGAACAATCCGGCGGCGGTAGTTGCCTGAAGAACCACCGAATCACGGGTGACATTCAGAATATACCCTTCCCCCTGATTGTAGGGGACGTCCGGCAAATCCTCCCTGATCCGACGGTATACCCTCCCCTCATTTCCGCCGGATACAAAGTCGTCGCCCGTCCATTCGACGGATTGCGGCATGGGAATCAGCGCCGGAACAGGGCCTTCACCAGAATGACAACCCGCTCCGAAACCCAAAAGGATAAAACCCACTGCCCGGAGGCAATTCCCAAAAGAACAAAATTTCGGCCTTTTCATACAACCAAAATAAACCATTCCCGATATTCCTCCAAACTTCTGAAGAACTCACTTACCTGAAGGCTTAAGGCATGTTCTTTTTCTCCACCGTCCATACCTCCGACTTCGAAAGTCCGCAAGGCTTGCCGGTAAACATTTTCGCCGCTTTGCGATCTTTTTTAAGCTGCCATTTGTACCAATACGTAGCCACCCTGGCGAATTCCCCACCGTGGGGTTGACTGTAAGTGCCGCCGTGTCCGACATCCATATTTGCAACAAACACGGGGACGTGATTGATTCTCCTGTAATCATCCATCCCGTTTTCATAGGCAATGTCCGATTTGCCACCCAGCAGGTACAGTGCCGGAGTGTGTAACTTCTGCAGATGTTCCTTCCCCATCTGCGGCATCCCCGGCATCCTGCCGGTCCGATTTTCAAACAGACCGCTGTTGCATACCACGATGGTCGAAATTCTGGGATCCGTGGCGACCTCAAGGGTTTGCAGACCTCCGCACGACATACCGCTCACCGCAATTTTTTTCGTATCTATCTTCTGGTAATAGGGACTGTTGCTATCCGTGTTTTGCGCGATGGCCCAGTCAATGGCATCGAGCAGTTGTTTCGATTCCGAACGACCTCTTTCCCGTTCCCCATCTTCCCTGGGCATGATGCCTATGGCCACAACGAGAAATCCGTGGGAAGCCACTTCGTTTAAAAAGTTGACATGTTCCCATGGGGAATTGATACAGGCTCCATTGCCCCAGGCAATCACCGGCAACTTGTTCTTCCGGCCAAAGGAGGAGAGATCCGCCGGCCTGAAAATGGTGTGGGTTTGCAGCGATGGTTCCGTCATCATGATGGCGCTGTACTTCCCGGTGCCCCCGTCTTCAATAACTCTGAAATTCTTTTCCTGGGCAACAGATGAGCTGATTAAAAAACCTGAGATAATCAACAATAGAATAGTTTTTTTCATGCCTGATCGTATTTTATGATGTATGATATGAATCATCTCAAAAAAAGATATTTCAACGGTTTTTATGAGGCCCTGTAAGCGCTCAGGATCTGGACAAGGTTTCCAGCAGTTTTTTACCCTTTGCCAGCAATTCTTCCAAATCACCAGGTTTTCGGGTTACATCGAAGTTACTTATCATTTCGTTCAGTTGAAGCAGTTTCTCCTGTGCTTCCGGGGAAGAATCAACCTGCAGGGTTTCACGCAATGTTCTTATCTTTTCGGCATCCTGAATTCCTTCAATGAGCCTTTCGAAGCGGATGGAACTACGGCCGCCAGGATATACGATATAGGTATCGCCGGCAGGCCAGGTGCGGAACCGGGAATCGAGCAGCGGCTCTTTCACCCAATTGTTGTACGCCCAGCGCAAAAAGCCGTCAAAGCCGGCAGCCATGGTGTACCATCCGATAAACGCCGCTTCGGCAGGGGCCGAGAAGGTAAACACGTTCGGAAATTCATGGGCACAACAGACATACCATGTGGTCACATATCCTTTCTGAGAACGATACACCCTGTCTTCGGCATCCACCGAGGCACCGTGAGCCACACACAAATCGGTCAGCACATCGGGAAAAAGTTTGTAGCTCTTGTGGTTATCAGCCAGCGCCACACCCAGGGTGGGTGCCACTTCGCCGAGTAACTTCAGCATGGCCTGCATTTCGGCAGGGGCCCGCTCATCCATGGCGATCCGGGTAATCTCCTTCCATCCTTTCTGCTCGAGATGGCTGATAAAATCGTTCAGAAAGGGTTTCCACAAATCGGCATATTCCTGGGTTCCGGGAGCGGCGGATACTTTTATTTCCTTGTTCTGTTGTTCGTCATAATAAAACAGAAAATTCCCCCAGGGGACCATCGAATAGCAATTGATCTGTCCACGGATACCCAGATCCATCATAAACTCCACCCACCGGTCAAAAACTGTGTAATCGTATACCCAGGTGGAATCGCTTTTCCTGGTCCACCCGATCATGGAATCATAGGGATCTTCCGTCTGGCTGTTCCAGGGATCCTTATTGAGGGTAGCTGTGATCACCTTTTGCCCGGCATCGGCAAGCATCTTCATGACGGGGTACAACGCCTTCCAATGGGCCTCTGACCAAGGTTCCACCCCTTCGACACGCGCCACAGCATATGGATTCTGCCACAAGTCAAGATGGAATTTCCATTCTGCAGGCGATGGAAGCACCTGCGGAAGCACCTCAAGTGTAAGGGTAAAATCCCGGCTCTTCTCTCCCCTTGCCAGCAGTTGCAAAGTAGAGGTGTATACACCTTCAGCTGCATCAGCGGCCACATCGATGGTTATCCATACCGGACAGGCTGTAATGGGTGCCATATCAAAACAGGAAATATCATCAAGCAGGTCGGCACTCAGAGAGCTGGCGTAGTCTTTTGGATCCCGTTTGCTGCACCCGTCGGCGAATTCATCGGTAATGACATATCGTACGAACCATGCCTGAGCCGATTGTGCCGGAATGATTTTCCCGTCGGAAGAAACAAAATCAGAAAAGCGGAAGCGTACCTGCCTCACACTATCCTTACTCCAAAGGACCAATTGAGCCGAAACACGCTCGCCCTTCCAGGCAGACCCACTCCATGCCTCATTTCCTTCAACGTCCGGAATCTCATGCTTCTCATAGCGGTGGTCGATACTTCCAAAGGAGGCGTGCAGTCCGCCGTCTACGGTATTCCAGTCGGAAATGACCGTAACGGGGATATTGGCTTCGGCATAGGTTTGACAACCGTCAGGCTTCTGCCCGGAGGATGTGCATCCGGCTATCCACAGGACAACCAGGACAAAAGGAAAAAATTTGATCATATATTCATGTTTTACAGAGTTAGGAAAAGCTGAAAAGCTCAAGTGACCAGTCATAGGATTCGCCCCATGTTTCAGTGATTACGGACTATCCTCAAAACCGGCAACACGGACAAAGTTAATAATATAAAGTTTCGGCCGGCAGTTCCCTTGCCAGCAAAAGTGCAATTGAGATCAGTGTATTTCTGTCTTGTAAGTTGTAGCTATTCTTTGATGATTTTGCTGTATTCAGTAAAATCGATATTTCCCAATCTAACCAGATACAAACCTGAAGCCAGGTTTCCTGTCTGAACCGTGGTTTTCCCTGATACAGTCCCCTGAATGACAACCTGCCCGCAGGCATTCAGCAATTCGAAGTCTTTACTGTTTCCGTTTGTTTCAATGATCAATTCCTGAGAGAAGGGATTAGGATAAATTCTGTAAGCCGTTTCGACATTCCGGTCATGAATTCCGCTGATGCCTTCCCAATTGGCCAGTCTTGTCCAGAGGTGCCATGCAGCAAATCCTTTGAGATTCCCGTTCAGTGACTGGCTGTGTGCAGTGGAGCAGGCATACCATTCCACATCGACCTTGTGTGAATTCTGCCATTCGACAGCCCAGTTTTTATCCCGTGAACCATTTCCATCGGAATCATAATCACAGTTATCATTCGCCATTAACAACATATAATTTACCTGGCCGTCAGGATCATAGCTTTCAATATCGGCAAAATCATAGAGGATTTTTTTATTGGTCCAACAATAGTTGCGGATTTGTTCATTCCTGATATGAAGATTCCCGCCTGCACCAGTCCCGTCGAGATGTCCTGTCATATAGACGAATTTAATTCCCGGGTAATCTTTTTCCAGCTGCGACATTGGTGCAAGGTAATTGGTGATCAAGGACGCTTCAGTTTGAGATGAAACCTGACCGCACCATGACCAAACGATGACGTTAACATCGGCATGGGCCCCTGTACCACGGCCGGTAGCCTGGTTCGGGGCGCCAAGATAAGTGCGGGTATTGTTCACCCAATCGGGATAGTATCCAACATCCCCTGCCATTGCCTGATCGTGCAGATCCAGTGCATCTCCTGAACCTCCGTTGTTGAAACTGAAAACATTCATGGGCAGTCTTAACCCGGATCCTCCTGCATTTGCATAAGGAATTAATCCGGTCATACCGCTGACCAGTTGACTCCCGTGCGAGGTATGACCATACGCGATATGAAGGTCGGCTTTTGCTGCCAGGATAGCTTCCAGAGGAATGGCGGAAATTTCAGTGCAGTGATGGTCGATGATGATCTGTGCATTCACCATGCAAATTGTATTAAAGTTCAGCAATATAAATAGAAACTGTTTTTTCATAGCCCGGGCAGATAATTTGGTCCCTAAATCCGTGAATTATTTGATCTGCATAAAATTAAGACATGATATCATAGGTCAGGATTCCCCAGGGATAAAAACATTCAGCCTAAATCAATTGTCGTCATTTTAATCAGATATTCTTATACACCTCCTCAAAGGGTACCCTAAACCTTTCTCCCCAAATTCCGCGTGTTCCTTTTCTGATTCCGCATGGAATTACCATATTGATTTCAGCGCTGCAAGGAAGTTTGAGTAACTTTTGGACCCTACGGCTGTCAAACCCTTCCAACGGACAGGTGTCATAACCTATTTCTGCCATAGCCATCATAAAAGTCTGTGCTGCCAGACCACAGGTTTTATGCACAACCACTCGCATATCACTTTCTGAAACTGATGTGACCATTGGACGGAACAGAGAGATAGATGTAGCGAGAATCTTCCTAAAAAATCCGAGTAGTCTAAAAAAACGACTGTACATAAACGGCATCAGGCGGTTATAGTAAATTTGCCGATCTTTCCATCGTCTTTCTTGTTTCTCTGGTGGACTATATCGGGCAATATTCTCTTTTTCAAATTCCAAAATAGCTTTTGAGCGTTTACGGTGTAAATCACGGCGAGTTATGAAGACTACAATTTGTTTAGCTGTTTTCGTTGCATTCTGATCCAGACAAGCATGAGATATTTTTTTTAATATCTCTGAGTCAGTAATATGATAAAACTCCCATAGTTGCATATTGGAACTGTTTGGAGCAAGCGTTGCCAGTTCGATACAGCGCTTTACCTTTTCAGTGTCCAGCTCTTTTGATTCGTCGAAATATCTAACGGAACGACGGTATTCCAGTATTTCTTGTAATGACATTCTATTTAATATTAATGGTTGATAAATTATTTAATCACCAATTCGTTCAATAAATTGAATGATTTCGTTGTTTAATTCTTCTGAATATTCCATGGGTAACGAATGAGTGGCGTTTTTCCATAGTTTAGCAGTTAAGTGTTTAACATTTTTTTCTGCCACTTCTATAGCCTTAACAGAATTATGAATACTACTATTATAAGCAAAAGCGACATATACAGGGAACCCCCATTTTTGCATTTGTTGCTCACTAATCATTTTTGGCACAGGTAATTTAGAAAAATAATGATTTGCTCCAATGTCAATCATTTTTACCACAGGGTCGGTTGTATCAATGGTTTGCGAACCGCTTATTTCTTTCAATAGTCCCTGTCTCCACTTTTTTGGCAAAAACCGCATATTGTAGGGTATCGATTTTAATACTACAGTTAGTTTTATCATCTGAAATGTGAAAACAGGCTCAATCAGAATCAAAGAGGCAACTTTTTGAGGATAAAATGAAGCGTAATTAGCCGATAACCAACCTCCAAACGAATGTCCTATTATGTGTGCTTTCGTCAGATGAAGATTTTCTATCGTTTCATTTATCCATTTCGCCTGGTCAGAACCATTATTAATTGGACTGTTTTGTTCACCCAATCCGGCATCTCCCAAAGCATCGATGGCGTATAGGGTTCGATTTTTATATAAACCGGGAATATTGGCATACCACATAGGTGTACCCGAAGACCTGCCAGGCAAGAGAAGTATCGGACTTTTATGATTTGCATGATTATTTTTCCAACAATAACCTTGTACCGTTCCAAATGAAGTTTTTATTCTTATCGATTCGGCTTCAGGCATTGTTCGCAGTGCTCTTTCGTATGCCTCCTGGTATTCCTGTTGCTTTTCAACAGAACTCCATTTACCAATTAATTGCTTCATAATTAATTTTGACTTTGTATTTTTCCGCTTCTGAACGAGCGAAAAGGTTACAAAACCCGCCACTACAAATGCCAAGACGAAATCATGATCTCTGAAAACTCCTAATAAACCATCTTCAACAGGAAGTTTACCCGTTAAGAGCCTTAAAACCCATATAAGCACCAGATATAGTGCAAAAACGGCCACAGCAGAAAAAACCAAAAATAGTTTTGATTTCATACTCTTAAATTTATTAATTTTTCGCAAAGCAAAAGTAAGTTTTTTATGTATTATCCTGATTCAGGTTGACTCGGGGCTTTTTCTTATTTATCCTCTTTTGTGAAATTTTATCCGATTCCTCATTCTTTTTTCAACAATTGTTCAGCTTTCTTTTTAGTTGAGTTCCTTTCCGATTTTGTCGCATCCTCAATAAATGAAATAACGGATGGGTTGTTTTTAATTTCTGAAACAAACGGTTTGATGGCTTCCAAAACTTTTCCAATCGCGATATTTTTACATTCATTGGTTTCAAACTTATCATCGGAAATTGAAATTAGTTCTTTGATAATTACTTCCTTTAAATTTGGTTTGTTTTGGTAAATTTGTCCAAGAGCAAAAGTAGCATGATTGCAGGTGATTAACACGCCACTATGAAGCATTTTAATCAAGTCTGACATTATTTCATCTATTCTATTGTCTTTATCAACTATCGATAGATAACCGATAATATCGATTGCAGTCCACTTTAAAATATTGTTATCACTTGACAGCAACTCAACCCAATAATCAAAATACTCATAAAGCAGTTCAGGTTTTTCTTCACCGATTTTCACTAATTCTTTTGCAAATCCATATTTTATTTTTGGATTTGGAGAATTTAGTTTTTTAAGGTCAGTTTTTGTAATCATTAGATGCCCTCCAATTAGATTTCAGAACAGGTAATTCATCAAATATAGCGTTTAATAATCCTGTCAAATATTCTTAATTTGATGCCATAATTTCTTACCTTTTCGTTTTTTTAGTCAATGTTTTATTAATTAAAAATCCAAGAAGTCCACCTAAAATTGTTGTCATTATAGCAATTGGTATCAATGAAACAGGCTCTTTCCAACCAATCAAAATCGCAGTTGGTAATAAAACCAAGAAAGCGGTCAAAATACCTTTAATAATCGAATTGATGTTTAAATCCATTGTTGCAATTAGAAATCCAACAACTATCCACATAGTAAATGCAGATATATTTGCATCCCATGTCAGGTTTTGCATAATCATTGGAATTACATCAATAACTCCGGCAGCCATGCCTAATAATAATCCAATTTTAATTTTTTTCATATTTTTCAATTTAATAGTCTGCTGTCTTTTTAATGAGCCACGCAACGTCTAATTTACGAAACGGAATTAAAATATTCGTAAATATCAAACCATTAACATTCACATATTTTTTTATATATTAACGCATTACTACTTTTCTTCAAAAATCAAACACATTAAACTCTATTCTGTCAATCGTTCCTTTGTAATACTCAAAATCGCCTTCAGGCAAATGCCACATAACTTTAACCTGTTCGGAGATTTTTATTCTATCCTGATTTTTATATCTATCTACAATAACCGAGAATTTTACTTTCTTATAGCTGTTTTTGCCGGTTGTAAAATACCGGTCGAAAGTTTCAAAATGTGTAAAAAAACCTTCTTCGTTAAAGTAGAATATCCCTGAGACTTCAATTTCATTATCTGTAAGTACTCCTCTGACCGAGTAATTATCTATCTGTTCCCATTTCACATTATCCAGGAGCAGATAGCCCGGAATAAGCATAAACTCACAGAAGGTCGTTATCAGTGCCGATTGCGCCACCTCCTTACTGTTATCAAAAGCTACTTTTATCAAATTCAGCAGCTTTACGTTCATTTCTCCATAACCATCCCGATATAAGTCTCTTGCTGCCACAGGCATAGTTAAAAATTTCATATAGGCTATTCTGGCTATAGGCTTCACAGAATTGAATTGTGTTGTATGAAGTTTTCTCCAATCTTTGGTTGGCGACATTTTTAACCAGCTCTCAGTCCAATAAACATTGGCATTTACGGGAACAGGCATGTTAATGTATCCGCAAACCCGAAGGTATCTTTTCAAGGGTTCAGGAAGCTCTTTTATTAGCTCTTCGGTAAATATTTCGATCTTATGCCCTCTGTTCCTCTCGATTAATTCAGATTTTTCTTTTGTAAAAACTTTTTTCATAATTTATCTCCTTATATATAAGTTCTTTCAGTAAATGATTCAGTTTCAAATGAATCTTTCAATCTGACATGTGCAAAACTTTCTGATAAATAAATAATCGGCTAACTTATTAGATGTAAGTATTTTGATTCCATATTATAGTAAATAAGAATATTAAGAGTATTAAGGAGTTGAGAAACATTATTAATAGCTTAATGAAACCCCGATTAAGCCTTAACTTTTTAATGTTAACAAAACACCTGTTGTTAATTACAATGAAAAATTCACTCTATATGTAACCATTGGCACAAATCCTTGTAATAGTGTTTCTTTATAAGTTCCTTCGTCAATATCGTAAATCAAACTGTAAATATTTCTTTGGTTGGTTAAGTTTTGCAGGTCAAGGGCAAGTTCGTCTGTAAATTTCTTCCCGTTTCTTCTGTAGCCTATTCGGAGGTCTGTTCTGAAATAGTTACGTAGTTGTAGTTCATTCATGCGAGTTATATCGAATACAACTTTACGCTCTTTTTTACTCTCTTCTTCCAATACCGGGGTATAGCGTGTGCCGCCTGCCAATGAGCCTTTTATATCAGCAAAGAGTGTCCATCCCTTTTTAAGCGTTAATTCATAACCTGAAGCAAGGTTAAAGAGATATTTTCCGTCGAAAACAGTACTCCATTCTTTTTTGTTATATCCGTTTGTATAGGTTGATCTGTAAAGCGTAGAATTAAACAACAGGTAGTAATTTTTGCTCATAAACTTTTCAACAGTAAACTCCACACCATAATTTTTCCCCGTTCCCTTATTAACCAGATTTCCCTCACGCATAATTACATTTTCACCAGCGCCACCTGCTTGTAGAATAGTATAAGTTTCGTTGGGGTCGTTTTTCACAGGGATATTATAGAGCCATTGATAGTAAGTCTCCGCTTTGAAATGCCAATCGGGTGCAAAACTCCAACTATACGAAAAGTCAGCGTGTGCACTTTTCATAAATCCAAGTTTTTTGTTGCTCAGCTCAATTTCGCCTTGTGGGTTAAGTGTTCGTATAAAGTAGAACGACCGGGGAATCATCTGACTATACAATCCACCTGCCAATGCAAAAGTATGCTTTGAGACGGGCGTGTAACGTGCGCCAAATCGTGGTTCAACCGAATAAGTATTATTCATATCAAGATACATGCCATGCAGTCCACCTGTCAGTATCAACCTGGATGCTATATTTTGCCTGTATTGTGTATAAACTCGCCACAGACCGAAACTTCCTTTCTTGTCAACATTGGTAAAAAACCCCCTTTCATCGCTATACGATTCTTTTTCCAGATAATTTACATTATACAAGTCATACTTAACTCCGGCTTCTATTAACGAAGCATAAGAAAAACGATGTTCTATTTTAGAATAGCAGGAATATTTATCTTCCAAAGCCTTCTCATCCCATAATGGTTGCCACTCTGCATTCGGCTGAGTCATAGACATCGTATCCACCGGCATATGGGTATCGCTTCTTACCAAAGATAGTAGCGTAGTAAGCTTCGTTTTTGTTGTAAAATCAACTCTATGCGTAACTCCAAGGATGTAAGTTTTAGCATCAATTTTGATGCGTTGATCATACTGCCCAAGTAAATCTTTATCAAATTCAACCATTCCTACTTCAGATGTTACAAAGTTTATTCCGCTGCTACCGTATAACCCAATGACAGAAAGTTGGTTTTTCTTATTTATATCAAAGTTAAGTTTCATGGTTAAATCCTGATATTTAGGTATTATACCAGTGTTAATACCCATTTTATTCATCAAATCAGGAATTGAGTATCTGTAAGAAACAAGATAAGATGAAGTGCTATTCTTTGAAAAATAACCTTCCGAACCTGCTTCAATACCGTTAAAACCCATCTGTCCCCAAAACTCATGCTTTTGGTTGTTCCCCTTTCTCATTTGCAAGTCAAATATCCCTGCCATTGCATTGCCGTAGGGCGCGGGCCACGCACTCATATGAAAATCAGAATTCGCGAGTAAATTGGTATTAAGCATGGTAACCTGGCCACCCGTCATACCTACGCCAGTGTTGAAGTGATTTAGATTAGGGATTTCCACACCGTCAAGTGACCACTGAACACCTATGGGCGAGTTGCCTCTGATGATAATATCATTGCGTGAATCGTTGGCAGGTATAACTCCCGGAAAACTGCGCACCATACGAGCAGGGTCTCCCAGTGAGCCGGCGAACCGAAAAGTCTCTTCCGTGCTGAAAGTTCTTGCTCCTGTTACAGTCAACTTGTTTATCGGGCGACTTTTATCATGTTTTGCCACTACTTCTACACCTTTCAACTCAAATAATAAAGGTTCCAACACCACATTCAGCACCACTTCTTTACCTGTATTGACCAATATATCAATCTCTTGCATTTGAAAGCCTACACTGATAATTCTTAGTTTTTGTCTTCCTGCGGGAACTCTGAAAGCGAAATTACCTTGTTCATCTGTTACTGTACCTATGGCAGGATTGCTCCCAACAACATATATGGAAGCCTGAACCAACTCATGGGCAGGATCGCCGGAAACCACTACACCTCTTACTGTTTCTACAAATTTTTCCTGTGCAATACCCACCGACACCGACAAAAACATAAATAACATTACCCACCATCTTTTCATATCAAACATCATTCTCATTAAACATAACTATTCAACAGTACAACCCGAAAATATCAGTGAATCATGAACAACGAGCTTGCTGCTATTTATTCTGCCAAGAAGCGTGCCGAAAAAATAATTACATTTTGCGCAAAATGAATCAGCCATGCCCAAAAAATACCTTTTGTTTCGAATATTGATTTCGCTAAAAACCATCCCAGGAATCCGGCTACTATTACACCAGGTATTCCGCCCGGATTTCCCCAGTAATGAACTATTCCGAATATCATAGCCGAAATTAGCGGTATAGTCCTATCTTTTGAAACTTAACAGGAATGTAATAAATTCTTAATAGAATCGTAACCCACTTATTAAAACAGGCAATTAGTTTTGGCATGAATTATTAATTTATTAAAAGTATGAAAAAAATTCTTTTAGCCATATTGCTTATGGCGGCAATTACAGCGGTTAAAGCCCAGGCAATTTTAGGTAAGTACAACCAATCTTCATTAATTGCCCCCGATGATTATAAGGACAGCGAAAATGATGTAACCATTACTAAAGACGAAAAGGCATCAAAGATAATTTGGGTGCATGATTTAATTCCAAATCAAAAATTTTATGCGATATTCTATCTAAAAGGAAATGGCAAAATTTTGTATTCAGTACCTAAACAAAAAGTCGGTTCTTATCAAATAAATATTGGATGTATTACATTTCAAGAGCATGATGAGGACGAAGATGACGAAGACAATAAATTAGTAATTTCCTTAAATAATAAAGCAAGTTGTTTTGGAATGAGCCAAAAAGACTACGATGAACCTGTTTCAGTTGGGAAGGGCGGTGTAAAAGCAGGTGGCGTAAAAGTAGGAAGTAATGGTGAAATAACCGCAGGTGGTGTTGATATTAAAGGTGGCGAGATAAAAGTAAACCCCAAACTTGCTATGGAAGGAATTCAGTATGTTGGACAAAAGCAAGGAACGAGCAAAAAGAAAGCCGAAGAAAGGGAGAATTAAAACTACCTGTCGGGTCTTTTGGGAGCTGCGTGGGTTACATTCCAAGAGCTTTCTTGTCTCTCATGATAAATTATAATACTCTCTGAAATTTAGACAACTGGGTAAG
>DBPT01000007.1 GCA_002304925.1 Prolixibacteraceae bacterium UBA1413
TTTTCTTACTTGCGAAACTTCAGTAATTAAATATATGAACTTTCTGTGAGTTAAATAAACTCAGCAACGAGGGGTTGGGTGATCTTACCTTGAAACACAGGCTCCACTTTCGGAGGTTCGGGATAGTACACCCAATGATGAGACAGTTCAAGGATTTCACCTGTTTCTTTGACAGTGTAGGAATAAGGCTCACAGGCTTCCCTGACAATGACACCGGGGATTTTCTCACCCACCAGTGATTTGCAGGTTGATTCGTTAAAGGTGGAAGGAACCGTGGTCTGCTTGGATGTGGCATAGTATCTTCCAGTTGTTTTGGAAAGTACCATATCAATTCCACTCTGCAGAACCAATGCAAAAAATTCTTTGCCTTCAGCAGTCTGACGCAAGGCATAGTCGACGATTGTTACCATGATAATTGATTTAAAAAGTTAATAATTTGGAAATGGCTTACCACCGGGGGATTGCCCAGCCTTGTTTCTGGTGGGGGATTGTTATGTAGTAACAGCCAGCATGTAAGCTCTTTACAAAATAATAAGTGCCGGGGTATTATTTTCTCATAAATAAAGGGGGGGGTGTTTTTATGGGATAAAGAATATCGGGGGTATTAAATACAAGAGGATATAATTAGGAGTCTTTTGTGATCTAAATATAGTAATCCACGGAATAGGCAGAAATGGCGAAATACCCGAAAAATAATTTTGTCCCGAGATAGGTAATAATAAGAAATATTTGCTATTTTTGAAAATGGATGTTCTTTATAATATGAATAATTTAAGGTGTCAAATTCGAGACCTGACAGTTTTTGAGAATTGCATGTAATTGGTTTTAAGCTACATAGAATAATGGTTCAAGCCCAGCTGGGCCCACTCTACAAAAGAAAGAATATCAAGGAGTTACAATTAACAGAGTTGTAGCTCCTTTTTTCATGCAGCAGCTTTGCTTAAGCTAGTGGGGGATTTTGAAGGGAAACCATGATCGCGAGACACACGAATTGTAACACTATCTATCTCTTGCGACAAAGCTATAATCATTTTTGAATCACACTTTGATAAGAAACTTGCGGATTATTGACAAAGAATCTTTTTAATGTAAAGAAAATCTATTTTTCTTATCAAAGTTGATTATATTTGTAAAGAAAATTTCAAATTCTTTACACAGTGGATCAGGATGAAAACCGGATTTTAAGTGAACTTCCTCCCGTAATCGATTTAGAAACCAAAGCAGTATTAAAGAACCTGCCAACTGCCCATGCTGCTTTGGCGGAGCTGAAAGGTATAGCTTCCACAATTCCCAATCAGATCATTCTCATCAATACCCTGGGACTCCAGGAAGCAAAAGACAGTTCAGCCATTGAAAATATCATCACCACCCATGATGATTTGTATAAATCCGGGTTAAACCTGGATGGATTTTCTTCCCTTGAAGCTAAGGAGGTACAGAATTACATTTCTGCGTTGAAAAAGGGATTTGAGCTGGTCAAAAACAGAGGATTGATAACCAGTAACATCATTATTGAGATACAGAAAGAGCTTGAAGGTAACGATGCCGGTTTTCGTAAACTTCCCGGGACCACTTTGAAAAATGCCTCAACCGGTGAAACCATTTATACACCACCTCAGGATATCAAAGATATCAAACGGCTGATGTCAAATTTGGAAAAATTCATCAATGATCCTTCTTTATGTGACTATGATCCTTTGGTGAAGATGGCCATGATTCACTACCAGTTCGAAAGCATTCATCCGTTCTATGATGGCAATGGCCGCACCGGCAGGATCATCAATATCCTGTACCTGATTCAGGAAGGGCTTTTAACGATGCCAATTCTGTACCTCAGCAATTATATCATTAAGAATAAGAGCGATTATTACCGGCTTTTACAGCAAATCCGTGATAAAGAGACCTGGGAAGAATGGCTGCTTTTTATGATCAACGGAATCCGGATAACATCCAGGGAAACCATTGAATTAATAGCTCAGATTAAATCATTGATGCAGGAATGTAAAATCAAACTGAGAGACAATTATAAATTCTACAGCCAGGATTTACTGAATAATCTCTTTAAACATCCTTACACAAAAATTGAATTTGTCGTCAACGATCTGAAAGTTTCCAGAATTACCGCTGCCAGCTACCTGAATAAACTGGCAGACGACGGCTTGTTGAAAAAAGCCAGAATCGGTACAGGGAATTATTACATCAATGATCCGTTGTATACAATACTGTCAAAGAGATAACATCAACTTGTCTTTTGGTAGTTACAAAATTATCTGATCAGTCGATTACCCTTGTCTTGTGTTTCTCGAGAAAACGATCCAGTTCTTCCTGGGTGAAAGTCCAGCGCTTTCCAATCTTGGTGCCTCCAATTTTAGAGCGGTGCAAACGGATGGTCGGAATTGCCACCCGGAGATATGCGGATGCTTCATCCAGGAAAAATCGTTTATTCTTTTTTTGTTCATCCATCGAAGCAGTTTTCTTGTTTTGCATGGCTGCTTCAATTTCATCACGGATTATACGGCGGAGTTTGTTGCTTGGTATAATTACTATTCCTTCCATTACTGATATTTTTGCATCAAAAATATCAGTAGGCAAAGTTGTGTACAACCACAATTTTCGACTCACTTGGCGACACTAATCGTGGGAATTTGAATTTTTGATTATTGTTAAATAGTCCAAAATATCTGATGCATTTTGTCTTAAGGGCATGTGCTTGAAAGGCAGTTGAAAGTTTATGAAAGTTTCATACTGATAAAATTTAATTTTGAGCTTTAATTGAAAATCATTGTATTTTTAAGTAAGGAGTTAAGGATAAATGCTAATGAATTATGTAAAAGCATAATCGCGAACACTTTAAAAATATGAGTAAGAAAGTGAGTAAAAGCGGAAGTGACACACAAACAGGAGAGCCTCTGGAAAAACAACTCTGGAAAGCGGCAGACAAGTTGAGAAAAAACATAGATGCTGCCGAATATAAGCATATAGTATTGGGATTGATTTTTCTAAAATACATCTCCGATGCATTTGAAGAATTGTTTGCCAGGCTGAAAGCCGAGGAAGCACAGGGAGCTGACCCCGAAGACAAAGACGAATACAAAGCTGAAAATGTTTTCTTCGTGCCACAGGCAGCGCGTTGGAAATTGCTGTTATCAAAGGCAAAACAACCCGATATTGGAAAGATTGTGGACGATGCGATGGATGCCATCGAAAAAGAGAATGCTTCCTTGAAAGGTGTCTTGCCCAAAGTATATGCCCGGCAGAATCTTGACCCGACAATTCTTGGCGAACTGATTGATCTGGTGAGCAATATTGCACTTGGTGATACCAAATCACGCAGCGCTGATGTTCTCGGGCACGTTTTTGAATATTTCCTTGGTGAATTTGCCCTTGCAGAAGGCAAGAAGGGCGGACAGTTCTATACCCCCCGCAGTGTTGTTGAGTTGTTGGTTGAAATGCTGGAGCCATATAAAGGACGTGTTTTCGACCCTTGCTGTGGTTCCGGCGGTATGTTTGTGCAATCGGAAAAATTCATAGAAGAACGCAAAGGAAAAATTAATGATATTTCCATTTACGGGCAGGAAAGCAACCAAACCACCTGGCGTTTGTGTAAAATGAACCTTGCCATCCGCGGCATTGACAGCTCACAGGTAAAATGGAACAACGAGGGTTCATTTCTCAATGACGCTCATAAAGACCTGAAAGCCGATTATATTATTGCCAATCCACCCTTTAATGTAAGCGATTGGGGAGCCGACTTGCTGCGCAATGACGGACGCTGGCAATATGGAGTACCGCCGGCTGGCAACGCCAACTACGCCTGGATCCAGCATTTCCTTTATCATCTGGCACCCAACGGACAAGCAGGCTTTGTATTGGCTAAAGGTTCGCTTACAAGCAAAACCTCGGGCGAAGGCGATATAAGAAAGGCATTGATTGAAAACAATTTGATTGATTGCATAGTAAATCTACCCGCGAAGCTTTTTCTGAATACTCAAATACCGGCTTCGCTTTGGTTTTTAAGCCGCAACCGAAACCACCCCGCCATAAAGGGTACCCCTCCAAAGGAGAGGAATGACCGCAGCAACGAAATTTTGTTTATTGATGCCCGCAACCTTGGACATTTAATAAATCGCCGCACCCGTGAACTATCAAAAGAAGATATTCAAAAAATTGCAGGAACATACCACAACTGGCGTAATAAATTCCCCTCCTCTGGAGGGGTGTCCGAAGGACGGGGTGGTTACAAGGATATCCCCGGCTTTTGTGCTTCCGCTCCAATAAGCAAAGTAGCTGAATTAGATTATGTACTTACGCCGGGGCGTTACGTAGGCCTGCCTGAGGAAGAAGACGATTTCAATTTTGAAGAGCGTTTTACAGCCCTGAAAGCAGAGTTTGAAGAGCAGCTAAAGGAAGAAGCATGCCTAAATCGTGTTATAGTTGAGAATTTGAAAAAAATCAAAATGTAATAAAGATGGAGGATATAAAATACGTAAATACTACTAAAGAAGAATTTTTAAGTAAGAAATTACTTTTCAAGTATATGCCTTTAGAATTTGCACTAGGTACAATTAAGGAAAAATACCTTTGGTTATGTAATCCTATTATTTGGAAAGACCCATTTGAAAAATGGTTTATCGAAGCAAAGTATCAAGTTAATAATAAGGAAGAGGATTTCCCATTAAAAGGTAAGTTGTTTTGTTCATGCATGACTCAAACTCGTACGAGTGAGGCACATTGGAATAATTATTCTAAAGGTCAAATAGGTATTTCTTTTATAATTAATAGAGAGGAATTGGTAAAGGTTTTAGAAACACACACTAAGCAGTACGATGTATATATCGGTAAAGTAAAATATATAAAAACTAATGATTTTAAAAAGAAAATTTCTAAAATCCCCGGTATTGGAACTATACAGCCAGTAATACTATCTAATCATGAGTTATTAATCAAACTGCTCTTACTTAAAAGGATTGCTTTCACATATGAAGATGAGATTCGGATTATAGTAGTAAAAAAGAATAAGACAAAGGAAAACGGTATTAAACTGCCTTATACTATTCAACCATCTGATTTGATTGAAGGAATCACGATAGATCCAAATGTTGGCGAAAACGTTGAAGTTATGTTAAAAGATCTATTTAAAAACCAATATGGGTTTAGCAAAGTATATAAGTCTCAATTGTATTCTATGCCAAATAATATTAAAATTGAATTATGAGTGAGTGGAAAGAATATAGATTTTCTGATGTAATAGAAATAATTGGAGGCGGAACACCAAAAACGTCAAATCCTGAATACTGGAATGGTAAAATACCATGGCTTTCTGTTGCTGATTTTAATACAGGCAGGAAATATGTATCATCTGCTGAAAAAAAAATTACAGAAAAAGGACTGAATGAGAGTAATACTAAACTCTTAAATTTCGGCGACATTATCATTTCTGCAAGAGGAACAGTTGGAGTTGTTGCTGTATTGGCTAAACCTATGGCTTTTAATCAATCTTGTTATGGTGTTAGAGCAATTGAAAGCCTTACAAATACTGACTATGTTTATTATCTATTGAAAGATACTGTGGCTGATTTTCGGCAAATAGCACACGGTGGGGTTTTTGACACAATTACAAGAGACACTTTCAATGAAATAGAAATTTTACTTCCTTCCCTTCCCGAACAAAAATCCATCGCCTCCGTTCTTTCCAGTCTTGATGATAAAATAGACCTGCTCCACCGCCAAAACGCCACTCTTGAAAAAATGGCGGAAACGTTGTTTAGACAGTGGTTAGCGGAGCCAATAAAGAAAATTTTAAATGAAGGTGCAGTTGTTGAGGGTTTCTCAAATGCTAAATTTGAAAAATGGATAAAAGAAACTGTAGGTGGTGAATGGGGAAAGGAAAATTCAAAAGGAGATTATAATAAAATCGTTTATTGTATTAGAGGAACAGATATAGCAGATCTGAATAATGGTTTACCTGAAAAAGCTCCAATACGATTTGTTAAAGAGAGTAAATTTGAAAGGATAGAACCTCATGAAGGAGATTTGATTCTTGAAATATCAGGAGGTACAGAAAGTCAATCTACAGGTAGAGTATGCTATATAAATCAGGATGTTAAAAGTCTTTTCAAAAATCCAGTAATATTTTCCAACTTTTGTAGAATGATTAGGGTTAAAAAATCCGAATATTCGTTTTTCTTATATTGTTATTTTCAATACCTGTATACTCAAGACGAGTTTTTTAATCTTGAAAATGGAACTTCAGGAATAAAAAATTTAGACTACAAGGCACTATTATTTGAACTTGATTATCCTATGCCAGGCGAAGAATTAGTGCTTGATTTTAACAAGCAAGTTGAACCGTATTTTAAGAAAATTAATCAAAATAAATCCCAAATTCAAACCCTCACTGCCTTGCGTGATACTTTATTGCCGAAGTTGATGAGTGGGGAAGTGACAATAAAAATGTAAACTATGAATATAACCAACGAACAAGCCGAATACCTGCTGAAACTACCCAAAAAGGTGGTTAAAGATGACGTGCTTTTAGATACGCTGACTATTAATCAAGAATATCCATTTAATGCACGTTTTGAGTTGGTGTCGGAAAAAGACGACGAATTTACTTTTATATGGGAAATTCAGCAAAGCAAGAAAAACAGAATCAGGGTTAGTTTTCATCATCAGGAAAACGATAGCAAAACGGGTCTGCTTAGGGTTGATTATAACAGTGGGCATATAAACCCGGAAGTTCTTTCGAAACATGTACCGGAGAAATTTCACCCATTTGTGGGCAAAATATTTTCCCCTAACGAACACCACATCCACTATCATGTGCAAGGCTATAAATCGCTGGCATGGGCTGTTCCTTTATCAGTAGATGAATTTAAAATCAAGGAGTTAAATGATGATGTTAATTATAATAGTACCTTTGCAGATATTTTAAAATTGTTTGCAAAAACAGTTAATATTGAAACAGAAATTATTGTTAATGAATTGCTATTATGAACTGGATTGATAACAGTATAAAAGAATATTACAATTGGTTGTGTGAAAGAACCGTTATAACCAATGATGAACAAACCGGATGGAGTGTAATCATGACACCTTTCCTTGGTTTGTTTAACGACAATATTGAGATATATGCAAAATTGGATAATGGGAAACTGATTTTATCTGACGATGGAATGACTTTATCCAACCTTGAACTTGCTGGTGCTTCAGTTTTACGCTCTCCCAAACGAAAAGAATGGTTAGAAATGATTTTTCTGAATTATGGAATTACGCTTAACGAGAAGAATGAACTCCAAGTTATTGGCACGGAAAAAAATTTTAACCAGAAAAAACATAACCTGATCTGTGCAATTTCTGAAGTTTCTGATATGGCAATGATGGCAAAACATACTGTTTCCTCTTTATTTAAGGAAGATGTAAAAGCCTATTTAGATGAGCAGAACATTATCTACACTCCTCAGTTTATAGCTAAAGGTTCTACAGGTATTGATTTTACTTTTGATTTTCAAATTGCTGGTCGTCAAAAGGAATTAGTATTAAAATCTTTTAATTCTTTGAACAAAATCAATGTGCCAAATTTCCTTTTTAGTTGGGAAGATATTAAGCCGGCACGTGAAAAAGTTTCTGGTAAAGAATTAAAAGGGTTAGCCATTGTAAATAATGTGGATAAAGAGATAAAACAAGAATATTTGGACGCCTTAGAAAGTAAAGGTGCTGAGATTATTTTATGGGGACAACGTCACCAACCCGATATGTTGGAAAAATTAGTCGCATAAAAATGACCCGAATTACAGAACATGGTATCGAGTCTTTTGCAATTGAGCTATTTGACAAACCCGGTTATGAATATATCTGCACCCGATATTACCCCCGATGGTAAAAGGCCTGAAAGGGAATGACAAAAACAGACCTGCTGTCTATAAATTAACATCACATACATAAGAAAAGCCATTTTAAGGCATATTTAAGCTTTTAATTCCTGAAATTTGCATAATAATTGCATTTTATAAAAATAAAATGGCTTCATTTCGGTTTTTATTTGTAATTTTATAGTATGAAATAAAAATTGCCCGGGATGATACAAGAAATCAGGATAAGAAATTTCCTCTCTTTCAAAGAAGAAGTTAATTTTAGTTTTGAAGCTACCAAAGATACCTTTGCTGAAGATTACCAGGTAGTAGAGGTTGCAAAAGGGATACGGTTGTTGCGTTTTGCAATGATCTATGGAGCAAATGCCTCTGGGAAATCAAATCTATTGAATGTATTCGATTTCCTGCATCGTTTTTGGTTCGACAAACCGGATGATATGGACGAAAAAACAGGGGTAGTTCCTTTCAGGCTGGATAATACTACAAATAATAAGCCTTCTTCATTTGAATTAATTTTCTACGTCAGCAACACTAAATATTGGTATCAATTGGAACTGGACGAAAAACAAGTCTATACGGAGAAATTATTTTACTATAAAAGTGTTCAACCTACACTCCTGTTTAATAGAGAATTAATAAATGGCCAATCTGTTATCAGCTTTAATTCTGCAGCTGTTAAAGTAAGTTCTATAGTAAGGGAAAAAATTTCAGTGGAATGTCTGAAAAACATGTCCTTTTTCGCGGCCCGTGATAAAGTAAATGCTACTATTCCGGAAATTGATACAGCTAAAGACTGGCTGAAAAAGCAAATCATGCCCATGGTAACACCCTGGTCCAGCATGTTTCAATACGCGGAAGAACAAATGCTGGAAAATAGGGAGATAAAATCATATCTTTTGGATTTTGTACGTGCCGCAGATTTCAATATTGTTGATATCACCACGCAAATTGAAAAAAGGGAAGTGACCCAGGACTTTGTTGATTTCCTTATGAATAGATCCGGACTAACAGAACAAGATAAAGAGGAACTAAAAAAAAATCGTTTTGTATCAACAACCAGAACGGATTTTATCCATACGGTACACAATGAGCGAGGAGAAGAGAAATACAATTTACCCGAAGAATTACAATCGGAAGGCACAAAAAGAATTTGTGGTCTGGAAGCTGCCATTTACATGGCTATTCAGAATAATGGTTTTCTATTTATCGACGAAGTTGAGAATTCCTTGCACCCACAACTTCTCAGGTTTATTTTGCTCAACTTCCTGAGAAAAGAATTATCCAGATCACAACTGTTAATCACAACCCATTACGACCCATTATTAAATGAAATAGGAGAGATTTTCAGAAAAGACAGCATTTGGTTTACCGAAAAAACGAAATCCGGTCATACAGAGGTATATTCTTTAACCGACTTTAACGGCCTGAACAGACTGTCTTCCATACAAAAAGCCTATAACTATAGGAAGTTTGGAGCATTTCCTGAAATAAATTTATAGTTATGGCAAGGAAAACGGGGAAAAGCCGCAGCTTGAAATCCTCTCCTTTAGTAATTGTTGGAGAGGGGCTTACCGAACAATACTATTTCACACACCTTCGTTCATTGTACAATTTCCACTACATCATAAAACCATATTTCTTCGGTACGACCTCATTAAAAGACTTGGATATGAAAGTTGGCGATGTTTTTAAAAATGGGGGTATTGCCGTATGTGTATTTGATGCGGACGTTTCGGAACGCAACGCAAGTGAAAAGACAAAATTAGAACAACTTCGTAAGAAATATGGAAGTAAGAAAAACGTCATTCTCTGTGACAGTTTGCCGTCTATAGAATTTTGGTTTTTATTGCATTATTGCAACACTAATAAACATTTCAGGGACTCTAAATCAGTTGAGAGAGAACTACGAAAATTTATAGTTCAATACGAAAAGAAAAAAGTTTTCCTGGAAAAAGAGAAATGGGTTGCAGACTTATGTGCAGATGAGAAAATGGAATTAGCTCAACAAAGAGCTGAAATCTTTTCTAAGAAAAATGGTTCCTATTCAAATATTTATAGGATTTTTGAACAAATAACACCAAAACAATGAGCACCATAACCGAATCAGATATAGAACAACTCGTAATTTCATTGTTCAGGGAACAAGGTTATGAATACATATACGCACCTGATATTGCCCCCGAATTCCCCTCCTCCGGAGGGGTGGACAGCGAAGCTGAACAGGGTGGTGATACACGCGAATCCTACGAGCAGGTTTTATTACTTGAGCGTTTAAAGAATGCCATAAGACGTTTAAACAAATCCGTTCCTGCCTATTCACAAGCCGAAGCTATAAAAGACATTCAACGTATTGCCTCTCCTGAACTATTAGCCAATAATGAGGCTTTCCACAAGTTTTTGACCGAAGGCATCCCTGTTTCAGAACGAGTGGATGATATGGAACGTGGCGACCGAGTCTGGCTGATTGACTTTGAGAATCCGTACAACAACGATTTTGTAGTTGCCAATCAGTTTACAGTAGTTGAAAAAAATCAAAACCTCCGTTTGCATACACCGTACAGGCAGAAACGACCTGATATTATTTTGTTTGTCAATGGTATTCCACTGGTGGTCATTGAGTTAAAGAATGCAGCAGACGAAAACGCTACTATTCGTTCGGCATACAGACAGATTGAAACCTATAAAACCATTATTCCAACTCTGTTTGCCTACAATGGTATTGTAGTTATTTCCGATGGTCTGGAAGCCAAAGCAGGTTCTATCTCAGCTGGTTTCAGCCGCTTTATGGCGTGGAAAAGCTCTGATGGCAAATCTGAAGCATCACCTTTGGTAAGCCAGCTGGAAACCTTGATTCTGGGTATGCTCAATAAAAAAACGCTGCTTGACTTAATCCGTCATTTTATTGTATTTGAAAAATCAAAATGGGAAGACCCGGAAACAGGAATTATAACAATAACCACCGTTAAAATACTAGCAGCATATCATCAGTATTACGCCGTGAATCGTGCTGTGGAATCCACATTACGGGCTTCGGGTTTCTATTCCCCTCCTTTGGAGGGGTGGCAGACGCAGTCTGCCGGGGTGGTTGAAGATCCAAATGGGATCTATCGCGACTCCCAAAGCTACTTCGACCTTCCTTACAATCCACAACTTAAAGAACGCGCACGTGCATTACGCCAGGCAGGAAATTTACCGGAAGTACTTTTCTGGAATCAGGTTAAACACAAGCAATTTAAAGGATACGACTTTGACCGTCAAAAAATTATTGGCAATTACATTGTTGATTTTTATTGTACTAATTGCAATGTCGTGATTGAAATAGATGGAAGCAGCCATGATGATAAAGTAGAATATGATGCAGCCAGAGATGCTTATTTAGAAAATTTAGGATTAACAATTATTCATATTCCGGCAGCAGATGTATTGCAGAGTATGGATGCGGTTATGGAGAAGCTTTTTAACCACCCCGCCCTTCGGGCACCCCTCCAAAGGAGGGGAATGGTACATGAATCTCCGGAAAGTTACGGCTTGCCGGGAGTGAAAAAACAACCTGTTGGCGACCGCAAAGGTGGTGTAGTTTGGCACACACAAGGGAGCGGTAAATCACTTTCAATGGTTTTTTATACGGGTAAAATCGTGTTGGCAATGGATAACCCTACCATTGTGGTAATAACCGACCGTAACGATCTGGACGACCAGCTGTTTGATACATTCGCGGCATCCAAACAGTTATTACGTCAGGAACCGGTGCAGGCGGATAATAGAAACCAGCTGAAAGAGCTTTTAAAAGTTGCTTCGGGCGGTGTGGTCTTTACCACTATTCAGAAATTTCAACCCGAAGAAGGCAATGTGTACGAGTTGCTATCCGACCGAAAAAACATTGTTGTAATCGCCGATGAGGCACATCGTACACAATATGGTTTTAAAGCCAAAACCATTGACGATAAAAATGAAAGAGGCGACGTTATTGGTAAAAAAACAGTTTACGGCTTCGCAAAATATATGCGCGATGCTTTACCAAATGCAACATATCTTGGTTTTACAGGCACACCCATCGAAAACACCGATGTAAACACTCCGGCCGTTTTCGGCAATTATGTGGACATATACGATATTGCCCAGGCTGTTGAAGATGGGGCAACTGTCAGGATTTATTACGAAAGCCGTTTGGCAAAGGTAAATTTGAGCGAAGAGGGCAGAAAGTTGGTTGAAGATGTTGATGACGAATTTGACAACGAGGCAGATACGAACAGCCGTGCGTATCGGAGGTGGACACAGTTAGAGGCATTGGTTGGTAGCGAAAACCGAATTAAGCAGATTTCAAAAGATATTATCGAACATTTTGAGCAACGGCAAGCCGTTTTTGAGGGCAAAGGGATGATTGTTACTATGAGTCGCCGTATAGCAGCTGATTTGTATAAAGCCATCATAATACTGAAACCTGAATGGCATTCTGATGACCTGAACAAAGGCGTAATCAAAGTAGTAATGACTTCGGCATCGTCTGATGGGCCAAAGATTTCAAAACATCATACAAGCAAACGGCAGCGCCGTGTATTAGCTGATCGCATGAAAAACCCCGATGATGAACTAAAACTGGTTATCGTTCGGGATATGTGGCTCACTGGTTTTGATGTACCGTGTTTGCACACCCTTTACATAGACAAACCCATGAAAGGGCATAATTTGATGCAAGCCATTGCAAGGGTAAACCGTGTTTACAAAGACAAACCTGGCGGTTTAATAGTGGATTATTTAGGTATTGCAGCAGATTTGAAAAAGGCGTTGTCGTTTTATTCCGATGCAGGAGGCAAAGGCGACCCGGCTATTTTACAGGAACAGGCTGTTCAGTTGATGCTGGAAAAACTGGAAGTGGTGTCAAATATGTATCATGGTTTTAATTACGAAGATTATTTTGATGCCGAAACTTCCAAAAAGCTTTCAGTGATTTTAGCAGCGGAAGAACATATTTTAGGTTTGGAAGACGGCAAAAAACGATACATAAATGAAGTAACGGCTCTGTCAAAAGCCTTTGCCATAGCTATACCGCACGAACAGGCAATGGATGTCAAAGATGAAATCTCTTTCTTTCAGGCGGTAAAGGCACGTTTGGCAAAATTCGATAGTACAGGTTCAGCAAAAACCGATGAAGAAATTGAAACGACCGTACGTCAGGTAATAGACAAAGCATTGGTAACCGAAAAAGTAATTGATGTTTTCGATGCTGCAGGATTAAAAAAACCTGATATTTCAATACTTTCAGAAGAATTCCTTTTAGAACTGAAAGGAATGAAACACAAGAACATTGCCCTCGAAGTATTGAAAAAATTACTCAACGATGAATTAAAATCCAGGGCAAGAAAGAACCTTGTTAAAAGCAGGTCCTTAATGGAAATGTTGGAGAACGCTATAAAGAAATATCATAATAAAATCCTTACAGCAGCCGAAGTAATAGATGAACTGATAAAACTAAGCAAAGACATCGTTGATATGGACAACGAAGCCAAAGCAATGGGATTATCGGATTTTGAATATGCTTTTTTTACAGCCGTTGCAAACAACGAAAGTGCAAGGGAGTTAATGGGAAAAGAAAAACTGAGAGAGCTTGCGGTGGTTCTAACAGAATCAATAAGAAAAAATGCAACTATTGACTGGACAATCAAGGAAAGTGTAAAAGCAAAATTAAAAGTTGCTGTGAAAAGAATTTTAAGAAAATACGGTTATCCGCCCGACATGCAAATGCTTGCAACCGAAACCGTATTGAAACAAGCAGAAATGCTTGCAAACGAATTGATGTAACCGGGAACAACAAATACTATGTTTTTGGGAATCACAATGCAATAAAATCGGGAACAGGAATGCTGTAAAAATGGGAACAAGAATACAGTGATAAGTGATTTTTATTATTAACCAGCATTACATTACGGGTCGTATTAAAAAAGTGACTGCAATGGATACACAGCAAAAAAACCTATCATTATGTCAAATCCGTAGAATGATTTATACAACCAACACCCTTGAAGGATATCGGACAGAGTTCAGCTTACACACCCCACTTATTTAATTTTTCCGAGTTCCATTTATATAGGGAGTTGCTTCCCACTGGAGTAAAAGTTCCGCTCATGCGTACATTTCCATCTGAATCAACCGTAATGGTGCCAGTATAATCCTGTCGCTGGGGGATATCACGCGTAAAAGTCACTTTATTTCCGCTGATAACACCGTTAATCAATGGGTTTCCATGCATTGTACCTGAGGATTTGTTGCCTTGCTGTTCTTTTACAATGAGCTTTGTTTTATGGCCATTGCCATCGTGATTCCAATTGCCACGTAAATCATACAAGTTTCCCTGAGCAAATAACTGAAGGCTAAATGAAACCAGGATGATTAAAATACTTGAATTCTTATGATTTTATTATTATAAATTACTGCTCAATGGCCTTGATCCATATACTTATGTTATTAATCCTCTTCAAGAATCTTCTTTTTCTCTGCTTCGTATTCTGCATGAGTAATAACGTTATCATCCAATAATCCTTTTAATTCCCTGAGTTGTACAGCTTTTGAAATTAAAGGCGAGTTTGTTTTGGGAGTTATTACCGCAGGTTCTTGTTGTGTCCCGACCAGAGGTGTTAATTCATAGGTATGTGTAGGTTTGTACTTCATAGTCCATAAAAAAGGAAACAAAACGAACATTCCACCAATAATGGCGCCCACATCAACTTCTTCATTCCGGGAAAATGAAGCAGTTAGAGGTTCATATCCTTCTTTTTCCAATTTAACAGAGGTTGATGAGCCTACAATTTTTGTATCCGTGTGTGTGTAAGGCGTTTTACCAACCGGTTCTCCATTTAAATAAAGCTTTGCTCCAGTAGGGGAGGATTGGATTGTTGTTGTGCTAGAGCAACTTGCTAAAACCACAGACCCAGCGAGCAGCAATGCAACCATTTTGACAGGGAAACAAAATCTTTTCATTATTTTTTGATTTAAAAGGTTTAAACATTCATTATTAAGGTTTTGCACATATTGTGTGTGTTAGCTTTACCATTATAAATTTAGTATAGTATTGACTAAGTGGTTTGTTTATGTTTATGTTATAAAACATGAATTTGAAGGCTCTTGCTGCCCTAACCCTGTTATTAAGATTTACTGAATGACGAACAGGACGGATTTCGCCATTCAGAACCTCAGAGAAAAATCCTGGGTGAAAATCTATAAAAAATCATACCTTCAACTTTCTTGCCGATAACAACAAATTTCACCCTGGATAACAGCTCCCGTTCAAGCATTTCCAACTCATCAAGTGGTATACTTTTCAATTAATATACACATTTCAATATTTCCCGGATTGTCCTTAAGTAATTTATCTTTATATTAGCTCAATAATCAGCAATTATAAATGATACAAGGAAAATTGAATTATCCGAAACCGGCAACTATACTTACCGCCGTTGGCTTTAATTGCTACCGACAGCGTGCAAATTTGCTATCCTCTGATTATGAGTTGTTATTTCATTGCACAGATTAAGATCAATGATGATAAGGAATATCAAAAAAATCCTGATAAAGCTGGAGAAAGATACCATATTCAACATGCTGACGATGTATGCTATCAATTCAAAAACCTATAAATGGTGGCAAAATATTAATGTGATTATTTGGGGTGCATCAACAAAACTTGTTTGAATTAATCATTAAGTATTATGAAATCAGATATTCAGATAGCAAGGGAAACAACGCTGCTCAAGGTGGCAGACATTGCAGAAAGCATTGGGATTCAGCCTGAAACGGTAGAAAATTACGGACGGTATATGGCTAAAACGCCCATCAGTCTGATAGATATAGAAAAAGCCGCAAAAAGCAACCTCATCCTGGTAACTGCCATAACACCTACAAAAGCAGGAATAGGCAAGACGGTTACCTCCATCGGGCTGACATTGGGATTGAACAAAATCGGCAAGAAAGCTATTGTTGCTATTCGTGAACCATCGCTGGGACCATGTTTCGGAATGAAGGGCGGTGCTGCAGGAGGAGGTTTTTCCCAGGTACTTCCGATGGAAAAGATCAACCTGCATTTTACAGGGGACTTTCATGCCATCACCTCTGCCCATAATATGATTTCAGCGTTGTTGGACAATTATATATACAGGAACCGAACCGGTAACAAGGTTGTTAAGGAAGTTCTCTGGAAACGGGTTTTGGATGTCAACGACAGAAATTTGCGGTTTATCATAACAGGATTGAATGGTTTTGAGAATGGTATTCCTGCCGAATCAGGCTTTGACATAACACCGGCATCGGAATTAATGGCTATCCTTTGCCTGTCACGGGATGTGAACGACTTACGACGCAGGATCGAAAATATCCTTTTGGCCTATTCGTACGACAATGAACCGATAACTGTTAAAGATCTGGGCATTGCAGGAGCTATTACGGTACTGCTGAAGGATGCACTCAATCCCAACCTTGTGCAAACCACGGAAAATACACCTGCATTTGTGCATGGCGGCCCGTTTGGCAATATCGCACACGGCTGTAATTCAGTGCTGGCAACTCAAATGGCAATGACTTACAGCGATTATACCGTTACCGAAGCGGGATTCGGATCTGACCTCGGAGCTGAAAAGTTTTTCAATATCAAATGCAGGAAGAACGGATTACAACCCAAAGTCACTGTAATTGTTGCAGCAGCACAGGCACTGAAAATGCACGGCGGTGTTCCGTATAAAAATATTATGCAGGAAAATCCCGAAGGCCTGCAGAAAGGACTGGAAAATCTGAAGAAACACATCGAAATAATCTCTTCTTTCGGACAAACGATAGTGATTTCATTTAATAAGTATTTGTCCGACACTTCCCGGGAAATTGATATTGTCAGACAATTTTGCAATGATGCCGGTGTACGTTTTTCAGTCAATGAAGCGTTCGTAAAAGGGGGCGAAGGGGCTGCCGATCTGGCCAGGTGCGTGGTGGAAGCTGCAGAAAATGATCCCTCTCCGGCATTGCGTTTTACCTATGATGACAATGACAGCATTGAACAGAAAACGGAAAAGCTCGCGCAACATATTTATGGTGCAAAAAATGTCGTATTCGGAGATAAGGCATTGACAAAACTGAAGAGAATATCCGGCACCGGACTGGAAAAGATGCCTGTGTGTATTGCCAAAACCCAATATTCCTTATCTGCTGATCCCAAGGCTTTTGGTGTGCCAAAGGACTTTACACTTGAAGTCAATGACCTTGTCATTAACCAGGGTGCGGAATTCATTGTGGCCCTGGCCGGAAAGATCATGCGCATGCCCGGGCTTCCTTCCGATCCCCAGGCTAAACGCATTGACCTGATTGATGGAAATATTGAAGGACTTAGCTGACTAAAAAAGGTATTTCTAACGGGATCCCTGAGAATTTCAGATAGCTAAGTTTAATGGCAGTGGGTGATTTTCTCTGGGATGAAGAGATATTGAAATAGTTGTTAATTTATCAGTTTGTCACCGGGATAGGCTGGGCAGCAGGTAATGATCCTGATGCTTTGCCAAAAATGGTGAACTCAATAATTCCGAGCGGGTTGGTCCGCGGCCAGTTTGTGAGCGACAGCCTTACAAAGCGGCATTCCACCGGGGTTATCTCCTCGAAAATAGTATTTCGCTGTATCTTGTTATCAGTCTGATCGAGCACTGTGGTGAAGCTCTGGCCGTCCATAGATACCTCTATCCTGTACTGAAAAGCATCGGTAACAGGTTTGTTTCCGGGCACAGGTGCTGTGACCTGCGCTGCAGGTTGTCTGCCGAAGGACCGCCGCCCGCCCGTAAACATTAGCCTGAGGCCATCAATAGTGAAAAGCTGAACTACATCGAACCGGGTTGCAGGGGAAAGTTCTATAGTAAGGGTCGGGAGCGTGTCAGCCGGTTCAGGTTCCCACCATGTTCCGCTCAGGTTATCTGCAGCATAAGCGGCAATTCTTCCCGGTTGCTGGGATGAGAAGCTTGAAAGAGCGTTCATTGTATTTATCTTGTTTATGGTAACAGGGAGAGATCCGCTGTTGCCCCTTTTCGGGTCGGAGATAACCCCCGGAGCCCACTGGGGTGTTTCGGTTACCGCAACCGATAGGTTCCCTTTTCTGTCAATAATAACACGGTCCATCCCTATCCGCCTTCCTCCGGGAGGATTCGACAGCACTATGGTATAGAACTGCCAGAGATGCCCGGCGGGACCCTCGACAATGCATCCGTGGGCAGGACCGGTTACAAACCCGTCGGTCTTCCGCAGCAGAGGGTTATTGGGGGCATAGGTATAAGGCCCCATCACCGATTTTGATGTATAATAGCCACTGGCATAGGTTTTCCATTGTGTGCCTGAAGCAGAATACTGCAGGTAATATGTGTCCTTGTGTTTATGCACCCATGGTCCTTCGACCCACGAGACATCAGTATACTCATTCATTTCGCCGTAACGTTCCCAGACATGATCGCTGTTGAAGGCAAAGAGGTGCTTCACGGGCCCTGCGAATCTGGTAAGGTCTTCAGGATCGAGTTGCACTGCAAATATACCGCTGACACCGCGGCCGGCATAAAAAAGATACGGAGTGTTATCGTCGTCGATGAAGATCTCCATGTCGAAGGCTCCGTTCCAGCCTCCTGCAACATCAGGGGTGTTCTTCCATTCCCCGATGCTCTCATAGGGACCAAGGGGATTGTCGGCTTTAAACAGGGGGCCGTCATTCCCGCACATGTAAAAGCTGCCGTTGTATTTAACAACATCCGGAGCTACGGGAACCCTCTCCACCCGCTGGAAGGTCCAGTTAAGCATGTCTTCCGATATCCAGGCTCCTCCTCCAGTGCAGAACATGTAGTATTTGCCGTCCTCCTTAATGACCGTAACATCACCTGAAGCATTGCCCCCCGGCCCGATTGCCATTGGCAGCGGGTTGCAGTAGCGGGCTGCCTTACCGACCTCCGGACTCTGACCGTTATCGGAACTACAGGGATTTGAACAGGAAGCCATCATAAGAAAAAATAACCATGCAGGCAAAAAACTGAAAATAATCCTGGGTTTCATATGGTTAGTTTTAATTAGCGGCAAGATAATAAAATCCTAGTCATACCCTTTACGAAGAAGTCAACCGTCAGAATCAGCTATTCTGCAATAAAGAGCCTCAAAGGATTACTTCCGGTGTCAGATGGCAAGGGGTATGTAAATGCAAAAGCATGTCTGATGGTTGAAAACTAGCGAGTTGAGTAAGGAAAAGAAATCTGAAATTTTCATCCGATTTTTTACAATAATTAAAGCGAACTTCACTAAATTTGTTTAGCATACAAACAATTCACTTACTAAATCAATCAGCATGAAGAAGTATTTGCTACCGCTAGTGCTTTCGATTGCCGGGATTATCCTTGTTTTGCTACATTTCCTTGTGGCAGGGGGAGGAAGCGGCAATCTCGACGTGCAAATCCAGCCAACCAGTTACATCATGCCGGCAGCCTATAAGGTCTATGCCAACGAAGAGGCGCTCGAAGGCCGGTTTTACCTGTGCAAATTGATTCTTACCAACGAAGGGGGAGGGGAGCTTAAGAACCTGAAGGTATCGTACGAAGTTCCGGGGTACATCAACTGGACCGAGATCGACAAGATCCGGTGCCTGGTGCCGGGGCAGAGTGCCGTACTGACGGTTTATCCCCGTTTCGACCCCTCCATAGTGGAGAAGACGAGCACCTCGAAAGAAAAGGGCAACATCCGCATCGAATATGAAACCGGCAAGGGGAGCGATGTGTTTGACAAGAGTTTCGGGTTTGAGATGCGAGGGCGCAACGACATCGTATACAGCAGCATGCCGGCCAACGAGATTCTCACCTATCCAGACATGTTCGAAAACATTGCCCTGGTGCCCTGTTTTATTACGCCGGAGGATCCCATCATTAAATACTACACCCAGCAGATCCAGCAAAAGGTGCTGAAGGGAGAAGCTGCAGCGGTGGTTAAGACGACTGAGGAGGCGCTCCGCTTTCTGATGGCCGTATACGAGTCGACGCGTCAGGCGGGAATGGTCTACAGCGGCACCAAGGGGATCCCGCTGAACGTTGGGGATGTGAGTTCCCTGATCCAGCACATCCGGTTGCCCCGGGAAGTGGTGACGGGCAATACGGGACTTTGCATCGAGCTATCCACCCTCTATGCCAGCGTGCTTTCCTGTGCGGGGCTCGAACCGATGATTTTTTTCATTCCCGGACATGCCTATCCTGGCATCAAGGTCAATAATTCTTACTATGCCATCGAAGCCACGGGAATCGGAGGAGAAGGCCTGGGCAACATCATGACGGCAGAAAAGGCATTAGAAAAAGGAATGGAAGAGCTGAAGGAGTTTATACAAAAATTGCAGGAGGGGGATTCCCGGTTCATGTACCTCGACGTCCATGAGTTGAACAGCACCGGTGTGAATCCCATGGAGCTGAAGGATGATTCTTTTCTCCGGCAGAAAGTCGATCAGATTGTGGCCTCCTGGGGAGGTGACGGGGCTAAAAAAATCGCCCCCGGTGTTCCCCGAACAACCAATTATGCCCGCAACGAAATGGCCCACTCCAACCAGGGGGGAGGAGGCAATTACGATGGCGGAGATGCAGGCGACATGCTTTCCTATGGCGGCATCGTAAGCTTCCGGTACCCCTCCCATTTCATGCGGATGGACAATCCGGCGCCGGGATTCCCCGCCCTGGTGAGCCAACTCGAAGCTTCCGACGGAAGTTCCAGCATCAGTGTCTATCGCGTCACCGGCACCTCTAACCCCGACCAGGCCATGAACTACCTGGTCCAGGCCTATTACAACTTCGGGGCGAACATCCAGTACCAGAACAACGGTTCATCGGGCAACTTCGTCCGCTATTCCGGACAGACCTCCTCCGCGGGAAACCTCTTCCGGTGGGTGGGCTATTTCAAACCCTCCGGCGGAAATGTGGTGGGGGTCACCGTCGGCGCCCCTGCCGGTTATTATGGCCAGATGCAGGGAACCATCAACCAGATTGTTTCAACCATCCGCTGACCTGGCAGCCATGATGAAGGACAACCGGTAGGACCAACCCCCGGGTTACTTCATCGGCATTCCGGATTGACAATTAACAACGAAATATTTTAACATATGAAGAGATATACGGTAACCCTCCTGCTCCTGTTCATATTGACCTGCGTCCGTGGACAGGGCAACGAAAGCCTGAAGCAAAACATAGACTTCAGGATCGATTCACTGGGCAACGCCATGATCCAGGTAAGCGCCAAACTGACAGCCACGCAATGGCAATACTGGGAAAACACCTATGGAGGTAAGAACATTTCCATATTTAAACGGGACCTCTCCCGCTCCATGAATCAATTCTACCTCTACGATTTCGATTACGAGGACGATAAAATGGAAAGAACCTTCAAGGTCACCTTTAAGGCCAAGGGGGTGGCACGCTACCAGGGCAATAACAAATGGTTGGCCGAGGTAGGCATAAAAAATCCCGGTTTTTCCAAATTGGATGATCAATCCTACCTGGTGACCACCTCCATGAACGATGGAGGACAGCTCATCCAGCAGAACAACACCATCCGTTTTCCGAAGAAAGCAACCAACATCAAAGAGGATACCGATGAGTTCGGCGCCGCCACCTTCACTTACGAGCTGAAACCATTGGCAGGCAGGTCTCCGCTGTTGCTGATCCTGGGATTGGCGCTGCTTGTGGCCGGTATAGCCTATGCCCTGTTCGTGAAGCTGAAGCCCACTCCGGCGGCCACCTGACACTCTACAGCATTCCGTTTTCTTCCTTGGAGTATCCCCCGGGATGACCGTGATTGTTCATCAACCGGAGTAGTTTTTTCTGCTCCGTTTCTGGTTAATATCCCCGGTGCCGGATTCAAACCATAAGTGATTCTTTCATGCAGGATTATCCCGGCCCTGATCACGTTGGCGCTAATAGGCCTGTGCCGGGGTTCGCATGTCTTCGGTGGCATTTCTTAACCACGGAGTAAGCCATTCATGATCCCATGGTTTCCCTGTTACAAGGTCGTACCCGGTTGTCTGAAGGGGTATAGTATTCAGAGCCTTTATCATGGACATGATAATCTCAGAACCCTGCTTATGCATCTTTTGGCCGCGTTCTGTCTTGTCGCGTCCTGCCTCCCTCAATAATAAATCCGCTCCCTCAAAGTTCTTTCCGATAAATCCCATCGCTGTCATTGTCCAGTTCCATTGATGAAGAGCAGTATCCTGTGTTGACATGACAAAAGGAATACCGGTATGTCCGTCGATCGTTTTAATCTGGCTGGACAGCTGATCAATGAGTAGCCGGCGCATCTGTTCAGCATCGGCGTAACTGGTTTGTGGGTCCATGGTAATTACTTGGTTGATCCTTATAAACTCACTTATTTGAATAACTGAGGCAGGGTAGTTGCCAGGAAGAGCCTGCAATTCATCCAGGTATGTCCACCTGGTACGAACATAGTCTCGAGATTGAATTTTTTGTCCTCGTAAATTGCTATGGTACGATCAATGATCTGCCTGTATTGATCACTTTCACCAGTATAAATAGTGAAAAGTTTAAGCTGTTTGTTATAATTCTCCACATCGGGATCCCATTTCCCGAAATTAGCATTGAATTCCGGGGTTTGGGTATAAGGTGCATAAGCACAGACATATGCAAACTTGTCAAGGTTCATCAGACCTATATTCAGGGTAGCGCCGCCACCGACTGAAAAGCCTGCCATAGCCCTGTTGTTTCTATCAGTAAGTACCGGGTAATTAGCTTCAATAAACGGTATAATGTTATTAATCATATCGTTTCCGAATGCTTTTTGCATCATCAGCCCTGTGTTGGCATACGGCATTACAATGATCATTGGTTTAACCTTTCCCTGGGCTATCAGGTTATCGGCAATAAGATTGGCTTTTCCAACTTTTGTCCAGGTCTCTTCAGTATCTGATCCTCCGTGAATAAGGTAAAGCACAGGGTACCTAGTTGTACCCTTGGCATCAAACCCCGGAGGAGTATAGATTACCAGCGTGCCTGCTATCCCCTGGGCTGTAGTATAGGTGCGGTAACTTACTTTTCCGTGAGGAACGTTCTGGAGGGAATGCACAAGAGGCTTATCTCCTTTGATATCAACAAGACTGTGTTTGAAGCCTTCGTTGGGAAAAAGATAGGTGTTGTTGGGATCATTAACCTCCATGCTGTCGACCCAGAAACTGTAAGGATAGATATCGGGTTTTGCAGGAGGAATTGTAATACTCCATACTCCTGAATCATCTTTGGTCATTTTAACGGGTGCCGGCAGTATTTCAGTGTCAAGGGAAACACTTTTGGCGTTCCTGGCATAAAACCTGAAGGTAACGCTATTGTCGGGATGTACTTCGGGCGATATGACGGAAGGTCTCTGAGCGGACAGGAAGGCGGCGGAAGAGACAAGTATTATTAATGTTAACAGTATCTTTCTCATCTGTAATAATATAAGATCAGATTTTTATTTAAAAAGCAAAGGCGCTGTGCTTGCAAGGTATAGTTTGGTATTCATCCAAGTATGACCACCTGTTGATATGAGAGTCTTATGATTGATCTTCTTTTCCTTGAGATAATCAATGAACCCGGTTGTCTGTCTATAAAGGAAGTCCTCATCACCCACGCTGACCCATAATAATTTTAGTTTCTTATTGGTACGCTTCGGGTTTTCAACAACCCCTTTGAAATCACGTTCCAGTTCTGTGTTTGACAGGTATGCGCTGTAGCAGCATATCCAGGCAAACTTATCCAAATTTCCGAAACCGGTTCGGAGAGTCTGCCCTCCGCCGCGTGAGAAGCCGCCTATGGCCCGGTTTTTACTGTTGGCAATAACCCTGTAATTCTTTTCGATATATGGAATCAGATTATCAACCAGGTCCCTTTCGAAGGTCTTTGACCTCGCAAGAGCCTCTTCGCTTTCCCTGTCTGCGGGATCAGCAGGTTTAAGCCCTCCCTTTTGTTCAGCAACCCTGGCTTCAATATTGCCATAAGGCATTACAATGATCATGGGCTTTGCTTTTCCTTCGGCGATAAGGTTATCCAGAATAAGATCAGCCTTCCCTACTTTAAACCATGTCTCTTCGGTATCCGTTGTTCCGCCTATCAGATAAAACACCGGGTACTTCTGCTTAGGGCTTTTATCGTATTCAGGCGGGGTGTATACAAGCACTGTTCCGGTTGTTCCTTCAGCCGACGGGTAGAATTCATAGGTTACTGTTCCGTGCGGAACATCTCTCATTGAATGTATCAGGGAAGAATCGCCGCGTACATCAAGAAGACTGCCTTTGAATCGTTCATTCGGAAAATAGTACCTGTTACCCGGATCCATAACCTGGACACCATCAACAATAAAACTATACGGATAGATGTCTGGTTTGACAGGACCAATCGTTGCGCTCCAGGAGCCTCTGGCATCCTTTTCCATCCGGACAGGCGCTTTTTCAGATTGCACACTGAGTCTGACATCCTGCGCATTCGGGGCTCTGAATCGAAAGACCACGGTATTATCCGGATTGACCTGGGGAGATCTGCCAAAGCCTCCGGAAGGCTGGCTGTATGCCGGTACGCTCATTAGAATTGCTGCACCGGCAAGAAGCGGTCGAAGAACTGATTTTATAAGCATAATTATGTTAGCCTTGAACTTTCTTATCTTTTTTTATTTTGAGATGAACTTGGAGTTTTTCAACCAGAGCAACAAGGGAGAGATCCATTCATCTGTCGGTCTTCCAAAATAAAAACCATGGCCTCCCCTGGGATAAAGGTGCATTTCTGCCGGAGCCTTCTTATGCCTCATGCTTTCATAGAAAACAATACTGTTGTCAACATCAACAAGCCTGTCATCACCTGAATGGGATATGTATGCAGGAGGTGTCTTTTCAGTTACCTGTATTTCACTTGAAAATTTATCAATAAGGTCTTTGGAAGGATTATCACCCAGGAGGGCTTTCCTGGAATCCATATGAGTTAGATTGTCCTGCATGCTTGTAACAGGGTAGATCAGGATCATGAAGTCAGGTCTGAGGCTTGTGCCTTCCTTGTTATCAATAAGGGCTTCTTCAAAGCGTGTTGCAACAATGGATGCAAGATGTCCTCCTGCAGATGACCCCATTAGTCCGATACGGGCAGGATCGATCCCCCATTTTGAAGCATTTTCACGAATTAGTTTCAGAGCCTGTTGTGCATCCTGCAAAGGGCCAATTTTTTTATCGATCATGGTTGAATCATGAGGAAGCCTGTATTTCAGCACAAATGCAGCAATCCCGTTATTTGCCAGTTCTCTGGCTGGTCTTACTCCTTCGAATTGGTAGGTCAAACCGCTGTAACCACCACCAGGGATTACAATAATCGCACAGCCATTGGCTTTTTCTTTTTCAGGAAGATAGATTTCAAGTTTCGGGATGGTAACACCTCTGATAAAGCCACCGGAAGTTTCTGTAATACCTGATTTTTTTGAATTCGGGATATTCCCCTGGTAAAGGTTAATTTGTTCCTGTGCCGTTATGGAAAATGATGCCGTCAGCATGATGGCGCAGATTATTGAAAATGGTTTCATTTTGATTAATTTTGTTTTGTATTAAAAGGAATGGTTCATAATCTCTTTTATCGGTATATACAATATTAGATACAAAAACACGAACCTGGTTCTGGTTGAGGCTTTGGCCAGGTCTATATCAAATTAAAATGGTTGCTGAGTCGTAATTGATTCAGCAATCAACATGGTGGCTTGGAGAAGCAACGTTAGCCGGAGTGTAATTGAAACCCCTGATAAGAGAAGGATCCTTTTCACCAGTAAAATCAATTCCCGTAATCTTTAAGTCCGGGCCCGTGCATCCTGTAATTATCAATACAGACATACATAAACCCAATGACAGTCCATCTCATTTAAACAGTTTTTGTGCAAAATCGTTGAGGGATTTCCTCCAAACCTGCCATTCGTGGCCTCCCGGGAATGATGCGAATTCAACATTCAGTCCTTTATCCCTGAATCTCTGCACCAGTTTCCTGGTCGGTTCAATTCTTGGATCCTGTTCCCCGACAGAGATATAGAACACCTTGAGTTTATTGTTGAATGATTCCGGATTTGTCAGTATGCCCGGGATTACTGTTTCCGGATCAAATTCCGTACCTGGTTGCCTGGCAATTCCGCCGAAGAGACCTGTGCTGAACACCCCGACATTAGCAAACATACCAGTATTGCGAAGACCTGTATAAAACGCCTGTCCTCCACCCATTGATAATCCTGCAATAGCCCTGTTTGCGGCGCCGGTTTTTACCCTGTAGTTGCTTTCGATGAACGGAATAATGTTATCGAAAAGCTCTTCCCTGAAAACAGCCATGGTCTCATCATTATAACCTCCTGCCCTCATTCCCTGCCTTGACACATTTCCGTTGGAAATTACTACAAGCATTGGTTTTGCTTTTCCTCCGGCAATTAGGTTATCAAGGATAATATCCGTTTTCCCCTGGACAACCCACCCTCTTTCATCTTCACCGCCGCCGTGCTGGATATAAAGGACCGGATACCGGCTTTTCTCTGACTTATCATACCCTGGCGGAACATATATATTAAGTCTTCTCCAGGTTCCTGTGGTCTTCGAGAAATAGGTCCTGTTCCTGATGTCCCCGTGAGGAACATCTTTTGTCTCATAAATATCCAAACCCTCTTCTGGAATCTCGATCCCGCTTGCCATCCTGCCCATGCCATAAAATGATTCACTTGCAGGATCTGCAACTACGACACCGTCAATGATAAGAGAATAATAATGGAATCCGGGCACCTGCGGATCAGTGATGACCTTCCATACTCCCGCCTCATTTTTTACAAGGTCATATTTTTTGCCCAGATCTACCTGAACGTTATCCGCACCAGGAGCATTAACCTGAAAGACAACACGGTTGTCAGGAAGTAACCTGGGATATATAGCATTGGAAACATTTGTTGATGCAGGAACACCTTCACCGGTATTTTGTGCATTTGTTGCCCCGACTGCAAGAAAAAGGCCTAGTAAAAAGGTGTAGTATCTCATTAAAACAAATTATAGAGCGGTTTATTTGAATAACAGTTGTGCCATCTGGCAGAGGTTTCTTCGCCATGTCAGGAACTCATGACGTGTGCCCTCTGAGATGTAAGTTACTGCATTGAATCCGGCGGCTTTCAGTCTTTAAACAACAAAAGTGCAAATTCCTTCAAGCTGCGCCTCCATGATTGAAATTCGTGCGCGGTGAGGGGTGAAACGTAGGATACACTCTTAATTCCCGCCTCGTTAAGGGCGTCGGCAGCAGCTTTAACGCTCTCCGATCCTCTTTCACGGCTGCCATAGCTCATGAATATGAGCCTGACTTTCGACTTGTCCGTAATGTCGGCAGGAGCGATGGTTCCGCCGCTGAACATTCCGATATATGAGAATTTGTCAAGGTTGGCCAGGGTAACCGTTCTTGTCTGCATTGCTCCCATGGAGAGGCCTGCCATAGCACGGTTCTTCTGATCGGAAAGTGTACGGAATGTCTTGTCGACCCAGGGAATCAGGTCTGTGGTCATAAGCTGTCCATAGATTCCGCCACCGGGGCCGCTCATGCCAAACATTCCACCCGGGCGGGAACCACCGGCAGGAGCACCGGGAGTACCAGCTGCACCAGGTATCGTCGGACGGGGTGCAGGAGGACCGGGGACAATACTACGTTGTGTGACCGCACTTGTCTCCATAACAACAATGAAGGGAGTGATCTTACCCTCGGCAATGAGGTTGTCGAGGATCAGGTTGGTCCTTCCCATCTCGATCCATACTCTCTGATCTTCACCCCCACCATGCTGAAGGTAAAGTACAGGATAGCGTTTTTGGATATTCTGTTCATAATCGGGCGGAGTGTATACAAAGATCTGACGCCACGAATTGGCAACCGTTGAATAGTAATTCTTAAGAAGCACATTACCATGCGGAACATCTTTCAATGCATAAAACCCACCGTCAGGATCAGGGATTTCAAAACCATTACACAGGTGGCTGTATCCGATAAAACCATTTGTGGCCGGATCAACCACTACAGCACCGTCAACTACCATCCAGTAATTGTGATAACCCAGGTCCTGGGGCTCGCTGGTGTAAGTCCATACTCCATTCTCTTCTTTGGTCATGTCATATGGAACGTTAACAATAGAGACCTGTACTTTCTGTGCATTCGGAGCATAGAATTTAAAGGTTACCCTTCTGTCGGCTTCAATCCTGGGGAATTGATTGCCGTAGAGGTTGTAGGGCGATGGACGCACTGAATCAACAACATTGAAGTTGTTCGAGGCTTGTCCCGACTGGGCAAAGAGCCCATAGACCGTCAGCACCGAAAAGGTAAAAAACAGGATGATCTTTTTCATTAGATTAAGGTTGTTTATGTTAATCTCCTGGAATAGGTATAAAATATCAAAGTCAAAAATAAAGAATTTGGCTGAAAAAAATCAATTCCGCAGACACCTGTATATGTGGCTTTAATAATGATTAAATAAATTCCTGTCTCAGTAATACATATTTATTTGGAATTGATAGATTTGTCTTTTTAGGTATTTTGTCGAATCAAAACTTTGATTCAATGATAAAATCCATTTCCTTTAATCTCATTAAAGAATATTGTCCTTTGCAAGTAACGAACCTAATTATTATCGGACAAAACAAGTTTAAAGAACGGTTTATAAAAATGTGATCACTATGAACAGGACCAGCATGATCTCAGCGACCATTTTTCATGTATTACTTGCTTATTCAGTCTTCACTGCGTCAGCCAGGGGGAAATATGAGTGGCCGTGTTTTCATGGGCCCGACCGCTTGAACAAATCGGCCGAAACAGGATTGGCTCAGACATGGCCCGAGAGCGGGCCTCCGCTTATTTTGACCATTGAGGGGCTTGGTGAGGGTTACAGCTCCGTTTCAATCGCCGATGGGCTTCTTTTTACCGCCGGAACAGAAAATAACCAGCCTTATGTTTTTACATTTGATCTCAGCGGTAAACTGGTTTGGAAAAAACCTGCAGGCAATAAGTGGACAACTTCAGCCCCATGGGCACGCTCATATACCGGACCCAGGAGTACGCCGACCTACGATAACGGGATCATTTATTTCCTGGGAGAGATGGGTTTGCTCTCAGCTTTTGAAGCTAAAACCGGAAGGATAATCTGGCAGGCGGATCTGCCGCAGCTGTATGAAGCGAATCCCACAGAATATGGTTATGCTGAATCGGTCATGATTGACGGTAATCATCTTTATGTAAGACCTGTCGGTAAAAGAGGGCACCAGGTGTGCCTTGACAAAAGGACCGGAGAGCAGATTTGGGCCAATACCGTTATACCGGGGGTAGAGAGTTATACATCGCCGGTAATGATTGATTATAACGGCTACCGGCAGGTATTAGGAGCCAGTGCAATATGTTATTATGGTGTCGATAGCCAAACCGGCCGGTTGCTGTGGAAAACCGATGTGATCAACCAGCAGGAATGTAATATAACTGATGCTGTTTTTCATAACGGTCATATTTTTATTTCGAGCGGTTATGGTTTGGGCAGCATGCTCGTCAGGCTGAGTAAGCCGGAAAAGGAGATAAAGGTGGAAAAAGTCTGGGAATCAAAGCTCATGGATAACCACCATGGAGGAGTAATCTTTCATGACGGTTTTGTTTACGGCTCCGGAAGCAGGTCACGGGGATGGTATTGTCTCGATTTCATGACCGGCGAACAGAAATGGAGAGAAACCAATGATGAAGGATGCCTGACTTTTGCCGATGGAATGCTATATACCCTTGAACAGAGAGGTACTATGCGTTTGGTGATGGCAACACCTGACAAATTCGAGGTCGCCGGAGAATTCAGATTACCCTCCGGAGGAACCGGAATGTACTGGGCGCATCCCGTTGTATGTGATAAACGGCTCTATGTACGCCATGCCGATAAAATCTTTGTCTATGACATAAGCCGCCGGTAATTGCACCGTGAGTTGAAACTCCCCGCTGCCCTGTGGCGGGGAGTTTTAATTTTGTTTGGAAAATTATTTCCCTTCTTTATCTTTATTCCCTCAATCCGATCACTAAAAAATCACTTCTATGGCTGACGAAAACCTGGTTTACCGCGGAAAATCGAAAGATGTGTATCTGATCACCGAAGGCCCCATGGCGGGCAAATACCGTTTAGTATTCACCGACAAGGCCACGGGCTATATCGATAAAGGGAAGGTGGTCTTTGACCCCGGCCGCGATAGTGTGGTGGGCAGCATCCCCGGAAAAGGAGCCATCGCCTGCCGCTTTGCCACCCATTTTTTCAGACTGCTGCTGGGCAGGGGCATTCCCACCCATTACATAGACACCATTGGGGACAACGAGATGGTGGTGGAGCCGGCCCTGCCGCTGGGCATGGCGGTGGAGCCGCCCCCCTTTCCGGGGTCGGCGCCGCTGCAGAACCTCGAATTCACCTGGCGCAACCAGGCCACCGGCAGTTTCTGGCGCAGGTATCCCTTTGTGCGGCCCTGCCGGAACCTCCACACCCTGGTGGAAGTCTGGACCAAAGGAGATAGCGACACCCTCATCACCCTGGAAGCACTGGAGGAGACCGGCGCCATGACGCGGGAGGAGATCCGCGGAAGCGTGGAACTGGTGAAGGAAATCGCCGCCATCGTAACTGCCGAGTTTGCCTCGAAGGGACTGCACGTCATTGACGGCAAGTTTGAGCTGGGCCGGCTGAAACACGGCGACGGCAGGATCGTTCTGATCGACGAGATCTCACCCGACGTGCTGCGGGTGTGCCGGGGTTATGAACCCGATACCCAAGGCAACTGCGGCTGCTTTACCGAATGCGTGGTCACCGGCTTTGCCGACGGGAAAAAAACCATCAATAACCGGAACCAGGTTCCGGCTGCCGGCTTCGTCGGGATATTCCTCTGACAATACCCCGCAAAGTTGTCGTCGTTTCCTTCTCTTCAGCAATTTACAGGCAAAGACAGGGATGCTTTCATCATCATAAATGCAGAGAATGCCATTGCCGCAGGCTCCCCTCCGTCAGTTTGTTCTGGCTGCCCGGCATCCGGGTGCCCTGCAACAGAACCTCATATGTCAAATGATTACCCCCCGGGAACCACGCTTGTGGACGTTACCCGCTGTACTCCCGCCGGTTAAGATGCAGGCTCAACACCTCCACCTCACCTGGCAGCCACTGATTTGCAAAAAATAAAATACATGCCGGCCTGAAAATCTTCGGTCCGGTGTAACTTAAAAATCACCTCATTGGCGGTGTGAACACAGACGCTGGCAGGTCTTTGGTAATTCCTACAATCTCATGAAAAGTGAATTCCCTCCTATAACCTCATGAAAAGTGAATTCCTCCTATTATCTCATTTTGATTCCCATCCTGCCAAGTTTGGCACGGATTGAAGCCTCGGTTGAATTCAATTCCTCAGCCATTTCCTTCACCGATTTCTTTTGCTCAACCATTTCTTGTATTTTCACGGGATCCAATTTCACCCTTTTTTTTCTTTCAGGAACGGCCACTTTACCAACCTTTCCGGAATATTCAATGAATTTGAATTTTCCTTTTAGTTTTTCAATATCAGCCTTTTTTGATTCTTCAAGTTTAGCTAAGGCGGCTTTGAATTTTAACTCCAATTTTTCTTTTTTGATTGCATAAGTAGCATTCAGTTTTTCAACCTCAACTTTGGTAAGTTGCTCAATCTGTTCTTTTGTTAATTCAAGTTTCATTGTACACGAATTTTTTTATTTACACTGTGGCAAAGATACAGACAAATTATTAAAAGTTGATATAATAAATATCATGTATTATAATGTTTGGACGCTCGATGTGAGTTTAACATTACATTAAACTTTAAATTTTACCGTATCATATGTTTCGTTGGGGTATTTATATGTAATCGTGAATCTCTTAAAATTCGACAATTACCTTTCCTTTTTCTTTCGGCAAATCAATTTCTTTTGTTTTTCCGTCAACCGTGATTTTATATTTTCCAAAAAATGCCCGGACAGAAAGTTCCCCCTTACGGTTGGTTTTTGTTTCTGCGTTGGTCCACCACTCCTTAAATATCAGGTTTCTGTAGGCTTCAGCTGCCGGAGTGGGCGACCAATCACGTTTATACAAGGATGAAACCGGAATCCAGTTGGCCCCCTCCCAAAAGCCCCACATGATTATTCCATCCACTGCCGGATGGGCAAAACAAATTGTGTAGTAGTCAACCAGCTCCGTTGCTTTTTGAAGTTCCTCTTCATCGGTAAGTGTAAATATCCGCTCCTGGTAATGTTTCGATCTCTGTCCCGGGATATTGAATTCGGTGACTCTGATGGGCAGATTGAACTGTGCCAGCGAATCGAGCGCATTTTTAAGCTGATGGCGGTCAAAGGTCTCGGCATGCAAATGGCCTTGAACGCCAATGCCGGCAACGGGCACTTTCTGCTTCAGCAGAGAACGGATTTGAGCCATGTATTCCGGGAGTTTATTGCCGGTCAGAATGTCGTAATCATTGAGCCACAGTTTTATTTCAGGATCGCCATTTATTGACCATTCCGCCATTTTTTTGGTAATATCAGGGCCCAAACGTTCCTCATAGTAATTCCCGTGCACCATTTCATTGTTCAGGTCGTACTCGGCAAACCGGCCTTTGTAACGGGCCGTCAAAGTCTCTGCACGATTCCTGATCGCAAGTTCGAGTTCGTCGTCAGTCAGTTCTTTCACCCACGGTTGGATAAACTTCGGAATTCCCCAAAACAGATTGTGTCCCCGAAGCGGAATGTTGTTCTCCTCCGTCCAGTTCAGGATGCCATCAATCACGGAATAATCGATTGCTCCTTTCTGGCGTTCCATAGTTCCCCATTTCACGGCATTTTCGGTTACTGCCGAATTAAAATTCTGAAGGAATTTTTCCTGGAATTGTTTTTTGTCAGTTTCCCGCATCATACCGTCAGCCAGACTGTTGGGAATGGCGCATCCAAACCAGAATTCGTGGGCTGTCTGCTCCACTTGCACTTTGGCCTTAGGCCTGGCTTTTATGATTATTTCTCCCTTGCGGATATTGTCAATGTTCTTTTCTGTTTCTGATTTTTGGCCAGCACCCTTTAACGGAAGCATGCAAAAAGCTGTTATGACAACAATTGCAGCAGGCCTCATTTTTTGCCTGAAATTCATTCTTTTCATTTTTTTGTTTGTTTAATAAGGAATCCCCGGTTTGCCCGTTCTTTGCCCAAAGCTAGGCAAAAATTTGATTTTTACTATTTCCCCCTGATCCAAAACTATATATCATTGAACACCTGTTATACTTTCCGTCGAGCGCATTGACTACATCTGTTCTTTGTGCCAGGTAAGTATTAATGCCTGGTCTCTGCTGATGGCTGATCCGGTGCTGGAACCTGCCGAACTCATCCCGGTTCACGGGATTCGTTTCCACGTCGGCTCTGCCGTAAGGTTAGCGAGCGAGACAATAGAGAAGTCCTCTACGGAATTCATTTCCTTGCCGCAGAGCAGCAGGGAGTTTCAATTTCATTATGGGCTTGGTTCAGGTTTTATTTGGTCAGAAAAAACAGACGATGTCAGAAGCTACTTCGCACTGTTGAAGTAATTGCTCATAAACAGCATCTGGTATTTAACAGCGTTGGTCCAATATGGCCAGGTGTGTCCACCCGGACGGGTAATGTAGTCGTGCGGAATGTTGCGGTACAACAACTGCTGGTGGAGGTTTTCGTTTACCTCGAAAAAGAAATCATCAGTTCCGCAGTCGATAACCAGAGCCAGGGAGTTTGGCGTAAGCAGGTGAAGCTGGTTAATCACTGTATTTTTTTCCCAGCGTTCGGGTTGCTCTGAATAGGTTCCAAGGCGTTGAGCTATTTCCCAGTTACTGGGGAAGGGGCGAATATCTACGCCGCCACTCATGCTTCCGGCAGCACCAAACATATCCTGGTGCCTGATTCCGAGGTAAAGTCCGCCATGTCCGCCCATGCTCAGGCCGGTAATACCACGTCCTTTACGATTTTTAATGGTTTTGTATTTCGAATCGATGGCTTGAATCAATTCTGACGAAACAAAAGTTTCATACTGCGACTTCGGATCGACAGGGCTGTCCCAGTACCAGCTACCGTAGCCGCCGTCAGGACAAACAATGATGAGGTTATAAATGTCGGCTGATTTCTCAACACCTTTGGCTTTGCTAACCCAGTCGAGGTGATTGCCACTATAGCCATGTAAAAGATACACAACAGGCAATTCACCAGACGACGAATAGTTATCGGGAGTAACAACTATCGCTTTAATATTTTTTTGCATCGACTCACTGTAAACCTGGATGGTATCAACAACAGCTGCCCGGCCCGATGCAAGTGCCATGGCCAGAATCAGGAAAGAAAGAATACGTTTCATAATAAGGAAGATATTTTGGTTTTTTGGCGTCAAATGTACATCACTAAACGATACCCAACACACAAAATATAACACTACCTGGATTCAAGCTACAAATGTGACAAATCAGATTAAAGATGCATAAAAGATTTTAGAAGGTGTTAGAAATCGTTCACAACAAATCACTCGGAGGAAACCCGAATTGCTTTTTGAAGCACCGGCTGAAATAATAAGGGTCATTAAATCCCACCATATCAGAAACTTCAGAGACGTTGTTCCGCTTGAGCCTTAACAACTGAACCGCTTTCTTCAACCTGATGGTCCTGATGAACTCATTGGGCGACAAATCGGTCAATTCTTTTACCTTTCTGTAAAGCGTCGATGAACTGACCCCCAGCTCCGAACAGAGCATCGGTCCGGCGAGTTGGGTATCACTGATGTTCGTTTCAATCACTGCCGTCAGTTTTTTCAGAAATTCTTCATCCACAGGTGAATGGGTCAGTACATTCACAGAGCTTTCCACATCCCCCGAAAACGTTTTCTTAAGGTCAGCTCTTGCCTTTACAATATTCTGGATGCGGGTTTTTAAAAGAGAAGGATCAAAAGGCTTGGTCAAGTACCCATCAGCCCCTTGTTTATATCCCCTGATCTGGTTTTCAATATCTGATAAGGCCGTTAACAGAATGACAGGGATATGACTGATTCTTTCATCATTTTTCAGGGTTTTGCAAAATTCAAAACCATCCATCACCGGCATCATGACATCCGCCACACAAATGATAGGTTTTATGTTCCGGCAAATCTGTAATCCTTCTTCGCCGTTTTCGGCGGTATATACTTTGTAACTGTCAGAAATACAGTCTGCAATATAGTTCCTAAGCTCCTGGTTGTCTTCAATGACCACTACTTTCTCTTTCAGATCTGTCGAGTGGTTATTCTTCTTAACCTCCGGAATAAAAGGCAACAAGTATCCGGCCGCGCTATTCTCAAAATCAAGGATTTCGCTCTCATCATAAAACGCCTTATCTACGGGTATTCCAAGGGTAAAGACGCTTCCCTTGCCCGGAGTGCTGCTCAGTTTTATTTCTGATTTATGAACTTTAACCAATGAATGGACCAGCGACAAACCTATTCCCGTGCCGGTATGCTCTTCCCTGGTATTTTCAGCCCGGTAGAACCGCGTGAATATTTTGGTGTGACTCTCCTCCGGAATCCCGATTCCATCATCACTCACCTCTACAATCAGTTTTCTTAACCCGGATTCATTTTCTCTGGTTCCTAGAAACAAATCCACATTCCCATATTTAGGGGTAAACTTCAGGGCATTCGACAGCAAATTGCTTAATATCTTGTCGTATTTGTCACTGTCAATCCACCCCTTTATTTCATCAGATTCACACAGTAAATGGTAGTTGATGACTTTTTCTTTTGCCAGACCATCAAAGGAGTGAAAAATGTTCTGTGAGAATGACAGGATATCGGTTTTCGAAACCTTGAGTGTCAACTCCCCGTTTTGAGCTTTCCTGAAGTCAAGGAGCTGATTCACCAAATTATACAACCGGTTGGAGTTATGTAATATTAAGCCAATGCGGCTCTGCTGATATTCTGTGTTCAATCCCTCTTCGGCCAGTTGTTTGGCCGGACCGATGATCAAAGAAATCGGGGTTCTGAGTTCGTGTGAGATATTGGAAAAAAAGCGCAGTTTTTCCTGATTAAGGTTCTCTTCCCTTTCACGGTGCACTTTCTCCATCAGCAACTCCTGCTTTAACACCCAACTTTTCTTCAGTTGGCGGTAAACAAGAACCACCATGATGACCACAAAGCTAATAATCAGGAAGAGAGCTTCATACGTCAACCAGAACGGAGGTTTAATGATGATTTCATACGTTGAAACATCGCTCCAATGGCCGCTGCTGTTGGCAGACCTTATTTTAAAAGTGTAGTTTTTGGGATAAAGATTGGTGTACTGGATACCCGTTAAATTATGATCCGTTGTAATCCACTCTTCATCAAATCCTTCCAGCATATACTCGTATTTGTTCAAAAGGGTATTGGAATAGGAGGGCGATGAAAAGGAGAATGAAAAGTTTCTGTTTCTGTATTCCAGCACCAACCGGCGGGAGTAGTTGATATCTTCATCGAGTACCACCTGGCCTTTAATGATCTCTCCCGGAAATACCGCCTTGTTCTGAATCTTTACTTCACTTATGAATGGAGGATCTGACCGTAGATTATCCCTGAGATCATTCACGGCGAACCAGATGATTTCATCCTTGCCGGTAAGGTAAACCACGGAATCCTTAAAGAGTGTAAATCCCTTATTACTAAAGATATCGAGCCGGTTGCCGCTGCCGACGTCATAGGTGTTCAGGCTATTTCCTGTGGGATCAAAGCGGCCTACCTGACCATTGTTAAAGTTAAACCACAGGGTTCCGTCTTTATCTTTGATGATATCGGTGATCCAGTTCTTTCTCAATTCCGGAGGATGTTTAACCTGTACGAAATCATCGATATCTGACCGGTAATAGTTAAGCCCCATCCGGGTGGAAACCCAAATCTTTCCGGAGTCATCGATACAGATCGCCTTGGCGCTGTTATTGGTTAATCCCTCCATTTCACCATCCTTTGAGGTATACACTTTGGAGTGGAGGTTTCCGGGATTGTATTTAATAACTCCGGTTTCCGTTGCTATCCAGATGATTCCGTCACGGATGGCTTCAATCTGGTTAATCTCTAAGCCGGGGAATCTTATTTTTAGTGTGTAATCCATTCCGGAGGTCAAAGGATTATAGATTACGGCCCCACTCCCATGAGAACCGATAATTATCCTGCCATCGGCCAGCCTTTTAAATGCAAAGACGGGTACTGATTCAAACCCCGGGTTCAACAATTCCGATGTCTTGGTAACATAATGGTAAACCAGCACCTTGCCCGACCACAAACCACAATAGAAAGTCTTTCCATCATCGCTATAGATCCCTGAAATGTCATTATGCCCACTTGCAATGACCTTAAACTGGTTATTATCCATTAGAAACAGCCCACTGTTATGGGTGGCCACGATCAGTTTTCCATCAAATGTGGGGGCATAATCCGATAACCGCGGAATCCTGCCATCCACCACCAGGGAGAATGAATTGATGGTTTTAAACTGGTTCCTGAAGGGATCATATTTATCCAATCCATTATCGGTGCCAATCCAGAGCAATCCTGAATTATCAAAAAAGAGCGCTGATATGGAGTTGTCGACCAATGAGGTTTTTTCCGATTGTTTTGAATAGTACCATTGGAAATTCCCTTTGGCAATCTCTTCCAACCGGTTGCAAACGACCATCCCCCCAATGGTTCCTAACCAGTATTTTCTATCGGGAGCCCGGGTTATGCAGGTAAAATAGGGGCCTATGGTTTCTTTGAATATGGAATCATGGATGGGTTGTAATTCAAACAGGTCATCTTGCTTGTTCCATTTATACAAGCCTTCGCGGCTTCCGATGAACAGGTCCGATTTGTCATCCTGAAAGATGAAATAAACATACGGATTGGTGACTTTGGATCCGGGAACCGATAGTGTGTAGGAATGTATGTCCACAATTTCACCTTTTTCCTCCAGGGTAATTCTTGAAATTCCTCCCGTATCATAGCTGCCTGTCCAGATATGGCCATTGATATCTTCAAAGATGACCTTGATATAGTTGGAACCCTGAAGGGCTACCTTAACAAACTCCCGGGTCTCTTCATGATAAATGCATAAACCTCTCTCTTTGGTTCCGACCCATACTCTTTTAAATTTATCGATATAGATGGCTCTGATTTCCGAATCAGGGAGGGATTGGGGATTATCCTTTTCATGAAGAAATGTGGTGAACTGGTGGGTTCTTAAATTGAATTTTGTCAGTCCCCCTCTGGTCCCGATCCACAACACATCAGACGCTTCCTCCATGACCAATGCCGTAATGTCATCATTGCGAATGGTATTGGTGGTGTTGATATCACTCAGGTAAGGGGTAAACCTCTGTCCGTCGAAACTGTTCAAACCATTAAAGGTGCCGAACCAGAGCAACCCGGTTTTATCCTGGACGATATGGCGCACCGAATTGTGTGAAAGGCCATTATCCCTGCTGAAATGTTCCAGTTTAATATCCTCTGCAAACAGGGGAGTAGACAAGAACCATGCAAATACCGGGAATATCCGAAAGATCAGCCTCATGGGAACATCCTATTATTCTGTCACCCTGAAACATCAGGGTTCGTTTAAATTTTCACATATATGCGCCTTTTGTGCAATATGTACCCCAACAACCAGCAGAAGAGCATAAACGCCATGGCGGTGAGCAGAGTGCCCAAAGCCCCCGGAGCGATGTTTTGAAATACCCGTTCACTCACCCATTTAAAAGCATTTAAGCCATTCCCGACCGGAATAAGACAAAGTAAGACAAAAAATAATTCTGAAAACAGGTAAATAAAAAGAGGATTCTTCCCCAGAATTTCAAAAAAGGAAATCCCTGTTTTATATTTCCTTATCTCGATCAGGTAGATCAGGATGGCCATAATGGACAAATCGAGTCCGACCGTATAAAGCACAAAAGAGCTGGTCCATAGCTTTTTGCAAATAGGAAAGATGAAGTCCCACCCAAGTGCCAGGGTGGTCAGCAAAAACCCAGCCATGAGGAGCTTTGCAATGCCTTCAAAGGATTTCCCGTTTTTCTGAATGAAACTACCCGCGATGTACCCCATGATCACATTGACGATGGCGGGTAAAGTGCTCAGCAGGCCTTCCGGATCAAAAGGAACACTGTCTCTTTTATAAATATGCCCATGTCCCAGGATGGTCAAATCCAGTTTTGTCGCCGCGTTGGTCGCCATTTCCAGTTCAAAGCCGGGTTCTCCGAACAGATACAGGATAGCCCAATAACCTAAAAGCAGGACACCTGAAATCAGAAGGGCTGTTTTTTGCGAGAAATAGTAGAAAATGATGGAAGCAAAGAAATAGCACAGGGCAATCCGTTGGAGTACCCCCATGATTCTGGTTTCTGAAACCGGTTTGAGCAACAGTTCCCCGGATTGACCTCTTTCAAAGAATGGGAACCAATACATGAGATATCCCAGTAAGAAGATAACGATGGTTCTCCTGGTAATTTTAAGCCATACCTCCCTGCCAGGAGCCTGTTTCATTTTTATCATCGAAAAGCTCAGCGAGTTTCCGACAGCAAAAAGAAAGGAAGGAAATACCAGATCGGCGAGCGTAAATCCGAACCATTGGGCATGGATCAGATAGCCATAGATATCTGCGCCTGTCCCGGGTGTATTTACTATAATCATTAAAGCGATGGTCAGCCCTCTGAACACATCCAATGAAAGAAAACGTTCCTTATTTTGTTTCATAACTTTCAGCCTGCTTATGGTTGTTGATGCCCCATTGCTCGTTGGGCTTTTCACCCATCTCTAGCACAAGGGTTCCCCCCCGTACCAGATCACTCTGCGGAATCCTCCAGGTGTTGAGTTCATCTCCATTCCACCGGGCCGACTGGATATACACATTCCGGTGGGTGTTGTTTCTGACCTCTATCACCAGTGTTTTCCCCGGATAATATTCTGGATCCAGTTGAATGGTGACCCTGTCAAAAACAGGGCTGCCCAGTTCCAGTTCTGGTTCCAGGGAACACCCCCCCTGCATTGAAAATAGTCCGATCTTCATCAAAACCGCCAAAGCCCCCATCAGACCCTGGTCTTCATCTCCATTATACCCTACCTGAGGGCTTACCCCCTCATAAACTTCCTCAGTCACCCTGCGCGACCAGTATTGCGTTAACCAAGGCTTCCCTAGATAATTAAAGATGAATGCCGTATGAATAGAAGGTTGATTTCCATAATTCACCGGAATCCGGCTATACTCAGGATGCGTCTCTCTTTCATGCGAAGGGCCGGCCGTAAAACCCAGTTTTCCGGCCTCGGTAAATGCCTGGTTCAGTTTTGTCGAAGCAGCCTCCTCCCCGCCCATTAACTTGCTCAGCCCTTCTAAATGATGAGGCACAAACCATGTGCTTTGTGCTCCATTGGCTTCAATAAAACCATGGTCTATCTGAAAAGGATCAAAGTCCTCCTTCCATTCTCCTTCCCTGTTTTTTGGTCTCATCCAACCACTTACCGGATCAAACAGGTTTTTATAGTTCTCACTGCGTTCCAGAAAATAGCGGGCATCCTCTTCTTTCCCCAGTTTCTGAGCCAGCTGTGCCAATGCCCAATCCTGAAAGGCATATTCCAGGGTCTGGCCTGCCCCGTCCTGGTGTGCCCCATACACCATTTCCGAAAGCGGGTAAGGAACATATCCTTTTTCCATATACCACGATAAGCCTCCTCCGATACTGGTTTGATGCTCATATCCGGCTTTCTCCATGATCCCTCCGGGCATTTGATTTTTCTTCAGGGCCTGATAGATGTCGTCCCAATCATCTTTTACGATACCTTTTTGAATGGCGCTGATAATAAATGGATTAGACGAAGCGCCTGTCATCACATAGGTGTAATTTCCTCCGGAAGGCCCCCTGGGGATCAACCCTCCGTCTTTATAATATTGCATCAGTGAGTGGACAAATTCTTCCATAATGTCCGGATAGACCAATCCCCAGAGGGTATTCAGGGTCCATTGGGCTCCCCAGAATGAGTCGGAATTGTAATGATGAAACAGGGGTTCCCCTTTTTCATTGCATGGAAGTTGTCCTATTCTGAAGGGTTCTCTTGTATGGTCGGGATAGGCTCCGTTGATGTCACTGATGGTCCTGCGTCCCTGTAACGCATGCCACAGATCGGTATAAAACCGTTGTTGTTGTTGGGGGGTTCCCCCTTCCACCTTAATGCGTGACAATAAACTGTTCCACTCTTCCTGCGATTCATCCACCACCTGATCAAAGTTCCAGCCCGGCAGTTCCTCTTTCATGTTGGTGACCGCATTTCCAACCGAGGTGTAGGATACCGCTACTTTCACCATCAGCGGCCGGGAACTGCTGTTCCCAAAGCAGACGATATAATTTCCTGTGGCCTGATCCTGCTCAAGATGATCATAAGGCCTGTTAAATTGGGCTGCAAAATAGACCGTGCAAGGTTTGGGCCGGCGAAAGGTGGGCAGATTGGTCACCTCTCCGGTTATTAAATCTGCCTTTTCTGTTTTACTGATGACGCCATCGCTCATAAAACCCGGACCAAGCGGGCCATTCAGGTTAAAAAGCAGAGCGATATTCTCAGGAGAGGTATAGCGGTGAAAACCCACCCTTTTGGTAGAAGTAAGCTCGGTTTTAATCTGATATCTATCCAGAAAGAGTTGATGATATCCTGGAGCAACGGTTTCGGTTTGATGGTTAAAGCTGGAATAATAATCCTGAAATAGTGTCTTCCTATCCATCAGGTCAGGGTTTACAGGCATGATGGAAGGCCCTGCCAATTGCCAGGCATGAATATGGCTGAACCCTTTGACAGTGTCGGTGTCATAACGGTATCCACCGCCCCAGTCGCTGTCGATTTCGGTATCGGGACTTAAATTAACCATCCCGAAAGGCCGTGATGCCGAGGAAAAAAAGAACCACCGGGAATGGCTGGTATCAAGCTGAGGAAATACCCTATCCACAGGCCGGACTTCTGAGGTTTTTGTAAGTTGGTTGACCTCGCAGGATGAGGTCCAGAGAAGACAGACCATCATCCCCATCATCCGGAACCCATAACGCCTGATACTTTGTATCAAAACCTGATGTCTTTTCGGCATTCTGAAATCACAATTAAATCCGGAAAGGACTAGAAAAAAGGAGGGTGTTTTGAGGAACACCCTCCTTTTCTTATAATAAGGGATGATTAATATCCGGCATTCTGTTTCCAGTTGGTATTCTCGTTTAAAACACCCGTAGGAACAGGGAAAATGCGCTTGGTAAAGTCCGTTTTGGCTACCGGATTGATGGTATTTTTAAAGCCCCAGTCCTTTTCAAATTTCCCGAAACGGATGAGGTCATTCCGGCGCCAGTTTTCATCGAAGAACTCACGGCCCCGTTCATCAAGCAGTTCATCCAGGGTAGGAGCGGAGGTCAGCGTAGGGGCCTTGACATAGGAACGGATCTGATTAAACAATCCCATGGGGGTGTCTCCCGTGGTTCCTTTGGCACCGCGAAGAAGGGCCTCACATTTGGTGAGCAGGATATCGGCATATCGGAAGATCGGGATATCATTATCCTGGCACCGGTTGTACAAGTCAAAAGCAGCAGGATCTACCATAAATTTGTTGAAGCGATAGCCTTGTGACCACCCTGCCACCGTATTGCCAACATTCAGGTTCTCATTCACCATCGGAAGTATGATATCCCTGGTTAGGGTGACCTGAGCATCCTTATACAGAAAGGGAGTTTGAGTTACTATGTAAGTAGAAGGATTATGCTGAAACAGGGGCCCCTTGAACAGGGCATCATTGCGGCGGTCGCCCGCCAGCGTGAACAAGCCGGCAAATTCGGGAGTCACGGCAAGATTCCCGCCCACTGACTTGGCCAACTTAATCCCATACAGTCCGGCACCCCCTTTCCCATCGCTGTCGCCTTTGCGCCAGGTACGGAAACGGGCGTAAGTCATTCCATCCTGTTTCGACGCAGTATATGGCATGGCATAGATGAAATCCCTGATATGAGGTCCGTTGTTGGGATAAAACTTCCTGAGGTAGTCGTCACTCAGGTTGAAGAGGCCCGATTGGATGATTTCATCACATGCGGCCACACCATCATCCAGTTTTTCATTGGTTGCAGAGGCTGACCAGCTTGCATTGGTTACATCTTTGGTATATACATTCCAGTTGATGTACAACTTGGCCAAAAGGGCTTGTACCATCCAATAGGTCGGCTTGCCATAGGTGGAGGCATCCACTTTTTTTGTCATATGATCCTGGATGGCCAGAAGTTCGGATTCTATCCACTCCGCAACCTCCTTGCGCGGGCTGCGTTCCAGCGCCTCCTCTGCTTCCAGTACATGATCCAGAATGGGGACATCTCCGTAGCTGTCCATCAGTATGAAATGATAGAAAGCACGGATGGCCCGGACCGGAGCAGTAACCACCTGTTCTTCCCCTCCAAGATCCAGAATCACCTGGTTGCATTTGGTGATCCCGCTTGACAGATCCGTCCAATATCCCAGGCAGGCATCATCAGCCATGAACTTATGTAAACTGGGATGGGCATAGTTCCCTGAGTCGTAATAGTCCCCATCGAAACTTACACCCGTACACTCATCGGATGAGCAAACCATGGCTTCATTATAACGACGCCCCAATGCCCCCCGGAATGCAAAATAGACATCAGAGGTTTTGGCTTCAACGGCGATCTCCGAATTGGGATAGGAGGTGTACTGCGATTTTACATCCACATCCAAATCGGTACAGCTACTCACCGAAAGGGCGATGAACGCAGCTGATATACAAATTTTTATACTCTTATTGTTCATGTGTTTTAATTATTACGTTCGTATGGTTTGTTCTGTGAAACACATGCAATATCCATGTGGTTAATAATACCGGTTGGTGCATAAAGGATGCATGGATATTTCATATTTTTCTTCATTTTTTCTGGTCATTTTGAATATCAGAAGTTGATATTAAGCCCGAGCATAAAAGTGCTGGTTCGGGGATAATAGGTTTCACGGCTATCGATACCCGGTGTGAGACCTCCCAGATAAATTTCCGGGTCAAGACCTTTATAATTGCTGATGGTCAGCAGGTTGTTGCAGGTGGCATAGAGGTTTAATCCGTTGATGGCGTTGCCAATCCTTCCGAAGTCATAATTCAGGGAGAGGGTGGAGAGACGCAGGTAGCCGCCCTTTTCCAGGTACCGGTCTGAGGGAGCTTGCGCGTTGACGTCGGTAAACTTTTGGTTGGCAGCCACTTCAATCAATACATTCTTGCCGGTGGAAACCAATGCAATGTAGTTGTATTGCGCACGGGTTGAGTTCAGGATTTGGTTCCCCGATACCCCCTGAAGGAAGGCGGTGAGAGACCAGTTCTTAAATTTCAGCGTGTTGTTCCATCCATAGGTTAACTTGGGTTGGGCACTCCCTACTTTTGTCCGGTCGGTTTCCTGAGGACTGGTTGTTAACGCCCCAGTGCGCTCACCCGTCACGGGGTCATGGACATAAAACTGCGATACCCCATGGTTATCATACCCTGCCCACTCCCACATATAGAAGGTTCCGATCGCTTCTCCTTCCATGATACGCTGAACATTGGTGGTCGAGTGACCCCCAATGTTGGGATTGCCGGCATTGATATAATCCACTGAATAATTCTGATTGGAAAGACTAACCACCTCATTCTTGTTGTGTGAAAGGTTCATCGAGGATTCCCAACGGGTATTCTTGGTTTGGACGGGAACAACGGTCAGGGAAAATTCAATCCCCTTGTTGCTGATCTCGCCCACATTGGCCAGCATGCTCCCGTATGGATAACGGTTGGTAGACACCGCATAGCTGTATATCAGGTCCTTGGTTTGTTTGTCATAGTATTCCAGGGTTCCCGTGATACGGTTTTTCAGGAAGCCGAAATCCAGACCTATGTTGAGCATACTGGTACGTTCCCATTTAAGGTCGGGATTGGCGTTGCTGGTAGCCGCCAATGTGCGGTAATCAGCAGGATTCCCGTTGGCATCGGTATAGGTGAACCATCCTGAAGCCCCATAGGTCTGGATGGCCGTGAAAGCGTCAAATCCCAATGAGTTGCCACTGACGCCATAACCTACACGGAATTTCAGATCATCAAACAGATTCATATCCTTGATAAAATCCTCCTCACTCATGCGCCATGACACAGAGGCCGAAGGAAAGGTGGCCCAACGGTTGTTTTTGCCGAAAGCAGAACTGCCGTCACGACGCAATGTGGCCTGAAACAAGTACTTGCTGTTGAAACTGTAATTCAAACGACCATAAAACGAGATCATCCGCAGAGTCGAGAGGGTATAACCATTATGAATCCCTGTAATATCCATGTTGTTGGCATACCCCATGTTGTAGTATTTCAGCGCATCATCATAAAAATTGTAAACCGTCAGTCCGAAACCATCGTTGTTATCGGCCTGTTCCCAGGAATACCCCCCCATGAGGCCCAGCTTGTGAACCTCTCCGAAAGTCTTGTCATAGTTAAGATAGGTCTCCAGCACCCTCTTCTTGTTCTCCACGGAGGTGCGGCTCGCCTGGCCATGCTGCGAGGAATAAATCTGGGAAGCCGTGGTGTTATAATTGCTATGAATGTACTGCTCGTTCTGGTAAGAAAGCCCCAGGTTATAAACCAACCCTTTGGTAATATCAAGGGAAGCTTTGGCGATGCCTTGCAAACTTTTACTCTCCGTATGGTACTCATCCTCATTTATCATCGACATGGGATTGTAATTCTGAGAGATGCCCGAGCTTGAATACCAGCTTCCATTTTCGTTTTTCACCGGTACCAATGGAGAATAGTAATTCATAGCATCCAGAACACTGGTCCCCTGGCTTCCCATGGGGACGTTTTCATGGTTGGTGATGCTTCCGTTCAGACTGAAGGAGAGGGTTAACCGGTCGTTCAGGGCTTTGGTTTGTAAAAAGGAGCGTTCTATCAGACGGTTCCTTTCGGTTCCTTTGATAATCCCCTGTTTGTCCATAAAGTTTACACTTGCATTGTAACTGGTCTTTGCATCACCACCATTTATGGAAACATTGTGGTTGTGACTGAACCCTGTCCGTTGCGCTTCTTTCTGCCAGTCGGTGTTGCCTCCTTCATCATTCGGAAGGGTTATGCTATTGGATGAGGCGTAGCTCCGCAATTCACCCGCGGTCATCATTTCCAAATCCTTCAGGATATTGTCGACAGCCACATAACTGCTATAGCTGATATTGGTCTTCCCGTTTTGATTCCCCTTCCGGGTGGTGACAATGATCACCCCGTTAGCGGCTTTTGAACCATAAATGGCCGTGGCAGAGGCATCACGTAGGACATCAATGCTCTCGATATCCTCCGGCGCAACCAATGATAATGACGTCCCCGGAATTCCATCAATGACGTAGTAGGGTTCCTGTGCCTCGCCCGAGCGAAGCGTGGAAGCTCCTCGCAGGGTAATGGAGGAACTGCCGTTAGGGTCTGAAGTTTGTGTAATGGTCAGACCAGGAACTTTCCCCTGCAATAACTGGGCAGGATCACTGTAGACCCCCATATTCAGGTCTTTGGCTTTTACCGTGGTGATGGAACTGGTCACATCCTTCCGGGTCATTCTCCCATAACCCACCGCAACCACTTCATCCAGACCAATCACGTTTCTCATTAACCTCACCCGGAGGGCGGTGGTCCTGCTATCAATGGGAACTTCCTGTGTTTCAAAACCAATGAATGAGAATACCAGCGTCTTCGCATCTGATGGCACGTTCAGCGTAAACTTACCATCGATATCGGTAATCGTACCTTGTGTGGTCCCCTTAACAATAATGGAAACGCCTGGCAGTGAGCCCCCCTGATCATCATATACCGAACCGGACAAACTCATATTCTGCCCCCAGATGTTAAATGAATGGCCTAGAATAAAGGCTATCATTACTAACTTTAAAGCAAATTTTTTCATAGAAATTTGTTTAGATTTTACCAGCAATTTTACGGTTTTCGGCTTATTCAGGGCTGGATTATTCATTCAAACAGATAGACATTCTGGTCAATCCCGTCAAGAATTGGGCTCCACTAAAAGACAAACTAAAATAGCAGCCGTACCATCTACCCGGATGATATCCCTATTATCTCCTTATAACTGCACACCATTACCATAAGAACCGACCAGTTGCCGGGGTTCATCAGCCGGTAATTGCCCGGGAAACAATAAAAGTGACAATAATGAAAATCTCTGTTAATCTGTACATGTCAGTAAGCTTCAATAAAAGGTTTAAAAAGACCGGAGGTGTTAAGGTTGAGATAATATCTAAAATCACAAAGTTAATATCTACAATCTATTGCAACTATTAAAAGTGCTTTGTACATTTATCAGGCCGGTAAATGATATGCCCGATGCTCGTTCCATGCCCAAAGCTAGACAAAAATTTGATTTTTACTATTTCCCCCTGGCTTTGCGAAGGAGAGTTTCAATTTTTGAACACGGCCTTTTAAAAGGAGATAAAAATATGGCTGAACGGGAATAATCTCTTTCATCCAGGCTGCATTTAGAATAAAAAATGGTAATTTTCGAAATTGTGTTTTTTAACATTCACGCCTTTCTCGTGTTTGCATTACGCGAAAAAACTAAACAAGGTCATTCACAAAAATGAAGGAGCGTTATTTTTTGTACAGGAGTGCCGTGGTAGCTTCCCTGGCGGGGTTTCTTTTTGGTTTTGACACCGTGGTGATATCGGGAGCGGAACAGTCCATACAGGCTTTGTGGCAGTTGAGTGACGGAATGCACGGTGTGGCCGTCAGCATGGCCCTGTGGGGGACGGTTCTGGGGGCCTTGCTGGGGGGATGGCCATCGGAACGGTTCGGGCGGAAGAGAACCCTGCTTTGGATCGGGGTTCTTTATCTGGTTTCAGCTGTGGGATCCGCACTGGCCCCTGAGATTTTCTCTTTCATGTTCTTCCGGTTTGTCGGGGGCATCGGCGTGGGGGTGTCCACTGTAGCGGCCCCCATGTATATTTCGGAAATCGCCCCTCCCAACTTCCGGGGAAGGCTTACCGGAATGTTTCAGTTTAATATTGTCTTTGGGATTCTCATGGCCTTTTTCTCCAACTCTCTGATCAGGGGGTCAGGCGATAATGACTGGCGGTGGATGTTGGCCGTCATGGCATTCCCGGCACTGATCTACGCCCTTTTCTGCATAGGCCTTCCGGAAAGCCCACGCTGGCTTATCGTTCATCGCCGAAACCGGGCCGCCGGACTCGGGGTGTTGAAAAAAGTCAACCCGGGGCTTCCGACCACGGAGTTGGAACGGCTGGCTGATGAAATTGAGGCGTCGGGCAATGTCCCGGATAATGCCCGCCGGGGAAAGGGGGTTTCACGATCTCCACGACTGCTTAAACCCCTGTTCCTGGCCTTTTTTATCGCTTTCTTCAACCAGTGGTCGGGAATCAACGCCATCCTCTATTATGCACCCCGGATATTCGAAATGACCGGTCTGGCCACCCGGGCCGCCCTGCTCCAGTCAGTAGGCATCGGCATAACCAATCTCATCTTTACCTTTGTGGGATTGTGGCTCATCGACAGGCTCGGAAGGCGCACCCTTTTACTGATCGGATCCTTTGGCTACATCCTCTCCCTGGGTCTTACCGCCTGGGCCTTTGCTACCGGACGGTTCGCCATTGTCCCTGTCTGCATCTTCGCCTTCATTGCCGCCCATGCCATAGGCCAGGGCGCCGTCATCTGGGTGTTTATCAGTGAGATCTTCCCCAACCGGCAGAGGGCGGCAGGACAAGCCTTCGGAAGCTTTACCCACTGGTTTTTTGCGGCTGTCATCACCCTCCTCTTTCCGGTTATGGCAGGTGCCCTGCAACCCCAGATGATTTTCGGCCTTTTCTGCGGAATGATGATTCTCCAACTGTTGTGGGTCCTCTTTTTCGTCCCGGAAACCAAAGGCATCTCCCTTGAAAAAATGGAAAACAAATTGCATGGAGAATCCATATCGCTATGAGAAATGCACTTTCAGACCTTGAGAATTCTTCTTATGTACAGGCGATTCTGAAGATTGAAACTCCACGCCACAGAGCGGACGGGGAAACGAATCTCGTGAACCGGGATGAGTTCGACGGATTGCAGCACCAGACCACCCATCAGCAGAGACCAGGCATTAATACTTACCTGACACATAGAGCGGATGTAGTCAATGAGCTCGCCGGAATTCATTGCCGGGATTGTTCCCTGTACAAAATGAGATAAGAACTATTAATGAAAAACATTATGAAGAATATTTATGCATTGTTGTTTCTGGTTTTTGCAATTAGTGACGGCAGTAAAGCACAATCGTATCAAAAAACTGATTATGGAATAAAAACTGACGCCAACTCAATTCGTATTGAAATCCAGTTTTATACTCCTTCAATAGTGAGGATATTGAAATCACCCCAAGGGAGTATTTTTTCAAAAGAAAGCCTTTCGGTGATTAAAACGCCTCAAAAAACCAAAATTGCCATAAACCAAAATGGCGATGTACTTACTGTTTCAAGTGAAATCATAAAAGTAAAACTTAACCTGAAAAGCGGACAGGTTGTTTTTGCCGATAGGAAAGGTAAACATCTTCTTTCTGAAAAGGTGTCCGGAATTACATTTACCGATTTCAACGATGCAGGCAATCCGACCTTCAGCGTTTGCCAGTCGTTTGTGTTGGACCAAGACGAAGCCATTTATGGCCTTGGACAGCAGCAAAGGGGAAAAATGTCGCAGCGCAACCAGAAACTAAATATGGTGCAGGGAAATACTGACGATTATATAACCTTTTTTCAGTCGGTAAAAGGGTATGGATTGTTTTGGGATAATTATTCTCCCACGACCTTTACGGATAATCAGGATGAAACCTCGTTTAAATCGGATGTGGGCGATTGTGCCGACTACTATTTCATGGTTGGCGGCAATGCCGATGGTGTTATTGCCCAGATGCGTGATTTAACGGGTCAGGCTCCGATGTTCCCCTTGTGGACATTTGGTTTCTGGCAGAGCAAAGAACGGTACAAAAGTCAGGATGAGACCGTAGGAGTGGTTAAAAAGTACCGTGAACTGGGTGTTCCGCTTGATGGGATCATCCAGGACTGGCAATACTGGGGCAACAATTATCTGTGGAATGCCATGGAATTCCTGAATGACGAATTCCCGAATCCGCAAAAGATGGTAGATGACGTTCACCGCCTGAATGCGCACATAATTATCTCTATTTGGAATTCATTCGGACCGCAAACAAAACAATACAAAGAACTGGAAAAAATAGGCGCCTTAATGGATTTTCAAACCTGGCCCCAGTCCGGCTCAACCTTGTGGCCCCCGAGACGTGATTACCCCTCGGGCGTCAGGGTTTACGATCCCTTCAATCCCGAAGCCCGTGATATTTATTGGAAATACCTGAACGATGGTATTTTCAGGCTTGGGATGGACGGATGGTGGATGGATTCATCGGAACCTGATCACTTGGATTTCAAACCGGAAGATTTGGATAATATGACTTATCTTGGGTCATTCCGGAAAGTGCGGAATGCGTTCCCTCTGATGACTGTCGGCGGTTTATTTCAACACCAGCGTGCTGCTTCATCCGATAAACGCGTCTTCATCCTCACACGTTCTGCTTTCGCCGGTCAGCAGCGTTATGGCGCAAATACCTGGACGGGGGATGTCACCGCATCGTGGGATGCTTTAAAAAACCAGATATCGGCAGGTCTGAACTTTTCGCTCTGCGGAATTCCTTATTGGAACAGCGATATTGGCGGGTTCTTCCTGAGCCGGTTCAGGAGAAAACTTGATGACGCAGGCTATCGTGAGTTGTATGCCCGCTGGATGCAATTCGGCACATTTTGCCCCATGATGCGGTCGCATGGCGCCGATGCCCCCCGCGAAATTTATCAGTTTGGCAAAAAGGGCGATAAAGTGTACGATGCCATTGAAAAATATATCAACCTGCGCTACCGTTTGCTGCCTTACATCTATTCTTCCGCATGGGATGTTACAACCAACCAGTCGAGCATGATGCGCGCCCTGGTGATGGATTTTGCACAAGATAAAAGGACACTGGATATCAATGATGAGTATATGTTCGGAAAATCGATCCTGGTTTGTCCGGTTACCCATGCTATGTATTCAAAAGATACACAAGAAGATTTCGGCACCGTCAAATCGAGAGAGCTTTATTTGCCTGCGGGAACCGATTGGTTTGATTTCTGGACAGGAGAAAAGATGTCAGGAGGTCAAACGGTTGCCAAAGATGCCCCTCTCGACATCATGCCGTTGTACATTAGAGCAGGCTCAATTCTTCCCGTCGGACCCAAAGTCCAGTATGCTACTGAGAAAAAATGGGAGGACCTTGAAATCCGCGTGTACGAAGGTGCCCATGGAGAATTCACTTTGTATGAAGACGAAAATGACAATTATAATTATGAAAACGGAGCTTTCTCTACGATCACTTTTTCGTGGAATGATGCCAAAAAGAGTCTGACCATAAACGATAGGAAAGGTTCTTTCCCCGGAGTGATGAAAGAACGCAAATTCAGGATCGTAAAGGTAACCAAGGATAAAGGGTTGGGAATGGAACCCGTTGAACAGGTTGACCAGGTCATCGCTTATAATGGGGAAAAAGTTACTGTTAAACTGTAACAGAGTTCTGTTTTATGAATATTAACCAATGAACTAAATTATTTTTAAAGATGAAGAGTCAGTTTTTTGTTGTTTTAATGGCGGTTTTGCTGGCAGGCGGAGTGTGTTCCGCACAATCACAAACTATCGTAATTGAAGATTTCAAACCTTCCACCCTGAACCAACCCGGTAAAGAGTACCCCATGGTAAACTCGCAGGGTTACGCCCGGTTCCGTATTGAAGCTCCCCTTGCCCAGAGTGTGATCGTCGGACTGGGTGGCCGGGGAGGTACCCAACTCACCAAAGGGCCCGACAGCGTTTGGGTAGGGACTACTGCAGGCCCCCTGGACGAAGGGTTCCATTACTACCACCTGACCATTGACGGCGGAGTTTTTAACGATCCGGGAACTTTGAATTTCTATGGTTCCACCCGTTGGGAGAGCGGAATTGAAATTCCGGCGCACGACCAGGATTTTTATGCGTTGAGAGATGTCCCTCACGGTTTTGTGCAACAGATTCTTTTCCCTTCGCCCAGCACAAATACATCGCGCAGGGCATTTGTTTACACGCCTCCCGGTTACGGAAAAGATGGCAATAAACGATACCCTGTTTTATACCTTCAGCATGGCTGGGGTGAGGATGAAACCGCCTGGAGTAACCAGGGACGCGCCAATTTGATCATGGATAACCTGATTGCCGACGGGAAGATCGAACCTTTCATCATTGTGATGACTTACGGAATGACCAACGAAATAAGATTCGGCGGGTTACGTAATTTCGATATCAAACCGTTTCAGACAGTTTTGGTGGATGAACTGATTCCATACATTGATTCCCATTTCAATACCTTGGCCGATCAGCCGCATCGTGCAATGGCAGGGCTTTCAATGGGGGGTATGGAAACCAAAACGATAACGCTGAACAAACCGGAAGTATTTTCTCATTATGCCTTATTAAGCGGTGGAACATACGCTCCTGCCGATATCAAAGACATGTCGAAGGTGAAGCTCATCTTTCTGAGTTGCGGAAGTAAAGAAAGACCTGAAGGTGTGAAGAATGCCGCAGTTGCGCTTAAGGAAGTCGGAATAAATGCTGTTTCTTATGTTTCTGAAGGAACAGCGCACGAATTCCTAACATGGCGCCGCAGCTTGTACGAACTGGCTCCGCTATTGTTTAAAGATTAGTTTGTACATTAATCATTGAAACCATGAAGCTTAAGTATGCCATTTTAACAGTTGGCCTGATCTGGATTACGGGTGGCAGTTTCGGACAACAGGCCAACGTAAATCTCGATTACAATCCGCAAAAGAACACCGAAGGCCTGATCCCTTTCAGTGCTGCGGTAAATTCGCCCGAGGTGCATGACGATCATACCGTTACATTCCGGTTAAAGGCGCCTGATGCGCAAAAGGTAGTTTTGCCAACAGGGGCGATCTACACCACCAATAACCTGGGCAGGGAGCCTCTTCCGTTTACAAAAGGGGAAGATGGCATCTGGACACTGACCATCGGGCCGCTCAAACCCGATATGTATGCTTATCATTTCAATGTCGATGGCGTTCAGATCCCCGATCCAGGAAATACATACGCTGCATTTACGGCCATGCCGCCTTACAGTGAGTTGATCGTCCATGGCGACGGGCCGGCTTATTACGATGCCCGGAAGGTCCCCCACGGAACCGTAACGCGTCATGTTTATCATTCGGAAGTCACAAAGGGAGAGCGCGAACTCTACGTTTACACCCCCCCCGGTTATACCCCGGAGAAGAAATACCCGGTTCTCTACCTCCTGGGGGGAAGCGGCGAACTCCCTTCCAACTGGGTGTTCGACGGAAGGGCAAATTTTATCATGGACAATCTGCTGGCTGAAGGGAAAGCCTTGCCTATGATAATTGCCATCCCCAACAACCAGATCATTCACCGGAATCATCCCCAACATACCGAACTGACTTTCGATATTTTTGAGAAGGAACTCCGGAATCATGTCATTCCACTGGTTGATGAAGCTTACAGCACCATCAGATCACCCAAAGGCAGGGCGATTTCAGGTTTGTCGATGGGAGGCCGTCACAGTATGTTTATCGGTTTTCGTTCACTCGACCTTTTTGCCAATTTTGGCATTCTCAGCGCCGGTGATACCAATGCGGAGACTTCGTTGGCTCAGTTTTTAAACGATCCCAAAGTGAATGAAAAGGTAGATTACCTTTTTGTGGGTCAGGGAACAGAGGAAGCAAAAGGTTTTATGGGGCGACGGTGCCTGGTTCTGCACCAAGCCCTGGAAAAGCATAACATTGAACATGAGTATTATGTGGGCGGTCATGGCGGCCACGACTGGTCCACCTGGCGGCACCTCCTGTATTACCGGTTTCTTCCCAACCTTTGGAAAGAAACTCAACAGGCCGGACAGGTGAAGGCTGGGGGTGGTCTTTCTCCGGATCCCGATTTTCACATTTACCTCTGTATCGGGCAATCGAATATGGAAGGTGCCGCACGGGCAGAACGGCAGGATTCAACTGTTAATCCGCGCTTTCAGGTCATGGCGGCGGTAGATTGTGAAAACCTCGGCCGCACCAAAGGTAACTGGTACCCGGCTGTGCCGCCCTTGTGCCGGTGCAGGACAAACCTTGGTCCGGCTGATTATTTCGGACGGACAATGGTGGAAAACCTCCCCGAAAAAGTTAGGGTGGGGGTGATTGTGGTAGCCATCGGCGGCTGTAAAATAGAACTTTTCGATAAGGATAATTATCGCTCTTATGTTGAAAGCAGTCCCGGTTGGTTAAAGGGAATTGTAAAGGAATATGACGATAATCCTTATGGAAGGCTGGTGGAAATGGCAAAACTGGCTCAGAAAGATGGTGTCATTAAAGGTATTTTGTTACACCAGGGTGAGTCAAATACGAACGATAGCCTTTGGACCCGAAAAGTAAAAGGTGTTTATGACAATCTGATAAAAGACTTGAATCTCAACCCGAAAAATGTGCCGCTTCTTGCTGGCGAGGTCGTTCATGAGGACCAGGGAGGCGTGTGTGCCGGTATGAATAAAATCATAGCAACTCTTCCGCAGACGTTGTCCAATTCATACGTCATTTCATCAGCAGGCTGTACCGATGGTTGGGACAATCTCCATTTTAATGCCGCCGGATACCGCGAACTCGGGAAACGGTATGCTGAAAAAATGCTTTCAGTTTTAAAACTGAAAAAATAGTACATAAATATGAGGAAGTACATATTTTTTGCCGGGTTACTCCTTTGTTTCTTTGGGATGGAGGCGCAACCCGGAATTGAAAAACCATATCATAAATATGCGCCCGCTCCTCCGCTTGGTTGGAACAGTTGGGACATCTTCGGCACAACCGTAACCGAACGACAAATTAAGGAACAGGCTGATGCTATGGCAATTCATCTTCTGCCAAGCGGATATCAATACCTCACGGTTGATATACAGTGGTACGAACCCGAATCGAAGAGCCACGCGTATAATCCCAGAGCTGTTCTCACCATGGACGAGTATGGCCGTTTGACGCCGGGATTGAAAAAGTTCCCGTCAGCAGCCGAAGGGAAAGGTTTTAAACCGCTGGCCGATTACGTACATTCCAAAGGATTGAAGTTCGGCATTCATATAATGCGTGGAATCCCGCGACAGGCGGTTGAAAAAAATACCCCTGTATTTGGCACCAATGCCAAGGCCCAGGATATTGCGCTTAAGAATTCCACCTGCGCCTGGAATCCCGACATGTATGGTGTAGATGCCACCAAGCCTGAAGGACAGGCTTATTACAATTCAATCATTCAAATGTATGCCGATTGGGGTGTCGATTACATCAAGGTTGACGACATTTCCCGTCCATACGACGATGTGCAGAAGGCTGAGATTGAGGCGATCCGCAAGGCTATCGACAAAACCGGCCGCCCGATTGTGTTAAGCTTGTCGCCCGGAGCAACACCTGTTAAAGCCGGAGAACATGTCATGAACCATGCCAATATGTGGCGTATCACCGATGATTTCTGGGATAGCTGGGGTTTGCTTCATGCCATGTTCGAAAGGCTCGATGTGTGGACTCCCTTCCGCGGTCCCGGCCACTTCCCCGATGCTGACATGCTCCCCATCGGGATCATCGACTTCAACCGCCCGACAAAATTTACCAGGGAAGAACAATACACGCTCATGAGCCTGTGGGCGATAGGCCGTTCTCCGCTCATTTTTGGGGGCGATATGACTAAACTTGACGATTTCACCAAACAGATGCTTACGAATCCCGATATGCTGAAAGTAAATCAGGAGAGTACGAACAATCGTCAGGTATATAACGATAAGAACCTGATTGTCTGGACTGCCGATGTGCCTGATAGTGAAGATAAATACGTTGCCCTGTTCAACGCCCAGAGCAAGGGCGACAACATCGATCTCAGCAATGCCGATTACGCCAGTCCTGTAATTGCCGGAAATGGCAGTTCGCAGGAAATCAGCATTGCGGTGAAAGGCGGGAAAAAACTTGTCCTGTTTGTGAATGATGGTGGTAATGGTTTCGATTGGGACCACGTGGCGTGGGTCGATCCTGTTTTGCATGGTCCAAATGGGGAATTGAAACTTACCACTTTGAAATGGATCAGTGCAACCTCAGGCTGGGGCAACGCAACGGTTGACAAAACATGCGAAGGCAGGCCTTTGATTGTTGACGGAAAACCAGCAACAGGTATTGGTGCCCATGCAAAATCGGTAATTATTTATGAATTGCCGGAGGGATACGAAACATTTACCACCAAAGGAGTTGTACTGAAAGAAACAGGCTCCGTGGTATTCGGAGTGCTCGTTGACAAAGGGAAGATAGAATTTCGTGATGAAAGTGATGTTAAGGTCGATTTTAAAACCATTGGCATGAAACGGAAAGCCAGGGTAGTTGACCTTTGGAGTCACACGGAACTGGGTGTGTTCAAAAAGAGGTTCAGTCGTGCGTTGAAGCAGCATAGCGCCGGACTTTACCGGATAAGCCCTGTGAAGTAAAGAATAATTACCTTCTGTATTCCAAGGGGGCGAAAGCCCGTTGTTCAACTTGGACGGGTGAAAAATCATATAGAGATTCAGCAAGATGATAAAAAATCAGTGTAGTTCATAAAATCGATAAAGCTATCTTCTAACCGTTAAAACTGAAATCATGAGGAAAGTACGGTATATTTTGTTTTTCATTGTATATGCCCTTGTTGCCAGTGCTCAAAACCCGATAATTCAAACGGTTTTTACTGCCGACCCGGCGCCCATGGTACACGATGGTAAAGTTTACGTATATACTTCTCACGATGAGGATGAAACTGTGAAAAACTTTTTCACCATGTTCGATTGGCGTTGTTATTCGACCGCTGATATGGTGAACTGGACCGACCATGGTGTCATTGCTTCGTTGAAAAACTTCGGATGGATGGATAAAACAAATGGGGCCTGGGCACCGCATTGCATTGAGCGGAACGGTAAGTTCTATCTGTATGTTCCCATTCATGGCGAGGGTATTGCGGTGTTGGTCTCAGATTCTCCCACCGGACCATTCATCGATCCCATTGGAAAACGGCTTGTTGACAGCGACCATATCTGGCAGGACATTGATCCGACTGTTGCAATTGATGACAAGGGGCAGGCCTGGTTGTATTGGGGAAACCCCAAATTGTGGTACGTCAGGTTAAATGAAGATATGGTTTCCTATGACCGGAGTATGGGTCAGAACGGCATTATTTCGATAGATATGACTGCTGAAGCCTTTGGTTTCAAAGAAGGCCGCGATGGCAAACCCGGAACGACCTACACCGAAGGTCCCTGGTTATATAAACGAAACAACCTCTACTACATGGCGTTTGCTGCTGCCGGAATTCCAGAGTACCTTGCTTATTCAACGGCACCCTCGCCCGAAGGGCCATGGACATACAAAGGAATTATTATGGAACGTGCGCCACACCTGGCGTTTACAAACCATCCTGCTATTATCGACTTCAAAGGGAATTCCTATCTCTTTTATCACGATCAGGATTTGTCAAAAGGTCAGGGCTTTAAACGTTCGGTTAGCGTGGAACAATTCAATTACAACGCCGATGGCACCATTCCGCTCATCATCCCAACAAAGGAAGGGATAAAACAAAGCGTTGCCAATTTGAACCCTTTTAAAAAGGTTGAAGCCGAAACAATGGCATGGAGCGAAGGCGTGAAAACGGCTTCCGACAGCAAAACAGGTGTTTACGTGACCCAAATCGATAATGGCGATTACATCAAAGTTCGAAGCGTGGATTTTGACAAAGGTGCCAGGAAATTTAAAGCAAGCGTGGCTTCTGCCTCAGCAGCCGGCCAAATCGAAATTCGTACCGGCAGCATCGATGGTGAACTATTGGGGGTGTGTGAAGTGAAAAATTCAGACAGAATGCAAAAGTGGACGGCGCAGTCGTGTAAGGTGAAAAAAACCAGGGGCGTTCAGGATCTCTATTTCGTATTTAAAGGGGGTGAAGGCCCTTTGTTCAACTTCGACTGGTGGAGGTTCAAATAGAGATTCGGTAAATTGATTATCATAACTAAACAAATAATATAATGCAAATCAGATCCAGTATTAAATTGCAAAGTTCGACAATCTTTCTTGTTGTATGTTTGGCATTATTTTCCGGTTTGACAGCAAGCACAACTGGCAAATCCAAAAAATTGCAGGCGCAAAATGCCCCGGTATTTACAAATTTCGTATACCAGGGAAACGATGAGGTATACAACGATTTCCCGCTGAAGCCTGATGAGTTTTATAACCCGATTTTGCAGGGTTGTTATCCCGACCCGAGCATTACCCGTAAAGGAGACGATTATTTTTTGGTGTGCTCATCATTTGCCATGTTTCCCGGAGTGCCGATATTTCATTCAAAAGATCTGGTAAACTGGACACAAATCGGCCACGTACTCGACCGGAAAACGCAATTGATTGTGCACGATTGCGGAATCAGCGCCGGAATTTATGCACCTCAGATTTTGTACAATCCTCACAACGATACCTTTTACATGATTACCACGCAATTTTCGGGAGGCTTTGGGAATATTGTGGTAAAGACAAAAGATCCCTTCAAAGGATGGAGTGACCCGGTAAAACTGGCTTTCAACGGGATTGACCCATCTCTTTTCTTCGACGATAACGGAAAGGGGTATGTCATTCACAACGATGCCCCCGATCGCGGGAAGGAGTTGTATGAAGGCCACCGTGTCATTAAAGTATGGGAGTATGATGTGGCTGCCGACCAGGTCATCCCCGGAACCGATCAGATCATCGTCGATGGAGGCGTTGACCTGGCGAAAAAGCCCATCTGGATTGAGGCTCCCCATATTTACAAGAAAAACGGGAAGTACTATCTTATGTGTGCCGAAGGGGGTACCGGCGACTGGCACAGCGAAGTGATTTTTGTCAGCAACAACCCCAAAGGACCTTACACTCCCGCACCGGCCAATCCGATTCTCACGCAAAGACACTTTCCGAAAGACAGGGAAAACAAGGTGGATTGGGCCGGCCACGCCGATCTGGTATTGGGGCCCGACAACTCAACTTATTACGGAGTATTTCTGGCAGTCCGCCCGAACGAAAAGCAAAGGGTAAACACCGGGCGCGAAACATTTATTTTACCGGTCGATTGGTCGGGTGAATTTCCGGTTTTCGTAAACGGTCTGGTGCCGATGGAGCCAAAACTGAAAATGCCCAAAGGCATTACCGAAAACAAGACCGGACAGAAAGGATTTTTCCCCAATGGCAATTTTACCTTTGCCGATGATTTTACCTCTGAAAAACTGGATTACCGGTGGATCGGACTGAGAGGTCCGCGTGAAGATTTTATTGCAGTGTCAAAAAATGGCTTGCTCATAAAACCATTTCAAACCAATATCAAGGAAGTAAAGCCTACTTCAACGCTCTTTTACAGGCAGATGCACAAAACCTTTACTTTCACGGCAACCATGAATTACAAACCCGAAACGGAAAAAGAGCTGGCCGGGATTGTGGCGCTGCAAAGCGAACGGTTCAACTATGTTTTTGGCATCACCAAAAAGGGGGCCGATTATTATATTTTGCTGGAAAGGACAGCCGGGAAAGTCAGAAGCCGCGAAACGGAATCGAAAATTGTGGCCAGCGCCAAAATAGACCTCGGCCAACCTGTCAGGTTACAGGTGTCGGCAAAAGGCGATGATTATGAGTTCAGCTATTCGACCAACGGAACCGACTTTGTGAATGTAGGCGGCACCGTATCGGGCGACATTCTTTCAACCGATGTGGCTGGAGGCTTTACCGGTTGTTTGCTCGGTTTGTACGCCACATCGGCAAATAATGCAGTGCCTGAATAAATCAAATTATGCTTGATGAAGTCGTTAGCCGTTACAAGGGGCAGCTGGCTTTTGCACTGTGCCCGACGCCTTTGAATGCCCGGTGCAATAAGTACGTCCCGCGCGATGTGGAGGCATTCAAAAATTCCTGCGAACTGGCAAAAACCGGTTTGGCGTTTTGGAGAACCAACCGGGAGGCGCTTGCGGCTTTTTAGAATTGGACAGAGTAATGGCTTTCCGCAGCATTCAGGTAATCAATGAACCCGGGTTCCTGCCGGTTGTGCTCACAAACCTTGTCGTAGGATAAGCCCACAGGATGTCGGGATGAAGGGTAAATTCCTTCAGGATATCTTCCCAGATGGCGGCTTCGGTGCTTCTTCGCTTGAGCGGATCGCACAGGTACCTCGCCGTAAGTTTTACCCCATACTTCATCACAGTGGCATAAATGATGGGCGTGAGATACTGGTAATGAATAAGGTACAGTTTGCTGGCTTCCTTGAGGTCACGCTCTGCCGGCCCGATGATGTTCTGGGTATGGTTATTCATGATGGTGTTGAGGATCTCCTTTGCCTTCTGCCAATTGCTCTCAAAGGTAAGCCTGATTTCAAGTTCGTTCCAGATGTAGCGGAACCCCTGGGTGTAGTTGGCCTGTGGTTCCGTGAAGACCTTCCCGTTGGGAATATGGATGATCCTTCCCGTACTCTGGTCGGCTTCCACCCAGTTGCCGATTTCCAGGATCGAAAACTGGTAAAGCCGCAAATCTATCACATCGCCGCTATGGGGGCCTATCTGAATCCGGTCACCGATTACAAACGGCCTGCGGAACATGATAAAAAGCCACCCGGCGATATTGGCCAGAAGATCCTTTAGGGCAATGGCAATCCCTGCCGAGAGAAGACCCAGAAACGCCCCCATATACCTGAAAGCATGGATCCAGACGGTGCCTATCAGCAGAATGGAAGTGATCGGAACGAAGTAGGAAATCACCCGTTTCCATAAATACCTGGTTTTTACATCGTCGGTGTGTTTCCAGACAATCCGCAGCACAAGGTATCGGAATAAGTACAGCGCAACGATAATGCCAACAGAAACCAGAATTTTGTGTTGCGTCTGCACACTGATTCCTGTATTCGCTTCGAAGACAAGTCCCAAATTTTTCATCATGCAACCGATTCGTAAGGTGAACTTAAAAGGATTTGCTTCCACATCCCCGGCGAAACCGGATTAACAAAGGCGATGAACGTCTTATCAGGATCTTTATGACATGTTGCTGAAAGGAAAATGCACAGCTGTTGTAAAACAACTACTTAAAGGAGAGCCAGTCTATCTCCGCGGACTGATCCTCTTTCAGAACAACTGCCAGGTTGTGAACTCCGGGTTTTCCTTTTTTAACTTTTGCCTGAACGGTGGTCCATTCGGCTCCCCCGGGGATTTTTACCTCCGAAAGCTGCGCTCCCTCCGGGGTCCCCAACATGATCTGTAAAGTACTCCCGGCTTCTGATTTTGCCATTACCCGGACTTTTTTCACCTTTTTCTTCCCGAAATCCACCGCGTTGTACTGCATCCAGGACCCCCTGTCGCTAAGGATGGCCTTCCATCCTTTAAAAGTATCGGTAGTGTCGTGGTAAGCCACGGCAGCACCGGTTTCGCTCTTCAGACTGTACCGGTCGATTTCAATTTTTTTCCTGGCGTTGGTCAGGCCCACACCCCGTTCGGTGGGCGTGACTTTTCGGATGGTCCCGTCAGCATTGAAAAAGAGGCTGTCAATCCTGATCGACCTGTTCTTGTCAAATCTCGGGGAGAAGTCGTTGTGGTGATAAAACAAATACCACTGTCCGTTGAACTCTATGATGGAGTGGTGGTTGGTCCAGCACCCCGAGGGATGTTCATCCATGATGACACCGGTAAATGTGAAAGGCCCCATCGGATTGTCGCTAATGGCATATTCAAGCCTTTCGGTCTTGTTTTCCACATGCGGATAGGTCATGTAATAGATGCCGTTCCGTTCAAACAGATACGGTCCTTCCTTTAATCCTCTGGCCGGCAATTCTTTTACCACCACAGGATCACCTGCCAGTTCCAGCATATTGTCCTGCAGCGGTGCCGCCATGATATTCCCCCAATAAAGGTAAGCTTTCCCGTCCTTGTCGATGAACGGGCAAGGGTCGATTCCACGGACATTCTTGATGGGTTTGGGTTGGGGGATAAAAGGGCCTTCCGGATGGTCAGCCACCGCCACCCCGACGGTGAATCCCCTGCCATATTCAGGCTTCTGGCCGGAAGGAAAATAAAAGTAGTATTTTCCGTCCTTCTCAATGCAGTCGGGAGCCCACATGCTGTAAGATGTGGAGTCAACCCACGGAACTGTGTACTGGCTTAGGATAACACCATGGTCGGTCCATTCGGTCAGGTCGGAAGATGAAAAGACATGGTAGTCTTCCATACAAAACCAATTACTCCGTAATCCTTTTCCGGGAGGGGCCTGGATGTCATGCGAAGGATACACATACACCCTGCCGTTGAATACCCTGGCCGACGGATCAGCCGTAAACTGATCCCTGATGATGGGATTCTGCCCCTGCACGGTGATGGAAACTAACGTTGCCAAAACCATGAAAAGATAGTGAAAATGTAGTTTTTTCATAAGCGTATATAGTTGCATTATTAACTTGGTATCATTTGAATCTCCTTAAAACGTTGCATTGTAAACTCTGTATCATTTGAAGCTCCTTAAAGCATTTTTTTAAGATCAGCAAAATCCTCTTTTTTCAGGTAATTCACCTCACTCCGGAAAACTCCCTGTCGTTCTGATACTGCATGTTGAACCAGTCAAAATCGGCATGGCCGCCCGTGTTTTTGGTAGCATAGTTGAACAACCCGAAACGGTAACCCATGAAGTGGGGCATGGAATATTCCATATTCAGCCGGGTGCCGATGTTCTTCCACGATTTCCCGTCGGGGCTGTAGTAGAACCTGGCGGTGTCGGTCCGTTCCGTGAAGTCGCATACGGCTTTCAGGAAAACGGTTTTTTTCTTCAGCGGAACACTCTCTTCTTCGACGGGTTTGCCGGAACCGGCATTGACCATGACGAGGGTGGGCTTTCCCCGCACGATTTTAACTCCCACCTGGCCGAATTTTCGCTGCAACAGGGCGAGGCCTGCGAAATCACCCTCCTTCATGCCCCTGACATCGAGCCGGGTGGTCCCGGAGCAAACAGGGCCGAAGGTCCGCTGGGTCAAAGTATTCTTCGCCATGACAAATGAGGTGTCTATCCGTCCGGTGGTGAGGCGCAGCCACCCTTTCCGCTGCTTTACCGACCAGAGGGCATTGTCGGGGTTGTGATTCCACTGCCAAACCAGCGGCAATGCCCGGTCTTCTTTCTGGCGCGAAAAATTATCAGAGGCTACGATTCCCGGAATTACTCCTTTGTTACCGGGAAGGTCCAGTTTTTCAGGGACTTTCCCATCGACGCCGATGACCGGCCAGCCGTCTTCCCAGGTTACCGGAACAATATAGGGAATGCGGCCTACGGAGCCGTAATCGCGGAAAAGATAGGCAAACCACCGTCCGTCGGGGGTATCTGTCATTCCACCCTGGGCGATTCCCCTGTCGGCAAAAGCCATCCTTCCCTCGTAAGGACCAGTGATACGATCGGCACGATGAATCACTACGGTACGCATACCGCCCCGGGGCCACGTGATGTTGAAAAGGTAATACTTCCCGTTTACCTTGAAAAGCTGGCTCCCTTCGGCACCCAGACCGATGTTGGTGCCTGCCGGTGCACTGGCATTTTCAATCACCACATGGTCGGTTCCCTCTTTCACCCCCGACAAGTCCTCTTTCAGCTCCACCATCCTGAGCCTGCTCACCCCGTAAATCATCCACACTTTACCGTCATCATCGAAAAAGAGGGTGTGGTCATGGTAGGAGGGCTCAAAGGAGATGCTCTTCCAGGGCCCCTTTTCTATGTCACGGGTGGTGAAGATATAGGTTCTCCCTGTGGTCTGGGCAAAGGTGGAAACATAAAAGGTTCCCTCGTGGTACCGGATGCAACTGGCCCAGGAACCCCGGCCATAGGTGCTTTTCCCGTTGTCAAGGTTCATGGCATCCACTTCGCCGAGCCGGTCATAGGCATAATTCACCAATTCCCAGTTCACCAGATCGTAGGATTTCATGATGGGTACGCCCGGGCTCATGTGCATGGTGGTGCTGCTCATGTAATAGGTATCCCCCACGCGGATCATCGACGCATCGGGCACATCGGCAAAAATGACCGGATTTTGTGCTTCTGTGCCGGTGAAGAGGAACATTGCGATAAGAATGGTTACAAAGGATGATTTCATCTTGTTGAGTTTTTTATTTCAGTACCAACATTTTCCGGCTCAAAAGGGTGCTGCCCGCCGTCAGCCGGTAGTAATAGATGCCGCTTTCAATCTTCCTGTCGCTGTGATTCCTGACAATCCAGGGGATGGAATAGTGCCCGGAGTTCAATGTTTCGTCGACCAGGGTGATCACCTCCCTGCCCAGGTTGTCAAAAATCGTGAGGGTGACTTTCTGGGGTTGGGAAAGGGTGAAGCGGATTTCGGTGGCTGTACTTACCGGATTTGGATAATTCTGTTCAAGAGATACGGCCGGAGGATTTCCCGGAATCCCTGCGTCAATGCCGGTTGCCCGGTAGACATAATCGGCCAGCCAGGTCATCGCCGGGCGCCATGCCCCGTTTTTCAGCACCAGGTAACAGGTAGGCTGCCACATCTCCCCTTCACGATATCCCCAGAGGGTAATCCCTTTCACTGCGGGATGGTCCCATAAGACGGGGAAAATCTTCTGGTAAAGTTGTAATTGCTGGTTGTCGTCGGGAGTGCCTTCATCTCTCAGGTTCCCCAGATCCATCTCCGAAATATATACCGGCAATCCGGAGGCAGCCAGCCGGTCAAGGTTGTTCTTCAACGTGGTCGTGCTTGCATTTTCCAGTTCGAAACGGTGCCCCTGAACTCCGATGCCGTCAATGAGTCCCCTGGCCTTCAGTAGGTTGATAATAGTCAGGTAAGTGGTTGTGGCACTGTTGTCATTGATGATCCCATAGTCATTCAGCAGTAATTTTGCCTGCGGAATATATTTCCGGGCCAGTTCAAAGGATTTGATGACCCAGTCCCATCCGGTGGTTCCATTGCCTCCCAATGCTTTTTTGTAATTGGCCCTGTTGTTGCCTCCATCGGGAGGATTGTGGTTAACCAGCGGCTCATTAACAACATCGATCATGTCCATTTCAGGATATCTCTTCCCGACCATCCTGATCCAGGTTTCGATGTATTTCAGCTGAGTGGCTGAATCGAGGGAGGAAATCCAGGAGGGTTGCTGACTCCCCCAGATGAGGGTGTGGTTTTTGAAAATAAGCTGATGCTGTTTTGCGTAGTTATAGATGTTGTCAAGTCCGGCCCAGTTCCACCTGGCAGAGTCGGAAGTTCCGGCGACAGATCCCCATTTTCCTTCATTTCCAGGGGTGATCTGGTTCCAGTAGTTGGCGAAAATCTTATCGCTGGCCATCACATTTCCAAGGAATTTCGCGGATCCCTGTGCCAGGGGGGGACCGGGATAAGGCTCGGGAGTCTCCGGCCGGGTGGTCAACCCCGGAAGACCCTTGTCAAGCGTTTCCACCGTGTAGAAAAGGTCGGCCTTTCCAAAGGCCAGCTTGTCGATAGCCAGTCCGTCCTCGCGGGTGGCGATCTGAAAAGTTTGGATGAGATTTCCGGCACCGACATAAAAGGTGGTTTTGGCAGATGCCGCAGGAAAGAAGTTCAGGGAGATGTTCACCCATTTCCATACCTGGGAACCTGCAACACCCATTTCCTCCACCAAATCCGACGAGGAGGAAAATCCGGCACTGGCAAGGCCGTTGATAAATACCCAGTCACTCCCTTCAGAGAGCCCTTTCTTTCCAAAACCCCGGGCGGCAAAAAAGCTGTCGTCATCATACGCTCCGGCACCCACGCGCATGCGGACAAACAGCTGGTAATAGCCGGTGTCCCTGAAGATGATTTCACAGGTGATCAGCCGGGTGGAGTCACCAGGGGAGGACTGTCCCGTAAAGTTGGTTTTTGCGGTGATATATCCGATGTTGCCCTCCTGCCCGATGGAAATGCCGCTGCCGGCCGTCCCCGATTCCGCTTCAAAAACCACAGGGGTATGATCGCTACCGTCGGCACCATTTGCAGCCATGACAACAAACACAATAAAAAACAGGCCGGCAAAAATCAAAAGGCCCCGGGAAAAGGGTAGTTCCGGTTTCATAGTCAACTCTTTAAATTATATTCCTGTATTTTCCCCGAAAGAAAACAGCAAAAAAGAGGAAAAGGTCATTTAAAGATTCGCGGGGCGAATTCTTTCAGACTTCTTCGCCAGGTGAGCCATTCATGGGCGGTTCCCTCTGACTCATAGTACACAATGTTATTAATGCCATGTTCCCTGAGGGCGTCAACGGCTTCTTTTGGAGTGCCTTCTTCGGTACCCGTACTGATGAATAACAGGTTCATCTTTTCATTAAATGCTGCGGCATCCTTGAAAACCCCGTTAAATGCCGTTTCCACCATACTTTTCATATCGGGCTGCGTATTGCCACCACCCATTCTCATGCCCATGAAAAAACCGGAGAAGGTTCCCATCCATGCAAATTTGTCCATATTGGCAAAGACCGTCATTGTGGTTTGCATGCCACCCCTTGAGAGGCCTGCCATGGCTCTTTTCTGCCTGTTGTCAATGGTGCGGAAGGTCTTATCGATGAAGGGAATCAGGTCATTCATAAAGATCTTTGTAATATCTCCGGAAGCCTGCCGGACATCGGGATTGGTCTGGATATCACCGCTGGGCATCACAACGATCATGGGTACTGCTTTGCCCGAAGCGATGAGGCCATCCATGATGTTGGCCATGTGTCCCTGCACCGACCAGCCATCTTCATTTTCTCCCCAGCCATGGACCAAATAAAGGACCGGATATTTCTTCCGGGGTTTCTTTTCGTATTCCGCGGGGACGTAGACATTTATATGACGCTCCATGCCGTTGATTTCAGACCAGTAATAGATGGAGCGTACTTGTCCGTGAGGTATGTTTTTGTCAAACCGGTAATAATCTCCCTCAGGGCCTTCCGGAATTTCAATTCCCGAATTTTCCCAGTTGCTTCCGAAGTAGGCTTTGCTCCCCCGGTCCATCACCGCCACACCGTCGATCAGGATGGAATAGTAATGGAATCCTACCACCTGCGGATCGGAAGTGCAACTCCAAACCCCTTTGTCATCTTTGGTCATGTCGTATTTTTTCCCGCCCAGGTCAAGTTGCACCTTTTGGGCTTCAGGGGCGGTCACCCTGACAATGGCTTCCCTGGTCTCCTGATTTATAGCGGGGTACTGTGAGATGAAGGTATTGGTGGAGGCGGGTTTAAATCCTTCGGGAAGGGGTTCCGGCCGCTGTCCGCGCATCATCGCGCCCGGCATTCTCGCCGGTTTAAAAACCATTCTTGAGAAATGGTACAAACTTTCCTTCCAGACTTTAAAATCATGGCCGCCTCCGGGGATGACATGGTAGATGTGTTGCACCTGATGGGTGATCAGATAGTCGTGCGTCCTTTTGCTGAAGGAGATCAATCCGTCTTTATCACCGCAGGAGATAAACAGAAGTCGTAGCTGTTCTTTTGTTTTCGCCGGATCAGGCACCAGTTGCTCCGGCATTTTTGTGTTGGGGGCCGAAGAAAAGCCTCCCACCCAGGCAAATCTGTCCTGGTTGCCCAGACCGAAGTTTAGCGATTGTCCGCCTCCCATCGACAAGCCCGCAATGGCGCGGTGTTCACGGTCGGTGAATACCGGAAAGGTCTTTTCTATGAAAGGGATCAGGTCATTCAACAGATCCTGTTCAAAGGTGGCGAATGCCTGTACCTTGTCAGGAGCCATTATGTTGCCGCCGGCACGGTCATCTTTCATGGCGCGGCCGTTGGGCATTACCACGATCATGGGTTCCGCCGCATTGCCGTCGTACAGGTTGTCGAGGATAACCTGCGGATTGCCTCCGTTCAACCACTCTTTTTCGTCGCCGCCAATGCCGTGAAGCAGGTATAATACCGGGTACTTCTTCTCCTGTGAAAAGCCGGGAGGCGTATATACCAAAGCCTTTCTCACGGTTCCTACGGTTGCTGAAGAATAGCTGACAGTGTCAATGCTGCCCCGCGAAATCCCGGGTCGCTCCGTATCAAAGCCTTCGGGAGCCGGCGGGAGAATACTCTGGGCCATACCCGGAAGGGAAAAAACCATAAATATTAATGCTGCTAAAAATGTAGGCTTCATATCACTTATTTTATTTACTTGTAATTAATTAAAGCCTAAAAATAGGAATTCTCTCTTAACTGGGCTTGCACTTTAAGATAAAAGAATTAAGAAAATGAATTTTATCGGCCGTATTGGACGGCAGAAGATAAAAAAAAGCGCCACTTTTCCGGAGTGGCGCTTTGCTAAGAGTTATTGGTATGGTCTCATCCATCATCCTGTAAGATGATGATCCGTCGGTCTAATTATACCCGGGATTCTGATAGGCGTCCTTTTCATCGTCTGTCATTTCCATCCCATCGATCTGTCCTTGGGGGATGGGTCTCAGATAGTGGTAGGGCTGAATATTACGGTTGACTACAACCGGAGTATGATCTCCCTTGGCGCTGGATGCAATTTTATAAGAAGACGCCAATTCATTCCATTTCTGGGTGCGCACCAGATCGAACCAGCGGAAACCTTCGCCGTAATATTCCCTTGACATTTCCGCCAGCAGGTAGTTGATATCGATGTTGGCGGGGGTGGCGGCTTTCATGGCTTCGCTGTTGTCGGTGGTTTTGACCACATTATTGTAGCGGTCAAACGACCATTTTCCGGCACGTGCCCTGATCACGTTGATCAGTTCTCGGGCGTTCTTTCCCGGTTTGGTCGTAGCTCCCTTGATGGCGGCCTCGGCTGCCACAAAGTAAAATTCCGAGAATTTGGCAATGTTGAAAGGACGGGTGATGCCCGCATTGGGTTGTCCAAGTCCGCCGGCGTTGTCGGTGCGGTAGGTGCTTAACTTCCAGGTTCCCGGATAGACTACGCGGCTGAGACCGCTTACTGCTATGACATAATCGGCTCTCCCGGGCAGAGTTCCTGCGCCGACATTACTGTTCCCCGGACCACTGGGGTAGGTGATCGGCGTTGACGGATCAACAGGCAGGAAGGAGAGGATGGGATCGCCGGGATAGACCTTCATCCCGTTGGCTCCGTAATAAAACTCGGTTTTGTCCCCTCCTTTAGGCCAGTTACCCCGGTAAACCATGGTGAAGGTAGCGTCGAACCGCGAATCATTCTCTTTATCGGCAAACGTGTTTTGGAATACGTTGAGGGTGGGGGCCATACGGGTCCACGGACGTCCTAGATCCTGTGAAGCTTCACGCAGGACACTGGCTGCCCCTCCGGATCCGTCGGGATTTCTACCACTTCTGATTTCAGTATAATTCCATGTCATCATCCAGCAGGCAAAATTATCCGCTCCGCCGCCACTGCCGTAAGTCAGGCTTGCACCATTGTATTTTTCGCTGGCTTCTGTATGATCAGCGTAAAGCATCATCTCCTTGTTCCTTTCATTGCCTCCCTTGTGCAACTCATAGAAAGTATCCATCAACCCGTAAGGACCCGGATTGTCGATGGCCGTGGTGGCGATGTCATAGGCCTGCTGGAAATACCAGGAGGCATCTTTCCCGTCGGGATCTTTCCTGTCGGCGGCGGGATAGGTGGGGATGTTGTTGGGATTCTGGAGCCACCAGCCATAGGTAAGGTAAGCCTTGGCAAGAAAGAGGCGGGCAACATTTTTGGTTGCTGTGCCCGTTAAGCGACTGGTTTCAGGTAAATCCTTCACTGCTTGTAAAAGGTCCGGGAATATGCCTTTGGTATAAACCTCGGGCACGGTATTCCGGACCGATGTCCTCACCGGAGCCGTGTTGAATTTCAGTTCCCCGGCACCCAGGTCCAGGGGTACCCCGCCGTAGGTCTGTACCAGCATAAAATAGCTGAATCCACGGAAGAAGAGGGCTTCAGCAATTAGGGAAGCATCGAGACCGACCGCAGTGGCATTTTCAATGATGCCCGAAGCGGTGTTGATCGCAGGGAACATATTGTCCCACAAAGTCCCTGTACCCCCGGTGGCACTGGAAGTTATATTTCCCTGGCCGCTGATGTCCATTACTTTGAAATTGCCATCCGCACTCTGGGCATAGGTGGCTTCATCGGTACCGGTAATGCCTGAGTTGTAGTAGTATGCATTTCCGTATATATAACGTAAATTGGCATAAAGTGAAGTCAGACCGCCATTAACACCTTGGCTGGTCTTGAAAAATCCGGGTTCAAAAATACTGCGTGGCTGTTCATCCAGAATATCTGAACAGGCAACCAGGAACAACGTTAACAGGGCTGTTCCCATTATAGATTTTAAATTCATACGTTTCATAATTTTCCTGATTTAAAATGTCAAATTAAGTCCGATTACGTAGTTCCGCGTTGAAGGTGAGTTAAAGCCTACCGTCAGGATACGGCTGTTGTAACCCCCTGTTGCAACATTCTGGTTACCATATGAGTTGGTCTCAGGATCCATTCCCATTTCCTTTTTGAATTCCGAAAACATCACAAACGGATTCTGTACGGTGAAATACATGCGCATATTTACCCCGGTGTCTTTGAGCAATGACTGATTAAAATTATACCCGAGGGAAATATTTCGTATTTTAAGGTATGTTCCGTCGAAATAGCTCATCGTGCTGAGATATTTGGGATTGTCATTGGTTAATACGCCGTTCGGATTGGGATACTTGGCCCCGGTGTTCTGAGGAGTCCAATAGTTTACTTTGATCTGACCCCTACGCCCGGTCATTAAATTAAGGTAGCTGCTTGGCCCGTTGAGAGTGCTGACCAGAATTCCGCCGCTTTGGAAGCTCGCGATTAAGCCCAGGTCAAATCCCTTATAAAGGACCCGTGTGTTAAAACCTCCCTGGAAATCGGGATCAACATCGAGAATTTGCCGGTCGTCGGGTCCGATTTGTCTTACCGGTGTGCCGTCCGCATTGTATTCCCCGGTATATTTCACCTTGATCATCCCCACATTGCCGCCCGGCTCGAGGATGTCCCGGTAGGGATCGTCCTCCTGCCATAACCCGATCCGCTCGTAATCGTAAATAGCATTGATGTTATGGCCCACAAACCAGGCATTGCCTTCGTCACGTTTCTGTTTCGATGCAAGGGCAACAAGTTCATTGTGATTAGTATACAGGTTAATACCGGCTTCCCAGGTCCATCCGTTGACATTGTTCAGGATCGTGCCATTGAGTGATATTTCAAAACCTTTGTTTTGGGTTTCCCCGATATTGGCCGTATAATTGCTTACACCGGACGTCCGTGGTAACCCGAGGCCCAGCAGTAAATCTTTGGTGTTCGTTATATAGTATTCCATAGTTCCTGAGAGGCGGTTCTTCAATAAGGTGAAGTCCAGACCAACGTTGTAGGTTTCAGAATACTCCCATCCTAAATTTTCATTCGGCAGTTGGGTGACATAATATCCGGTGGCATAAGTGGTGCCAAAGTTGTAGTCTCTGGAACTTAAACGGCCCAGTGTGCTGTAAGCGGCAACAGCCTGGTTGGAGGTCTGTCCGTAACCTGCACGGATTTTCAAGTGGTCAAGCCATCCCAGGCTCTTCATAAACGACTCTTCCCCGATATTCCATCCCACCGACACAGCCGGATAGGTATGCCATTTATGTCCTTCAGCTAGCCGCGAAGATCCGTCGGACCGGACCGTGGCTGTCAGCATATACCGGTTGTTGAATTCATACATTACACGTCCCATATAAGATATCAGGCCTGTTTGGGAATAACCGCCACCACCGACCGTCATTTCACCCAGAGATTGTCCCAGACTGTAGAACTGGAATTGTGGCGAGGGAATAACCTTGGCTGAAGCGCCTGAATTGAAACCTTTGCTTTGTTCGGCCGAGTAAAGCGCAACGGCATTAACCCTGTGCTTTCCTGCAAAAATGCGGTCGAAGGTCAGCAAATTATCAATGTTCCAGTGGTAGGTATGGTAATTGCTTATGGAAGCTGTGGATTCGGTATCCGGATTGGTACTGCCTATACCCTCACCAGTGTAGTTTCCGTTGTTGCGCTGGACGAAATCCAATCCTACGGTGGTACGGAACTTTAAGCCCTCTATCCACGGGATTTTCACTTCGCCGTAGATCGAATTATAGGTGGCATACCCCCTGTTCAGGCTTAAATAGTCATCTTTATATCCTTCCAGAATATCTCTTGTCCAGACGAACTGATCATCCGCTCCCATTCTTACGATTCTCTTCATTGTACCGTCCTCATTATACGGATTGGCAAGCGGTGACATACTCAGGATGCCGTATATTCCCATCTGGTTCCCGGTTGTCGTATTGTAATTGTTGTTGGAAGTAAAGCCGAACAGAAAATGTTTCCCTACTTCCTGATCAACAGAAGCGCGTAAACTCAAGCGGTTGAATTTGTTTGTCGGGATTACGCCCTGGTTCTGGTAGTTGCCAACACCGAAACTGTACCTGCCATTGGTGGTTCCTCCGGCAAGCGTGACATCATGGCTGGTCTGGAAACCATCCCTGAAAAACAGGTCCTGCCAGTCGATATTGACATCGTCAAATTCATCCGGTCCGTTTGAGTACCTTTGTGCTATTTTACGGATCGCAGCTAATTCCGGCCCGTTCATCATGGGATACTTGGCAAAGATTTTGTTCACACCATAGTTGCCATTGTAGGTTACCTTCGCCTTTTGGCCTTTTTGTCCCCTGTTGGTGGTGATCAAAATAACCCCGTTGGCTCCGCGGGAACCATACACTGCCGTTGCCGAAGCATCCTTCAGGATGTCCAGGCTTTTAATGTCATTGGTATTAATTTCATTGATGGATCCGACAAAGGGGATCCCGTCCAGGACCACCAGCGGATCGTTGCTCGCCGTCAGCGAGCGTGTGCCGCGGATGCGGATCTGCATCGTCGCATCAGGCCGGCTGGAAGTTTGCGATAATTCCACACCAGGCAAACGCCCCTGAATGGAATTTGTGAAGTTTGAAGAGGGGATTTGGCGGATGTCATCTCCGGACATGGAAGCCACAGAACCTGTCACAGCTTCTCTCCGTTGGGTACCATATCCCACAACCACAACTTCCTCCAGTTCGGAAACATCCGATAACATCGTGACGTTGATGACCGTACGGCCCGAAACGGGCACTTCCTGCGAGACTAGCCCCACAAACGAAAATACCAGGGTTCCGTCCGGATTTACCCTGTCCAGAATAAAATTCCCGTCAGGATCGGTAATCGTTCCCAGGGTGGTCCCCTGCACTACCACAGTAGCCCCGGGTATCGGAGCCCCCGTATTGTCAGTGACTTTGCCCCGGACCAAGATACCCTGGCCAAAGCCCAAGATCGAAAAAAGTAAAAGTGGCAAGAAAATACCGGCCACCCTCAACATTTGTTTCTTCTTCATCTTTTAAAAAATTTTGGTTAGTTGAATAAATAATAAGCCGGATTCACCTTCTCCACTTTGCAACAAACCGGCAATACTTTTTCATCTTTATTTTAAATGTCAAGATTATTGCAAATACATCTTGTTAAAAGTACAAAGTAAATAAAAATATGGTAACCTTTACCCCATTTTTACAATTCAGATAACCGTTTTTTTTAGTATTGGATAACCCCCTTTGTTCTCTCTTTTCCGGTTCTGATGCCTTCCTGACTTGTCGGGATTGCCGTGATTCATCTTTCTACCCGACAACCGGAAAACTGGAGTCTCCCGCGGCAGGTCACGGGGAATTCCCATTCCGGATGAAATATCGGGCATTTCTGCTAACTTTGCATAGATGGCGGGCGGCCCCATGGTGATGAATACCCGGGAGGAGCTTCAGCAGGTCTTCTCCGGGCTCGACAACAACACCTTTATCAGGTAGGCCAGCCTAAGGTTTTATAGGAGATATTGTATCTGTTTCACGATAATTTGCTTAACAACATTAATATTTAAACACATGAGAACTAAATTTTTGTTTCTGGCGATTGCCATTCTTGCCGTCACTGCCGTGATGGCGCAGGAACAGGGCAATTGTGTGACCAATGTGATTCTTTCGGGCTATTCGGAGCGGGCCTTTACCGATGAGGCTGTTACGGACCGGCAACTGGAACTGATCCTGCAATGCGGCATCAAGGCACCGAGCGCCCGCAACCTGCAACCTTGGAAGTTCACGGTCATCCGTGATGAAGCTACCATGAAAGAGGCAATCAACAATGTGGTCGCGGGAAATGTATTGATTATCGTTTCGGGAAAGGTTGCTGAAAATGGGTCTACCCCCGATTTCGACTGCGGACTGGCCACGGAGAGCATGTTTGTGGCTGCGCACAGCCTGGGACTCGGGGCACGGATCTACGGAATGCCGATTGGGAAAATCAATGCCCAAAGGGATCTTTTCCTGATTCCTGAAGGTTACAAGGCCGTCACCGTTCTGCGTATCGGGAATACGGACAAATCGGTCGATGCAACAACGGCCGCCACGCCCCGGAAAAGCGCTGAGGAGATCATTAATTATAAGAAGTAGTATCCGTTATACACTTCGACAGCCGGGTTATAGTCATAGGGTCCTGCGACAGGCATGGCTGTGATGATTTCAGGCACCCAGGATGACGATCCAGAGAGGCAGGAGCAGGAAGGAGAGGGTGGTTGAGAGGAGGACGACGCGTGCCGTAAAGGGCGTGTCTAAGCGGTATTGCTGCGAAAGGGCATAAGGGGTGAGGCCCACGGGCATGGCTGCCTCCAGGATGCTGGCCTGGAGGTTCAGCCCTTCGAGACAACCGTATTTTGCGGTCACCAGGTAAAAAACCCCGGGAAGGATCAGCATAATCACCAGAGAAAAGAGGAAGATATGGCCCCATTCCCGGAGGTGGCCTATTTTCTGGAAGCCCATAAAGATGCCCAGGGAGAAAAGGACCACCGGGGTGACCGATTGGGAGAGCATGGAGAAGGAGCGGGAAAGGACTTGGGGAAGTTGCAGGCTAGTGACCGACAGGAAGAGACCTGCGATCACCGAGAGGAACAGGGGATTGGTAAGGAGTTTGAGGAGCAGGTTTCGCGGCTGAAAGGCCCCTTTGCCGCCGGTTTCCACCAAAAGGAGCCCCAGCGTGAGCAGCCAGAAGACGTAAACGGCCGAAAGGAGGGCCCCTGCAGGAAGGGCTTCCTTACCCAAAACGTTCTGCAGCACGGGAATCCCCAGGTAGGTGACGTTGCCATAGGCCAGGATCAGGAAGAGGGTTTGCCGGCGCAGGCGGCTGAACCGGAAAAGCTTGCTGTAGGGAAAAGCCAGCAGGGTGCAAAGGATGAAGTAAACGGAGTTGACTAAGATCATTCGGTTGTAGTGACCGCCGGAGAGGTCCACACGGGAGAGCAGGGTGATCACCAGGGCCGGGAAACCGATCCAGAGGGCAAAACGGTTGAGCACCTCCACCCACTGTTGTGAGGCCATTTTGGTGCGCGAAAAGAGCAATCCCGCAAGGATGATCAGGAAAAGCGGCAAGACCGCGTCAAAGGCTGTGAAAAAGACACTCATAATTCAGAAGGAAGCGGCCAAGTGGTGATCAGGCCATTCCGGGTCAAATCTAATCATTTTCTTGTCGACCTGGTTATTCGTTTCACAGGTTGAGGCAGCAACGGAGCTGAAGGTTCCAGTTGCTGCTTGGTTCCCTATGGGTAACCCGTTTGCTTGTGGCTGGTAATGGCCGGGCTCAGTACAATCAGTTGAGTGGCGGTTTATGTCACTTCAGTAAGATTGGAACCCCTCTTTCCGTGTGAGTAATTTAGCTTGCAAAAAAAGGAAAATTATGGAAGCAATATTCAGGAAGGAGGTCCGTCATTTGGTACGGAGGACTGTCAGGCAAGTCAGCGTCCATATTCTGATGCTGGTCAGGGTTGTCAGGAATTTCCGCAGATCTGTTCCGTGGGGGGTCGGGGGAGGTAAGGGTTCTCTTCCGGGGCGCCAGATCATAGTGGTTTTGCTGGCGGTGGTCTTCATGATGTCGTGTACCCCGAAAAAGGAGGGGCAGCCGGAGATCATCCACAAGGTAAAGGTAGCCCGTCCGGTGAAGGAATCAGCCATTTCGGGCCGCTCCTTCCCGGGGATCATCAGGGAGTCTGCTGAGGTGAACCTGGCCTTCCGGGTGGCCGGCCCCATCAAAAAGATCTACGTCAGGGAAGGGGATTATGTGAGCAAGGGCGCTCTGGTGGCCCTGATCGATCCTCGCGATTACGAGATCCAGGCGGGGGTCTATGAGGCCCAGTACAGCCAGATGAAAGGGGAGTACGATAGACTCACGGAACTCAACAGCCGAAAAAGCGTGGCCGACAACGACTATGAGAAAGCCGTCGCTGGGGAGAAAATGCTTCGCATGCAACTGCAGAACGCCCGCGACCAGCTCAACGACACCCGCCTTTATGCCCCCTTTTCGGGATTCATCCAGTCGGTGAAATATGAAGAGGGGGAAATGGTCAATACCGGTATGGCCATCGCCACCCTGATAGATGTCAAATCTTTTCTGGTGGAGGTAGACCTTCCGTCGGCATTTTTCATGAGAAAGGAGGACTTTGCAGAATTCAGCTGCTCACAGGCCATGATCCCCGGTGAGAGCTATCCCCTGCAGCTCGTCAATTACCAGATGAAAGCCAACAACAGTCAGCTGTACCGGACTACCTTCCGGCTCGACCCGAAGGTGAACCCCAAACTGGCGCCCGGGATGACCGTCAGCGTGAAAATCAGCTATCAGAACGAGCTGGGGAATCCTCTTCTGTTGCCGTTGAGCGCCCTCTTCCGGGAGGAAGGAAAAAGCTGTGTATGGAAATTTGACCCATCCTCCTCGACAGTGAAGAAGCAGATCGTGACGACGGGAGACCTGATGGGGGAGGGGATGATTACAATTCTCTCGGGTCTGACCGAACAGGATGAGGTCATCGTAGCAGGCATCCATGCCCTTCATGACGGAGAGCAGGTGACCCTGTTGCAGGAAACTACAGAAACCAACGTGGGAGGGCTGTTGTGATGCATATTTCCGAAGTTGTATTTCAAAGGAAGACGATCTTCTACTTCCTGCTGGTAGCCATTGTAGTGGGAGGTATCCTCTCCTTCCTCCGTATCAGCAAGCTGGAAGATCCCGAGGTCGTCATCATGCAGGCGCGGGTGGTTACCATTTATCCCGGAGCTTCGGCCCATGAGGTGGAGTTGCAGGTGACCACCGTCCTGGAGAATGAACTGAGCACCCTTTCCGACCTTAACCTGATCATGTCGCAGTCGGAAAAGAATATTTCTATGATCACGGTGGAGCTGAAAATGGCAGTTCCGCAGAAGGAGATTCCACAACGGTGGGAATTTTTGCGTCGCAAGATTGCGGCTGCGGTGCCCAAACTGCCGGAGGGAGTGCAGACCCCCATGGTCATCGATGACTTCAGCGATGTCTACGGGATGTTCTACGCGATGACAGCCGAAGGTTACTCCTATGAGGAGATGAAAAAATATGCGGAGTTTGTCAAGCGGGAACTGCTGGAGGTTGACGGGGTGAAGCGGGTGGCTCTTTATGGTGCACCGGAGCCGGTGGCCGACATCATCCTGCCTGCCGAGACCATGGGTGAACTGGGGGTCTTCCCCCTGCAGATCATGTCGGCTATCAGCAGCCGGAACCAGACCGTCTACCCGGGGGTACTTGAGACCGGCGACCAGTTGGTCCGCGTGGGCGTCAGCGATAAGATCACTTCCATCGATGACCTGAAGGAGATTCAGATAAGGGGGATTCATGGCGACCAGTTCCGGCTGGGTGACATTGCAACGATTCAGAAGGGCTACACCACACCCCTGCGCAACACGATGACCCTCAATAATGAGAAGGCCATGGCCATTTCAGCCTCCATGCAAACGGGAGAAAACATTATTGAGGTTGGGAAGCGCGTGGAACAAAAAATGGAAAAGATACAGGGGAGCCTTCCCGCGGGATTTCATTTTGAGAAGGTTTTTTTCCAACCCGATGTGGTAAGGGATGCTATAGATGGTTTCATGTGGAACCTGGTGGAGTCGGTGGCCATCGTTATTTTGGTACTGATGCTGACGATGGGTCTCCGCAGCGGGGTGATCATCGGTGTGGGACTGCTGCTGACGGTGCTGGCCTCTTTTCCGGTTCTGCTGGCCTCGGGGGGTACCCTTCAGCGGATTTCCCTGGGCGCTTTTATCATCGCCATGGGGATGCTTGTCGACAACGCCATCGTGATTGCCGACGGCATCCTGGTAGATCTGGGAAAAGGAGTGAAGCGGAGTGTGGCGCTGACACGGACTGCCAAACGGACGGCCATGCCCCTGCTGGGGGCCACCCTGATCACCATCACCGCCTTCCTGCCCGTATACCTGTCGAAGGATACCGCAGGCACCTATGCCCGCGACCTCTTTGTAGTCCTCTGCATATCGCTGCTCTTCAGTTGGGTGCTGGCACTTACACAGATTCCCATCTTCTCGGAGAAATGGCTTAAAGTAAGGGGGGAGGGAATCACCGGACCGCAGCCAGAGGGGAGAACCCACCGTGCGGTGCGCCGAGTTCTGAGCTTCCTGATCAATCACAAACCAGCTACCGTCGCCGTGGCCACCCTGCTGATGCTGCTGGCTCTCCTCAACATAAAAAACGTCCGGAACGCCTTCTTCCCCGACTTCAACTACAACCAGGTCTATGTGGAATACAAGCTCCCCGACGGAACGAGTCCCGACCGCGTTAATGCCGACCTGCGGCAGATTACCGGCCACCTGCTGAAGATGGAAGAGGTGAAGATGGTGGTGGCCAGCCACGGGATGACTCCAACGCGTTACTGCTTGGTGCGGGCCATCAGCGAGGCCGGCGATCATATCGGCGAACTGATCGTCAACTTTAAGGACTACCGGACGATGATCAGAATGAAACCGGTGCTGGAGAAATATCTGTATGAGAACTACCCCGATGCGAAAGTCCGTATCCGGAAATACAACCTGTCGGTGAAGTCCTCGCACACCGTGGAGGTGGAGTTCCGGGGGCCTGATCCGGCGGTACTCCACCGGCTGAGCGACCAGGTGCAGGAGATTATGCGCCGTACACCCGGTACTGACAAATACTCCATCTGCGACGACTGGCATCCCATGGGCAAATCGATGATCGCGCAATACGATCCGACGCTGGCTACCCGGGCGGGGGTGAGCCGTTCCGACCTGAGCAACGCCCTGCTGGCGGCCACCACAGGCCTTCCCCTGGGGAAATACTACGAAGGGGAGACGGCCTACACCATCCAGATGAAAACCCGTGCCGCCGATGGTTCCCTCCTGCAGGACCTGAGTGATATTCCAGTGTGGAGCATGCTCCCCGATGTGGGGAGGCTCCTGGGAATCGACGCCATGGAAGTGCTTTACGGCACTAAAACCACCGATGAGATCACCAGGGAGCTGATCAGTCCGGTGCCGCTGAGCACCGTCACCTCGGGCATCGATTTGAACTGGGAACAGACACTGGTGCACCGCACCAACGGGAAACGCTCTATTCAGGCACAGTGTGACCCCGTTGAGGGATTCAGTCCGGCCGAAGTGCGCCGTGCCATGATGAAGGAGGTGGCTGCTATCAACCTTCCCGAAGGGTATAGTTACAAGTGGGTGGGAGAACACGATCTTCGAAAGGATGCCCTCCGGAATATTTTCAGCTACCTGCCCCTGTCGATCATGCTGATCCTCCTGATCCTGCTGCTGTTGTTCGACGATGTGCGTAAGCCGCTCATCGTACTGGTGGTGATTCCCCTGACGGCTATCGGGGTGGTGCCCGGATTGATTCTTACGGGGTCGCCTTTTACCTTTATGGCCATCGTGGGGGCCATCGGCCTGATTGGGATGCTCATTAAGAATTCGGTGGTGTTGCTTGACGAAATCGAAAAGCAGGTGGGGGAGAGGATTCCCCGTTTCACAGCGCTGGTGAACGCTACTGTGGCTCGTACCCGGCCGGTGACCATGGCCTCGGTGACCACCATCCTGGGGATGCTCCCCCTGCTTACCGACCCCATGTATTGGAGTATGGCGGTGACCATTATCAGCGGCCTCATCGTGGGAACCCTTATTACCCTGATTTTTGTACCCATCCTGTATGCTGTAGCCTTCCATATCCACAGGGATGAAACGGGTGAATCACCCCTGGTCCCTGCTGGTGGTTTGCAGGAGGCTGATCTTGTGGGAGGTTACACAGGAACCTCCGGGGAGAATTACGGTACGCTTCATCCTGAAAAGTGACAATTGTTATGAGAAGAATAGGTGTTATTTTATTGATAATCTTCAGCTTCACAGAATTGCAGGCGCAGCAACAGTTGACCTTGAAGGAATGCCGCCGGCTGGCTCTGGAGCAGAGCCAAGAGATGAAGATTGCCCGTTTCAGGGTGGAGAAGGCCGATGCTGAAAGAGCGGCCATGAAAACCCAGTACCTTCCCTCGCTGTCGGGAAACGCTCTGGGGTTGTACCTTCACAATCCTATTGAGCAGGAGCTTACGTTGCCCACTCAGGTTCCCGACCCGGCCTCTGGGCAGTTGCGACCCAATGTGATGGTCAATCCTCAGACGGGGGAAGTGGTCATGGGTCCCGACGGAAATCCCGTATTTAACATGTATGCCTGGCTGCCTTTGGAGATCAGCCTTCAGGGTGCTTACCTTGCCGGGATCTCGCTGCAGCAGCCCCTTTATACCGGGGGAAAGATCGCCGCGGGCAACGCCATGACCCGGATCGGAACAGAGATGGCCTCCGACAACCTGGAGTTGCAGCGTGTCAATACCCTCTGGGAAGCTGACCAGGCCTACTGGCTTTACGTGTCGGTGCAGGAGAAGGTGAAGCTTGCTGAAGCGTATGAGGGTTTGCTTGACCGCCTCCGGGAACGGGTCAACAATGCTTGGGAGACAGGCATGACCACCCGCAACGAGCTGATGAAAGTGACCGTAAAGCACAACGAGGCCAAGCTACAACTCCAGAAAGCGCACAGCGGGCTCGATCTGACACGGATGGCCCTCTGCCGTATCACAGGACTTCCCTTCGACACAGCCATCGAAACAACGGAGGGTTCGCCCATTTTGGGAGAGATCGCAGTGTCGGCCGAAGATACTGCACTGTCTGCGGTCCTGCCGAAGCGGCCCGAATACCGGCTGTTGCAGAAAAATGTGGCTATTGCGGAAGAACAGGTGAAGCTGGCGCGCGCTGATTTTCTTCCTACGGCAGGCATCAGCGTGGGCTACAACTATGTCGGGGGCATTGAGGTGGGACCTGAAAAGTTCACTTCTTCGAACCCCTCGGTGATGGTCTCCTTGAAGATTCCCCTGTTTCACTGGGGTGAAGGGCGGCAGAAGCAACTGTCGGCAAAGCGCGATCGAGAGATCCGGGAGGCGGAACTTGAGAAGAATGCACGGTTGATGACCCTGGAAATGGAGCAGGCACGCCTTAACCTGAAGGACGCCCGTCTGCGTTTGGAGATGGCCGCGGCTGCTATGGAGCAGGCCGAAGAAAACCTCAGGGTGAGCAGCGACAACTATGAAGTGGGTATGGGACTCCTCACCGACCTGTTAGAAGCCCAGACCCAGTGGCAGAGCGCCCGCAGTGAACAGATAGAGGCCGGCGCCGAACTCCGGATAAAAGAGACATCCTGGCTCAAAGCCACCGGTATTCTCCGATAGAACTGAAGGCGCTGATGGGAAAATTCAGTACAGGTTTGTATCTTTGACAGGAAATGAACAAAGATCTTGAATTTATCAGCAGCCTCTCTTCTTACAACCACCGGTCGATCCTTTTCCGGATCGGCACAGTGAGTGCCGTAGCCCTGGTCATCATGCTGGTGGCTGCCCGGATCATGGGGGGCAATGCAGCCCATATACCGCCGGTCCAGTACTTCAAGGTCGTACTGATTTTCAATATTATCACCGAACTGAATGTTCTGCTCGACAACCTCTCGGAACGCTATTTCCCGATACCCTCCAGGATAATAACCCGCGTATTGCTCCATTTCCTGCTGAGTTTGGCAATCGGTCTCTTTGCCCTGATCTATTTTGAGCGCCAGATCAAATATTTGGAAGTGCTGCAGGAACCCATCACCTGGTTGTTGTTCGCCTTTGGATTGTTTTTTGTCTTCATCATGGTGGTAATCTCTATCAGCCTGCGGATCGTCTCCAAATGGATGGGCGCCCAACGGGAGGTGGACTCGCTCCGGCAACTTCAGATGAAAAACGACTACAATGCCCTCCAGGATCAGCTCAACCCCCATTTTCTTTTCAACAACCTGAGTGTGCTCAAGTCGATGATCCTCTATGACCAGGAGTCAGCAGTGACTTTTATCCAGAATTTTACCGATACCTACCGTTATGTGCTGCAGTGTCGTGACCGCACCACCGTTTCTACGGATGAAGAACTGCAATTCATCCGCAGTTATGTGGATATGCACCGGGAACGCCTTGGAGAAGGTTTGAAGGTGGAATATGACATTGACGAGACCTTTGCCGGCAGGAGAATTCCTCCCCTCTCCCTTCAACTGCTGGTGGAAAATGCCATTAAACACAATGTAGCCTCCCCGGAACAACCCCTAACACTGAAGATTTTCACCGCCGGTGATTCCATCATTGTGGAAAATACAATCCAGCCAAGAGAAAGCTCCTATTCGACCGAGAAAGGATTGGCCAACCTGGTGGCGCGCTATGAGTTTCTGACCGAACGGAAAGTGACGATTACGGAAACGGATAAAATGTTCAGGGTGGAATTGCCTTTGCTTTAACAACGCAGATATGAAGGTAGCGATTATAGAAGATGAAATGCCCAATATGCGTCTGTTGGCAGGTATGCTGCAGTCACTGCGTCCTTCCTGGGAGTTGGCGGCACGGTTGGAGAGTGTCAGGCAGAGTGTCAGCTTTTTCTCGCAAGAGGAACAGCCCGACCTGGTGCTGATGGACATCCAGTTGAGCGATGGCATCTGTTTTTCGATCTTTGAACAGGTAAAAGTCAACAGCAACATCATTTTCACCACGGCTTTCAACCAGTATGCCATCCAGGCTTTCCGGGTGAACAGCGTTGATTACCTGTTGAAGCCCGTCAGGGAAAGCGACCTGGAGCGCGCCTTGGAAAAGTTTGAAATGTGGCACCGGCAGCGGCATCCCGACCTCCAACTCCTCCTTCCGGGAATCGACTATGGGGAGATTCTGCGCGCCATTAAGTCGGGTAAGAAGGAGTACCGGCAGCGGTTTCTGGTTTCGGCAGGCAATCGTTATTATAAACTCGACACCAGCGATATCGCCTGTTTCATGAGTGAGAGCCGCATCACCACGGCCATCACCTGGAGTGGGGAAAAGCATGTGGTCGACTTCTCCTTAGACCGGCTGGAGGAAGAACTCGACCCTGACCACTATTTCAGGGCCGACCGCAGGACCATCATCCACATCGACCTGATTGCGCGCTTTGAGGACTATTTTGGCAACAAACTGGTCGTCAGGCTGAAGAATCCCGTCAACGATAAGGTCACCATTAGCCGGCTGAAAGCTTCGGCATTCAAAGTGTGGGTAGGTAAATGATAACTAACAGCCCCATTCAGAAGGTTCCGGCTGTCATCCCAATCAAAAATAAAGGACATCTTCAGGTCCCGAAATACCAATCCCTTTGACCCACTCGTCCTGCAACATGAGTCATACAACCTGACCACATTCAACATCCGGAAGCTCTCCTCCGGATATCAGGCATATGTTGAGAAATTATTGCTACACCTTCTTAAACGAGGTCCCTATCGCAAGCAACACAAAGGCGGCAAGGACGAACCAGAAATCGTATGCGGCAAGAGAGGCCACAAAATGGAAGATAAAGCCCAGAATGCCAATAATCAAAGCGATGATCCACAGAACTTTTGATGGTGCAGATGGTTTCATATCGTTATGTTTAATTTTATGGATCTTCAAATGTAACAATAATATTAATACCTGCATCATTATCTCCAGACCTCAGGTTTTTCCTTTGTCGGAACAAGCTTGCGGGGGTTACCGGCTTATTCAGTCCGTGAGGGTGAATTTTCCCCGGCCTGCTTCTCGGTCCTTGGTTTCTATCCTGAAGAGGTAAGTGCCCGAGGGGAGGTTTAGCCTGCTGATCCCGACGTTTTTTATGCCGGGCAGCAGGGTGCCCAAAGGCTGGCTGACCAACAGGGAGCCCCGGAGATCAAAAACGTTCAGAGTGTAAATCCCCTTTTCTGTAGCGACAAAGCGCAGGGTACCCCCGTCCCGGAGGGGATTGGGGAAGAGGGTGGCAATGCCGGAACTGGACCCTGACGGGAGATCCCCTTGGGCGGAAGTGTTGATTTCCGAGATCTTCATGGCGATGGTGGTGATCGACATGGGGGCGATGAGGATGGAATCGCTGGGCATGGTGATTGTCACCCCGTCATCGGTGGAAGAGGTGCGGGTGATGACGGCCTGGTCGATGGTATAGCCGGGGATAGCCGCCTTCAGTCCAAAGCTGGCCGATGTAGAGGTGTTGATGGCCACCAGGGTGGCCGAGTCTCTGTCTGCGCTGAGGAAAGCCACTGTCTTCACCATGACGGAGGGACTGTTGACCTTTACCCTTTTCCAGCCGGGGTGAATCCATGCCGAGAACTGTTTGAAAACCCAGAAGTGCTTGGTACGCTGGTATCCCTTGCTTTTATCGGTCCACTGGTTGACATCCCAGGGGAAGTCGATGTCGACGAGTCCCCCATCGGGCCAGACGAGGTCCCAGAAGAGGTAAGCCACGGCATTTTCATCGTTAAGCGACTTGTAGATCATGCCCGCCAGGGGGAACCACTCGCCCCGGCTGTATTCGGTCTGGAAGTGGGGAATTTGGGGCCGGTATTTGCCCATTTTCCCAAAATCGGCAGAGCTCCAGGGGTTGTTTTCGTCGGCACCGTGGTAGAGATGGTGGGCGATGCCGTAAAGCTTATTGATATCGAGGGCGTTGACATATCTCTCCACTCCGTTGGTGGTCTGCCCGAAATAGCCGATTCCCACGCATTCCGGGCCCAGAAACAGGGGAATGTGACTTCTTTTCTGCAGGGTGTCGTAAACAGCATCGAGGGCTCTGTTATACCCGGCGATGGTGTCGGTGGCGTTGATAGTTTCCGAAGGGTTTAAAAGGCACGACTCATAGGAGGCTTTCCAGTCGGGTTCGTTCTGGATGCTTACATAGGTTGGGAAAACCCCGTTTTTGTTGTAGTCGTCGAGCGATAGGTTCCACCAGCGGGCAAAGCCCGCATAGTCGAAATTCACTTTTCCGTCCGATACCGTATATTTCAGGGTGCCTCCGCCGTTCTTGTCGTTGTTGCTTTTGAGGTAAGCCGGCGGGCCCCAGGAGGATACCATGATGTCAATGGGGTGCCCCAAAGATTTTGCAGCCGCCTGATTGAACTCCTTCACCTTGCCGATCATGGTGTTATCATAGCCGTAAGCATTCCTTACCCGGAGAATGTCGAGGCTCAACTCTTTGAAGATGATATCATAGATCCCGGCCTTTTTGGGATGCGCGGTGAGCCACCCTTCGTAATAGGCCAGGGAGGCGCCCCATCCCACCATGGTCTGGTAGCTCTCGTCGGGGAGCAAGTTGACAAGGGAATAGGAGACATTCTGGGTAACGCCCTTTTCAGACAAGCCGGCCATCAGCATTATCAGAGCAGTCAGAAACAGCATCTTCTTCATCGGTCTTTATTTTATTGACAAGATTCGTTTTACCTGCTGATCCCCCTGCTGATCCCCCCTACTCTGATCCCCCTGCTGCATCATCTGAGGAACTACGCCCGGATGCCATTATCCGAATGGTTTCTCCTGCCGTGATTCCTTTCCGGATAGCGGGCCATGGGACAAGAATGCTTCCGCAATAATGGTTAACGAATCCTTTGCGGTAAAAATAGGAATTATCCGCCAACTGTCAAACCGGCAGTTTTATATGAATTCCGGCAGATCCTGATATTTCAGGAATATAGGTGTATATTTGTGAGACCGGCCGGGGCCGGTGATTTGCCCACCGCGATAATAAAACTTATCAGATGAAGAACAATGAATGCCAGCCTATGACGGGAAAGGCCAACTTACTTCCGGGATCCTTCCTTTTTCGCACAAAAGCCCGGACGATTTTCTCCCTTCTTTTTATTTTGCCGCTGCTGTCGGCGGGGCAGTCGCCCTCGTTCGGGAGTTATATGAATCCGGTGATTCCGGGGGATCATCCCGATTGCACCTTAACCCGCATCGGGGATCATTTTTATACCACGGGTTCCTCTTTCAATGTGACGCCGGTGATCTGGCATTCGACAGACCTGGTGCACTGGGAGGTGATTGCTCAGCCGGTGAGTGCGTCTTGGAGCAACTACGGCGATGCTCCCGGGGGAGGGTGCTGGGGCGGACAGATAGTTTTTTACAACGACCAGTACTGGCATTTCTTTTCGCGGGCCAATACCATGTATTATGTGAAAGCCAGCGCTCCGGAGGGGCCTTGGGGTACACCCGTGAGGATCAACAATCCTGCGGGATTGCCGTATGGACTGGGGTATGACAATTCGGTATTCATCGATGACGACAACCGTTGGTATCTGGTGGTGAAGAACGGCCAGCCCAACAACGGGATTGTGGAACTGGGTGCCAATGGTCAGCCTGCGGGGGCCTTATACGACTTGAAGTGGCTCAATCCGGGACCTTCATATCCTTACAGCTGGGCCGAAGGACCTGTTATCTGGAAATACGGGGGTTATTATTACTATTCCTTTGCCCGCGATCTGGCGGGGGGTCAGAAGGTGATGCGCAGCAAAACGCTGACGGCCGAACAGTCGGCCTGGACCCTATTCGGTGATTTCTTCAATGAAAGCGACCCTTTGAAGAGTGGTTCACTCTTCACCTCACCCAACCATGCTTCGGCGGCGGTGATGCTTGACGACAGCACCTCATGGGTGGTTCATCCCCTGTATGCCAAGGGGGAATGGAAGGGTCAGGGGCGGCAGGGGCTGCTCAATCAGGTGCGTTATTACGCTGCGGGGCGGCCGATTGCCGATTATCCCGTCAACAAATCTTTTACGGCGCCGCGGCTGCCCAGCACCGGCATTCCCTGGGGGGTTCCCATAAACGATGATTTCAGCGGGCCGAAACTCCATCCGGCTTGGTCGTTTCTGGGGCAGACCCCCACCCTGAAGTGGTCGCTTACAGACCGGCCGGGATGGCTGCGCCTCTCCCCCAAGAGCACGTCGAAGGCGATGACAGTGATCCAGAACGACGGGGAGCACAGCTACGCCCTGGTCACCCGGCTCGAATTTGATCCTCAGGCCGCCGCCGACGGGGCGGGACTCCGCATCATGCGGGGCGATGAGAAGCTCTTCGTGAAGCTCTTCATCACCCGTCTTGCCGGAGGAGAAAAAGGAGTGGTGTTCAGCTATGACCTAACACGCTATGAAACGGGGGTGACTTCCGGAGATACCCTGTGGTTGAAGATGGTCAGGGTCAACCACAAAATCAGCGGCTATTTCAGTGCCAATGGGTTGACCTGGAACCCGGTGGGGTCAGCGGTGGATGTGTCGGAGATTGACAGTTATTCCGATTTTGAGACTTTTACGGGTACGCGGCAGGGATTGTTCGTGGAGGGGAGCCGGAGCGCCTGGTTTGATCTTTATATTTACCGCGATGCCTTTACGCCCATCCTGGCGGAATGCCCCGCCAACCAGCAGGGGGTGACGCGCACCTCCCCGAGCCAGGGCATCAGCACCCTCGACTACATCAGCGCAGGCGACTGGGTCCTTTATGCGGGGACGGCCTTCGGCGACGGGGAGCTAATCCCGCCGGCTGATTCGGTGGTTTTCGAAGCGGCTTGCCTGGGCGCCGGCGGTACCATCGAAGTGTGGCTCGACTCCCTCGACACAGGCAGAAAAATTGGGACATGTACGATCACCGGAACAGGTGGGTGGAATACCTTCCGGAATTTTACGGCACCGGTAGAAAGGGTGACGGGCTCCCACGACGTGTACCTGAAATTCACAGGCGGTGCCGGCACACGGCTGTTCATGCTCCGATGGATCACCTTTATACGCAAGAATACCGTCACTTCCGTGGCGGAGCCTGCCGGGCACACCTTCAGCAGCGGCGGAGAACTGATGCTGTATCCCAATCCATCGGTTGTGGAAGTGCATATCCGGTCACCTTTCCCTTTTCATACCCTGGAAATACTAACCCTGAAAGGGGAAAGGATTTTTCTCGATCAGGGGGAGGCCGTGGAAATCCGGTCGCTGGTTCCACCGGTTCCGGCAGGAGCTTATATCGTCAGGGTGACCGGGAAAGCCGGGACCACTTCAGCCTTGATGGTGGTGGGAAGGTAATGGCCGGAGGAGATGAGGCCACCCCTCTCCTGAAGGAGGACGCTTACATCTGTCTTTCGAACAGCGCCTCAGAATACCAGATTCGCAAAACCGTGATCCGACGCTCTGAAGAAGACCATTTTCAGATCTGGTAAAGATAAAATGTCGTAACTATTATTCGGATAACCAAAACCATCACCGGTTTTTTGGTGTGCCTCACAGTTATTCCCTATATTTGTAATGAATGCACAATGAATTATTTATGTCAAAACAAATCTGAAACAATATGAGACGCAAGTTATACTGTTTTCTGGTTTTTATCCTGCTGTTTTCGGTGCAGGGATTTGGCCAGACCTGGTCGGCCAATCTGGTGACCGGCAAGTTGTCAGTGGGGTTGGCCAAATATCTGAAGATGGATATCTATAATGACACTATTTACATCGCCTTTGCCGATGGTGGCAACGGGGATAAGGCCACGGTGATGAAGTACACAGGGTCGGGATGGGTGCATGTGGGTCTGCCGGGTTTTACGGAAGGTGAGGCTACGGCGCTGCAGTTCAGGGTCAGTGGGGGAATACCATGGGTGGCCTATTCCGACGGGGCTCACGGGGACCGGGTGTCGGTGATGCGTTACAACGGGAGTGGCTGGGTGTATGTCGGTTCGCCGGGGTTTTCGAAATATATGGTCTCGTCTGTGGCTCTGGCGGTGGAAGAAAATACGGCCTGGGTGGCTTACAGCGATGCGGAGTTTAGTGATAAGGCGACGGTGGTTAAAGAGAGTGGCGGGGGATGGACGACTGTGGGCGCTCCGGGGTTCACCCCAGGCATGTCGCAGGTTTACTCCCTGGCGGTGAGCGGCTCCACACCCTGGCTGGCCTTCCGCGATTATGCCAACAATTACCGGGCTTCAGTGATGAAATACGATGGTTCGGCATGGGTGTTTGCAGGCACCCCTGGATTCACACCTTCCACCCACGATTCCGGCAACCGCTGCCTGATTGTCGATGGTGGTACCGCCTGGCTGGCAGCCCGCGGCACCGATGCCAAAGCTACCGTCTACCGCTTTTCGGGGAGCGAATGGACGGCCACAGGACAGGGGGCCTTGTCAAAAGAGACCGGTTTCGGAATGGTGCTGGGCATGGACCCCACCGGAATCCTGCATGTCGCCTTCGGCGATGGTAAAACCGGCGGTAAACTGTCGGTGATGCGGTACGAAGAGGGAAGCTGGGTGTCGATGGGTGACCGCTTCTCAAGCAGCAACGCCAGCGGCCTCAGTCTGGCCTTTAAAAAGGATGGCAGCCCTGTAGTAGCCTACAACGCTATCATCGTGCAGCAATACATGGGGACCACCTTCCTTCCGGAGGTAAAAGAAAATAATCAACTGACTTTTTATCCTAATCCCGGCAATGGCACTGTTTCGGTCCGATGGCCGTCGGATTTCACCCCCGAAGGGATACTGGAGATCTGGACGGTAGGCGGCCAGTTGGTGAGGAAACAAGACATTAGTAGAGATACCTGTCCCGTAATCGTTACGGAGGGACTTCCTGCGGGGATTTACATGGTCAGGGCCATGGACCGCTCCCGTTCGGCTATGGGCAAGGTGATGGTCAGGTGACGCTGCGTGATCATGTGCCGGATCTTTTCTGGTTTAGTTTATGTTTCCACCACAAAAACCAATTCCTATGAAGAAAATTAATTCCGCTCTTCTGCTCCTGCTGGCTTCCGTGTTGTTCCCCCTTCCGAGGGGGTTTAGCTGTACGATCATTGCCGCCGGCAAAAAAGCCACCGCCGACGGTTCGGTGATCATTTCCCATACCGATGCCGGTCCCGATTCACGGATTTATTATGTTCCGGGCAAGACTTTCAGACAGGGCGATCTGGCCCCTGTTTACTGGGGGATTCAGGATGCCGGCCGTTCCCTGGAAGATGATGGCGAGGTGCTGGGCTCCATTCCGCAGGTGAGAAAGACCTACGGATATTTCCATTCGGCCTATTCCCACATGAACGAAGTGCAGCTGGGGATTGCCGAGAGCACTACGGCGCAGCGGCCCGAGCTGGTGTGCACCCGCGAGGAGGGGAAGCAAATCATGACCATCGAGCAGGCAATGATCTTTGCCCTTCAGCGGTACGACAACGCCCGGGAAGCAGTCCAGTTCATTGGCGACCTGATGATCCGTTATGGCTTTTTGCCTTCGAGCGGGGATGGTTCCGAGACGCTGGTGATCGCCGATACAGAAGAGGCATGGGTGTTTGAGGTCTTCGGAGTGGGCAACGGCTGGACACCGGAGAGTGGCAAGCCCGGGGCCATCTGGGCGGCACAACGGATCCCTGACGAGCAGGCAACGATGGTCCCCAACTGGAGCATCATCAAGGAGATCGACGCCACCGACCGGGAGCGGTTTATGGTGTCGGACAACTACAGGCAGGAGGCGATCGACCGGGGCTGGTACGATCCGGCTTCGGGGAAGCCCTTCATCTGGCAGGAAGCTTACGCCCCCCTGCCCGAGGAGTACGCCACCAGCCGATTTTGGCTCTTCTACACCACTTTCATGCCTAACCTGCGGGAGTGGCCCAATCGGAAGCTCGACCCCGCCAACCCCTTCAAAGGAATGGAACCTTATTTTCAGGTGGTGGAGCCTCTTTCCATCTATCCCTTTGCGGCTGTTCCGGAGAAAAAAATCTCGGTGCAAGATGTCATCGCCTTCCAGCGGTCGACCTTCGAGGGGACCATCTACGACATGACCTCCTATCCCGAGTGGCTGGTACCCGACGGGAAGGGAGGTTATGTGAAGAGTCCGCTGGCTACGCCTTTCCCCGGAAGCGAAATGCGGAAGCTCATCAAACAGACTTACCGCCGGCCGGTGGCACGCCACCGGGGCCATTACGGAATGGTGATGCAGTTGCGCGGCGAGTTGCCCGATGCCATCGGCGGAGTCTATTGGGTCTACCTCGACAATCCCTACTTCAGTCCGTATGTGCCCATTTACGCCGGAAATCTTTCCGTGGCGGAGACCTATAATATCTATGACCCTGAGAAATACGACGAGCGCTCGGCGCGGTGGGCCATTGATTTCGTGGACAACCTGGCCAACCTGCAGTTCCGTGATGTGGCCGCCGACGTGCGGGCGGTGAGGGACCCCTTCGAGGCGGAAATGTTTGCCACACAGGCAAAGCTTGAGGCAGAAGCCCTGGCGATGTATAAGAAGGATCCGGCAGCAGCCCGGAAGTTCCTGACTGGTTATTCAGACGGAAAGATGAACCGGGTGACGGAGATGTTTCTGGAGCTGCGCAACCAGGTCATCACCAAGTACACCAATAACCGGGAGTAAGTGCTTTAATTCATAATTTTCCGTTGTTGGTACTGAAGGCTTGGCAAAGTAGGCTTTATGGGTTTCATTTTTTATGAAAAATAATTACAGAAACTGACCAGAGTATTGCACAATTTGGTCAGGTCATTTCAAATGTACGGAAAAAGGGAAGTATTGTCCTGAAAATTCGCTATATTCGGACCTGGCAAATCTGATTAAATTAGACCTATGAAACTTTTATCAAAACCGAACCCTGTCGCAGCCTTTGCGGTTGCTATTTTTCTGATGTCTTTCATCCTTTCCGGATGCAATGTTCCGCGTGAACAGCAGCCCATTTCTCTTTTCAACGGTACCGACCTCACCGGTTGGCACATGGATGTGCCGGCGATGGATCAGAATCCTGATACCACCCAGCCATTCGTCGTGCGCGATTCGATGCTGGTCAGTCTGGGCACCCCGGGCGGACACCTGATCACCGATTCCGTCTTCAGCAATTACCGTCTGGAAGTGGAATACCGTTTTGCCGCTGTTCCCGGCAATTGCGGGGTGCTGGTGCACGCTTCGACACCACGGGCCCTGTATGGCATGTTCCCCCGGTCCCTGGAAGTGCAGATGATGCATGAGAATGCCGGTGATTTCTGGTGCATCGCTGAAGACATCACAGTCCCCGATATGGAAGCCCGCCGAGGCCCCAAAGAGAGTTGGGGTGTTGACGGAAATAAGAACCGCCGTATCGTGAACCTCACTGATGGTTCAGAAAAACCCGCGGGTGAATGGAACAACATGGTCATTGAGTGCGTCGCCGACACCATCAGGGTGTGGGTGAATGACCAACTGGTCAACCTCGGCTACAACTGCACCGCCACCCGGGGACAGATCGCCCTCCAGGCCGAAGGCTCCGAAGTGGAGTTCCGGAAGCTGGAGCTTACTCCCCTTGCTGAAATCAAAGGGGATAAGTAACCGCATAATACTCCTTTTACCGGGGAATTATGTAGCTCTGGTGCCTGTCAAACGTATGCCGGTATGCCGGAATACGTTCCCGGACAGGCGCCGCTACTCTGTCTTTTTTACCAGTTCTACCTTGTCAGCCTCTACTTCGGTTCCTTCCAGCAGGTCGAAGTCGACCTCCCCGGTGATCAACAACTCGGTTTTTTCGTTGAAAGGCGTGGCCGGTAAATTCTTCTTCTCAATCTCCACCCTGATCTCACCGGTGGAATCTTTGAAATGGTAGGTGTCGCTATTGTGTTGCTTCACAATGTATCCTTTCAGAGTCACCACCTCATCCGATTTATCGAGCTTCGCTGCGTTCTCGAGGATCTCTTTCACGGTGTACACCTTGCCTGTGGAACCCGGACCGGTATACTGCCCGCGTGAAATGCCCGGAATCATTAACAACAGCGCCGACACCACGATAATCCCCGTCTCCCCACCCAACCGCTTCACTTCCCTGATGATCTCCAATCCTGATCCCCCTGGAAGGTTGATGTCGACGATGATAAGATCGTACCTGTACAGGTGAATCTTCTCCTCCGCCGTGCCAAAATCCGCGGCCCGCTCACATAAAAACTTCTCCGCCTCGAGCGCCTCCACGATCGCCGACAATAACGCAGGATGATCTTCTACCACCAGTATCTTCATAATCGGACATTTGCACAAAGGTAGTCTTCAATTTGGGAGAAAATCGGGATTTTTTACATTATCCCTCCGGAATGAAACGCTGATACCTTAATTGTAACTCCCCGCGGCAGCGCCGACGGGCATTTCGCCCGCCGGAATTTAGCCCCGGCCTGATCACATAGCAGAATTGAGAACCATAATCCTGCTGCCTTCTCTGACGAATTTTCTATCTTGCGGCTTTCCCGGAATGCCGCTCCTGATGCAGGCGGAAAATCCGGTGTTTTAGCTTGCAATTCCCTGTGATGTAGTATGAGTGGTAATAGTCGTCAATTGGAAACCCAATGGGTAAGAAACCTAAAAAAAGGGGATTCCCTGGCTTTTGAGGAGCTTTTTCATATCTACGGAAAGCGGCTTTACCATTTCTCCCTCGGATACCTTAAGTCAAAACCTGATGCCGAAGAGATTGTCCAGGAGGTCTTCCTCAGGATCTGGCACCTCCGCACGTCCCTCGACCCCGGGTTTTCCTTCAATGCCTATCTTTTTAAGATTGCCTATCGCCTGATCATGGAGAAGTTCCGGAAGCTCACTCTCGAACGCCGTTACCTCGCCGATATCTCAGCAGAAGTGGTTACCTTTACCGATGAGCTGAATGATCGTACTGACTACCACTCTTTGCTCGAGCTCGTACAAAGGTTAATCAACCGGTTGCCGCCGCGACAGAAAGAGGTCCTCCTTATGCGCCGCTCAGGGGGAATGGCCGTAGCCGACATCGCTGAAAATCTGGGCATCTCTCCGAAAACCGTAGAACACCACCTCACCGAAGCTCTGAAAAATATCAAAGCGTGGATGAATAGAGACCAGGTAGCCTCCATGCTCTTCTTCTACCTCTTTCTCAGGGAACTGCCTTTCGTTGGCAAAGGCAGTTCTTGAAGTTTTTCGGAAGTATGGTTCCCCTTTCAGGTAAAATCCTTTGATTCGGGGGCGACTGCCTGGAACAGCTGCTCGGTATGTCAGCCATAACAGAAATATGCGACAATCTGGGTGGATTTACTTGAAACCACATGATTTTTCTTTTTTTTTCATTTCCGACTAAGGGATTTGCCTCCTTCGTCCCTATATATAATACAGACAAACCTAATATACTTTGTTCTATGATGCCGAACCTTCTTTTTTGCGTTTCCGAAAACGCATCCACCCTTGCGGGCAACCTGCCTGACGCTCCTTTATATCATGCATTACCCGGTTTATAATTCATGGAACAGGCTGATCACCCGTTGAAAAGGTACTTCCGGGGAAAATTTTCCCGGAAGGACTACCTCGCTGTCATGGACCTGGTATCAGATCCTGCCCGCGAAGCTGAGCTCAGGCAACTGATGGCCACCCACTGGCCGGAAATGGGTGGGGAGGCCCTTCCCGATGCCAGCCTCGACCTTGTCCTCTCCCGGATTCAGCACAAAATCATGATCGGCGAACTACAGACCAGGAAGAAATTCAGGTTTCTTGCTACCCTTCAGCGCGTTGCCGCCATTCTATTCCTTCCCTTTCTGCTGGGCTCGCTGTCCTGGTTTTATTATTCCAGGGACCGGTCCCTGCCTTCCGCAGGTTTTGCCGAAATCGAATGCCCCGAAGGGGCGCGCACTCGCTTTACCCTTTCCGATGGCACCACCGGCCACCTCAACAGCGGGTCCTCCCTCCGGTACGGACTTGACTTTGCCAAAAACCGCACGGTCACCCTCTCAGGCGAGGCTTTCTTCCTGGTAAGAGAGGATAAAAAAAACCCTTTCATGGTAAACACGCCGCACCTCTCCATTCTGGTTACCGGCACTGCCTTTAACGTCATCTCCTATCCCGGGGAAACCTGCGAAGAGGTGATCCTTCAGTCAGGAACCCTCGAAGTCAGCAACCCTGCCGGAACCCGCATCACCTCCCTACAAGCCAACCAGAAACTTAAAATGAATCTCAACGACCGATCCTTTACCCGCAGCGAAGTCATAGCCTCCCAGTATACAGGCTGGACCGAAGGAAAACTGGTTTTCCGGAACGAGGACATGGGTCAGGTCGCCCAACGCCTCAGCCGGTGGTACAACGCCGATATCCTCATCGCCGACCGCAGGCTCCTTGACTATACCTTCTATGCCACCTTCCGGGACGAACAACTCGACGAGGTCCTAAAACTGCTGGCGATCACCACTCCCATCCTTTTTGTGGAGGAGAAACGTCTTCCTCTCAGCGATGGTACCTTCCCGAAGCGGAAAATCATCCTCCGCCTTAACCCGGCCAAAGTGAAGGCATTTAAATAAAAAAACAGGAGAGTGGTGCAACACCCTCCTGTCGAACATAAGCAGCTACTTTAACGATATTGTTTTAACTACTTAATGCTTTAAATGTATGAAAAAAAAATGGATTTGGCACACGGACCCATTTCCGTGCATTACTAAAACCTGCAGAATTATGCGCTTAAGCTTGTTCTTTCTGACACTGATGACCGTCCAGGGGTGGGCCCTAGATACCTATTCCCAGGTAACCCGCCTTTCCCTGGACGTAAAGGACACGCGTGTGATTGACGTCCTTCAGGAAATTGAACAAAAGACGGAGTTTTATTTCCTTTTCAACCAGAAACTCGTCGATGTGGAGCGCCGCATCGACATGGAAATCCAGAACAAACCCATTGAAGAAGTCCTTTCGGAACTCTTCGCAGGCACCAATGTGAATTACCTGGTCATGAACCGCCAGATCGTGCTGACCACCGCCCGTCCTGAAGCCCTCAAACCTCAACAGCAACCCGTGGTGCTCACCGGTAAGGTGAACGACACTTCCGGGAGTGCCCTTCCCGGCGTTGCTGTTACTATAAAGGGGACCACCACCGGCACCGTCACCAATGCCGAGGGGATCTTCTCCCTGGCCAATGTCTCATCAGAGGCTACCCTGGTTTTCTCCTTCGTGGGCATGAAAACCCTGGAGATTGTCGCCGGGAACCGGACCACCATCAACGTGGTTATGGAGGAGGAACTTTTCGGGGTCGATGAGGTAGTGGTGGTCGGCTATGGTATCCAGAAGAAAAAACTGGTCACCGGCGCCACCCTCCAAGTCAAGGGGGAGAGTATTGAAAAACTTAATTCTTCCAGTGTGCTGGGCGCCCTGCAAAGCCAGTCCCCGGGGGTGTACATTACCCAAAGTTCCGGTCAGGTCGGCGAAGGGTATAACATCAATATCCGCGGTTTGGGTACTACAGGCAATTCGACACCTCTATACGTCATTGACGGAGTGGCTGGAGGGTCGCTGAATTCCCTCAACCCTAGTGATATTGAGTCAATCGACATCCTCAAGGATGCAGCTTCGGCGGCTATTTACGGCGCCCGCGCCGCCAATGGGGTCGTCCTGGTCACCACCAAGCGCGGAAAGGCCGGAAAGCTGAAAGCCACCTATGACGCTTACTACGGTATCCAGAATCCCATGACCAACGGCGTTACTACACTGAATGGCAAACAGTACATGGAAATCATCAACAAGGTGCTGCTGACCCAGGATCCTTCGGGAAGCCTCCTGTATAAATGGGAGGAAGAGCTTCCCGCCGCCTTGCTTGCCTCCATCAATAACGGCACCTGGGAAGGGACAAACTGGCTCGAGGAGGGGACCAACAAAAACGCACCCATTACCAGCCATGCGGTCAACCTCACGGGCGGATCCGAACAGTCGCGATTCGCCATGGGCTTCTCTTACCTCATTCAGGAGGGAACCATCGGATATCCCGCTACACCCCATTACGACCGCTATACCGCCCGCATCAATTCCGACCACTCGCTCCTGAAAAAGAACGGCCGCGACATCATCAAATTGGGAGAAAACCTCATCTTCTCGAATTACAGCAAATCGGGGGTCAGCATCGGTGCCATGTATAGCAACAACGTCCGCAACTTGTTGAAAGCAAACCCACTGCAGCCCGTGTATAACATCGACGGCAGTTACTACCTCTACGACAATATGGTGGCCGACGGATGGAATTTCGACCACGGTTCCGTCAACCCATTGGCTCAACTCGACTTCACCCGCAAAAACCGAAACTCCATCACCAACCGCCTCCAGTCAAACGTTTTTCTGGAACTCTCCCCAGTAAAAAATCTTCTCTTCAAAAGCAGTCTGGGCTACGACTACTACCAGAACTCCTACCGTTACTATGTTCCCAAATACGTTCTTTCGGCCCGTACCTCCAACGAAACTGACGATATCACACAGGGACAGTCATGGAACGCCAACTGGACATGGGAAAACACCCTGAATTATACCAGAAAGCTGGGGCACCACACTGTAGACTTGCTCCTGGGACAGTCGGTAGAGAAATGGGGCTACGGTGAGGGGCTCTCCATCAAGAATTCCAACTCCCTCTTCCCCGGATCTTACGACCACGCTTATATTGACAACTCACAGGGCCTCGACAACACCAACACCTCCATCAATGGGGCACCTTCCGACGCCGGCCGCCTCGCCTCCTTCTTTGGAAGAATGAACTACAACTACATGGAGAAATACCTGGCATCGTTAGTGATGCGCGCCGATGGTTCTTCCAATTTCGCCCGCGGGAATCGGTGGGGTTACTTCCCCTCGGTATCAGCCGGGTGGGTCATCTCCCAGGAATCCTTTATGGAAGGAACCTCTTCCATACTCAACTTCCTGAAACTCCGCGGAAGCTGGGGTCAAAACGGAAATTGTAACATCGACAACTTCCAGTACCTGGCCACCATTGCCTTCAATACCAACGCCTATTTCTTTAGTGATAAAAACAATCCCGCCACCGGGGCTTACGCCGACATCCTTCCCAACAAGAACGTGACCTGGGAAACCTCGGAACAGCTCGACCTGGGCTTTGACGCCCGTCTCTTTGCCTCCCGCCTGGGGGTTAACTTTGACTGGTACATCAAGAAAACCATCGATTGGCTCGTGGTTGCCCCCACCCTGGCTTCTTTTGGCACCGGAGCCCCCTTCATTAACGGCGGCGACGTCGAAAACCGCGGCGCCGAACTGGCTTTCACCTGGGACGACAAAATCGGCAAGGAGTTCACCTATGGTCTTGCCCTCAATATGGCCCATAACCAAAACAAAGTGCTCACCATCGCCAATGAGGAGGGCATTATCCATGGACCCGAAGCTATCATCGCCGAGAATACCACCGAATCCTTCCGCGTCGAAGTCGGATACCCCATGGGTTACTTCTGGGGATACAAGACTCTTGGGGTTTTCCAGAACCAGGCCCAGATAGACGAATTCCTGGCCAACGGCGGCGTTACCAAACAGGGCACCCCGAAACCTGGTGACCTCATCTTTCAGAATACCGACGGCAATGAGAAAATCGACGAAAACGACAAAACCTATATCGGTAATCCCCATCCCGACTATACCGGAAGCTTCTCGTTCAACTTCGCCTGGAAAGGTCTCGACCTTTCCATCACTGCCTATGGCGCCTTCGGACAGCAGGTCATGAAGATGTACCGCTCCTATTCCGATACGCCCAACGACAACTACACCACCGAAGTCTATACCAAATACTGGACCGGCGAGGGCAGCACCAACCGTTATCCTTCCCTGGCCTATGGAAAACATCCTAACTTCGTCGATATCTCCGACATCTATGTCGAAGACGCCGATTATGTGAAACTCTCCAACGTCACCCTGGGTTACAACATTAAGAATGCCTGGAGCAAACTCCCGGTCTCTCATTTCAGGGTTTATGTCACAGCCCAGAACCTTCTGACCCTCTCGGGTTACTCCGGAATGGACCCTGAAGTGGGCTACGGTGCCGGCTACAGCTGGGCCTCGGGTATCGACAATGGATACTATCCAGGTTCCCGGACTTTCCTCATGGGTGTCAATCTTAAATTTTAACTTTTAAAGAACAGTAAGAGATGAATAGAATAATTTATATCCTTGCCGCCCTGTTTCTTTTTTCGGGATGCGAAAGCTTCCTTGATACGGAAAGCTTCACTAAAAAGAATACCTCCAACTTTCCTGCCACCCAGGACGATGCCGAGCAGATGATCACCGGCATCTATGCCTCTATGAACGATTTGATCCGCAATCCTGAGGTACACCCCTTTTTCATGAGTGAGTTGTCGGGTGATGACCGTTTAGGGGGAGGGAGTACGAGTAACCGCGGGGCCCAGTCGCTCGACAGACTCCTCAACCCGGGGGTAAGTTTCTTCGAGGACCTCTGGCAAAGGCGTTATGCGGGCATCTTCCGAGCTAACATGGCTATTGAAACCGTGGACAACGTCACCGGATGGGTCACCACGGGCAAACGGGAGCAACTGCTGGGCGAAGCCCATTTCCTCAGGGCTTACTTTTATTTCGACCTGGTACAGGCTTTCGGCCAGGTTCCCCTGGTCCTTGAACTCGACCCCCAGAATCTGCCCAAATCCCCGGCTGACGAAATCTATGCCCGGATTGCTTCAGACCTCAAAGAGGCCATTGCCCTCTTCCCCGCCACACCTTTCCCCAACTACGGCGCAGGACATGCCTCCAAATGGGCCGCCGAAGCCCTGATGGCCAGGGTTTACCTCTTTTATACCGGTTTCTATAAGAAGCCAGCCCTTCCCCTGGCAGACGGTGGATCCGTTTCCAAACAGGAGGTCGTTGCCTGGCTCGAAGACTGTATCCAAAACAGCGGCCACACGCTGGTCAGTGATCAGCGCAATATCTGGCCATATACCAACCCCTATACCGCTACCCACTACCACTATGCCAAAGATAACAACCTGGTCTGGGAAGGAGACGGCTGTAAGGAAACCATCTTCGCCCTTAAATTCTCCAACACCGGAGCCGAAGGATACTTTAACCGTATCGTCGAATTCTTCGGAATGAGGCTCTCAGGTGCCAATAACTTCCCCTGGATGCCGCAAGGCTATTCCAATGGCCCGGTCAGTACCAAACTGTGGGACGACTGGTCAGGCGATCCCGACTACGCCGGTGACTACCGCCTCCGGGGATCCATCTGCAGTGAGGCAGAGGAAATCCCCAATTACGCGGGTGACAAAACAAAAGAGGTGGAGAAAACCCGCCTGTGGGCCAAGAAATATCTCGGTGTGGGCGCCTATGAGGGAGACAACCTCATCACTTCCTTTGCCTATTTCTATGGCGGCATCAACAACCGCCAGCGGGGACTCACCTCCGACCTCATCCTGATCCGCCTGGCTGATGTCTACCTCATGCATTCGGAACTCACCGAAACCCCTACCTACTTGAACAAGGTGCGCGAAAGGGCCAAACTGCCTCCCTATGGCAGCTACTCCCTCCAGAACCTGAAAAAGGAACGCCGCTTTGAGCTTTGCTTTGAAGGCCTCCGCTGGAACGATCTCCGCCGCTGGGGTGACGTCCAACAGATCGTCGCCAACCAGGAAGGTGTCGCCGTCACCAACCGCGGCGTTAAGGGAACCTTCACCTTCGGACAATTTGACTTCATGGAACGCTATGCCCAAACCGGCGGCGGATTCTGGAAAATCCCCGATGCCCAGGTGACCCTCTCCGAAGGCGTCCTGGAACAAAATCCCGGATGGGAAACCGCTTACGACTTCATAGCACTGCCTTATTACTCCAAATAAGGACGATCTCACTTTTGTTTTGTTGATTTCGAGGCTGCCCCGACAGGAGGCAGCCTCTGCTTTTTTTTATCACGAAAATCCGTGAAATTGCGGTCCCCATCATTCAAAGTGCTTCTCCCGGGTCTTGTTGATGAAGATTTCACAAAGCGAGAATGAAATATTGTCATTATCACAGATTGTTTCCCGGAGTGTTGGCGGGAATGGATAAATGATTACATTTGAGAAATAGTAAGAATAAGACAATTGACTGACTCACTCATCAGAAGGTGCTTTTTATTGCGGGTTAACGGCCCGGGCTTGCCTTTGACCAAAAAAATACATTACTGACATAACAAAATAATTGAACACATGATGAAAGGAATATTCTCGAAAAAAACCGGCGGACTTTTGCCTCTTTGCCGGCCAGTCAAGCTGATGCTTCTGATGTTAGCTGCCACTGGGTGGCTGACCACGGGCGCCCAGCCTTCCGGAGGGCCTTACGGTCCCATCCACCAGTCGTGGCCCGTTCCCAAAACGTCAGGAAAAATCATTTACGTGTCCCCCGACGGGAACCCCGATGCTCCGGGCGACCAGTTAGAAGTGCCTACAACCATTGAAAGTGCCCTGACCCGGGTGGTAACAGACGATGTCATTCTCCTGCGCGGTGGCACCTACCGTACCGGTGACCTCGAATTCAACCAGGGAATCACCATACAGCCTTATAACGACGAACAACCGGTTTTTAAAGGCACCCTGGTGGCCGACCAGTGGCAGCGGCTCCGTGGCAACCTCTGGAAAACATCCTGGAAAACACTCTTCCGTGCCTTCCCCGACGACTGGTGGGTTCCCGACCGCCACGGTATGCGCACGCCCCTCCACACCTTCAACAACGACATGGTGTTCGTCGACGGCCGCCTCCTCCGTTCCGTGGGTTGGCCCGGCGAAATCGATGAAAACTCCTTTTACATTGATTATGAAAAGGGCTTCGTATACATCGGCACGAACCCCGAAAACCGGTTGGTAGAAATTACCGCTTTCAACAGGGCTTTCTTCAGGGTGCTAAAAGAGGTCCATGGTAAGCAGAACGACCACAAGGGGGTTATTATGCGTGGCATTACCCTCACCCAGTATGCCTATGCCGGGATGGAAATCGACGCACGCTTCCCCGAAGGCATCGCTGACCCTTCCACGTTTGGCAAGGATGTGGTAGGGTCCGTCTTCGAACATTGCACTTTCTCCTTCTGCGGAAGAGTGGGAGGCTACCTTCACGGCGACAACCTGGTGATGCGGAACTGCAAAGTCCACGATACCGTTACAGAGGGGATTTACATCCAGTCGGCCAGCGACTGTCTCCTTGAGCGGAACATCTTTATGCGCAACAACCTCGATGATATCAGCGGCTATTATCCTGCCGCCGTCAAGATCTTCAACCAGACCCACCGGGTGATTTGCCGCGATAACCTGGTCTGCGACCAGCCTCTGTCGAACGGCATCTGGTATGATGTGGGTAACGTCGACGGCCAGTTCCTCAACAACTGGGTAAAGGATGTGGGCACCAACCGGGGCGGCCCTTCCAACCCCAATGCCCACTGGGTCAATTACAACGGCTTCTTCTTTGAAATCTCAAAGGGGGTGGTGTGTGCCGGCAACCTCTTCGAAAACTGCGACCAGGGGATTCACATCCTCAACAGCTCCAATGCTGTGATCACCCAGAACACCTTTGTCAACAGTCCGATCGTCATCAGTCGGGATCTCCGCAGCGCTCAAGGCGACCATTTCGGATGGCATCCCTCTACCGGCCCCGGTGTTGACCAGCGGGAAGGTCACCAGGTCTTCAACAACCTTATGGTGGGTACCGACCAGTGCCGCGTTCCCCTTATGAAGGTCATGCAGCACACCGCCCTCTGCGGAAAACTCACCCGCTCCCCCCTGAGCCTTTTCGACCACAACACCTTCGTGAAGGATCCCGACGGCGGGGATTACCCCCTACTGGAATGGGCGCCGGTTCCCGTCGAAAATTGCCAGATGACCGCCTCCACTCCCGAGGAGATGCAGAAGGTATTCACAGGCGCCGCCGCCCATAACCTCGTCTATGAAACCAAAAACCTGCCGCTCTTCAAAGGAATCCAAACGGGCAACTATGGGCTGAATCCCGCCTTCCCGGGTGCCGGAAATGCCATGACCCTCCCGGCCTACATCCGCGAAATGCTTGCCCTGCCCGTTAAATACAAACCATATACGGGATCTTTTCCGGTGAAATAATCCTTTTGTTGGTCAGGGCCAGGTACTTCCCGGTTCCCGCTCCGGTGATCCCATAGTGGGTTCAGTGTTACGGGAATCATCTGTTTAATTCTTTTGGGCCGGTGGGTGTAACGTTTTCTGTATTTCAGAGTCTGATAAGGAAAAACCAAGCATTATGATCTCTTCTATTGTCGGGTTAAAAAGGGTTTTCCCTCTCCTGATCGCGGGATTGCTCTTTTTTCAGGGAATTCCTCTTTCAGCGCAGAAATCCGACAGAGGACTCCGGCGGATCACACCCGAACTGATGGAAAGACACATCGGCTTCCTCGCTTCCGACGAAATGAAGGGGCGCAAAACCCCTAGTCCGGAACTCGACCGGGCCGCCCAATACCTCGCTGACGAAATGGCATCACTGGGGATCGCCCCGGTCGGGGGCATCCGTTTCCAGGAAGTTCCCCTCCATACAAAAAACCTGGACCAGGAGGGGTGTCTCTTTTCCATCACCCGGGAGGGGAAAACAAACAGTTTCAGGCTGAAGACCGACTATACCCCTTTTGATCTGACTGCCGACACCCTGGTACAGGGCTCCCTGGTGTTTGCAGGATATGGAATCACTGCTCCGGAATATGGCTATGATGACTACCGCGATATCGATGTCAGGGGCAAAATTGTCCTGGTCATGAAACATGAACCGGGGGAGAAGGACGCCCTGTCGCGCTTTGACGGATTGAAGGAGACCCGCTACTCCCTGGCAGCCACAAAAATGGAAAATGCCCGCAACCACGGGGCTGCCGGAATTCTCCTGGTCACCGACCCCCTCAACCATATGCTTCTCACCCCGCAGGGTTACCCCTGGCCCGGACTCTCCAAATTTCTCCCTTCCGACAACTTTTCGATAGAACTCAACCAAAACCGTGACCTCATTCCTTTTGTCCAGGTGGGGGAATCGGTCCTCAAAGCTCTTTTCGGAAGCGTCGACTCCCTCCGGAATATCCAACGCAGGATCGACACTTTGCTGACTCCCCATTCCTTTGAATTCCCCGGAACGGAAATACGCCTGAGAACGGCCCTGTCGGTGAACCACTTCACGGCAAAAAACGTGGTGGGCATGATCGAAGGGCGCAAACGACGCCTGAAGGATGAAGTCGTGGTGATCGGAGCCCATTATGATCATGTCGGCAGCCTGACGCAATTTAAGGAAGGAGAGGACAACATCTTCAACGGGGCCGATGACAACGCTTCGGGAACGGCAGGGGTGCTGGCTGTGGCCGGCGCCTTGGCCACGGGAAAAAAACCGGCACGCAGCATCCTCTTCATCCTCTTTGCCGGTGAAGAACTGGGCCTCTACGGATCGCGGCATTACTGCGAAAATCCCCTTGTCCCCCTTGAGCAAAGCGTGGTCATGCTTAATATGGACATGATCAGCCGCAACGGAAACGATACGCTGCAGCTCAGCGGACTGAAATATAACCCTGACCTGGCAGCAATTCTGCTTGAAGAGGCCGAAAAAACGGAACTCCGGAATTATCCCGAAGGGGAGGACCATTTCCAGCAGAGCGACCATTTCAACTTCTTCAGGAAGGGGGTGTCGAGCATCAACATCACCACCGGCCTACACACAGACTACCACAAGGTGAGCGATGATCCGGCCTCCGTGGATCCCGCCAAGGCGGCCAAAGTGGCTGCCCTGGTCTATCGGGTGGCCCGCCGTATCGCCGGGAACGACATCCGCCTCAAAACCGTCAACCCCTGAAACAATGAAACGAGCATGTAACGGTATACACAAAAGGGCATGTTTATTGCCTCCATGCGAGTTACATGGGTATGAAGAATCCTCACATGCCTGTCTGTGTAAAATAACTGAAGAACTGGTCAATAATTAACAAATAATTAATGAAAATGCTTTTTACAAATTCTTAATATTTTAATTGACGAAAATGAAAAGATTAATGCAATTCTTTACGCTTGCTGCACTGGTTTTCATCAGCGCCGGCGTTCCCGCCCAGGAATCGGTACTGCTCAAGTACGGATTCAAGGCAGGAGCCACTTTCCAACAGGAAATGGAGATTCAGCAGAATACCGTGCAGTCTATGATGGGACAGGAGATAAAAGTAGTCGGTGAAGTCAAAGGGCTCGTGGAATACCAGGTGGAGGCAGTTTCCCCTGACGGGAACGCCACCATGCTGATGACTGTGAAGGACATCTCCGTCAGGCAATCAGCCATGGGGCGGGATACGACACTGAGCTATTCTGATATGAAGGATATCGTGCGGATTGTCTTTTCTCCGGAAGGCAAAGTCCTCTCCTCCGAACAAGTAGACTCTTCGGATGCGGCAGCTGTGATCAACCAGATTGAACCAGGCAGGTTGCTGTTTCTTCCCGGCAGAGAGGTCAAAACCGGGGAGTCCTGGGATGAGGGCTATAACGAGACTAAAAGTGCGGGGGCGGGAACTCCCTTTGCTCTTGAAATGGCCGTTGAAAACAAATACACCCTCACGGGGAAGGAGAACAGCGACGGGAAAGAACTTTACAGGATCAGCAACTCAGGTACGATTGGTATTACCGGGAAAGGATCCCAGATGGGACTGGAGATGTTCATCGAGGGGAATGCCGTCGTGAAGGGCTATTCTCTCTTCGATGCAGGCAGGAAAATGATTGTCTTTACCGAAAACGATACCGAAATGGAGTTGAATGTTGCCGTCACCGGACCACAGGAGATGACCATTCCCATGACTCAGCAAATCAAAACCATCGTAAGGGTGAAATGATCCTTACCGTTTCAGCATCATGGCTGGTAAACGGTTCAGAACGGGCAGATCCCCGCTCTGAACCGCTTTTTTTATCTTTCGGGCGAGCATCGACCGGCACACGCCCCTGGCATTGGGCGCAGGAGCAGAGTGCGTGGTGACGAGCCGGCAACCTGTTTTGAAGCGGCCTGTTGGTGAGGTGGAATAGTATAACGCAGGGAACTATTACATGACGGTCACTCTTTTAGCCGATATGCCTGACTTCACGATGTATATTCCAGGGCCGCCCAGTAGAGCGGTAGGCAAGGTCACCGTTGATTCTCTTCCGGGGTGCTGCAGGACAATAGACCCCACGGCATCGTAAATGGTGAAGCCGGGGTTATTCCCGGCGTCAGGAAATCTGATGGTCATCTGTTCCGATGCCGGGTTGGGGAAGAGTTCAAAAACGGTTTCCCTGAGGGTGGGCACCGCGGTGTTGAGGCTGACGACAAGTTCGCGGGTGATGGGTGTAGCCGCACTGAACCGGGCATTTCCGTTCTGGCGGGCGGTGATCATTGTTGTTCCGGCCCCGGTGATCCTTACCTTGCCCTCCACGATGATGGCCACAGCGGCATTTGAGCTGGTATAGGTAACGGGCAGGCCCGACGAGGCTGTGGCCTCCGGGTCAAAATCAGGAGTGCCGGTCAGCTTGGGCTCCTGTTCGGGGAAATCCACTGTCTGGGTGGCCTTGGCTACCGTAAGCCGCTGAACCACCTGTTTGGCAGGGAGATAGAGGCTGTCTCCCTCCTGGAAGGCTATGATGTCGCAGCTCCCCGCCCCCGTAAGGGTGATTTTCCCATCTGTCAGGCGGGCTACCCTGGTATCGGTGACGGCAAACTGCACGGGTAATCCTGAAGTAGCCGTGGCCGTGAGGTCGAAATCAGCATCCCCGTAAGTTTTTGCGGACAAGGCCCCGAAATGGATCTCCTGGGCCTGCCCGTCCTTACTCCCTTCGACCAGTATATAGGCTACCGAGTATTTCGGCAGGGCAAGCCGAATTCCTCCGGCTGTCTCCGTACCGTAAGGTATGAGAGTGGCGTAATCTTCGGGACCCCCACCCGCCAGGAGAGTGGTTTTCCCGTTTACAAATACCTTCCGCGAAAAGTCGCCATTGTCGGTTCCACCGGTTAGCAGATAGTAATAATACCGCTCCCCTGGCTTGAAATGGCTGAAGTTGAGCGCAACCACCCGTTCCGATGCGGCCCGGTTGACCAGGACGATGCCCTTTTCCCCGGAAGAAAAAGCGGAGGCATAACTGACCACGTCACTGCTGCCCGTCACGGCGGATGCAATCATTTTGTCGCCGAAGAATTTCTGGAAGTAATACATATAATGAAAGGGTGCCCGGGGTGTGTAGCGGGCGATGCCAGTTTCCCCGTCGGCAAACAGACCGTGGTTATTCCCGTTGTCCCAGCCGTTGACAAAATCCCAGCGGTTCCCCTGTCCATATTTATTTTTGATCAGCTCGCCCAGGACCAGCGCCGCATGCATTCCGTTAATATAAGAGACCCCCTGCCCGCTACCTGTGGCGAAAATGTTCCATTCGGTCATGGCCAGTGGCCTGGGATTCAATCCGGCATGGCTCTTCAGTCCGGTAGTGACATACTGCGCAATATCCTTTGCCTTCCCTCCGGAATTGAGTATGGTGGACACGGAGGAATTCTCATTGTAAGGGGTATAATAACTATGGACGATGAAAAAGTCGGCCAGACTGCCCACCTGCTTCATCATCTGGCTGTTCCAGTTCTGTTGGACCGTATTCCAGGTGACATGGCTGTCCATGGCCACCACCCCTATTTTAATATCGACGCCCACCTCGTTAGCGGCTTTGCGCATCTCCTCGATAAACACCTTGCAGTGGCGCCCGTACAGGTCCCCGTTGATGGTTTTGGGCTGCCCGTCCTTGTTCAGGTTGGTGTCGATCTGGTAACCCACCTCCCAGCTACCGAAATTCTCGTTGCCGATTTCCCATACCAGCGTGCGCCCCTTGTCGTAGCGGACCCAGTCGGCGGCATAGCGGGCGGCTGCCCGCACGGGATCCTCACTGGTCCCGATCCGCGCATAGGAATAGTTGACAGATATGTTTCCCGAAGCACCCGTTTTGGACAGCAGGGAATAGTAATTGTCGACCGACATGGTCCAACTGCTGTTGTTCCTGCCGTACTGGAGATCCTTAAATTCGTAAGTGGCGGGTAAATCCTTGGGGCGCGTCTCCTTGCTTGTCGCCCCCCAGAAGTAGTCGTTCGACATGCTCCCCCCGGGCCAGCGGATCACATGGGGATTCAATTGGGTGATATGTTTCACCGCAGTGGTGTTGAGGTCCAGTTTGCCGCCCCAGGCCGCCGCATTATGCCCATAAACGTTAGGAACTACCCGTGTCACCACCTGGCCGGCATCAACGGTGACCGTCACCGTGGGAGTCAGCGTAGTGGAAGCTACCGTGTCAAATGCCGTCATCTCAATGGTTTTGGGCTGCCATCCCTCCAGGAAAAATCCTGGCATGCCGGCACTCTGTCCTGTCGCATCCAGGGCCGCCAACTCCATGATGGACAGGACCATGATGGCGGCTGCATACCGTCTGAATTCCGGCAAGCACATTCCCCGTCCACTCTGTGGCGGGGTAAGCGAGCAAAAAACCGAAAAAAGTCCTTGACGGAATCGGATGCCCCGCAGAAAGGCTGTGGGGAGTTTCAATAGCCCCGGGAGTACCGCTGCCTCCTGCCCTCTGCCTGGCTGTGTCAGCACTGATGCCTCATCCCGGCAGTATTGTTCTCTTAGTACCATGAATCATCTTATTAGTTCTGTCAAAATTAACAATTCCCCGGCATTTAAGGTGCTCTCTCATTATAAATGCCGGGTTGCCCGGGTCAAGGATGGTTTAAGGGAGGACCAGTAGGTCGCCAAGATTGAATTCCGTGAAGTCATCACCCCACTCTTCCCTGAGAAGTGCGATGGCGTCTTCCCCGGTACAATGGGAAGGGGCGATTTTTTCCACTTCCAGTCGGCGGAGGGTTTCAGAGATATCCCTGACTTCCCCTTCAGTCTGGCTTCCCAGGTGGAATCCCCCAGTTACCAGGGCTATTCCTTTTCCGGGGAAGATTTCGGTCACCTTAGTGACGATGAGGCTGATTCCCGGGTGGGAGCAACCGGTCAGCAGCCATACCTTCTCCCCCCTGACGATCACCAGCGCCTGTTCATATAAGGGGGTCCCTTTGTAGGTGGTAGCAATACTGCCGGTAGTCCATATCCCGGGAAGGATCTCTTCCGGACTTTTGATTCCCCTGACTGCGGCGGAGGGATATTCCCGGGCATATTCCTCCTGTACTTCCAGGGGGACTGACACTTCTGGAATGAAGGAAGTGTTTTCCAATACCCAACGGAGGCCATTTTTATGGTCCCAGTGGTTGTGGGAAATCACCACGCTGTCGAGGAGGGCGGGATCGAGCCCGGCATTTAGCATGTTGCCCTGCAGGATGGCGGCGTCACCCCCCGTGTCAAAAAGGAGGTGGTGTCCCTCCACTTCCAGCCATACCGACAATCCCCAAGCTTCTTTCAGTCCGGGTGAGGCACCCGTATTATTGTATATCATTTTCAGCCTTACGGCTCCCCGATTGGGGTTATTGATTTTCTCTTCCATGGGAGGGGTGGTTCCGGCAAAGGGGGTGATGGTTTACTTTGTCAGCTTGTAAACTTCACTACCTGCCAGGAGGAAAGCTCCGAGGCCATAATCTTCGAAGTTGGGTATGGTGTCGTAGTTCACAGGCTGGCTTGAGGCGGGTTCCTTTCCCGTTCCCTGCATATACCCGATGAATCCGTTTTCGTGAAGCGCCTCTTTGCAAAGGCCATTCCAGGCTTTCACCACAGCAGGAAGATATTTTGTTTTACTCAGGTAGCCGTGGTTAATGCCCCAGGCCATGCCATACACGAAAAAGGCGGTTCCGGAACTCTCGGGTCCTCCGTAATTTCCCGGATCATGAAGGCTTACATTCCAGAATCCGTCTTCCCGTTGGACTTTGAGCAATGCCGCTGACATTTTTTTCAGCATTCGGGCATATTCTTTCCGGTGTTTTACGGATGGCGGGTTCTCTTCCAGGACCCGTGCCATGGCGGCAATCACCCATCCGTTTCCCCGTGACCAGTAGCAATCCTCTCCGTTGGGTTCCTTGTAAGGCGGATCGAAGTCCTTATCCCTCCACCACAGCCGGTCTTTGGGATTGTACAATCCTTTGCCGCCTTCCGCATTGCGGGTATGCAGATACATCTCAAAGAGCCGGTCCCAGTATTTTGTGTCGTTTTCGAGGGTTCCCAGACGTGCGAAGAGGGGCATGGCCATATGCAAGGCATCGATCCACCACCAGTCATCAATCTTATCGGAAGCTACCATTTTATCAATGGCCTCTTTGAGGATTTTTATCTTTTCCGGTTTGGGATCCATCCTGTAAAGATCGATATATGTTTGTCCGCAGCACATGTCATCGGCATTGCGGTTGTCGTTTTTCCAGGCCAGTCCCCACCCGTGGGCTTCCCCCCAGGCAAGGGCATAGTCGACATATCTCTTCTCCGGCTGAATGGCGTTGAGTGCCATCAACCCTTCGTAGTAAGTGGCCCGGGTCCAGATGTTACTGGGTCTGACGCGGTCCCCCACGATGGGAACCCCCGGGTCGGGCCATTTTGCCATGAAATAGTCATTGGCACGCTTCATGTGGCTGAGCACATGCTCTTTGGAGGGAAGGGTTTGCGCTTCGATGAGGGTGGCCGCGAAAATCAACAGGGTCAGAAAGGTGAGTTTTTTCTTCATGTGACGGAATTTTTATGCATGTGATAAATATACAAAAAAAGAAATTCCTTCATCGGCAGGCAGGAAAGCAGCCTTCACGGCTGTCACCCTTTACCGGTGACCAGATGGTCAAGGTATCGTCCTTCACGGTTGACCGCCTTTCCAATGCCGGCCGTTCCGGCACTTACGAGAAGGTTATTTCCAGGCGGTCTCCTTTTTGCAGGGTGACGGTCAGAAAATTCCCTTCGGGGGTCAGACGGGTTGGTTTTCCGTTCAGTGAAGATTTCGGGGTTCCTGTGCTGTCAGGAATTCTGATACGGATCTCCCCGGTGCTTCCTGCGAGGAAGGATGCCATGGTCAGTTTGTGATCCTTCCACCTGGCCGAAACGGTGATATTTCCCCTGGCCCTGAGCCCTTTGAAGGATCCTTCGCTGAAGTGACCGGGGAGGGCGGGTATCAGGTGGATAAATCCGGCATGGCTCTGGAGAAACATTTCTGCGATTCCGGCGCACCCGCCCCAGTTGCCGTCCATCTGGAATGGGGGATGGGCGCAGAAGAGGTTGGGATAGGTGCCCCCTTTGCCGGCATAGTTGAAATTAGTGTCGAAAGCGGGTTCGAGCAGGTTTTTGAGGAGCGTATAGGCATGGTCCCCGTCATGAAGGCGGGCCCAGAAGTTGACTTTCCAGGCGCGCGACCATCCTGTGCCGCCATCGCCGCGTCGTTCTAGTGATTTTCTGGCTGCCTCCGCCAGGTCGGGGGTTTGGTCAGGAGTGATCTGGTTCCCCGGATGGAGTCCGTACAGGTGGGAGGAATGACGGTGGTGGGGGTCTTCCTCTTCATATTCTTCGAGCCATTCCATCAGGCGGCCGTCACTGCCGATGCGGTTGGGAGGCAGCTGGGCAGCGGCAGCAGCCAGGCGGTGTACCAGGGAATCATCGGCGTTCAGGATTTTTGCGGCTGAAAGGGTATTCCCGAACAACTCCCTGATGAGCTGGTTGTCCATGGTGGAGCCCATACAGATGTTGACGGGTTTCCGGCTGCCCGGCATCAGAAATGCATTTTCGGGGGAGGTGGTAGGAGCTGTCACTAGCCAACCGTGATGCGGTTCCTCCACCAGCATGTCAAGGAAAAACTGCGACGCTCCCCTTAATACCGGGTAGATCTCCCGCAGGTAAACGGTATCGCGGTTGTAATCGTAATGTTCCCACAGGTGGGCACAGAGCCAGGCGCCTCCGGTATTGGTGGCCCCCCACGAAGGATGTTCCCCGGGAGCCGTAAAACCCCAAACATTGGTCATCATGTGGGCTACCCACCCGTCGGCATTGTAAAAGACCTTTGCTGTTTTGCTACCCGGTTCCGTAAGCCCTTTGGTCATCTCAATGAGGGGCCGGTGCAATTCCGCCAGATTGGTGATTTCAGCAGGCCAGTGATTCATCTGAACGTTGATGTTGAGGTGATAATCGCCGTTCCAGGGTGTCTGGATAGTCTTTGCCCATAACCCCTGCAGGTTGGGAGGCAGCAATCCCGCATGGGTGCTGCTGGTCAGCAAATAACGGCCGTACTGGAAATAGAGGTTCACAAGGCCGTTGTCATCGGGATTTTCCGCAAATGCCTCCAACCGTTCGGGAGTGACAAGAAGTTCCCGCTCCGGATTTACGGGAAGATCCAGTTCAACACGGTCAAAGAGTTCTTTATAGACAAGCTGATGGGACTTTTTTAAACTGCCGTACCGGGAAGCTGTCGCCCGGTCGAGTTTTTCTCTGACCTGGCTCCTGAAACCAGGATTTTTGTAATTTGTTCCTGCCGAAAGATACATTTCGGCGGTGGTGGCACCTGCGACCACCAGCGTATTATTTTTCGCAGTGACAGTGCCTCCCCTGGTTTTTACTCCCACAAAAGCCTGGTACTCCATCCCCTTCCCGTCGGTTCCGTTTTCCAACTGCCCCTCCATTGTCAGCAGGTTTCCTTCGGCTGTCGTTTCAAATTTTTCAGGCCGGTCAAGACGGATTTTGAAGCTGAGCTTTCCTTTTTTATCGGCCGACAACCTGATTACCCCGACATCTCCGGAGAAACTGGTGAAATATTCACGGGTATGTTTGACGCCGTTGAGGGTGAAAGTGGTATAAGCCGTCGCATCGTCAAGGCTGAGCCAGCGGTTGTAATTTTCCGGTACCGCTGATGTGTCGGCATCAAAATCGAGGTGAAGGTTCCCCAGGATTTCAAAGCTGCCGTAAGGGACCTTGGTGCCGCGGCCGTATCCCGAGCCGGCTCCTTTACAAACAAAGGTCTTGTAAACGAGTTCCTGGGCCAGGTCATTTTTCCCTTCAAAGAGGAGTTTCCTGATTTCGGGAAGGTGTTGTCCGGCATCGGGGTTGTCGGCGTCCTGTTCTCCGCCCGACCAGAGGGTGATATCGTTCAACACGATTTTTTCCTGGTGAATGCCCCCGTCGGGCATCATCCCCAGGTGACCGTTGCCCAGGGGCAGGGCGGCCTCCCAAATAGATGCCGGTTCTCTAAACCAGAGACGCAGTTTTGAGGATTCTGGTTCAGGAGCAGACTGACAGCCCCACAGTAAAAGTACCGTGAAAAGGAGGTTCGGGATTCTCATAATTGCGGATTTTTTGAGTTGTTATGATGTTCTTCGTATTGTGAATAATTTGATTGCTGATTTCAGCCACTAACCTTAACCTCAGCCTTAACCTCAATCTCAATCTCAGCCTGCCCGGCCAAAGGGAGAGCTTTAGGGCGTCATGCCGATGGCCCGGATATATCCCTCGTTTTTGGTGCAGTTTTGAAACTTGCAGTTTTCGATTAGGTCGAGCATGGCTTTCCGGACCAAAGCCTGGTCGGGCCTGACGTTGCGGATTTCTCCGAAGGAGAGGCGGGGATGCCGGGTATAGGCTACGATGGAATCCCAGTTTTCGGGGTCGGCGATGTTTAGCACGGAACTGGGACTTCCCATCCGTTTATAGGGCCAGTAATGGTAACCGATGTTATTCTTCACCATCAGGCGGGTCCAGGCGGCGATCCACTCATCGTTGTTCTCGCCGGTTTCCCCCATGTACATGGGCAGGTTGACGCTGTCGCGGAAATCAACAAAATCCTGGATGTTGGACTGGAGGGTGTCCGTCCAGTATCGGTGACAGGTATACATGATCTTGTCGTCGAATTTCGAATCGGAGAACACCTTGAAATTGCTGTTCCACTGGGCGCCTGCCAGGAGGATGATGTGGTTGGGATCCACTTCGCGGATAGCGGCCACTGCCTTTTTGTAGAGGGGTTCCAGTTGCGGGTTAAGCAGGTCATAGTCCTCCCTGAAATGCGTGGCGATGGGCTCGTTGAGCAGGTCATACCCCAGGATCACCGGTTCGTTGGCGTAGTGTGCGGCGATCTTCTTCCATATGGAGATGAATTGCTCCTGGCTTTTTTCGCTCACGAACAGCCAGGGGTAGCCATAGCTGTCGTCAATGTTGTCGCCCGTCTGCCCTCCGGGAGCATCGTGCATGTCGAGGATCACGTAAAGTCCCGACTCGCGGCACCATTCCACGACGCTGTCGAGGCGCTGGAAGCCGTCCTGGTTGACGGTAAGCCCCAGATAGTCCTCATCGGTGAAGAGCTTGTAGTGGAAGGGCACCCTGATGGAGTTCATGCCGGTGCTTTTAATGTAGCGGATATCCTCCCGGGTGACGTAGTTGTCCTTGAAGAGTTTCCAGAATTCATCGGTGAAATCGGGCCCCACCATTTCGCGGAAGGCTTGGTCGATGAGGCGGGCGCTGCTGGTGCGGCCGAAACGGAACATATACCCTTCGGGGTTGAGCCAGTTGCCCAGGTTGGTGCCACGGATAAAGAATTTTTCCCCGTCGGGGGTGGTGAGGTCATGACCGCTGATGGTGATGAATCCCGGTTTTCCAACCGGGGAACCGGGGGTGTTGCATTTCGTGAAAGCCCAGATCATCAGCACTGCGGAAAGCGCCGGGAGCAGATATTTTCTCATTGCACATCAGAATTTAACAGGTTTCAGTGTGCAAGGTAATGAAAAAACGATAAGATCAGGTTCCGGGCACCAGGTCCATGATTTTTCCCGAAATTTGAAGGAGGGAGATCTCGGCTATTTTGGCCTGGTATTTCACGGAGATAAGCCGTTCTTCAGCATCGAGGAGGCTCTTCTGCACTTCGCGGAGTTCCAGTCCGGTAAGGCTTCCCAGCTTATATCTTTCCAGGGCAATTTCCAGGTTTTCGCGGGCCACCTCCAGGTTCTGCTCCTCGAGGCGCAGGAGCCTGAGGTTGTTTTCATAACCGTAAAAGATCGTCAGCAGGTCGGCTTTCACCTCCTGTTCGATTTCGCGGTACTGGTACTGGCGGTTCTCCATTTCAATGCGGGCGTTGGCCTTTTCCCTTTTCCGGTTAAAACCGTCGAAGAGGTCGATGCCCAGGGTGACGCCATAGTTCATGCCCTGCACCTGCTGGTTCCGGAGGGTAGAGGACTCATAGCCGTTGTAGTTGTAGTTATAACCGGTGGAAGCCGTCAGGTAGGGGTATTCGCGGGAAGCGATAATTTTGTAGTCGAGGCCCGAGATGACCTGCTGCCGGGTGGCGATGAGCAGGCTGGTGTTGTTTTGAAGGGTGGAGCCCAGCAGGTCGGAATAATTCAGGTTTTCGTTGATGGAGATGGCCGTGTCGCGGGGAAGGATTGTCTGCCCGACATCTTCGGCAGCCATCAGTGCGTTGAGGCGGATCTGTGCAGCTCTGAGCACTTCATTCTGGCGGTCGAGACGGCTGCTGTCGGCGTTGAAGTAAACCTTTGACTGGAGCAGATCCAGTTTGGAAGAGGCTCCCAGAAGGTAGCGCTGCTCGTCGATACGGACCCGTTCACGAGAAAGGGTAACCGCATAGGCCAGGTTGTGGTACATGCTCACCTGCTCCACATAATGATAATACTCGGAAGCGATCCTGGCCACCAGGTTCTCCATGGCCATCTGGGAGTTAAGTGCCCCCACCTTGCTCAGCTCTTCCAGTTTCTTCATGGTGGTCTGCACCTGGAATCCCCGGAAAAGGGTCATCCCCACTGTCACTCCCGCGGCATTGGAGGTGTTATGGATCCCTTTGGCGGAGGTTTCCCCACCATCGGCCAGCGACTGGTGGGTAGTATTAAGGGTTCCCCCGAACCGGTTGGTGAAAGCAATCTCCGGAAGGTAGCCGGCATTTCCGGGGGTGAGATTGTTTTCAGAGACGGCCTGGTTGTTGCGCGAAACCAGCACATTGAAGTTATTTTCTAATCCGCGGACGATACACCCGGCCAGGTCGACCACCTGCCCCTCTGGGATGGTGGCGGCACGCATGGTTCTTCCGGCGCCGGCGGAATTTCCTGACTGCCCCGGGAGAAGCCCCGGTAACAACAAGGCTGTAACGAGGAGGGTGAGAAACATAATGACGGGCGTTGGTTTGCCTGCACCATTTGTATTCCCGCAGCGATGGGTGATCCCTGCAGGACTTTTTTTCCCGGAAGGATCCTTACATCCGGCAGGACCGGTAAATCCTTCAGGCCTGCACTGTTCCGGTGTGCAGGAGGTCTCTGCCAGAGGACTATTTTTTTTTCGTGTTTTGTTCATTTTCATTCGATCGTAACCAGGGGCATTACAGGTCTGTTTCCGCCTGGGAGGTGGTAGCCAGTGTGGAATCGTCAGGCATTTTTTCCCGGTTAAGGTGTTTGGATTCACTGGAGATGTAAAGGTATATAGCGGGCACCACGTAAAGGGTGAGGAAGGTTGCCAGGGTGAGGCCTCCGACCACGGCGATACCCATGGCGACGCGGCTCTGGGCGCCTTCGCCCCAGCCCATGGCCAGGGGGAGGATTCCCAGGACGGTGGAGAGGCTGGTCATCAGGATAGGCCGGAAGCGGGCTGCCGAGGCAAAACGGATGGCCTCCTCCTTATTCATGCCGGCCTCCTTGCGCTGGTTGGCAAACTCCACGATGAGAATCCCGTTTTTGGAGACCAGTCCAATCAGCATGATAAGTCCGATCTGGCTGAAGATGTTCATGGTGATCCCGAAATACCACATAAAAATCAGGGCTCCCGTAAGGGCCAGGGGCACCGTCATCATCACGATCACCGGGTCCTTGAAGCTTTCGAACTGGGCCGACAGTACCAGGAAGATGAGAACGATGGCCAGGATAAAGGCGAACATCAGGCTGGAGGAGCTCTCCATAAAGTCCTTGGAGTCGCCTGCCAGGGCTGTCCGGAAGGTGTCGTCGAGCACTTCGGCGGCTATCTTGTCCATTTCTTCGAGGCCCTGGCTGATGGTTTTGCCTTCGGCGAGGCCTGCAGAGATGGTGGCTGCCACAAAACGGTTGTAACGGAACAGTTGCGGCGGGGCTGTGGTTTCCTTCAGGTTGACAAAGTTGTCGAGTTGGATCATCTGGCCTGTATTGTTGCGCACGTAGAGCGATTTCAGGTCAAGGGGTTTGTTACGATCCTGACGGGCCAGCTCCCCGAAGATCTGGTATTGTTTGCCGTTCATGATGAAATAGCCGAAGCGTTGTCCGCTGAGCGCCAACTGAAGGGTCTGCCCGATGTTCTGGGTGGAAACGCCCAGCAGGTTGGCTTTATCGCGGTTAATCTCAATCTGGATCTCCGGTTTGGTAAACTTCAGGTTGACATCAGCCATCACGAAGGTGGGATTGTCCTGTACTTTGGCCATAAAAGCCGGTAGAATCTCCCGCAGTTTCTCAATGTTGGGGGCCTGGAGGACATACTGGATGGGCATTCCTGCACGGCGGCCCCCGAAGGTGGACTGCTGCATGACATTGGCGCGGGCCTTTGTTTTCTTGCGCAGTTCACGGGTAAGCTGGTTGGCGATCTCCTGCTGAGTGCGGTCGCGCATGTCGGGAGACACCAGCACGATACGCACAAATCCCCCACCGCCGCGGATCATCGTAGTGGTCTTGTCGGCTTCAGGGATGGTCCTTTCCACTACCGATGCCAGGTCTTCCACATAGGCAAGGTTATACTCATAGGTAGACCCTTCAGGCGAGGTGATGTTGATGTTCATTTGGGAGCGGTCCTCAAGGGGAGCCATTTCCGCCGGGATGGAGTTCCATAGCCAGAGAATCAGCCCGAAGGCAGATAACAGGATAACAATAGCGATGTATTTTTTCTTCAGGAAAGAATCGAGAGAATTCCGGTAGATGGTGTTGAGTTTCACAAAGAACTTCTCGGTGAAATTATAGATTTTGCTACGGGTTTTCCTGATTTTGAGCAGCTTGGTCGACAGCATAGGGGTCAGGGTGAGGGCGACGAATGCCGAGATGGTCACGGACCCTGCAATGACGATGCTGAACTCCCGGAAGAGCCGACCGGTCATCCCCTCCAGAAAGACGATCGGGATAAAGACCGCCACCAGGGTGATGGTGGTGGCAATGATGGCAAAATAGATCTCGTTAGATCCTTTGAGGCCGGCTTCCATGGGGGTCATTCCCTTTTCAATTTTCACATAGATGTTCTCCATCATGATGATGGCATCGTCCACCACCAGACCGATAGAGAGCACGATAGCCAGCAGGGTAAGCACGTTGATGGTGAATTCGGCGAGATACATGACAAAGAAGGCTCCCACAAGGGAGACGGGGATCACGAGAATGGGGATCATGGTGGTCCGCCAGTCGCGCAGGAAGAGGAAGATGATAAACACCACCAGTGCAAAGGCTATATAGATGGTCTCCATCACTTCCCTGATGGAGGAGCGAATGTACTGGGTATTGTCGAAGCCGATGTCGATGACCACATCATTGGGGAGGTCTTTTTTGATGTATTCAAGGCGTTTGTAGACTTCGTCGACGATATCGATGTGGTTGGCTCCAGGCTGGGGGATGATTACGGTAGATACCATGGGGACGCCGTTCATTTTCATGATGCCGCGGAGATCTTCGGGTCCTAATTCGGCGCGGCCTACATCGCGGACCCTGACGAGCTGGTCGCCCACCTGGCGGATGATGAGGTTATTGAATTCCGCGGGTGTGGTCATCAGTCCCAGGGTGCGGATAGTGAGTTCGGTGGTGTTGCCTTCGACGCTTCCTGCCGGAAGTTCCACATTTTCGCGGAGGATGGCGTTGCGCACATCGAGGGGGGTCATCTGGTAGCCCGCAAGCTTGGCCGGGTCGAGCCACAGCCGCATGGCATACCGTTTCTCTCCCCAGATCTGCACGGCGCTCACACCGGAAATGGTCTGCAGTTGCTCCTTAAAGGTAAGGTCTGCAATTTCCGACAGTTCCAGCAGGGATCGTTTGGGACTCTGGACGGCGATCATCATGATGGGGCTGGCATCGGCATCGGCTTTTGATACGGTGGGCGGGTCACAGTCGCGCGGCAGAAACCGTTGCGCCTGGGAAACCTTGTCGCGTACATCGTTGGCGGCGGTCTCCATGTCAACACTCAATTCAAATTCCACACTGATGCTGCTGCGACCCTGGCTGCTCCGGCTGGTCAGTGTCCTGATTCCCGGGATCCCGTTGATCGACTGTTCCAGAGGCTCGGTGATCTGGGTTTCAATTACGTCGGAATTAGCCCCCGGATAGGAAGTGTTGACAGAGATCAGCGGTGGGTCGACGCTGGGAAACTCCCTGACTCCCAGGTAGGTGATGCCGATTCCCCCGAAAAGGAGGATGACCAGGGAGAATACCGTGGCCAGTACCGGTCGCTGAATGCTGGTGGATGCAAGACTCATGGAGCAGGAATTTCAGGGTTGGTAACCATCTCCGGGGCAGTGACGGTCTGGTTGGTAACCAGCGTGTCAAACTGTACCGGCAAGCCCTGGCGGAGCTGCAGGATGGCAGTGGTAAGCAGGGTATCCCCGAAGGATAGTCCTGAATGCACCTGCACATGTGACTCGGTGCGGAGACCTATATCGATCATGCGCAACTCGGCTTTTCCCCCCTTGTAAACAAAAACCCTTTCTCCTTCCATCTCAGCGATCACCGCCTCGGTGGGGATGGAAATGGCATCGTTGATTTCCGAGAGCTGGGCCTTCACACTTACGAAACGACCCGGTTTCAGCTCATTGTTACGGTTGGGGTAGAGCGCCCTGACCGCAATCATGCGGGTGTCGGTATTCACTTTGGGATCGATGGCATACACGTTTGCAGAGAAGACCCGGTTGATTCCGTCGACAGTGAAGGTGATGGGGAAACCGGGGGTGATTTCCCCGGCATACCGCTCCGAAATCGAAAATTCGATTTTCAGGGGGCTGGTTTTTACCAGGCGCACGATCTTGGTCTGGGTGGTGGCAAAAGCTCCCTCACTCACCATGCGGAGGCCGACGATGCCATCAAAGGGGGCACGCAATTCGGTTTCGGCGATCCGGGCTTCCACGAGCAGGATGTCGGCCTCCAGGGCCTGCAGTTCGGTGGCTACCTGGTCGTAGCTTTCCCGGCTCACGGCATCGCGGTCAAGGAGTTGCCTCGCCCGGAACTCCTTCTCTTCGGTCAGTTTCTTCTGGGCCTGCAGCTTTAGCAACTGGGCCTGCAACGGTCGGTCGTTGATCTTGGCCAGGAGCTGCCCCTTCTTAACATTGGTGCCCTCAGAAAAATGGATGGCAACGATCTTCCCGGAGGTCTCAAACGACAACTCCACCTCTTCATCGGGCAGCAGGGAGCCGGTACTGTACATGAGGTCGAACATCCGGGTGGGGACGAGCACATAGCCGCTGGCCATGGTAGGCTGCTGGCCCATGCCGCCCCGCATCCCGGGACCACCCGGCATGCCCAAACCGGCACCTCCGGGAGCCGCCTGACCCATTGCCGGGCCCCCATCACCTTTGCCCCCTCTAAAAAGGGGCCTGATCTTCGGGTAAAAAATTATGCCAGCAATCACCAGCAGCACCAGCGTCCAGGTGATTATCCTTGTCATCTTTTTTTTGTGGACAGCCATGGAAATTTATTATTAATAACTTTTCGGCAATAAAAATGTTCAATCAAAAAAATTGGACTGTTTTGAAGTGCAAAACTAAAAAAAGGAATCCCTGATTTTTCATAACGGAATGTTAATGAAACCGTTTCCACGAGCAGGACACCTCCGGGGTGTTACTTTCGGGTCAGTCGGTTGAATGGAGCCTGGGGTGCCACGGCTTTGGTGACTGCACCGCCGTCAATCTCCCCGGCGATGGTGAAAGTGGCGGAGAGTGGCAGGTTACGGGAGGAATTGCCAGCCCGGAGGGTGTACTCCCCGGCTTCGGCGATCCACCGGGAGGCGGCTTCATCGAAGGAGGCAATGTCGCGGGTGGTAAGGGTGAAAGTAATCGTTTCACGCTCTCCGGGCTGCAGAACCTTCGTTTTGGCGAAAGCCACCAGCACCGTTTCCGGCTTCTCCAGTTTGACGGCTGGGGCTGTCAGGTAAAGCTGCACTACCTCACGGCCGGCTACGCTTCCGATGTTTTTCACCTCGGTAGTAACCTTTAGTTTACCAGTGAATGCGGAGCTTTCAGGTTTCAGTTCGGAAATCTCAAAGGTGGTGTAGGAAAGGCCGTATCCGAATTCATAGGCAACAGGGGTACCGAAGGTGTTGAAATAGCGGTATCCCACGTAGATATCCTCTTCATAGGTAATCTGCCAGGGAGCGCGCTTCATCATGGAGAATCCCGAGAGGTCAGCGGAATGATCCTCTTTTTCCACGCCGGGTTCGGGAATTCCGGGGAAATTAATGGCGGAGGGACAGTCGCTGTAGTTTACAGGGAAGGTAGCTGCCAGTTTCCCAGAGGGGTTGACTTTTCCAGAGAGGATGTCGACCACCGAGTTGCCCCCTTCCTGGCCGGGTTGCCATGCCAGCAGGATGGCGTCGGGGAGGTCGCGCCAGGAGGCGGTTTCGATAACCCCGGCGATGTTGAGGATGACGATGGTTTTCTTGCTTTTGGTACGGAAAGCTTCGGAAACATTTCTGATGAGGTCTTTTTCGGTGGGGGTGAGCAGGAAGTCGCCCTCCGTGGCGGTGCGGTCCTGCCCTTCGCCGGCGTTGCGGCCGATGGTCACCAGGGCGATGTCGGCCTTGTCAGCCATTCTGACGGCCAGGGCGGCGTCGAGGGGCATCTCCGCCAAAGGTTGTTTGCCACCCATGAGGGCTGTCAGCCAGTTCGTCGGGGGGGCCATCTTTTCACGGGCGGCCTCCATGTAGCCGGTATAGATTTCCATCAGCTCCTCGTCAGGGGTGTATCCGCCATTGCGGAGGCCGTCGGTGAGAGCAACGGTATAGGCTTCGTTGACATCGCCGCTGCCGGTTCCTCCGGAAATAAAATCGTAGGAGGTATTTCCGAAAGCGGCCACCGTTTTAACTTCCGTGTCCAGAGGCAGGGCGCCGGCTTCGTTTTTCAGGAGGACCATCCCGTCGGCAGCGGCCTGACGGGTGACCTTGGCATGGGCGCCCAGGTTAGGTTTGTTGCTGAAAGGGTACTGGTTATAGCGCGGCGTTTTGAACATGATCTTCAGCATGCGGGTGATGTTCCGGTCGAGGATGACCTCATCGAGTTGCCCTGCTTCCACAGCAGCTACGATGGCGTTGACCTGCATGGGAGTGCCCGGCATCAGCACATCGTTGCCAGCTTTCATCATGGCCACGGCATCGTTGCCGCCGCCCCAATCACTCATCACATACCCCTCAAAACCCCAGTCCCCGCGGAGAACCGTGGTGAGCAACCCTTCGCTCTCGGGAGCATAAACCCCGTTGATTTTGTTGTAAGATGACATGATCGTCCAGGGCTGTGCCTCCCTGACCATCATCTCAAAGCCACGGAGGTAGATTTCGCGCAGCGCTCTTTCGCTGACGATGGTATTCACCGACATGCGGAAGGTCTCCGAGTTGTTGGCGGCGAAATGTTTGGGTGAAGTACCCACGCCGTTGGACTGGATGCCTTTGACCATGGCCGAGGCCATGCGGCCGGTGACCAGGGGATCTTCGGAATAATACTCGAAGTTACGTCCGCAGAGGGGATCCCTCTGGATATTGAGGGCGGGGCCCAGGATGACGTCGGCGCCATATTCGAGTACTTCCCGGCCCATGGCCTGCCCCACCTCTTCGACAAGCCGGGGGTCCCAGGTGGAAGCCAGGAGTGTGGCGATGGGGAAGGCGGTACAGAAATAGGTACTGTCGTCGCCCTTGCGGCGGGGGGAGATCCTCAGCCCTGCGGGGCCGTCGGCCAGCACCTGGGTGGTCACCCCCAACAGGGGGTATTCTACGGTGAAGCCAGCGGCGCCGGGCAGGTATTTCCTGACTTTATCGACCATGGCCATATAGAGGGAATCCTGCGGTGACCCCGTAAAGGGATTCATCCTTCCTCTTCCAGGAGGGGTAGTTGCTACTCCGCCACCGGGGGCCGCGGAACCGGTGTTAATACCGGGAGTGCCCGTTACGCCTTCAGGGGCGGGTCTTCTCCCTTTGCCGGCCGGCCTGGCCTGGCTTTGTCGTTCTGTTCTTTGTGCCGTGCTGCCAATAGCTTGGTCGGATCCCCCGGGAAGCTCAAAATGCATCCCGGTACCCACCAGCAGACGGGCTTTTTCCTCCAGGGTGAGGGAATCAAGTATCGCTGCTATTTTTTGGTCATCGTTCATTTGTCTCTGTTGAGGAGTGCACTGCCAAAGGGTAGTTCCGGCCCAAAGCAGCAATACCAGTGGGGCTACAAACCCGGAGATAGATAGTTTTTTCATTTGTGTCGGAAAATAGGTGGTTCCGTTGATTATTGAACGTTTTCTCAAATGTGCCGGTTTTTCAATTCCGGTTCGCTCTTCTTCTGATTTTGCGGAAAGATTATTAATAAATCTGCCGGTAAGAAATGCTCCGGCCTTCCGGTTGTCAGCCAGAGGCCGGAGCAGCCTCCGGAAAAAGAGACGTGCCTTCTGATCGGCAGAGGTCAGATCAGGCTTCGGGCCTCCCGGTCGGGGTCGTTTTTGACTTCGCAGGTGTCGTCAAGGATCATGGTCTCGCCATTTTCTGTGGTATAGCGTGGCCATTGGGGCAATCCGGCCCCGTTGGGATCACCGGTGCGCATGAACTGCAGGAGGGCGCCGCTCATTTTTTCGGAAAGGGCGCGGGGTCGTTTGCCGCCGCCGGTATGGGTGAGCATCAGGTCGGTATTGGCGTACCAGAAGCAGATGTCGAGGCAGTGGAAGGCCCGCATGCGGTTGTTGAAGAGGGGAGGTTCCCACCCGAACCATGCCAGATAAACGGGTGCCGGTTGGTTGGCTTTGGCGTTGGCGGTTTCGATCGCTCCCTTGCGGTTGCTGGCGGCCAGGGTCATCACCTCGATGGGTTTGACCTCCGGAAACACTTTGGCGTAAGCCTCATAGACTTCCTGAGCTTTGTCGCCGAATCCACCCCTGAAACCGCGGCCCCCCTTCATCATCTCAATGGCTTTTTCTGCGGTGAGGGCTTCCATTTCGGGATTGGTGCGGGCCATGCCCCATTCGTGGAAGGTAGTGCAAATAAGCATGGGTACATCCGCCGAAAGTCCGGCGGGATCGCTAAAGAACTTCCCTTTGGGAAGGAGGGTTCCGTCGGCTACGGGGGCAAATCCACCCCGCATGCCGGGAGCCGGTTGTTCCTCTGCCATCTTCCGGGTGGCCGCCTGGGCGATTCTTAGATACTCTTTCCAGGGGATATCCTGCAATTTATCGACTTCTGCGGGGGTGAGGCCTGCCTCGCGGACTACATATTCCCCCAGTTTGCGGGCGTATTCCTGATTGAGGGCTTCCGTGGAACTTCCGCTGAGGGGAACCGCCTTGTGGATAAGACCCCGGGCTGCAGGCATGGCGGTCAGAACGCACACCTTGGCGCCTCCGCCCGACTGCCCCATGATGGTCACGTTGGCGGGGTCACCACCAAAATTTGCGATGTTATCACGGACCCACACCAGGGCAGCCACCATGTCAAGGGCCCCTGCATTCCCCGAGGAGGCATATTTCTCTCCCCCGACTCCTGAAAGGTCGGTAAACCCGATGGGCCCCAGCCGGTGGTTGATGGAGACGAAGACGATATTCCCCTTACGGCTGAGGTTCTCCCCCATATAGCCATCCTGTTCTATGCCATTGCCGTTGGTGTAACCTCCTCCGTGGAGCCACACCATCACCGGCCGCTTTCCTCCGTCATCCAGGGCGGGGGTCCAGATGTTAAGCCGCAGGCAATCCTCACTTACGTCGTCGTAATTCCAATGGTCGACGAACGATGCCCAGGCGTTGCCATACCGGTTATCCATGTTCTGGGGGGCAGAATTGCCCCACCATACCGCCGGAAGGATCCCTTCCCAGGGTGCCGGGGGCTGCGGAGGCATAAAGCGGTTTTTTCCCGAGGTATCAGCGCCATAGGGGATCCCCCGGAAGTTATAAATGCCCCGGAGCAGAAACCCCTGTACCTTCCCATAACGGGTGGGGGCAATGGCAACATCGTCGCCCACAAAGAGCTGCTGTTCGTCATTGGCATGGGCGGAATCCTCCCCGGAAACGGTACACGACGGAAAAGATAGGATGGGAGCCAGTCCGAGCCCTGCCGCTCCGGCTCCCGCAGTCTTGAAAAAGGATCTACGGTTGGTTGTCATGATATGCTGTTTTTACAGATTGTTTCTATTTCCATTCGATGGTGTTTGCCGACAGAAAAGACTACTTCAATGTCACTTCCTTTTTCACCAGGACATTACCCGCGGAGGCGCCCACCTGCAATTCGATGTTGCAAAGGTCATCATTCCAGGACTGGAGCTTTTCATCCCAGTACTGCAAACTTTTCACCGGAATCTCAAGTGTCACCTGTCGGATTTCCCCGGGAGCCAGGGTTTCCCGTGAGAAGGCTTTCAACTCCTTGTAAGGCCACTCCACGGAGGGATTAATCCGGTGGACATATGCCTGCACCACCTCATCGGCCGTTACCGGACCGCTGTTTTTCAATTCAAGGGAAAGTTTGATGACATCGTTTTGCCCATATTTCTCCCTGTCGGTTTTAAGATTTGCATATTCAAATTCCGAGTAGGTGAGGCCGTAGCCAAACGGATACATGACCGGGAGTTTTTTGGTGTCGAACCAGCGGTAGCCTATGAGCGACTCTTCGGAGTATATTGCGGTGTTGGGATCATTTTTCAGATCTTTTTCTATTTGTTTTTCCTCCGGTTTTTCCGTTTTTTCAGTTTGCGCCACCAGGTTGGCAAAGACGTCACTTCCTCTCGTTCCCTGGGGGTAGTTTCCCAAGGCGTAGGCCGGTGAGTCCTCCAGTTTCAGGGGAAGGGTGAAGGGGAGGCGCCCACCTGGGGAGATGTTCCCAGTAAGGACGTCGGCCAGGGCGTTTCCGCCTTCGGTTCCGTTGAACCAGGAGATCAGGAGGGCCCTGGACAGGGGTTTCACCACGGTGAGATCATTGGGAGCTCCGCTGACCAGAACGGTGACGATGTTGGGGTTGACGCGGGCGATTTCGGAGATCAGCTGATCCTGTCCCGCGGGCAGCATAATGTCCCTGCGGTCGCTTCCCTCAGTCTCGACGGTCCTGTTGTTCCCTCCGATGAAGAGGACCACACCGGCCTTCGAGGCTACCTCAACGGCTTCCTGCATCAGGATTTTTGCCTTTTCTTCCTTCTCTCGGGCCTCTTTCTCTCTTTCTTCAGCGGTCCTTCTTCTGAACATACTGCCGAAACCGGAAGCCGTGGACTCATACCCTTTCGCGTAGATTATTTCAGCTTTATCACCAATTTTGTTCTTCAATCCTTCAAGAGGCGTCACTTCATAGAGGGTTTTCACGCCGGCTCCCAGCCCCCCCTGGCTCATTTTCTGTTCGGCATTGGCGCCGATTACCGCGATAACGGGTTTTGCGGCGAGGTCGAGAGGGAGGATTCCATCGTTTTCAAGCAGGACGATCGATTTAGAGGCGACCTCATAGGCGATTTTCTGCTGCGGGGGTTGTGAGGTGACTTCCAGGTTGGCTTTTTCGGGAGGGATGGGATCTATGGCCATTCTCACCCGCAGGATTTCGCGGACACGCTGGTTGACGAGTTCTTCGCTGACCAGTCCTGCCTTTACAGAATCGATCAGGGCGTCGCCAAGAAACCTTTTGGTGGGCATTTCGACATTGAGGCCGTTTTTGATGGCATTCACCGTGCTGTGTGTCCCGTTCCAATCGGAGATGACCATTCCGGCAAACCCCCAGTCATCGCGGAGGATTTTGTTGAGCAGGATGTCATTTTCAGCACACCACCAACCGTTCACCTTGTTGTAGGCGGCCATGACCCCGTAGGCACCGCCTTCGGTGACGGCAGCCTGAAAGGGGGGCAGGTAAATCTCGCGCATGGCGCGTTCCCCGATGATGACATTGACGGTGCCGCGGTTGTTTTCCTGGTTGTTGAGGGCGTAGTGCTTGAGGCATGCGGCGACCCCGTTATCCTGAACCCCTTTGGTGTACCCGACCGACAGACGGGCACTGAGAAAGGGATCTTCGCTCAGGTATTCGTAAGTACGCCCCCCTGTGGGGATACGCTGGATGTTGATGGCGGGACCCAAGAGCATGTCCTTGCCCCGGAGCCGGGCTTCCCGGGCCATTGCGGTACCGTAGTCATAGGCCAGTCCTGGACTCCAGGTGGCCGCCAGTGCTGATCCGGTGGGGAAAAACGTAGCTTTGTCATTTTCCCATCCCAGGGGAGCCCAACCGTTGGGTTGCATCTCTTCCCTGATGCCGAAGGGACCGTCGACATAGATCATGTCGGCAATTCCCAGGCGCTCCACTCCCGCAGATACAAACATATACTTCGCGTGAAGCATCTCCACCTTCTCTTCAAGGGTCATTTTCCCGATGATCTCCTGAATCTGTTTCTCATTCTGAAGCAGTGCCGGCCGAGGTGCCCTGGATAAGGAGTTGCATCCTGAAATGACAGCCACAAGGGCCGTAGCTGTCATGATGAATATCAGAAATATTGATTTTTTCATTGATTTAATTTTTCATATTTATAATTTTTCCGGATATCCTGAAAAAGGTACAGGCATAACCGGAGTTTTTCTGTTATTTAAAAATCAACTGTGCATATTCGGTGAGGTAAATTCTCCAGTTGGTCCATGTGTGACCGCCTTCGGTTTCGAGATATGTATATTTAAATCCCATTTTATCGAGTTTTTCCCTGAAATCGACATTGTTTTTGTAGAGAAAATCGGTTTTCCCGATGCCGATCCAATAGAGGTTCAAACCGTTTTTCATCTGTGTCTCCAGGGTGGCATCCAGGTTTTGATAGACTTTTGAAGTAGCCTGCTCATTGGGCATGATGGCGGCTGAGAAAAGCCCCACATATCCGAAAGTCCCGGGGTAGTACCGTGAGATGTGGAGGGAGTGGTATCCTCCCATGGATAGGCCGGCGATGGCGCGGGACTCTTTTTTCTTTCTTACCCGGTAGTTGTTTTCGATAAACCGGATGATATCGGGGAAGGTCTCCTCGAATTTTCCATCCATGGTATTCGGAAGTTGCATGGTGGGTTTGGTGAATCCCAGGCTTGATTCTCCGGGGGCTGCTTCTTGGGCTACGTTTCCGTTGCTCATCACCACGATCATGGGATTGGCCTTTTTCTGTGCGATGAGGTTGTCGAGGATCTGGGAGGTACGTCCCAGGGCAATCCAGGCCTCTTCATCTCCTCCCATGCCGTGGAGGAGATATAAGACGGGATATTTTTGCTTTCCCTCCTCATACCCGGGCGGGGTATACACAGTGATACGCCGCATCATGCCGTTCCCGGGAGAATTATACCACCGGCGGGCTACGGTACCGTGCGCAACGTCGTTCACCTGGTAAAGGTCGCCTTTCCCCCCTCCAATGATGAAAACATTGAAAACCGAAGCCACATCACGGATCATGTAGACATTGGCAGGATCGGTACACCGGAGGCCGTCAACGATGAACCAGTAGCTGTAAAGATCAGAGGGCAGGGCTGCCGTAGTATAACTCCATACCCCCTTGTCATCCTTTGACATAAGCTGGGATCCGGGTGCCCATCCTTCGGAAGGCATCCAGTCACCCGAGAGTTTTACCTCCCCGGCCTGAGGCGCCATAAAACGAAAGGTAACCGAATTATCGGCATGAATTTCAGGAGATACGATTTCCTGTCGGCTCCACAATGCCTGCTGGGCAAAAGTGCCATAGATCGAAACCACAACAAAGAGTGTGGTGATCAGAAAAGACATTTTCTTCATTAAGTTGATTTTTGGTTTGATATTTAATATAATTAGACGATATAACCATCCTCATGGTTTAAATTATAAGTGTGAAATTTAAGGAAAAGAATCTCAAATTTCTCTTCAGGAAAACTAAAACTGGAGAATTCCCCGGAATTTAACCTTTATCGTCCTGACAGGTTATTATTTTTGCGGAAAAAACGCCAACTTTAAGTTTTTAAAATAGTGTTTCCGATGAACTATTCCGGAGTAGTGGCTTTTCTGGTTTGCCTGTGTTTTTTCGTCAATTCCTCAGGAGACGGGATTGACCCGAATTGTCAGCGTTCCACAGAAGGTACGGAATTCTGGTTTGGCTTCATGGAAGGAAGAAGCAGCAGCAAAAATCATTACACGGAAATAACAGTGACTTCCAGGTTGGATGCTACTTTTTCAGTTTACATCGGCGGTTCGCAGGATCCTTATGATGATCGATCATTTTTTGTGCCGGCGAACGGTTCTGAACAGCTCAGGATCCCTTTTGAACTGGTTGAGCCGACAAGTTCTGAGGAACTGCTTCCCATGGGTATTCGCCTGGTTTCTGACAATCCGGTCAACGTATATGCCTTGAACCATGATGACAATTCCTCGGATGTCGCGGTCATATACCCTGTTGGATCTTTGGGGACCGAGTACCTGACGATGTGCTACAAACCGCATATTTACACTTCTGACAGGAGCCCCATTCCGGATCCTGAGCATGGGCGCAACAGCGAATTTGTCATTGTTGCTTCGGAGGACAGCACGACGGTAAGGATTACTCCTTCCGAAGAACCCGATGGACCGAACGTCAAAGGGAAGCCAATCACCGTTATTATGAACAGGGGGGATTTGTACCAGGTACAGTCACTGCTTGGCGATCTCACAGGGAGTATTGTCTCTTCCGACAAGCCGGTGGCTGTTTTTTCAGGTTCTTTCAGTACGACCATACCCTTTGAAACCCCCAACGGGGGTTGGGATCATCTGTATGAGCAGATGCCGCCTGTCACCGCCTGGGGCAGGGAATATTATACCGTGCCATTATCGGGGAGGAGTAAGGATTATTTCAGGGTAATGGCCATGCAGGACAATACTACTTTTTACATCAATAACACCAAATATCCGGTTCTTCAAAAAGCGGAATTCAAGGAATTTGCTATGAACCAGCCGGCCAGGATTTTTGCTGATAAACCTATTTTGGTTGCTCAGTACAGCCAGTCTAAAAGCAATGACAAGGTGAAGAACGGGGATGGTTTTATGGTTATACTGAACCCTGTGAGTCAGGCCAAGAATGATGTGACCTTCGTAGCCTATGAATCTACCCTGATGAGGGTTTATTATGTGAATGTGGTGGTGCCTGTTTCAGAGACAGGTCACATGGAACTTTCGGGAGATATGATAAGCAGTAGTTCTTTCAGAACCTACCCGAACGGCAAGTATGCCTATGCCCAACTTCCCCTGAGCCAGGGTACCTGGCGGTTACGGAACATCACTCCCAACAAGGGTTTTATCGCTTATGTATATGGTTTTGGCGGAAATGAAGCTTATGGCTATGGTGTCGGTTTTAATCTTAACCTGGTCCTGAACCTGAGTGAGAGCCTGGCAGATCATCCCAATCTCAGTCCGCAGGGAGATACTCTGGTCATTTGCCCCGGGGATCAGGTATTGCTCGATGCTGGCCCCTATTTTGATTATTATCAATGGAATGATGGTTCAACGGAAAGTACCCTGACGGTTTCAACGTCGGGGTTGTACAGGGTGGAGGCTGGTACTTCGGACAAAGTTTGCACTCAAACTGATGAGATCGAGATCATTGTTGATGATCCTCCTCCGGTAAACCTGGGAGGGGAAATATTGGGTTGTCCGGGGAGTTCCGTTGTGCTGGATGCCGGCGGGGGGTACCGCAGCTATGAATGGACTCCCGGGGAGGCAACCACGCAAAGGATTGTGGCAGATACGACAGGTGTGTACGAAGTACGGGCATATGATCACTATGGATGTCCTGTTACAGGTTCCGTATATTTCAAAATCCATCCGGTGGCGGATTTTGAGGTGAACTACCCGGTGGCCTTGCTGGATCACGCCAACCTGTCGTTTACGAACAATTCCCTTTGGGCTGACAGTTATCGGTGGAATTTCGGGGATGGTTCCTTTTCAAATGAAGAACATCCGGAGCACCGGTATACTTCGCTTGGACATTACCAGGCCGAATTAATCGCTTATGTTGATCAATGCACCGATACCTTCACCATGGGTATCGAGATCCTGCCTTTCGATGTATACGCCCCGAATGCATTCCGGCCCGACAGCCAGGTCTCCGATAACAACAAGACCTTCTTTCCCGTTATCCTGGGCGTTGATCCGGCGTTTGTCCATCTTCAGGTTTTCAATCGCTGGGGGGAGATGGTCTTCGAATCGAAAAACCTTGACCACCCCTGGACCGGGAAAATGAAAAACGGGAAGGATGCCCCCTTGGGAAATTATGTCTGGAAGATGGATTATACCGACATTCAGGGATTCCGCCACTCCCGGAAGGGTCAGGTGATGCTGGTGAGATAAAACTGCGGTGATCCATGAGGCTTCGGATTTCGGTCGTCAAAGTCACCTTTGTCTGACGATGACGGTGCCTGAAGAAGGTTGGGATTGAGGTTTAGATTAAGATCAGTGGCAGAACCCTATGTAAGACTCCAGGTATAAGGTTTTGTTTGGGTTAATGTTACATTATTCCCCGATGTAGTCGTGATAAGGGCGATAATAGGGGAAAGCAGTGTGATGAAGAAAGTCCTTCAGCAGGAATCCCAGCGAGATTTCGCTGGTACCGCCCGATTGAACCCCCAGTCCTGAGATGGTGAAATCATAACTATAGGTAAAATGCCATCTTTTTTTCATATAGCCCACCAGTAAGATCAGCGCATCATAATGGAAGGTCAGGTCCTGGCGGAACCAGGTACCCACAGTAAAACCGCTGTAATTTGCCAGCATGCCGTAATTGAACTGGCTGAAATTCCCCTGGTGCATAAGCACCACCTGTGGTGAAAGGTCGAAGGTCTTACGCCAGTAGCCATGCTCGTGAATGGGGATGCGGGTGCCAAAATGGAGGGAATATTTCCGGTAAAGTTTTCCGTACTCCTTTGCATTGCGGTCCCAGCTTTGAAGGGGTTGCGAAAGGTGGTGCACGGCCATGCCGGCGAACATTTTCTCCCCGAAAACCAGGATTCCGGCGGCGAAATCGGCAAAGTGGAATTCCGTGTCTCCGGGAGGGATTTCCGTGGTGGGCGTATAATTGCCGGTGTAGGGATCGACATCGTCGGGAAATACCAGTCTGTTCCAGTTAAGGCGGTTTTGGTGGTATCCGGCTTCGAGGGCTCCTGAGCACCACAAGTATTCTGACAACTTGAAAATAGAGGAGTAGATAAAATCAGCCTGCAGTCCGACGAGCATACCATTGGCCTGTGCGTCCCTGACCAGGTTGAATCCGATGCCTCCCTGGAGCGATTCTACCGGCATATCAAAAGCTACGCTCTGGGTCACATAGGCGTCGGTCAACCCATGCCACTGATCGCGATACTGGAGGTTCACGCGGGGCACCCCCAGGGTTCCCGAAAATGCAGGATTCAGATAAAGGGGGTTGGAATAAAACTGTGAAAAACCGGCATCCTGGGCATTTGCAGCAAGAACCAGCAATACAAAGGGGGCAAAAAGAAAAAGAAGACGGTGCCTTTGAATCAATATTTCGTGTTTTTTAGTTCGTCGAAAAGATCGAAATATACCGAATATCTCCTGTCGTGAAGTTGGAAAAAGGGACGGAAAAGGATTTCAGAAGGACGGCCGGTGTTTATGGTCCGGAAAGTGTTGGGTGATCCCTGTACGGCTTCGGTCCAGTCGGCAGGGTTGCGGTTGCCGGTCATCAGCACGGGTACATACTGCGGATGGTTGGCGGCGGAATCATCAACAGGGCCCAGGTCACCGGCAAGAACCAGCGGACCATAGATAAGGGCTACCCTGTTGCTGTCATCAGGCATCGTCTCCAGGCGGAGAGAAAAGGGAAACTCAATGGTGACGCGATCGCCGTTTTTCCAGTTTCTCTGCACGTTAATAAAACTTCCGGGGCTGTTTTTATGATTGTGGATTTTTCCGTTTACCCTGATCGTCATTCCTTTTTCCGCCCACGAGGGATACCGGATCATCAGGGTCAGGGTGACGGGTGACGGGCAGCTGACTTCCAGTGTTGTTGCTTGTTCTTCAGGGAACATTGTCTTCTGGGTGATGGTCAGTTCCTTTTCTTTCCATGATAATTCGGAGGCGATGAATTGGGTGATGAACAACTCTTTTTTGTTGTGGTAGTAGATATTTTCCCCGTATTTGGAATGGTTTTCCATGCCGGTTCCCACGCAGCAGGTGAACCAGAAAGGATCCTGGTATTCCTTGTATCCCCCCATTTCGAGTGAGAGGTTATATATCACCCTGCCATCCCCGGGATGCTGAGAGGAGAGGATGTGGTTGAACAACGCTCTTTCGTAAAAGTCAGCCACTGAGGGAGAAGCTTCCCAGGAGAAGAGATGACTGCTCAGTTTCAGCATGTTGTATACATTGCAGGTTTCGGAGGTTTCACTGCTGAGCCGGTTGCGCAGGGTGTCGGGCGGGCCGAAATATTCGTGGTCGCAATGACCGCCTGTCACATAGGAGTGGTGGTTGACCACCCGGTTCCAGAAGAATTCTGCGGCCTTGCGGTCCTTTTCACTGCCGGTAAGTTCATAACGGCGTGCCAGTCCCACAAATTTGGGAATCTGGGTGTTAGCATGTTTTCCGGGAAGAATGTCCTTTCCGTGGGCCAGGGAATCCAGGATCGCCCTGTGGTGGAAAACCCGGGAGAGGGAGAGGTATTTTTCCTCTCCCGTGGCGGCATAGATCTCCGCCAGGGCCTCGTTGATGCCACCATGTTCGCAATTCAGCATTTTCTGGATCTGGTCATCGGTAAGGTTCTCCACCACCGTTGCCAGCCAGTCGGCGAACCGGACCGCTACCGCAAGGGCCTTTTGGTTTCCGCAGCGGTAATGTGCATCCATCAAACCCATCAGTACCTTATGTTGTGTGTAATAAGGGACCCAGATTCCATTCAGGTCAAATCCCTGTGACCTGATGTTTCCCCGGGCAACCTCTTCTTCGAGGATCTGCTTCCCTTTGGGGAAGGCGCCGATATAGCCGTCACCGTCGGCTTCCTGGCAGGCGGCAAGCTCATCCACCATGTAGTTCACTCGCTTTAGGAATTCGGTATCCCCGGTGGTTTGGTACATCAGAGCGCAGGCGCTCAGGTAATGCCCCAGGGTGTGGCCGGCGATGGTATTGTCTTCCCACCCGTGATAATGTTCTGCTTTTGGTTCCAGGCCGGCTTCCGTCCTGAATTTGGCCAGCAGCCGGTCGGGCTGGTAGTTCAGCAGGGAAACCAGGTTCATCCTGGTGGCATGATAGAAAGGACCGTCCAGAAGCTTCACTTCCGTCAGGGGGAATTGTACCGCACGAAAAGCTACCACTTCCCGACCACCGGGCTTCCGAAAAACTTCCCGGTCATAATGACATGAGGAAAGGGCAAGGGCAAGCGCCATTCCCAAAATAAAGATGTTAGAATTTGTTACGATGCGCATGGATTCGTTTTTTGTGAGGTTATTGGATCCCCGTAATCACCTTTTTGTCTCTCTTATTTTTGGGTGGCCGCAATCACACCCCTGAAGTAACCGATCGATTCGGCGATCCCCATGAAGGGATCGTCCATGTTTCTTTCGTGTTCGAGGCTGCAGACGCCGGTATATCCCACCTTGCGGAGCATTTTTACAAAAGCGGGAATGTCAATCACCCCGCGGCCGATTTCGACAGAGTATCCTGCTTTGGTAGTACCCGTCACATCCTTGATGTGAATGTCAAAAACCCGGGAGTGGTATTTTTTCAGGTCTTTCACGGGGTTTTTCCCGTTGCGGGTATCGTGGCCGATATCGAGGCATATGCCGATCCGGGGATCCAGGTTTTTGACATTGTTCCATACATCGTCGGCATCGGGATAAAGAGGCATGTCAGGCCCGTGAAGGTGAATGGCGTAATGAAATCCATATTCCTTTACCTTCTTTTCGACGTAAGGGAGCAGCTCGTAGTCGGGCACGCCGACGATCATATTTACTCCCACGCGTTTGGCATATTGGAAAGCATTGTCGATTTCAGCTTCCGATCGCATGTAAATGGGCCCGACGGCATAACCCTTCACCCCTTTGGAAGCGAGTTTGGCATGGAATGCTGCAATCTCATCCTCATTGCTTTTCAGGGGGAGATGAAAATCTTTGATGCAGAGATAACGGACATCGGCTTTCTGCATGGTTTCAAGGGTTTTGTCCAGGTCAAATTTCACGAAGGTATACCCGGCCATTCCTACCTTGAATTTTTCAGCGGTTTCGGGAACTGGTTGTGGATCAGGTCGTCTGGCTTGTTGAGCATTCAGGACTATCACAGCAAACAAAATGCAGAAGAAGAAAAGTGAAATCTTTCTCATAGGTATAAGAATATGATATATTGTCAACAGACAAATCTATCAAAATCAGGCTGAATTACCAATTTCGACACCTGTTTTTTGGAAAATCGATGCCGCGATTCAAGACCATTTTTTTCGGGTTCCGATTTAAAAAAGGCGTGAAAAATTTATATTTTTGATCAGCCAATCAGAATCCTGCAATGGAAAGGATAAGAAGAAACAGCAAATCTCTGCCACCTCTCTTTTTGTTTCTGTTTTTATGCTCCTGTATCGGAGACCTGAAAGAAGTAAAGGAGGTTGATTGGAATATTTCCCCTGAGTTTGCCCTGCCCGTTGCCAAAGCAACACTTTCCCTGGCGGAGGCTTTCAAGCCGGAACAGGATTCCTCCCTTTTCATCTATCCCGATGAACACGGAATCCTTCATCTCTATGTCAAACAGGAACTGACGGCCCTCGATTTAAGCGAATTGTTGCTTGATTCATTCGAATCAGCCGCTCAATTGGATGAATCCTTCATCCTTCCAAAGCCACCTGGGGGCTTTTCCATAGAGAGCCCGGTCACCTATTTCAGGATGTTATTCGATTCCATGAATTTTGATCATCAGATAGACACATTGCTGTTGAACGACGGAAACATCGAATTTGATTTGCGCACCTGGGAGCATTACGATGCGGAGTTGTCGATTAACTTGCCTGACCTGACTGACGCCAACGGAAAGACCCTCGGATTCTCCGGCTTCAGACCTTCTGTGTCCAACCATAAAGTGGCTTTCAGCCTTAAAAATTGCAAGCTGAAAATCAATACCACGCCTACTTCCAAAGGGGTATTCACCATCATCCTGGGCTATAAAATCACCACCAGAAGTTCCGGGGACAATGTTTCCGCCCCCGAGATCGCCGTTAAACTTTCCGGTTTGGATATCCATGCCGCATATGGCAAAATCGGATCCCTGACACGTGTTTTCGGACCCATGGAGAAATCATTGAATTCCTATGACCTGATCGAGAATGATGAAGTGTTTCTTGACCTGGATGATCCTCAAATTAATATCATCATCCTGAATCAGATAGGAGTTCCTTTCCTGATTGATTCCATCGAATTCAACCTGTACCGGAAAGATTCCGTCATGAAGGTTACCGGGATTCAGGAGTCCGTCTATATTGACTCTCCACCTTTTGGAGAGGAGAGGAGCTATTCGGAGAATAAACTGAAGATTGAGCCCTGGAGCAATATTGATCTTCTTTTCAGCAAACTCCCCGAGAAATTCGAGGTAGGAGGGAAAGTAATTCTGGATCCTTATCAAACGGGTTCCTATAATTTCATGACCGAAGACGATACCCTGGCCTTGCATGTTGAGGCGGATATACCGCTGCGCTTCAGTTTAAATCAGGTCAGAATCACCAACACCAGTCAGGCCGACCTTTCTTTTCTAAATAATGTCGACAAAAATATCGATCTTTTAAAGTTGCAGGTAAAGGTTAAAAATCATTTTCCCCTGGAAATGAGAATGCAGGCTTATTTCACAGATAGTAACGCCCGGACCCTTGATTCCCTTTTCACTGCACCGGCGCAGATCAAAGGAGCACTTACACCGGCAATTCCTTCAGAATCGGTCATATGGGTGGATAAGAACAATGCACAAATAAGCAAATTAAAAAATGCCACACAAATAAATGTCCGGGCGACTTTCTTTACATCAGGAAACGATTCCGCGATTGTTGATTTCAACCACTCCCAAAGCCTGGAGTTAGAGATCATTGGTTATACCCGGGTCAAATTGTGAGGGGATATGAGACTGAAACCGATCGTTTTTGCGATAGCGCTTTTATTTGCCTCGTTGGTCTCAGCTCAGGATAAGACTCTCTATTTCATGGGGATATATCCTTACAATCATCAATTGAATCCCGCATATTCCTACAACCGTTCCGTAGTTATCATAAGTCCTTCCGTCGGGCTTTCCCTGTCGAATTCATCCCTCACCTTCAACACGGCATTCAACAGGGGTGAAGGGGCCCGGGATACCATTCTCTACTGGGATTTTGAAACTATCGAAAAAAAACTGAAAAAGAGCAATACGATTTCAGCAGACGGTTCCCTGAACTATTTTTTTGCAGGGAAAGTTTTGAAAGGCGGGAACTATGCGAGTGTTTCCATTTCACGGAGGGTCGGCGCCTGTTTCTCCTTCCCAAAGTCATTTGTCAGTTTACGTTATGGAAATGCCGATATCGCAGGCAACAAACCCAGGAAAATAGATCTGGATAATTACAACCTGGATGGCGTCCTCTATACCGAATATATGTTTGGCCTTTCAGGGAAACTGTCAAGCCGTTTTTCTGCTGGAATCCATCTCAAGCTTCTGCACGGTCAGATGGCTGTGAAAACCACGCAATTCCTGGCTTCCGTTGACACAAAGGACGACTTTTCGCAGTCCACCCTCAAAACAGACGCCCTGATAAAGTTATCGGCGCCGGTAGTGAAGAAAGAGGGGGACAACAACAGGATTGAGGTGGACAAGGAGGAGCTCGACAAACAATTGTCGTGGTTCTTTTTTTCTCCGGCGAATTACGGGATTGGCGCCGATATCGGATTTATTGCTGATATCGGCAACCGGATGACCTTGTCGGGTTCTCTGAATGATGTGGGCGTTATCCATTGGGGGAAGTCGCCCCAGCAGCTGAGTTCTTCGGGATCGTACATTTTTGACGGTTTTTATTTTTCAGCCGGGGATTTCAGAGATTTCGATGCCAGGGATTACCTCAGGCAATATACCGATACCCTGCAGTCTCTATTTTTGCCTGAAAAAAGCAATGAGCCTTTCAATACCCGTTTGTCGGCCAAATCCTATCTGGGATGGAATTATCTCCACTCTGTCAAGCTCTCTTTCAATGCATTGGCAAAGATGGTTTTTTCCTACGATGGTGTTTTCTGGGGAATCACCTGCGGGACCGTATACACCCCTGTCAGGAGGCTTTCCATTTCAGGCACGTGGTCGTATTACAACAACTCATTATACAACATTGGTTTGGGAGCGGCATACACCTGGCCCAGGGTTCAGGTTTTTGCAGCTACTGACAACCTCAACGCGATCAATATTCTGGACAGCAAGGGGGCCAATATTGCTTTTGGTGTCAGCTGGCTGATCCACAGCGGCGTACCGCCAAGGCAAGGGCGTACAGGATCATTGCTTCACCCGCAATAAACAGCGGCCGGTTGAACCATTGTGGGACGTAGTTGTTGATGGTTTCCGTAAGGCTTATGCTTTCACTTCTGCCTCCTTTTCCTGTGAAAGCCATATTATTAAAATCAGAACGGAGTATTCCCATACGAAAGTGATGAAGATCAGGAGTGCCCCGCAAAGGATCAGGGTTCGCCAGGCGGGTTTTATTCGAATCCGGTTTTTTCATATTCATCCGGGTAAAATGCTATTTTTGTTTCTGCCACATAATTAGGGAAATCATGAAACAAATTGCATTCACTATTCTGTATATCAGCTTGTGGTATACGGTTTGCACTGGCCAAACTGCACGAACTGAAGTTCTATTGGAAAAGGGATGGCGGTTCACGCGTGAGGATCCTGCCGGTGCCATGCTCCCCGGTTTTGAGGATGATTCCTGGCAACCGGTTACGGTGCCCCATGACTGGGCGATCTGCGGTCCCTTTGATGCCAACAACGACCTTCAGCGGATGGCCATTGAGCAGGACGGTCAGCAGCAGGCGCTGGCGCATGCTGGCCGTACGGGCGGACTGCCCTTTATTGGCGTGGGATGGTACAGATTGAAATTTGCGGTTCCCGGTTTCGGCCCGGGAAAGCGGGCCAGCCTCATCTTTGACGGGGCCATGAGCAATGCCCGGATTTTCGTCAACGGAAAGGAAGCAGGTTTCTGGCCTTATGGCTACAACACCTTTCATTTTGACATCACGGAATTCCTGGATCCCGGCAGGGAAAACCTGCTTGCGGTCAGGCTTGAGAACTATCCGGAATCGTCACGCTGGTATCCGGGAGCCGGAATTTACCGGAACGTTCATCTGCTGGTCACGTCCAACCTTCACATTCCTGTCTGGGGAACCCGGGTGACCACCCCGGTGGTCAGGGATGATTTTGCCCGGGTGGTGATACGCACCACGGTGGAAAAACCGGCTGCCCTGGATATCGCTTCCGTCTCCCTGGTGACCGATATCCTCGATGCGCGGGGGCGCAAGGTGGCCTCGGCGAAAAGCGGGCTTTCCCGCTATGATGAAGGCGTCGTCGAACAGCAGCTGGTGGTGGAGCAACCCGTCCTGTGGGATACGGAACATCCTCACCTCTATACCGCTGTTTCCCGGCTCTATGACGGGGAGATCCTGAGTGACGAATATGCCACCCCCTTTGGCATCCGCACCCTGGAGGTGATCCCCGGGAAGGGGTTCCTCCTCAACGGCAAAAGGACGCAGTTCAAAGGGGTGTGCAACCATCACGACCTGGGGCCTTTGGGGGCCGCCGTCAACGATGCTGCCATCCGCAGGCAGGTCCGCATCATGAAGGAGATGGGCGCCAATGCCATCCGCACTTCCCACAACATGCCGGCTCCCGAACTGGTCAGGGCATGCGACGAAATGGGAATGATGATCATGGCCGAAACTTTTGACGAATGGAAATCCCCCAAGATGAAAAACGGCTATCATATCTATTTTGACGAATGGGCGGAAAAGGACCTGACGAATTTGGTGCGCCACTACCGGAACAACCCCAGCGTGGTGATGTGGTGCATCGGCAACGAGGTTCCCGATCAGGGCACTGCCAACGGGCCCAAGATCGCCAGGTTTCTTCAGGACATCTGCCACCGCGAGGATCCCACCCGTCCGGTGACCCAGGGGATGGACCATGTGGATGTGGTGGCTGCCAATAATTTTGCGGCGGTCATGGACGTGGCCGGCTTCAATTACCGCTCGCACCGCTACCGTGATGCCTTTAAGAAACTGCCTCAGGAGATTGTCCTGGGTGCCGAGACAGCCTCCACGGTGAGTTCCCGCGGTGTTTACAAGCTACCGGCGGTGCGCTGCTCCATGGCCAAATATGACGATCACCAGAGTTCTTCTTACGACCTGGAACACTGCAACTGGTCAGACCTCCCCGAAGACAACTTCATCCAGCACGAAGACCTGGAATACTGTATCGGGGAGTTTGTGTGGACCGGCTTCGACTACCTTGGGGAACCCACCCCTTACTATACCGACTGGCCGAGTCATAGCTCCCTCTTCGGAATCGTTGACCTGGCGGGGATCCCCAAGGACCGCTATTACCTCTACCGAAGCCACTGGAACGACAAGGCATCCACCCTCCACATCCTGCCTCACTGGAACTGGCAGGGCCGGGAGGGCGAGGTGGTTCCCGTGATGGTATACACTAGCTATCCTTCGGCGGAACTCTTCATTAACGGGAAAAGCCAGGGGCGGCGCACCAAGGATCTCACGATCACACTTGAGGGAAGCGACAACAAGGCTTCGCAGGAGTCGTTCGACCGCCAGAAAAGATACCGCCTGATGTGGATGGAGACCCGCTATGAACCGGGGACGGTAAAAGTGGTGGCCTATGACGGGCAAGGAAAAGAGGCTGAGGTGAAGGAGATGCGCACGGCAGGGAAGCCGCACCATATCGAACTGTCGGCTGACCGGAGCGTCATCGGGGCCGACGGCCGCGATATTGCCTTCATCAATGTCAGGGTGGTAGACAAGGAGGGAAACCTTTGTCCGCACGACAGCCGTGAGATCTCCTGTTCGGTGAAGGGCGCCGGTCACTATAAGGTGGCGGCCAACGGCAATCCGGTGTGCTTGACCCCCTTTCAGTCGCCGGCAATGCCCCTCTTCAGCGGGCAGCTCACCGCCCTGGTTCAGGCTTCGGAGACCCCCGGAGAAATCCTCTTTGAGGCGTCGGCCAAAGGAGTGAAAAAAGCCAGGCTCGTTCTTGCCGCCACCCCTCTTCCGGTTCAGTGACCATCGCCTGCCGGCGGGAGGTGACCTGGAAAGTTCAAGATAACACCGTCAGCCAGAAATTGGTATTTTGCATCAAAAGTAAGCCGCCCCGTGAGGGAGGCGGCTTCTGGATAAAATATCGGGTGAATTATCTCCTTGGTACCTTAGAGAACAAAGGAGAGTTTTCCGGCTTCAGCCAGGTCGTCACCCGCTTTGACGGGGCGCATCAGGAAGGAGTAATTGTATTCTTTTCCGGTGAGACGGTATTGATCGTGAGTCCAGGCGCCCCAGCTGTTGTCGCCTCCGACGCCCATCTGTTTGAAGTCGATATTGACGGAGGTGAGGTCGCGGGGTTTTACGTCATTGACATGGCGGTTGACCACTTTTTGCCCGTCGGAAAACCTGCCTACCGAATTCACCGGTGATTCGAAGTCTTCCATGATCTGGTGGTGGGCAGTGACTTCCAGGAGCGGCAACCCCTTGAAGAGAAGTCCGCTTCCGTTGGCATCGGTGACGGCGGCCCAGCGGACGTCGGTGCGGTTTCCGTTTTCCTGGGGGCGGACATACGGAAAGTAGCAATCAGCCACAGGCATTTTGTATAATCCAACGAATGCGCCGGTGCGGCGGTCCTGGTAATTTTCTTGCGGTCCGCGCCCCAGCCAAGTGATCTGGTCGAAGTGGCGCGGCATGAGGAGGTTCATCCCCATGCGCACAATTTCGGGCAATCCATCTTTTGTCATTTTGAAATGATTGTCAACCCTGATGTCGCCCGAGCCATATATGGTATAGGCTGACTGGTAAGCGGCGATAGGTTCACCGGCTTCGTTCACCAGGTCGAAATTCAGGGTTACCCGGGCGGCCGGACCTTGGTGCATCACCTTGATTTCTTTGATTTTGCGGGTTTCCCCGGCTTTGCGCCACACTCTGCTACGCTTGTTGAGGCCGTTACCGAAATCGTTGTCGGTAGGTGCCCGCCAGAAGTCGGGAATAAGACCCAGTTTCAGAAATTCGGTATCTCCCTTTTTATAGCTGGTCATGATGCCGGTGCTCTTGTCGAAAGCCACGGTGAACCCTTCTCCGGAAACCGTCACGGAAGTTTCGGTTTCCGAAACGCTGACTGCGGGGAGTTTTTTTACCAGGGTTTCGGGTGCTTTTTCATAATAAGGGAGGGTGAATTGCTCAGCGGCGGCTTCCCAACCGGCTTCCACCAAGCCGTGAGGCTCCCGCTGCTTTGCCCGGAGGGTCAGGAAATATTCCGTTCCGGGCTGCGGATCAAAGGCGTATTCCGTTTTTACTTTGACGACCTCCCCCGGAGCGGCATTGACGGGAGCCAGCGTCCCTGAGGATACGACCTTCCCGTCTCCGGTTACTTCCCACAAAAAATCAAAGTCGGAGAGATTCCGGAATCCATATTTGTTGACAATGGCAATTTCACCGGTCGCCAGGTTCACCGGACTGAATCCGATGTATTGGTAAACCTTTTTCACTTCCAGCAGTTGGGGTTTGACGCTGCGGTCAGGATTCACCAGTCCGTTGCAGCAAAAGATTCCGTCGGTATAAACCGTATCAGGACCGAAATCGCCGCCATAGGCCCAGAAGGGATTTCCCTCCTCATCCTCTGTGAGCAGTCCCTGGTCCACCCAGTCCCAGATTATCCCCCCCTGAAGGGCGTCGTATTTTTCAATCACGTCCCAGTAATCCTGGAGATTTCCGACGCTGTTACCCATGGCGTGGGCATATTCGCATTGGATGAGGGGGCGCTCAGGATTGGTTTGGGCATATTTTTCCATATGTTCAATCCGCATGTACATCGGGCAGAAAATATCGGTATTCCGGTCCTGATGGGCTTGTTCATACTGTACGGGCCTGCTCTTCTCTACCGATTTGAGATAGTCGTAGGTGGCGTAAAAGTTCACCCCGTTGCCGGCTTCGTTGCCCAGCGACCAGATGACTACCGACGGCTGATTTTTGTCACGTTCAAACACGTTTTCAGTACGGTAGAGATGGGCGGCCTTCCATATCGAATCCTTGGCCAGCGACCGGCGGCCGTAACCCATTCCGTGCGATTCGATGTTGGCCTCATCCACCACATACAGACCGTACTTGTTGCAAAGCTTGTAGAAGAGTTCAGGCTGCGGGTAATGAGAGGTGCGGACGGTATTGATGTTGTGGGATTGCATCAGCTGAATGTCTTTGAGCATGGTCTCCTCATCCACCACATGCCAGTTTTTTTCATGGTGCTCATGAATATTCGTCCCTTTCAGATATACATACTGCCCGTTGATGTGGAACCGTCCATTTTTAATCTCGCTGGTGCGGAAACCCACATCCTGCTTTAGCACTTCAAGAATTTCGCCATCCTTGTTTTTCAGGGTGATCAGCAACTCATAGAGGTTGGGAGTTTCGGCTGTCCATTTTTTGACTTCAGGGATCGTATCAGTTGTAGAAACCGAAAGGCGATGTGCCTCCGGTGTTTCCAGATCGCGCGAAAAAGAAACCAACGTATTTGCGCCGTCGTTCAACTCAAATTCAAGTGTGACGGGAACGCTGTTTTCTGCGGAATTTAACAACTCGACACTTAAATTTAAAATGCCGTCTTGATAGGTTGAATCCAGGCCTGACCAGACCCTGAAATCACGAATGTGTTGCGGATTTCGTGCCTGCAGGAAAATGTCGCGGGTAATACCGCTCATTCGCCAGAAATCCTGGTCTTCGAGGTATGAACCGTCGCACCAGCGGAATACTTCCATTGCAATGGAATTCTCTCCTCTTTTGAGGAATTTGGTGATGTTGAATTCCGCCGGGGTCTTGCTGTCTTCGCTATAACCCACGAATTCCCCATTGATCCAGAGGGTCATGTTGGAACTGACGGCACCCACATGGAGGAAAACCTCTTTCCCCTTCCAGGTTGCAGGCACCCCGAAGGTTCTTTTATAGGATCCCACCGGATTGTAATCCCCTTCTATGACGGGTGGGGTAGCCTTATGGGGGTACACCACGTTGACATAAATGGGGTAATCAAATCCTTGTTTTTCCCAATTGCCCGGAACAGTGATTTCATCCCATTTGCGGGTGTCATAGTTGTTCTTGAAAAACCAGAATGGCCGTTGCGAAGGATGTTGTGCCAACTTGAATTTCCAAATTCCGTGGAGTGACATCACCAGCGGGGAGTTCCATTTGTTATCCTCCCGGGCTTGCTCCAGCGTGGTATAGGGAATGAAGTGGGCGCGGGGAGCTTCCCGGTTAATCTGGTTAACCAGCGGATTTTCCCAGGCTTTCCCGGTGGGATCTTCGTAAGGAACACCCGAGTAGTCCTTGTATGGCGAACAGCCGCTGAATAAAATGGCTGCCAGTAAAATAAACATAATAATTTTGCCTTTCATATCGCTTTGGTTTTTTGGTTCATTTCCTACAAATGTATACTTATTTCCTGAAAAACAGGATTTTAATTTTGTGCCTTGCCGCCTGCTCAGTTGATCTTCAGTTGTCCGATTAATCGCCGGTCGGCAGACGATCCTCCCACAAAAAATGCCACGCTTCCCTTTTCCAGGGCGAAGGTTTTTTCCTGGTCATCCCAGTATTTCAGCTCTTCTGCCGGCAGGAGGATGGTCACCTTCCGGGTTTCCCCGCTGCGGATGTGCACTCTTTTGAATCCTTTCAGTGTGATGGGGGGTCTTTTGACCTTCGACCCCGGGAAGGAGACATAGAGCTGGGCAACTTCGTCACTGTCGAATCGGCCGCTGTTTCTGAGCAGAAAAGAGATGCAGACGGTATCCCCTTCACATGCTGTTTTTTTATCGGTCCGGAGTTTCGAATATTCAAAGTCGGAATAGGAAAGGCCGTATCCAAAGGGGAACAGGGGTTTGTGCCTTGTGTACATATACGTACGGTTGTTCCGGATGTCGTAATCGAGAATCGGGGGGAGGTGTTCGATGGATTCAGGCCAGGTCTGAACCAGTCGGCCTGCCGGACTGACAGAACCGAAAAGGACATCGGCCAGGCCATTTCCGAGTTCCTGGCTTGACTGGGTGATGTGGACGATGGCAGGAATATTTTCCTTTGACCAGGGGATGGCATAGGGGAAGCTGGATACCATGACGAGGATGGTGTTGGGGTTGGCAGCCAGCACCAGTTTTGCCAGGTCTTCCTGTTCCAGGGAGATTGCCTGGCGGTCGACATCTTCGCGGCCGTCGCTGGCCACCTGGTTCTGACCCCATCCCAGGCCATACCCCAGGGGGTGGTTTCCCAGGCATACGATGGCAACGTCGGCTTGTGATGCCAGGATAACCGCCGAATCGGCTTTGTTGCTCATGGCAAATAAGACTTTCACCCCTTCTCCTGCGACCCGGCGGATCCCCTGAAGTGGGGTGACGGCGTAGGGCGGGGTGCCGGCATACCAGTCAGAGATCACCACATCGGCCCGGGGACCTACCACGGCTATCGATTTGATTTTTTCTTTATCAAGAGGCAGCAGCCGGTTTTCATTTTTCAGCAGAACCAGTGACCGGGCGGTGGCCTCTCGTACCAGTTGATGGGTCTCCGGCTTGGTCCAGGGGGCGATGGTGTCGACGATCCCGATCGCGGAATATGGATTTTCGGGCGATTGGTCGAGCAATCCCAACCGGAGCATCACCCGCAGGTTTCCCCGTACTGCCCTGTCGATATCCTTTTCACTGATGAGTCCGGTCTCCAGGGCTTTGTTCAACGGTTCCCGGTAATTATCCAGGAACATGGTGATGCCGGCATTGATGCATGCGGCAGCGGCAACGGTGAGGTCAGGATAATATTGATGGGCGGTGAGCAGCAGCCTGAAGGCGCCGCCGTCGGTAGCGATGATACCATTCTGGCCCCATTCGTTGACGGTGGTATTTGTCAGCACCGGGTGGACGGTACAAGGGATGCCGTTGTATTTGTTGTAGGCGGCCATATAAGCGCGGGAACCCCCTTTGGTAATCCCTTTGTAAAAGGCATATCCGTAATATTCCCTGAAGAGTTGTTCGTCGAAATCGGAAGAGTTGACGGTCCGGTTGTTTTCGTTGCTGTTGGCCAGGAAGTGCTTCATCAGGGAGGCTGTTTTCCAATATTTCGGGTGGTCCCCCTGAAGTCCTTTCACGAAAGCGGTCGTCAGGGATGCCGCAAGGAAGGCATCCTCTCCGAAACATTCTTCGGTGCGGCCCCAGCGGATATCCCTGCCCAGGTCGGCATTGGGAGCAAAAACTATCAGTCCGGCGCTTCCGTAGCGGGGATTCTGGGCCAGAAAACGGGCCTCCTCGGCTTCCAGAGAAGCTATCTGCGTCATCATTTCCGGATCCCACATCTGTGCAAGCCCGATGGCCTGGGGAAAGGTGGTAGTGGGCGATGCCCCCTTCCCTTTGACGGCCCAGTTTGCCGGTCCGCTGAGCGCCAGTCCGTGCAGTCCCTCCACCGTGCGTGTCCCTCTTATCCCCAGGCGGGGAACGGACAGCCGTGTTGAAAGGCAGCTTACTTTTTCTTCTTTCGTCATCAGGGAGATCAGGTTGTCGAGCCGCTCCTCTTCAGTAAGGCGGGTATCCTGAAACGGATAGGGCTGAGCTGACAACTGCAGGTGGAAAAGAAACAGAACAAAAAGAAAGAACGGGCGCTTCATGGTTTCGCAGGTATTTATGGTTTTTTCAGGTCATCAAAAAATCAGGCGGCGCAAAAGAGCCGGGAATCAGCGGAACAGCCTGGAGGCTTTGTCTTTCACTTCTGCGGGATCGGGATCGGCGGGAAAAACCAGGGAGGGTTTGAGATACCAGAGTTTGTTTTCAGCCTTGTATCTTTCCTCCCCGCCTCCGGTGATGTTGAGCATGATAATGGCATCTTTGGCCACCCTGTTTTGTAAGGCGACCTCGACGAGGGAAGCCGTGGCCACTGCGGAGGCAGGGTGTATGTCATTTCCCTCGGTTTCCCGGAAGAGGCGGGCGGCATCCCTGGCCTTCTCGTTGGTGACAGCCAGCACGTCTCCCCCCGAATCGGTAAGTGCATCGAAAAGTCCGCCTGCCAGGGAGTAAGGTGGTTTTCTGTTGGAGAGCACTTTGGCATCTATGGTTTCCACCTGTGTACGGGCGAGTTGTTCATCGAGGGGAAGCATGTCCCGGGAGCCTGCTTTCCAGGCGTCGTAGATGGGAGTGAAAGGAGCATTCTGAGAAACCAGGAGTTTCATTTTTCTTTTGCCGAAGCGGCCGTCAGCTAGAAAGCGGAGGTTGGCTTCCCAGGCGGCGATGGCGCCCGTTCCGCTGCCCACTGCCTGGAAATAGCAGTCAGGGATTTCGCCGATGGTCGTGACGGCAGAGAGGAGGGTGGTTCCCATTCCATCGCGACGGGCAACATTTTTTGCCCCGCCTTCGGCGATAAATCCATCAACGGAGGCGATAAGGGTTGACAGATGAATGGCATCGAAATAGTCACACCCCTTTTTGCTGCACACCAGTTTCACGCAATCGTTCAGCGGTTCACGAAACCAGAGGGCGTTCAGGTTGTCCTCAGGGACGCAGAGGAGGAGCGGAATCTTGTTTTCGGAACATACTTTGGCAAAGGAACGCGATGTATTCCCGGCAGAAGCGACCACCAGGATCTTTTCATTTCGGGAGTCCATGCGGGCGCAAACCGAGTAAGCCTCGGTTTCCTTGAAGGAACAGGTCTGCATGAGAGCCCCCCTTTCAGGCCACCACCCGCTGAAGGTGATCCACAGATTTTCGAGCCCCAGTTTTCGGGCCAGTTTTTCACTTTTGTAGGTTACCGGCGCCGAGGAGCCTTCCAGTATCCGCTGAATGGGCAGCCAGTCGCCGAATTTGTACAATCCGGGCTGGTCATCCCTTACCACCAGCTGACGGTTTTCATAGACAGCCCTGATCAGCGAGGGGATTGTTTCGCCGGGTGCATCCAGGGTCCAGCCGGTGTCTCCGAATACCTGTCCGGAACGTACTGACTGCAGGTAGTACCTGGTTTTTTCAAAATTCATCATATATCTTTTAGTATGGCAAAATTAGAAAAATAAACCCAAGAAAGAAGCGGCGCCTCCGACACTGCCCGAAATGTGGGCCACCGGGCTTCATTGATATCCGCCACTGATCTTGATCTTTACCTCACCCTCAGGAAGCGTCTCTGGCCTGCTTCCTGAGGGTGAACAGGACGATTCCTCCCAGGATCAGGCTTGCGGCGGCGTAAGGCCAGTATTCGGTTCCGGCGCCGAACTCTTCGATTTCGGGAGCGATGATATCATGATCGATCATCCAGAGGGCGATGACTGCCCCGGCATTGTTTACAAAGTGGGCGAGAACGGGTAGCCAGAGGGATCCGCTCCATACCAGCAGGTATCCGAACATTCCTCCCAGGAGCATCCGGGGAATGAAGCCATAAAACTGCAGGTGAAGGGCGCTGAAGAGGATGGCAGCCAGCCAGATCCCCCAATGATGACTGCGGGTCCAGCGGGTCAGCTGTTGCTGGATCACACCCCTGAAGAGGAGTTCTTCTCCGAAGGCGGGAAGGATGGCAACCATCAGGAGGTTGAAAAGGAGTCCCCCTATTCCGTCGACTTCAAGAAAAGCCGCGGTAAGCTCTTCCGCATTCTTCTCGGCAGTCCGCATCCACTCTTCCAGGCGCCCGAGGAAGGGGGGTAGATGCATCTCAGCGTTGAGGGAGCCGGTGAAATTAATAAACGGATTAATGACAAAGACCAGCAGGATGACCAGGATGCAGGATACTGCTCCGGCAGTCCGGTCAAGGGAGAGGTACCGCATGACGCGGCCATCGAGGAGCCATGCAACCAGGAACGATGGTACTATGAAAAGACCGATGGCCTGGGCGGTCTGAAAAAATTTAAGCAGCCGTATGGTCTCGGGGTCATCAATATTCAGTCCCTCCAGCATCGATGTAACCCTTCCTATTCCGAAGAAGGGAATGGCAACAAGGGCTGCGATGAATTGTACGGCCAGAAAAACCACCAGCACGATAAATGCGCTGAACATCAAAGCGGAAAAGGGTTTCAGATCCCTGAACTGCGTGAAAGGACTTCCGGTCATGATATAACTTAATGTCACGGGCTCATATTCTGAGCCATGATCTTTTTCTTTCGTGGAAACGGACGATTTGGTGATAGCCTGTTTTTTTCAACAGGGAGAGTGCCTGGCTGTAATGGCGTGCGATCTGGGAAGGATGGTGGGCGTCGGAACTCAGGGTCACCGGAATATCATGGGCAAAGAGGATTTCGAGCCAGCGGGGGGAAGGATAAAACTCGGCACATGGCTTGTCGAGACCGCCGGTGTTCAGTTCAACGACGAGCCCCGCCTGTCTGATGATCCTTGCCGTTTCTTCGTAAAGCGGGGTTTGGTCGCTTTCGGGATACACGCAGAACTTTTTGATGATGTCCAGGTGCCCCAGCGTGTCGAAAAGTCCCGATGCCGCAGCCTGCTGAAGAAGGCGGTAATAGATTCCGTAGAGTTCGTCGTTGCTCCATTTTCCGTAAAGCGACTCATCGCCGTCGAAATTCCAGTCGTCGATGAAATGAACCGATCCGATGACATAATCAAGGGGGAGGGAGTCTATGATGCGGGCGATTTCCGCTTCTCTTCCGGGGAAATAGTCCATTTCGATGCCATAACGTATCGAAATGAGGTGCCCGTATTTTTCCCTGATCTCCTCGATCTGCCGGGTCATCACGGGCAAGTCGACCTCCTGAATGGCCCAGGTCACCGGTTTCAGTCCGACATGGTCGCTGAATCCGACCTCATCCATTCCCTTTTCTATGGCGGCCAGCACCATCTGTTCATAGGAAGCGGTACCGTCAGAAAGGAGAGAATGGGTGTGGTAATCAACCATACCCCTCATGGTTGTTTAAAGCTCCCTGATCTTGATGTTCCTGAAAAGTGTCAGCCCGCCATGGTCCTGAAGTCCGATGTGTCCGATCTCCGCAATTCCGTAGGTGGGCACATCTTTCCATTTTCCGGCATTTTTGCGGGCGTTCCAGTCATCATCCCAGAGCTCGTACTCGACAACCTTTGCTCCGTTGAGCCAATGCTCCACATGGGTACCGTTGACGATCAGCCGGGTTTCATTCCACTTGTCGAGGGGTTGTACAGAAGCCCCCACCGGGGCGTGCATGCCATAGTTGGCACCGCTGTACTGGTCGGCTTCCAGGGGATCGGGCCAGCCTTTGTCATCGATAAGCTGATATTCCGGCCCGGTCTGGTAAATGGCCTGGGCAACCCCTTCCTGGACATGGAAAAAGATGCCGGAATTGCTCCTTGAGGCTACCTGCCATTCGATATACAGTTCAAAATTCCTGTATTGCTTCCGGGTGATGATGTCCCCGCCAAAATCACTTCCGACCCCGGAATTTTTCATGATGCCATCTTCCACTTTCCAACCGGTGGGTTCTCCGCCGTTATAAAGTTTCCAGTTGCTCATGTCGACGCCGTTGAACAGCAATTCCCATCCTTCGGCGATTTCGGCTTCGGTCAACGTGTTAATTTTTTGTTCTTTGGAGCCGCAGGAGATCAATGCTACGGTCAAGGCTAAGAGGAAAAACAGTTTCTTCATTTTGTTGGTTTTGAATTTTGTCACGAAATTAACAATTCTCATCGACATGACCAGCTCAGGAGGTTAACATTATTTACATTTCCATCTTCTGTAATTTGCTTCGCGCTTACAGGTGCGATACCGATCATTCCTAATTGTTACAGTTAACACCCAATGTAAGGATCTGATGTTTACTTCGTCCTGAATTACTTTAAGGTTTAGCGGTTTTTATCTCTTCAGGAAGGGAATCGACCTCCTGAACTCCTTCCCTGTGGCAGTTCCTCCCAGAGGGAGCGTTGTTCATCGGTCAGCCGGAAGGTTTTGCGGTGGTAAGGGGTGATTCCCAATTTTCTGATGGCTGCCCTGTGGGCGGCGGTAGGGTAACCTTTGTTGTGGTTCCAGTCGTAGGCGGGGAATTCGCCATGGAGGCGGAGCATGATCTCATCGCGGTGGGTTTTTGCCAGGACTGAGGCGGCGGCTATGGGGAGGAAGGTGGCATCTCCCCTGGTGATGCAGGTGTGGGGAATGTCAGTCAGGTTTCTGAAACGGTTCCCGTCAATAAGAAGGTGGTCGGGTTTATGCTTTAAGGCAGCGACGGCCTTGTTCATGGCGGCAAAACTGGCTCTGAGGATGTTCATTTCATCGATTTCGGCGGGAGAAACTATGGCTACAGCCCAGGCCAGAGCTTCCGATTCAATGACTCCTCTCAACAGGTTTCTGACGTTTTCGGTAAGCTGTTTGGAATCGTTGAGCAGAGGATGGTAAAATCCGGCGTGAAGGATGACTGCCGCCGCCACTACCGGGCCGGCAAGGCATCCCCGGCCGGCCTCGTCACAACCGGCTTCCGTCCTGTCAGGCAGGAGATATGAAAGGAGGGAAACCTCTTTTTTTTTCATCGGATCTCAATCATCATTGGCATTTCAAACACAGGCAGGAGGAAAAGGGGCATTGTCCGGTCCTCCGGCTTCCCGTCCTCCGGCTTCCCGTCCTCCGGCTTCCCGTCCTCCGGCTTCACCTCAACCTTAACCTTATCCCCTGGTTGCCTTCAGAATGGATCCCCAGAGAAGTTCGGCAGATTTCTCCCAGGTGAATTTTTCCTTCTGCTGGAATCCTTTCTCCACCAGAATATTCCTCATCGGCGCGTTTTCGAAAATTTCGAGCATCGCTGAGGCGATTTGTCCGCTCTGGGCGGGGTCGGTATAGCGTACGGCATCCCCACCCACTTCCGGCAGGGAGGTGGTGTCGGAACAGATCACAGGAATGCCTGCCCCCATGGCTTCCACGACCGGAATGCCAAATCCTTCGAAAAAGGGGACAAAAGTCAATGCCAATGCCGCTCCGTAAATTCTTCGGAGTTCTGCTTCTGAGACCCTGCCCGTAAAAACCACTTCTTCACGGTATTTCATGGCATGAAACCGTTCCGTGATTTTTCCGGTTTTGAACATTTTCCCTCCCACAATCAGCAATTTTACCGGACTTGACGAACGCATCTTGAATTCTTCAAACGCTTCCAGAAGCCCTTCTATATTTTTCCGCGGATGCAACGCACCCACAAAGAGAAAATAGGGATTGCCCCCGGTATAGCGCTCTTTCACATCTTTTTTTTCCGCTTCACCGATGGGTTTATAGTCGTTTTTACATCCGTTGTATACCACGTCGATCTTTTCAGGAGGAATGCCGAAGCTCTCTGAGATATCCTTTTTCGACCATTCGGAGACAGTGGCTATCCGTACTGCTTTTTTGGCAAAGCGGGGGAAATAGTGATTGTAATATGCCGAAGTAAGGCGGGGAAGATCTCTGGGACGGTGCACAAAATTGAGGTCATGCATGACGGGAAGCTGGGGAACGCTGCTTCTCAGGGAGAGGTATCCGTCGGGGGAAAGGAACAAGTCGGCCCCGTACTTTTTCAGGATCCCCGGGATGCGGAATTCAAACCAGAGGAACCACAGCAGGGGATGGCGGGTAGGGGGAGAAACTACTACCGGCGTAACATTGCCGGAAAAGACAAATTCTTCGGAATAAGGCCGGTCGAAAAGGAATATGAACCGGTGTCCGGGGTGGTCACGGGTGATCCTTTTCAGGGTTTCACAAGTGAACCAGCCGATCCCTTCAAGCCTTTCCTTCAAAAGCAACCTTGTGTTGACGACAATGACCATCGTGCGAAAAAATTCAATTCCATGTTAAAAGTACAAAGTATGCCCAAAATATCTAATTTTAGCGTCCGAATTATCAATTTCTGATTCTTGAGGCATAAGTTTGTTACCAACCTGATTCTGCTGGTTTTCCTGAATCTGCTGATAAAGCCGTTTTGGGTGCTGGGTATTGACCGTACGGTGCAGAATGTGGTGGGTGCCGAGAGTTACGGGCTTTATTTTGCGCTTTTCAATTTTTCGATGATCCTGAATATCCTGCTGGACCTGGGGATCACCAATTTTAACAATCGCAACATCGCCCAGCACCGTTTTCTTGTCAGGAAACATCTTTCGAACATTGTCGGGCTGAAATTTCTCCTGGCGGTTGTTTACGCGGTTTTCAGCCTTGTGACGGCCGCCGTGATCGGTTACGGGAAGTTTCAGTTTCATCTTCTTCTCTTTCTGATCCTGAATCAATTTCTGATTTCCTTCACGCTTTATCTCCGGTCCAATATCAGTGCCCTCCAGTTTTTCCGTACCGACAGCCTGATCTCTGTGCTGGACCGCACACTGATGATCATCATTTGCACGATTCTCCTGTTCACAGGAATAACCGGTGGTGAATTCAGGATCGAATGGTTTGTATACGCCCAGACTACGGCATATATTGCGACGGCCATTATAACGCTGGTGATTTTGCTTTCCAAGACGGGAAGCATTTCCATCAGGTTTAACCTGCGTTTTTGTCTTGTCTTCCTGAGAAAGTCCTATCCGTATGCGCTTCTGATCCTGCTGATGGCATTTTATAACCGTATCGATTCGGTGATGCTGGAGCGTTTGTTACCCCATCCAACGGGAAAAGAAGAGGCCGGCATTTATGCCCAGGCTTTCCGCTTGCTGGATGCTGTTGCCATGTTCGGCGCCCTTGTCGGGGGACTATTGTTGCCGATGTTTGCCAGTATGATCAAACGGAAAGAACCGGTAGGTCCCATGGTTCAGCTTTCCTTCACCCTTCTCTTTGTTCCTGCAGTGATTATCGCGGTGTCCTCCCTTTTCTATGACCGCGACATCATGTCACTTCTATATCATGCCCATGTCGACGATTCCGCCAATATTCTCGGTGTGCTTATGGCCGGCTTTCCGGGAATTGCAGCCACCTATATCTTCGGAACGCTCCTGACTGCCAATGGAAGTCTTAAACAGCTGAATACCATGGCTGCAGGGGTGATGGTACTGAATGTCATCCTCAATTTATGGCTGATACCCCGTTTTTTTGCCATGGGTTCCGCATTTTCCAGCATGGTCACCCAACTCACTGCCGGCTTTGTTCAGATGATCATTGCCTTCCGGATTTTCAGGCTGAAGCCGCGTACGTCATACATCATTAGGATGGCGCTCTTCATTCTTTTTACGATTTTTGCGGGTTCCCTTTCCCGTTTGACGGATCACCGACTGGCAGGATATCTCATGGCCATTTCCCTGCCGTTACTTTTTGCCGTTCTCATCCGGCTGATCAGCTTGCGGGACCTTCGGAAAATCATCGTTTTTGAAAAATGACCCGTCGCCCGACCATAGAAGAGTTGCATGATGACCTTCTTTTTAAAAAGATTGCAGCGGTGGAACATGACCGCATCAAGGATTTCGTTGTGGAGCAGGTGACGGGAGACAACAAACTCGTGCCTGTCTATATGGTCTACCAGACACTTATGCTGTTGACCGGACTTTTCTTTTTTGCGCGTGCCATCATCCTGGCATACCGCGGAGAGACGGTTTATCTGTGGGTTTCTTTTGCTGCCGTGGCCTTTTCGTTTACCCTCCTGGTGGTGATCCATGAGCTTTTACACGGATTCGCGCTGAAACTTGCCGGTGCTCCAAGGGTTACCTATGGCGGAATGCTCCGGAAATTTATCTTTTATGCCGAAGCCGACCGTTTCATCCTGGGGAAAAATGCCTTTCTCTTTGTGGCATTGACTCCCCTGGTTGTGATTCAGCTGATTACGGTGGCCGGCATTATCCTGTGGTTTTCAACTCCCTTCGTATATTTGTTCCTGGTGGTGATGTCACTGCACAGCTTTTTCTGTGCCGGTGATATTGCGCTGGCGACCATTTTTCTGAAATTTCCCGGAAGAGCCGTCTATACCTACGACAACAGGTCGGAGAGAATCAGCTATTACTTTGTGGAAAAAGATGTGTCAGGCCCGCCAGAATCCTGATTCTGCGGTTTTCAGATCGACTCATCCTTTAATATCTCTCCTTTCGCGCTGACGACGATGGCCTTTACGCCCACTTTCCGGTTGGAAAGGGTTACAAATAAATCAATCCTTTAATTTCTTTTAACGGCTTTGGTTTCCGCCAGAAATAAACAAAAGCACTATCTTCGCATCAGTTTTAATGTTATTATGTTTTTCCGGACAGGAAATCTGCAAATTATTGAATGATGAAGCAATACAATTTGTATAACCTGATTGCAGGCTGGGTGACCTTTGTGATTTCAGCCGTCGTTTATTTGTTGACCATTGAGCCCTCGGCCAGTTTTTGGGATTGCGGTGAATTTATCACCACAGCCACGAATCTCCAGGTGGGACATCCTCCGGGAGCGCCCGTTTTCATGATCGTAGGCCGGTTTTTCACCATTTTGGGGGGTTCTCCGCAAAATGCGGCGTTGATGGTGAACATCATGTCGGCGCTGGCGAGTGCTTTCACCATTCTGTTCTTGTTCTGGACCATCACGCACCTTGCCCGTAAACTCATCACTTCAAACGGGGAGATGACGACGGGGCAAATGGTTGCCATTCTGGGAAGCGGTCTTGTCGGTGCCCTGGCATATGCATTTTCTGACACTTTCTGGTTCTCGGCCGTTGAAGGTGAAGTCTATGCGCTTTCCTCATTTCTTACGGCCCTGGTATTCTGGGCGATCCTGAAGTGGGAGAATGTTGCTGATGAGCCCCACGCCAACCGATGGCTTATCTTTATCGCCTATCTCATGGGGCTCTCCATCGGGGTTCACCTGCTGAACCTGCTTGCCATACCGGCTATCGTCTTTGTCTATTATTTCAGGAAATATGAGGTCACCAACAAGGGGATCCTTTATGCCCTGCTGGTCTCGGTTGCCATTTTGGGCGGCATCATGTACCTGATCATTCCCGGTTTTGTCAGGGTGGCTTCCTGGTTTGAGCTGCTGTTCGTCAACACATTCGGGCTTCCCTATCATTCGGGGACTTTCTTTTATCTTCTTCTGCTGGCAGGAGGATTGGTTTGGGCGATTCGTTACACGGTTGATCACAAGAAAGTTTTCTGGAATACCGTGGTGGTGGCGATTACCGTCATCCTCATCGGATACTCCTCGTTTGCCCTGATCCTCATCCGTTCTTCCGCGGGAACTCCCATGGACCAGAACAGTCCGAACGACACTTTTTCCCTGCTCTCCTATCTCAACAGGGAACAGTACGGGCAGCGGCCCCTGTTTTACGGACAATATTATAATTCACCCCTGAATCCTGCAGACCGTTATTCAGAGGGAAGTCCTTATTATGCCCAGCGTGACGGGAAATACGTCATCACCGATTACCGGGTTGTTCCTAATTATGACGACAAATTCAAGACGCTGTTTCCCAGGATGTGGAGCAGCCAGGAAGCTGGCCATGCCCAGGAATATGAAAGCTGGGGTAAGGTGAAGGGCAGACGGATTCAGCATGTCAATGAACAGGGAGAGAAAGTGATCATCAACAAACCGACGATGGTCGAGAATCTCCGTTTTTTCTTCCGTTATCAGGTGGGGCACATGTATCTGCGTTATTTCATGTGGAACTTTGCCGGCCGCCAGGATGATATTCAAAGTCATGGCGGGGTACTTCACGGAAACTGGATCAGCGGGATTTCCTTCCTTGACAATTTCCGGCTCGGGGATCAGGACGGGCGGCCGGCGATGATGCAAAATGCCGCCAATAACAAATATTTCTTTTTGCCGCTGATCCTGGGAATCCTGGGAATATTTTACCTTTACAACAAGGGGCGAGAGGGGAAGCGGGTGTTGTGGCTGGTTTTCCTGCTCTTTTTCCTGACCGGTCTGGCCATTGTGGTCTACCTGAATCAATATCCTATTCAGCCGCGTGAAAGAGATTATGCCTTTGCCGGTTCCTTTTATGCATATGCGATCTGGATCGGCCTTGGGGTTCTCGCCCTGGTGGAAGCCCTGAAAAAAGTACTTCCCGACAAGGTCAACGGGATCGTAGTTACGGCAGTTTGCCTGGCACTGGTTCCGGGGATTATGCTGGCCGAGAACTATGATGACCATGACCGATCGGGTCGCTATACAGCCCGTGATTTGGGGGCTAACTACCTGAAAACATGTGCAGAACAGGCGGTCATATTTACGAATGGCGATAATGACACCTTCCCGCTTTGGTATAACCAGGAAGTGGAAGGAGTAAGGACCGATGTGAGGGTATGCAATCTCAGCTACCTGCAGACCGACTGGTACATCACCCAGATGAAGAAACAGGCGTATGAGTCAAAGCCGTTACCTTTCTCCCTGAAGGAAGAGCAATATACCCAGGGGACCAGGGACATTGTCTATCTGCTGGATGATCCCCGGATCAAACGGGAATCTATCGATCTTGTCGAGGCAGTCCGTTTCGTCAATGATGACAACCCGGCCACAAAGCTCACCCAGGCCGGTAATGCCGCCTATTTCCCCAAGAAAAAACTGACCTTTAAAGTGGACAGGGAAGCTGTAATCAGGAATAAGGTGGTAAGACCTGAGGACTATGACAAGATTGTCGACACCATTTACATTGATCTCAGCGACCGGGATTACCTTGCCAAGGATGAATATATGATACTGGACATGCTGGCTCACAACAACTGGGAGCGGCCCATCTATTTCGCCATCACCATTGGACCGCAGAAATTCCTCAAGTTGTCGAATTATTTCCAGCTTGAAGGATTTGCCTACCGGCTGGTCCCCATCCTTGCCGACCGGAGTAGTCCGGAAAGCATCAATTTCGGAAGAGTGGCCACAGACATCATGTATGATAATCTCATGCACAAATTCAAGTGGGGAAACATGAATGACCCCTCGGTGTATATTGATGAAAACAATGCACGGATGATGACCAATATCCGGAATAATTTCAACCGGCTTGCCGACATGCTTGTCAGGGAGGGCAAACAGGATTCCGCCGTTACCGTGGTTAAAAAGTGTCAGGAATTGGTACCTCCGTCGGTAGTGCCTTTTGAATATTTCTCTCTTGAAATGATCAATACCCTCTATCAGAGTGGCGCCACTGAGGATGCATCCGCCATGGCGGAAGAGGCATACCGTTCATTTGAACAGATGCTGGCCTATTTGATGTCGATGCCTGACCATTTCCTGGTTTCAGGAGATGTCAATGAAGAAATCCAGCGAAATTTCTTTTACCTGCAGAAACTTGAAAGAACCTGCAGGGCCTCGGGAGATGCGGAACTATCGGCCAGGATCACCAAGACGATAGAGGAATACCTCCGGAAATACCCGGGACAATAAATTCCGGTTTTCAAAACCTATCTGATACGTAGATGAATGTGTTGATCGTTGGTTCGGGGGGGAGGGAGCATGCTCTGGGATGGAAGATCAGTCAGAGTCGTGCCATGGGACGTTTGTTCTTTGCCCCTGGAAATCCGGGCACTTCCTTGCTGGGAACCAATCTTCCCGTCTCTTCCGATGATTTTGAAGCCATCGGGAGCTCCGTTCTGTTTCATGATGTCGGGATGGTGGTGGTCGGTCCGGAAGTCCCTCTGGTAGGGGGCATTCATGATTTTTTCCTTGCGGATGACCGTTTGCGGGATGTCAGGGTGATCGGTCCCCTGAAGAGTGGAGCCATGCTGGAAGGGAGCAAGGATTTTGCCAAATCCTTTATGACCCGGCACGGGATTCCCACGGCACGCTATGCTTCCTTTACCCGTGAAACCGTTGACCAGGGCTACGGATTTCTGGATACCCTCAAGCCTCCTTATGTTCTGAAAGCTGACGGACTGGCGGCAGGCAAGGGAGTCATCATTGTCAATGACCTGGCAGAAGCCAGGCTTACACTGGCTGAAATGCTGGGAGGTAAATTCGGGATGGCAGGCGATACGGTCCTCATCGAAGAGTTTCTGAGAGGAGTGGAGCTTTCGGCGTTTATCCTGACCGATGGATCGGACTATCTGATTCTTCCCGAAGCAAAGGATTATAAAAGAGTGGGGGAAAATGATACCGGACTGAATACCGGGGGAATGGGAGCCATCTCTCCGGTTCCCTTTGCCGATGCCGCTTTCATGAAGAAAGTGGAGGAACGGATCATCAGACCGACCATCAGGGGTCTTGCCCTGGAAGGTATTCCATACACCGGTTTTATTTTCTTTGGCTTGATCAACTGCCAGGGTGATCCCTTTCTGATCGAATACAATGTCAGGATGGGAGATCCCGAAACCGAAGCCGTCCTTCCGCGGATAGAGTCCGATTTGCTTGACCTGCTTGATGCGGCTGCTACCGGCCGGATGAAAGAGAAAAAAATAAAAACATCGGGCAATGTGGCTGCCACGGTTATGCTTGTTTCAGGAGGATACCCGGGAGATTACGAAAAAGGGAAGGTCATCACCGGAAATGAAATGACCGGAAGAGGTCTTCTCTTCCACGCGGGGACAAGAGAGGAAGATGGCATCCTGAAAACGGCAGGAGGCAGGGTAATGGCCGTGACAGCCCTGGCAGAAACATTGCCGGAGGCTTTGGAAAAATGCTATTCCGAAGCCGGAGAGATACATTTCGAAGGGAAATATTTCCGAAGAGATATCGGTTTTGATTTATAACCATGTTGCTTCGCCTCGTCAAAAAAAGTCACACCACCGGGTATTTCCTCTTCTTTCTGATCGTTGCGGGTGCCTGGGTGCACTGTCTGTTGAATCCCTTTGTCTTTCATATTCAGGAAAGTGAAGTGAATTTTGGACTTTTTGGTTTGCTGAACAGACCCTTTTCAGCGAATCAGGAACTTCAGGTTTCCCTTGCCTTTGTTTTTTTGACAGTTAACAGCCTGTTGCTTTTCCGGATTTACCGCGAGTACCTTTTTTTCAATACCTGGTCATTGCTGCCTGCGGTTTTGTTCGTTTTGCTGACCAGTGGCATCCCCGGTTTACAGAGCTTATATCCTGTATTGATTGCCATCCTGTTTTTATCCCTGGCCATGGATAGAATGTTTGCTGCGTTTGACCTGAGGAAGCCTTACCGTAACATGTTTGAAGCGGGTTTTCTGCTGAGCCTGGGGTCGTTGTTTTATTTTCATCTCCTGGTACTGTTGCCTCTCTTTCTGGCGGGTGGAAGGGTTTTTGCCCGAGATGCACGATGGCGGGAAGTGGTGCTGGTTTTTACCGGAGGAGTGGTCCCCTGGATCTTTCTTGTGGCAGTTTATTTTCTTTTTGACAAAACTGAAGAGCTCTTTTCCATGGTGTCGCTCCTTGTCACAGGCCGGGGGGAAGGTTTCAGGGGTAGCATGCCGGTACTTCTGTTAGCTTCTTACTTAGGCCTCCTTATCCTTGCTGGTAGTTTTAAAATTCTGGGCCAGATCGATGAGAAAAAAGCCAGTTTCCGGAAATTTTACGCTTTCTTTTTCTTCCTGTTCGTTTCTGCAGTTCTGGCCTTTGTTTTCATCCCTGCCGTGACCATTGCCATGTATATTGTGGCTGCCGTCCCGGTAACCTTTCTCCTGTCCAACTATTTTGAATCGGTTAAGGAGGGATATTTCGGGGAGATACTTTTTCTGGTTATCATCATCCTTGTGGTGCTGGTCCGGCTGAGCTGAAGCCTCCGTTAAAACGGAGTTCAGCCTGGGCTTTCATGATCTCGGCGGAAACAGTAGAAAGTCAACATTTGTTACCTTTGTCACTCCAAATTGTCAGGAAAATAATCGATGGCTCGAATATTACTGCTGGAAACCGCCACGGAGGTTTGTTCCGTTGCCCTGTCAGTTGACGGGACGATCGTTGCAAGTGCCGAAAAAACGGAAGGTTTCCGGCATTCGGAACTGGTGACGCTGTATGTTGACCAGGTCATAAGGGAATGGGATTCCGGAGTGGAACTGCTCGACGCAGTCTGCGTATGCCGTGGCCCGGGATCATATACCGGCCTGCGAATTGGCGTCTCAGTAGCCAAAGGAATGTGTTATGCTCTCGATATTCCGCTTCTGTCGGTCAGTACACTCAATGCCATGGCTTCCCATATGGCCTTCCGAACCAGGGGAGAGGAACTCTCCGGGAACGCCCCGCCGCTTCTCTGTCCCATGATCGATGCCCGGCGCATGGAAGTTTACACAGCCTTATTCGATAACCAGGGGAACCAGCTCTCAGAAATTACAGCGGCGATTATCGGCGAAGACTCCTTTGCGGATTCACTCGCAACCCAAAAAGTGTGGTTTTTCGGGAATGGCGCATCCAAATGCCAAGCGGTCATCCGTCATCCGAATGCTATATTTCCTGGCGAGGTTCTGGCTTCGGCACGGTTTATGTCATCACTTGCCGAAGAAAGGTTTAATAATAATGCTTTTGAAAACGTTTCTTACTTTGAACCGTTTTACCTGAAGGATTTCGTAGCGACAGTACCAAAAAATAAAGTGTTTTAAAATGTTTCTGATAAATAATACGGGATTGAAACTTTTTCTCTTCACCTTCATTTGCGCCCTGGCCATGAATGGAGAAGGGAGAAATCGTGAAATACTTGTCTTTGATCTTAAATTGGGTTTTGTGAAGGGAGGAGAGGCGATCTTGACAATCAGGGATACCTCCTTCAACGGGAAAAAAGCTGTGGACTACCATCTGAAAGGATATACGACAGGGATTACCGACAAAATCTTCAAGGTAGATGATATATATGAAAGCACGGTTGATGCCAAATCTTACCTTCCTTACCGGTCGGTAAGAAATATTAAGGAAAGGAAATACCGCTATTACAACGAAGTTTTCCATTACCACGACAAGGATTCCATATTCAGTGAAAAGACCGGCTGGGCAAAGGTTCCGGACAATCTGACTGATATTTTGACTGTCTTTTTCTATTTTGCAAAGAATAACATGATTGATGACATCGGTAAGGGTAAAACCGTCGTATTACCCACCCTCAACGGTCATGAAGTCCAGAACATCAAAATCAGGTTCAATGGTTATGAGATGTTAGAGACTCCGATGGGGCCCCTGGAGTCGATGGTTTTGTCACCGGTCGTGGATAAGGGAAAAGTCCTGAAAAGATCTGACGGCCTTAAGTTTTATATTTCAAAGGATAGCCATATTCCTGTTCAGCTTGATTTTGAAACCAAGGCCGGAACCTTGCGTGCAATACTCGTCAGCTATCGGATCAACGGGAAGGAACAGTTCAAATAATTGTGATGGGGCGATAGAATCGCCGGTTTATTTCAATCAGTTATTGCCTGCCTGCCTGATTTTCGGGAGATTTCCCTATTTTTGCCGTAAAATTTTAGATTTATGGCAACTACAGCAGATTTCAGAAATGGCCTTTGTTTGGAATGGAACGATCAATTGTGGATGATTGTCCAGTTTCTTCATGTCAAGCCAGGTAAGGGTCCGGCATTTGTCAGGACAAAGCTGAAAAACCTGAGAACAGGAAGGGTAATAGAAAATACATTTACCTCAGGAGTAAAGATAGATGTGGTCAGGATCGAGAGAAGGCCCTACCAGTTTCTTTACAAAGATGATATGGGATGCAACTTCATGCATCTGGAAACTTTTGATCAGATCAGTATCAATCCCGACCTCATTGAGAACAACGATCTGATGAAAGAGGGTCAGATTATTGAGATTCAATTTCATGCTGACACGGAGTCACCTCTGACGGCTGAGTTGCCGCCTTTTGTAGAACTGGCGGTGACGTACACGGTTCCCGGGGATAAAGGGAATACGGCAAGCACTACCGCTTTGAAGCCTGCTACGGTAGAAACCGGTGCGGAGATCATGGTTCCGCTTTTTATCAATGAAGGGGAGGTTATCAAGGTGGATACGCGCGACAGGAGCTATAGCGAGCGTGTAAAACAGTAAACAGGATTTCTGCAGATTTTCTTTCAGGTGGTTCCGAAGCAAGGATTAATTCCGGATTGCTTCTTCATTGTGGTCTGACTTGAACGGTTCGCTTTTCTTGAGGTTTTCCCTTGAAAAGAGGTCTAGTGCAACGATCATTGCCGTAAAACCCCAGAAAGGCACGGAAGCCTTATCGGTATCGAGGAAATTGTTCATTAATCCATGTCCGTAATAAGTAATCAGCCCGATGATTGCTCCTACGAGCCAGGCTTTGTGCTGCGGGTCCTTCAGCCTTTTGTAAGTTTTAAAGGCGGTGTACATGACGGTAATCACGAGCAGGAGCATGGAGATCATCCCAAACAAGCCGCTTTCGGCAAGCGGGCCCAGGTATTCACTGTGCGCATTTCCGGCGTCTCCCGCATTGGTGCTTATGATGGTCCTGTCCCTGGTAAGCTGGTAGGGTGCGTATTTAAACATGTAAGTGCCCGGTCCGAATCCGAAAACCGGACGGTCACGGAACATCCTGATTGCGCAATGCCATCTGTTGATCCGTTCCAGGTTGGAAGCATCCGATGTAATGTTGGAGATGGAGGAGAAATGTTCTATCAGATCTGAGGAGGATTCTTCGTCGTTCCGTTCCAGGTAAGCCAGGATCTGTCGCTGAAAGACAAGTACCAGGGCCAGGATCGACAGGGTGGTAATCACCAGGGTTCTGAATCTGATCTGCAGGCGGATCATCACCCAAACAAAAATGGCCACGGAAAGGCTCAGCCAGGCTGCCCTGGTATAAGAAAGGATAAAAGCAATGATCAACACCGCCAGAACCCCCCGGGCTGTCCACTTTGCAAAAGGCTGGGAAAATCTGTTAAAGGAAAAAACGGCAAGAAACGGGATGAACATTGCCAGTGCTGCCCCATAAGAGGTATGGTCTTTGTAAAAAGGATTCATCACAAAGTGGGCCGCTTGCTGGTCTGTCAACCCGTATCCCATGTGCCGTGAAATGGTGTACGCAATCACAACCAGCAGTGAAATGGTGTACAACCATACAAATTTGGGAATGTTGGACTTGTTCTCAAACAGTTGAACCCCCAGGATGTAAAATCCCACGATAAACCATATTTTGACCATCAGGAATTTCAGAGATACCACCGGCATAGTGCTGGTCAGACTGGTAACCAGGATCCAAAAAAGATAAATCAATATGGTGATGGTGACCCGATGTCTCATCAAGGCTGGATGAATGCGCCTTTCTGACACTATTTTCAGGAAAAAGAGCAGGAGTACTCCGACGAGTAATGGTTCGGTAGGAATAAACATGTCGAAGGTCAACCATGGCATCAGCATGCTCAGCGGTATTGACAAGGGGGTCAGCAGTACAACCAGCCATAGTATCCGGTCGGCCGCGAAAATGGCAAGCAAGAGAATGGCAAGGACAACCGGAAGCAGCATCGCCATGAAGGAATCCTTCTTTACGATAACCCAAATATTCAGCAGAATAAACGAGAGGGAAATGGCATAAAAGGCGGTTAACCGTATGGCCGGATTCCTGATCATTCAGCAACTATTTTTTCTTGTAATCAAGGATGAGCAACACCAGCAAAGCGAGAAACAGGGAAGATATCAGCGTGAATGCCACAATAACCCATCTCACAGGATAGGACTTATCATCAGCAACCAATGGCTTTTCAACAACCATTGCATAGGTTATTCTTTTTTCAGCCTCGCTAATGGCTTTGTCATATTCAACTTTTAATTCATTGATGGAAACAACCAAACTTTCAAACCGGCGTTCCATAATGTGGACATCGGCGCCGTTTTCCAACAGGTTGTTATATATTCTTTTTATTTCTTTCTCGTTTTGCATGCTGCTGCTTCCCTCAACCATTGACCTCATGTATCCCCGTGTAACCTCAGGGGTTTGCAGAACGACGTCGTAGAGTCTGGAAGTGTCCCGGAAGTTAACGAGCAAATGCCTTAAAGAATCTTGCTCGGTGGTTTGCCTGGCGATGTTATCTTTAATAACCTTTGCCAATTCCCAGTTTTTTTCCGAATGCATCTCCTGGACTTTTTGGTTGTAAAAATGAATCAGGGAATCACACATCAAAGCAGCCCTTTCAGGCTTTTTATCGAGGATTGTGATCTGAACCGTTTCGAAATCGGTTTTCCGGGTGGAGACATGTTTATCATAGATGGCCAGCATATAGGTGAGGTATTTGGGATCATCCTTGCTGATTTTGTAAACTTTATCGAGTTCGAAAGCATCAAACATTTTCAGTTTAATGTCGGTCGAGTTTATGATTTCAAGCATTTGCTCAGTATAAGATTCCTCGCTCATAACTCCCAGGTTGGTAGGGTATGCTTTGGTAGATGATTTGTATTTTGGGGTAATGAACATCGGGGAAGAAAAGAAGGCGGAGAGGATAACGGCGATGATACCCACAATGACGAAATGAAAACGGTGTTTCCAGATAACTTCCAGTAGGCGCTGGTTGTCAAAAAAATCATTCATAAATGCAGTTTAAATATGGTTGTTGTTCAACAAACGTATGCTTCAGTACTTTAGTATTATTTTCGGCTGAATAAAGGCGGATTAACGTACAACAATAAGGGTATAGTTTTTTTTGCCTTTCTGAGCCAGCAGATACTTGCCGGCAATCAGCCGGGAAGTGTCAACCGACTGGTCAGGGGATGTGACTTTTTCCTTATTCAGGCTCAAGCCGTTTGCCTGGATAGTTCGTCGGGCTTCTCCCTTTGAAGGGAAGACGGATGTTTTTTCGGCCAACAGTTCAACAATACCGATTCCCTGAGAAAGTTCAGAGAGTGATATTTCAAACCGGGGAACTCCTTCGAATAGGGTCAGAAGGGTTTTTTCATTCATCCTGCGAAGTTGTTCTGCCGTACCCTGGCCGAACAATATCATCGAGGCTTCCACTGCCATTTCGTAATTCTGCCGGCCGTGTACCATTACGGTTATCTCTTCGGCCAGTTTTTTCTGGAGTTGTCTCAAATGTGGAGTTTCCCGGTGCAAGGCTGTCAACATGTTGATTTCCTCCTTTGAAAGGAGGGTGAATATTTTGATATATTTTTCAGCGTCCTCGTCGGAAGTGTTGAGCCAGAACTGGTAAAACTCGTAGGGTGATGTTTTTTCGGGATCAAGCCACACATTTCCCGATTCTGTTTTTCCGAATTTGCTGCCATCGGCTTTGGTGATGAGCGGACAAGTAAGGGCAAAGGCTTCTCCTCCGGTTATGCGGCGGATTAGTTCTGTTCCGGTGGTTATATTTCCCCATTGGTCCGATCCTCCCATCTGCAACTTGCAGTTATGGTGCTGATACAGATATAGGAAATCGTACCCTTGTACGAGTTGGTAAGTGAATTCGGTGAATGACATCCCTGAGGAGCTTTCGGCTGAGAGCCGTTTTTTTACCGAATCCTTTGAAATCATGTAATTCACGGTGATGTGTTTACCGATATCACGGATGAAATCGAGGAATGTGTAATCTTTCATCCAATCGTAATTATTCACCATTTCAGCGGCATTGGGTGTAGCTGATGTGAAATCCAGAAAGAGTGCCAGCTGTTTTTTTATGCAATTTTGGTTATGGCGCAGGGTGGTTTCGTCAAGAAGGTTGCGCTCCTGTGATTTCATGCTTGGGTCCCCGATCATCCCGGTGGCGCCTCCGATCAGTGCGATGGGCTTATGTCCGCACCGCTGAAAATGTTTCAGCAACATCACCCCGACCAGATGGCCGATATGGAGTGAATCGGCAGTAGGATCAATACCCAAATAGGCGGAGGTCATCTCCTTTCCCAGGATCTCTTCTGTTCCCGGCATCACATCATGGATCATGCCCCTCCATGCCAGTTCTTCGACAAAATTCATCTTTTACTCAAAATTTTGGGCAAAGATAGGAATTGTATTTAATGGTGCTTTGCAGGCAGGGGAAAATGGGGGGGTTCTGAAATAATAGGCTACAGGGAATCTTTCTCCTCCCGCTGTTGTCGTTCTCTCCAAAAATCCAGAAAGGGGAAAATGGATGGGGCAAAATTCCTGACCGGCTCAAATAATCGTGAATTGGCTTTGGTCTCACGGGAAATGATGTGCACATCTTTATCGACCTTGTTGAAAATGATCAGCAGAATGCTCAGGATCAGGGCTCCTTTTATTACACCGAATGCGAGTCCGGCCAGCCTGTTCAGAAAGCCCAGGGAGACGGCTTTCACCAGCTTGTTGATATAGGATCCCACGATGTTCACCAAAACCACGACAAGGAGAAACGTGATCAGAAACGCCACAAGTGATATATTCCGGAACTTCCAGCTGAATTGGTCGACTAAAAACTGGGCCACCGAATCTGAGAAATGAATGGCGACCCATACCCCCAGTATGAGGGCGACCAACCCGGCCAGCTCTTCCACAAATCCTTTTACAAAACCGTTGATGGCTGCCAGGAACAGTAAGATGATCAGAATTATATCCAGATAATTCATAAAACCGTGTTTTTGATATTTCATTGATAAAATTATGAAAAATCTCCATGGGGGGGTCGTTCGCGTAAAATATTCCTAAATTTGATTCCGAAAATGATGTAATATGCCTATTCTGACTTCTTTGATTAACTGGCTGAACTATAAAAGGATTCATCAAATCGATTTGTACAGCAGGTATCCGTATGATATTCAGAAGGAGGTTTTTTTTGATCTGATTACCAAAGCCAGGGATACGGAATTCGGAATGCTTTACCGGTTCGAAACCATTTCATCGGTCAAAGAGTTCCAGGAAAGGGTTCCTTTGCAGACGTATGATGACATTAAGCCCTGGGTGGAAAAGCTTCGGCAGGGAGAGAAGAACATCCTCTGGCCCGGGGAAACCCGTTGGTTTGCAAAGTCGTCGGGAACAACTAGCGACAAGAGCAAATTCATCCCTGTCACAAAGGAATCGTTGGAGGATTGTCATTTCCGGGGAGGGAAAGATGTGCTGGCCCTTTATATGCGGAACTATCCGGAATCGAGGCTTTTCAAGGGGAAGTCCCTGACGTTGGGCGGAAGCCACAGCATCAACAACATCAGCAATAACTCCTACTACGGGGATCTTTCAGCCATTCTTATCGAAAATATCCCTTTCTGGACCCAGTTTGTCAGGATTCCTCCCGCGGAGATTGCCCTGATCGAGGAATTTGAGGAAAAAGTTGAAAAGATCATTGAATCGTCGCTTGGAGAAAATGTAACCTCATTCGCGGGGGTCCCTTCCTGGTACTTGGTCATGTTAAAACGGATCCTGGAGAGAACGGGACAGAAAAATATTCTGGAGGTATGGCCCAACCTTGAATTATTTATTCACGGCGGAGTTAATTTTGATCCATACCGGGAACAATTCCGGAGAGTGATTCCTTCGGATGAGATGCATTATATGGAGGCTTACAATGCTTCGGAAGGTTTTTTTGCGATCCAGGACAATCCCAGCCGGCGCGACATGTTGCTGATGCTTGACCTGGGCGTCTTTTACGAATTCATTCCCATGAAGGAATGGGGTTCTGAAAATCCTTCCGTATTGACGCTTAGGGAAGTGGAAGCGGATGAAAATTATGCTATGGTGATCAGTACCAACGGGGGATTGTGGCGGTATATCATCGGGGATACCGTTAAGTTTACGTCTGCGCTGCCTTATAAGATCAAGATTACGGGGAGGACCAAACACTTCATCAATGCTTTTGGGGAAGAGCTGATCATTGACAATGCGGAACAGGCGCTTAAGGTGGCCTGCGAAAGGGGGAATGCCGTGATATCGGAATATACGGCAGGTCCCATTTTCATGGGAGAAGGTCAGAAAGGGGCGCACCAGTGGATCATTGAATTTGAAAAGGAGCCCGAAAATCCCGAACATTTCATGTCTGTTCTCGACAACGCCCTGAAAACGCTGAACTCCGACTATGAAGCCAAACGTCATAAAAACCTGACCCTGGAGATGCCCCACCTGGTGGTTGCTCCACGCGGCACTTTTTTTGCGTGGATGAAAAGCCGGGGGAAAGTGGGGGGCCAGAATAAAATTCCCCGCCTGTCAAACGACAGGCAATATATTGACGAACTCCTGCGCTTGACAGAAAGGAAATAGCATATATCTTTGACATATTTAAACCTGAATCTATGCATATCGCGGTAGCCGGAAATATCGGGGCAGGAAAGACCACCCTGACAGAATTGCTGTCAAAACATTACGGATGGACCCCTAACTTCGAAGATGTGGATGACAATCCCTATCTCAACGATTTTTACAATGACATGCAACGTTGGTCTTTTAATCTGCAGATTTATTTTTTGAATTCCCGTTTCAATCAGATCCTGGATATCAGGAGGTCGGGTAAAACAGTGATCCAGGACCGCACCATCTATGAGGATGCCGAGATCTTTGCTCCGAACCTACACGCCATGGGATTGATGAGCACGCGTGATTTCAGCAATTACAAGACCTTGTTTGACCTGATGGTTGGGCTGATTCAGCCTCCCGACCTGCTGATCTACCTGAAAGCATCGATTCCCACCCTGGTGAACCAAATCCAGAAACGGGGGAGAGAATATGAGAATTCAATCCGTCTTGACTATCTCCGGCAACTGAATGAACGGTACGAAGCCTGGATCAAGGGGTATAACCTGGGTAAATTACTGATTGTCAATGTCGATGAAACAGATTTTGCCTCCCGCAAGGAAGACCTGAGTTCTGTGATCGACAAGGTCAATGCGAACATCCACGGGCTGTTCTGAGGTTGAGGTTGTCAGAACTTTCTGTTCTCAATGGCTTTAACCTTAAGCAAGAGCTCTGGCCATTCTTCCTCCGGGATTTTCGCCCCCATGACTTCCACGGTTTTGGCAGCTACCAGAGAGGCTATGTCGCCGCACTGGCGGAGGGTCAATCCCCGGCTTAATCCGTAAATGAATCCGGCTGAATAGCTGTCGCCGGCACCGGTCGTATCAATGGCATTTGCCGAAACGGGATTGATAGTCAGGATTTCGTCCCCTCCGGCGACCAGCGATCCTTTTTTCCCGGTTTTGACGATGGCAATATCGCACAGGGATGCTATTCTCTTCACCGCTTCCTCAGGTTGAAGGCCTGTATAAGCAAAGGCTTCCTCCTCGTTGGCGAAGACGATATCAACATAATGGGTGATCAGGTGTTCCAGAAAATCACGGTTTTGTTCCACCACATTGTAACTCGACAAGTCGATGATTACTTCGAGGCCGGCTTCCTGTCCGGTGTGGAGGATGGTTTCGATCAGCCGGTGGTCCTGGACCAGGTATCCTTCAACATACAGATAGCTGTAGGGTTTCATGATTTCAGCCGGGAACTCTTCCGGGAGTAGTTCTTCGGCGGCTCCCAGGAAGGTGGCCATGGTTCTTTCAGAATCGGGGCTGACAAGGGCCATTACCCTTCCCGTACCTGAGGAGCTGTAATAGAGATGGGTGGCCACCCCTTTGTCGGCAAACTCCTTTTCGAAGATGGCTCCCAGGTCGTCGTCGCCGATTTTGCCGGCATAACCGCAGCAGGCGCCCAGAGAAGCCAGGTTATGGATGGTGTTGGCCGCGGAGCCGCCCGTGGTGACATTTTTCTGCCAGGGGCGGGTAGCCTGGTATATCTTCCAGGATTGGATTCCGTTGACCAGGGTCATGCTGCCGCGGGGCAAACTGAATTGGTGAAGGATTTCGTCATCGGGGAGGGCGATCATGATATCGACCAGTGCGTTACCTATGCCGAGGATGGGCGGGAAAGCGGAAGGAGACTCCATTTGTCGTGATTTTTATTTTTTACAAAAATATTTTTTCTTTCTGAAAAACCTCTTATTTTTGCACCGCTTTAAGAGAAAACTGAAGCGAAAAATTCCCTAGTAGCTCAGTCGGTTAGAGCGGCGGACTGTTAATCCGTAGGTCGTAGGTTCAAGTCCTACCTGGGGAGCTTCTTGATGATATAACGCACTGAATATCAGTGCGTTATTTTTTGTTTCTCTTTCTCACTCCATCCCCATAAAATTTTCTTGAAGAAAGAAGTTTGTAAGCCTTCATTGTGCAAGTTTTTGGAGTTAATTGCTTGATCCGGTGCTACAGAGTGCCGGCTTTCCAATTTGAATAAATTTTCCCATAGTTAATCTTATTATAAACGATTTGTTTTTTAAATTTGGATGTTAATTTAAAAACCGATTATTGATTAGCTCCAAAAGCTGTAAACCTCAATTAGCTTATCAACATAATTTAATTGGCTCATGAAAAATCTAATTCTAATTTTAGCATTCACTTTGCTTGGTTTAAACTGCTTTTCTCAGAGAAAAGTAGTTAAGGTAGAGTCTCAAGTACAGGATGTCGTTGTTCAGAATGAAGAACGGGTACTTAAACGCAAAGTAGCTATAGCTCGTTTCTCAAATGAAACGCAGTATGCTAAGGGAATCTTTTATGACAAAAACAATGATCCTATTGCAAAACAAGCAGTTGATATTTTGTCAACTAAACTGGCGGCATCGAATAAATTCATTTTGTTGGAACGTCAGGATATTGAAAAAGTATATGAAGAATTGAAAATTGCTGGTAATGAGGGGATTCAAAAAGTTGGAGCTGATTACCTAATAATTGGTTCTGTCACTGAATTCGGGCGGAAGAACATCGGTGATGTTAATGCTTTCTCGAGGACAAAATCGCAGATTGTCCAAGCTGGGGTCAATATACGTTTGGTCGATGTTTCAACTGGTCAAATTATATATTCCGAAGAAGCTAAAGGAGAGGCAGAGACCACAAATAAGACTGTAATGGGCCTGGGAGAGCGTACGGATTATGATGCTACATTAAGTGATAAGGCAATATCAGCGGCTCTTTCAAAACTTGTTGAAAACGTAATTAATAACTGCATGGATAGACCATGGAAATCGTATTTCTTGACTTATGATGCTGATGGTATATTAATTACAGGTGGTAAAAGCCAGGGCGTCAAGGAAGGTGATTTATATGATGTAATTGAAAAAGGCAAATCGATTAAGAATCCTCAAACTGGAATGATGATGGAATTGCCTGGGAAAACTGTCGGGAAAATAAAGGTCGATTTTACTGGTGGAGATACTCCAGAGAATGAATTTTCCATGGTGTCTTTCGTTGAAGGTGGAATTGATTCACAACAATTGTCCAAGTATTATATAAAAGAAATTGAGAAATGAAAAAAATAGTATTATTGGCTCTTTTCGGAGCCTTTCTATTGTCTGGTTGTGGTGGTATTAAAACCTTGTCTTCAGGTTTAGAAAACGAAGCATACCTTGAATTTATTGGTGCTCCTAATGATTACTCCGGAGGCGTTGATGTTATCATTGATGATACTAACATTTTTAAAGCTGAGGTACACAAAGATTTAGCTCGTAAAGTCAAAGGTGAGGTATACGCAATCTCCACTGGCACTCACAAAATCGCTGTTTCATATAATGGTAAACTTTTATTTCAGAAACAGATTTTTATATCAGCACAAGAAACTAAGAAAATTGTATTACCATGAAAAATCTATTTGCATTGTTGTTTTTCATTCTATTGTTTTCTTCTTGCACAGTTCAACAGCCTCTTTATTCTTGGTCAAAATATGAACAGGCTAGTTACAACTACCTAAAAAATAGCGATGCGAATTCTGCTCAATTTTTGATTGAAACTTATCAGAAAATTATTGATAAACAAGAAGGTACAAGGAAAATTGTGCCACCGGGTGTTTATGCAGATTATGGGTTTATTTTACTTCAATTGGATAAAGAAGAAGAAGGTAAAACCATGTTGTTGAAAGAGGTTGAAACATACCCTGAGTCTAAAGTGTTTATTACTAATGTTTTAAAAATGCTGGAACAATGAAGAAATTATTACTGGTAATTTCAGCTTTAGGCATTTTATTGTCGGGTTGTACAACTACAGCCCCTGTAAGTAAATTTTCTGCTTACAGAGGATTATATGAAGCAAGGCCGGTTTCAGTACTAATTATGCCTCCTATAAACAGAAGTACAAATGTTGAGGCAAAGGAGTATTTCCATTCGACTTTGAATGTTCCAATTGCCAACGCTGGTTATTATGTCATCCCTCCATTTCTTTCAATGGAAATACTTAAGAGGGAGAGTGCATTTGATTCCGAGCTTTTTTTTGATGTACCCCTGACTAAGTTTGGTGAGGTTTTTGGTGCCGATTTAGCTCTCTTTACGGTCATTCATAAATGGGACAAGACAGGTTTACTTAGCCAGGTTTATGTTGAGATAGAGTATATTCTGAAATCTATCGCTACAAACGAGATTTTATATACCAGAAAGGGTAACATTACTTACGATACATCTGTTTCAACAGGAGCATCTGGGGTTTTTGGTGCTTTAGCTGATATTGCCGCATCTGCAATTAATACTGCAGCAACAAAATATGTTGATGTGGCACGAATTTGTAATGCTTATACTTTTAAAGATTTACCCGCTGGTAAGTATAGCCCCGTATACTTGACGGATAGTACGCAAGTTGCCGGCCCAAAAGAGTTTACTGTGCGTCTGAATTCACAATATAAATAGATCACTTTGCCTTTTACATGCCGATTAATTAATTGATCCTTATAAACTTACTTGTTTTTATCTCAAATTGATCCGGGTATTTCCCAGAGGCCAGAAGTGGCCTTGAAAAATCCGATGCCAAATAATTTTGGAATTCCACGCATAAGAGAATGTGATGATGAATGGATTACTTTGTTTTACTCACGGGAGTTGAAGGTACCAATATCCCGGTTAATCTTTTTTGTAGGAAATGAAACAAATCCATTGTATTCTCCCCCCACATAAATGACCTGATTCGCCACTCTGGTTTTTGTTTGGAATGACCAGATTCCGGAATAATTTGAATGAATGGAATACTCGGGAAAATTGGAAGAAGTGATATCGATTCTGATTTTATTTCCAGCTTTTACGTTCCAGGTTATCGGCAGTGTCTCAATCTTGATTTCCACAATTTCACCCGGAGTGTATGCCTGCCGACCTCCCAGAGGATTATTCCGATATGCCAGGGTGGTAATACCTGAACGAATGTTATACGTCGATCCATCCGGCATAACTTCACTTACCTTGTATCCAAAACATGTATCGTCAGCATCACTGCCTACATTTAAAGTAACTGATATTTTCCCGGCAATTACCAAATTTTCAGTAAGCGTTGGTGTTACAAAGCTAACTACATCATCACGATACCCAATTTCTTCCTGAAGCTGGCTTCCACGCTTACCGGCAGAATTAAACAGTGTTTCTCCCCCATTCGAAATCACAGGTTTTTTGGGATCATATACAAATTTTATTTCATCCGGTTTTTCAGGAGCCTTTTCCGATAATTTGTAAGCCTTTGGATTGACAGCATCCTTTTGTTTGGTGAAATAATATGTTTCAGCTCCATCATTCTTTATCGGCCATGAATCAAAAGTAAACCATTTATCCTCTTCTATAAAATACACATTAACTTCACCTTTTGGAACCACTCCTTTGGCCAAAACACTGAAAAGCCATTCAAACTGGTCAACGTTGGGATCAATATCCCTGTCATGTTTCGGATTGTGTTGTGTTGGCGTGGTTTGATAACTATGGTTCCAGGCTCCTAATATCAATCGGCTTTGCTTTTTGATGTCATCGTTTAAACGTTCGTATCCCAGAATTGTTCCTTCCATGTGGTGATCATATAGCCCGGCGACTACGGTTACAGGTACTTTGATTTTCACAGGATTCGATTTTAACTGAGCCCAATAGCCCTGATTCCAGTATGGATCTTCGTAGTTTGTGTAGGTAATCCAGTCGCGGTACCATGTAAGTTTAGCTCCCAATAAATCAACGTCCATATGAATCTGAGGCATGTATTTATACTCATTGTAATATGGTTCTTCCCTGTCCCTGACCGGTTTTTTAATTTCCTCTGAAGCATTGTCAATTGCCCAACCGGTCAAAATATCCTGACGAAAAAGGCCATCTTTATACACTGAAATATGACGATCAACGCCGTAATGATGGAGATACAATCCCTTTACTTTTTCAGGTATTTCATCGGCTATTATCCAGCCCGTAAACCCAACATACGATGCACCAAATATGCCAATACTTTTGCACCACGGCTGGCTTGCAAGCCAGTTAACCATGGCCAGTCCATCCACTCGCTCAAACTCATTGGGCAGGTAAAAACCTTCGGAACCTCCTTTCCCACGGCAATATTGAACAACAAAGCCAAGCCCTCGTTTGGCATACTCCCGACCAAGAAAAATATTATCGCCTTTATTATCACCCCAGGCATATGGAGTACGGGACATTACAACTGGCCATGGACCTTCACCTTTGGGCAAATATACCTTTGTGTAAAGCTTAAAACCCTCACCTCCCTCAACCATAAAATCCTGGTAAGTGTACTCATATGTTGAATCAACACTAAACTCAATCTTTGGCCTCCCCTGTGCTGTTATATCCTGAACAGTGAATAAACTACAAATAAATATTACAGTTGTCGATGACCTAAATAAACATTTTGATAATTTCATACGATTCAGATTGTTACTTAAAAAGGGGCATATGAACCCCGCGTTCAATCATTTCGATGGACTGGCAATCAAACAACCAATCCGAACCCGACTGCTCCGGTTCACAATGATTGGCAAGCAACTTTCCCGAATGCCTTTCACCAGTTTTTATCGGGATTACTTAAAAATCATTTGGCTCAGGTCATACAAATTATCGCGCCAGGTGTGCCAGGTGTGGCCGCCCGGTTTTTCAGAGTATTGGTATTTTAATCCGTACTCATCAAATAGCTTCATCATGTTTTGACAGTTTTGGAACGCGATGTCTTCCTTTCCGCCCATTGCTACCCAAAACAGTTTGGTGTTTTTATTACACCGTTCGGCATTTTCTTTAAGCAAGCGATTCCCTTCATTCCACATTTCCTCGTTGTTGTTGAACCACCCTGTACTGAGAGGAAGAATATAGGCAAACTTCTCGCAATGAGCCAGGCCTGTATTCAGTGTATGCAAACCTCCCATTGACAAACCCGAAAGTGCACGGTTTTCAGCGTTGGCTTTCACCCTGTATGTGTTTTCAACGTAGGGAATGATGCTTTCAATCAGGTCCTTGCCAAAAGTGGGCACATCGATTGATGCATCAGGCATTACAACCATCATCGGTTTAATTTTACCTTCGGCAAGCAGGTTGTCGAGAATAAAGTTTGCCTTGCCAACCGTTGGCCAGGAACGGTCGTTATCGCCTCCGCCATGTAACAGATAAAGAACAGGAAATTTTTCCATTCCTTTATCGTATCCCGGTGGTGTGTACACGTGCATCCTCCTGGTTGTTCCTGTTGCTTTTGATGAGTAATATACAATCCTGACATCGCCATGCGGGACATCTTTCATTTCCCAGAATTCCGAGCCATTGTCTGAGATATTGAGCAGTGCCTGATTTTCGCGAACTGTTATGCTTTTTGGATCGCCAACACTCACTCCATCAACTACAAACGAATAACGATAAGCGCCTGGCTTTACATTTGGAATCCGAATGGTCCAAACTCCGTTGTCAGCTTTATTGATATCTAATCTTTCTCCCCAGGGAATGATGTCGCCACTGGCCGAAACTTCATCAGCCTGGGGCGCATAAATACTTAAAATCACATCGCCATTGTCCAAGATACGCGTCGATTGCAAAGTATCGTTAGGCGTGGGATTCCGAACCCATGATTGGGCCTGCAACCCGTTCGAACATAGCAGAAGGACAAGAAATAGACTTGCCATGTGATGTATTGATTGTTTCATCTAAATGACGGTGTTTGGTTTATTTGAACAGCAAAGGTGCAAATGTATTCAGATAAATACGCCAGTTCGACCAGGTATGTCCACCAGGTGTTACATGGAATATGTGTTCCAGGCCATTGTCAGTCAACATTTTGTCGAGTGTTTTTGCCGATTCAAAGAGAAAATCAGTATCACCACAAGCCAAAAAGTAGAGTTTGTATCCTGCTTCCTTCAATGCTTTAAACTGAGTTTCATAGTTTTTCATCACTTGTTCGTCACCGTCCCTGTTGGTGATACCCATACTTAAAGGGCAGATGTAATCGAAGAATCCCGGATACATCAATGACGTGGTGATAGTATGGCCTCCCCCCATTGAAAGACCTGCAATTGCACGAGCTTCGGGCCTTGCATCAACACGGTATGTTTTTTCAACATAGGGAACAATGTCCTGAACAATACTTTTGGGATATGGATTATTCCTCCAGGCGTCACGATCCATAGGTTTTTCCTCAATTATCAGAGTACGAGCGGCAACCTGATTTGGGTTCCCATTGGGCATTACGCAAATCATCGGTTTTGCCAATCCTTTTTCAATCAAATTATCCAAAATCTGACGGGTTCGTCCCATGGTACTCCATGCATCTTCGTCTCCGCCAGCACCGTGAAGCAAGTATAGGACCGGATACTTGTCGGTGCTTTCATTGTAACCGGCAGGTGTATAAACAAACATTCGTCGCTCCATTCCCAGCGTTGGGGAATCATACCAAACCTGGTGCAAATTACCGCGTTTTGTGGCTTCAAAATAGTTCTCCGTTGTTTCTCCGGGAATCAACAACACACTTAAATATCGTGTGCCGTCGCGCTGCATAAAAACATTGTTCGGGTCATTTAAACTGATTCCATCCACAATAAAACTATAAGTATATAACTCAGGCTCGGGAAGAGGCAATTTAATCGACCACAGTCCATTTTCGTCTTTTGTAAGATCGAGATTGGAGGGAATTTCCATTTCACCCCAGTTTGTTTCCACTTTTACCGTTGGTGTAAAACCACCGGTAAGTTTTACCGTATCGGCCTGAGGAGCGAAAAACCGGAAGGTTACATGATTTTCTCCGATTTCAGGAGAAATGATTGGTGTTCGGTTCCTAAAGTTGGTTAATTCCTGTGCACTTACACCCAGCATTATTGCCAGGCATGCAATAACTAAAAAAAATCTCTTTTTCATGTTCTTCATATTTTTTGATTGAAACTCTTGATAAACTATCCCATAAACCAGGATGTCGATTATATTTTATTCAGGCCATTCGAACTGGTCTTTATCCAGACGCAGGAAACGGACTGCATTGTTAAAGAGAATGTCTCTTTTTTGGTCTTCCGACAGGTATTGTGCATGTTCAATCACGCCCATTGAGGTTTCGAACAACCGCGGCCACATCACAAAATCGGTTCCATACATGATGCGTTTTCCAAACCCTGCCTGAATCATTCGTTTGATGTAATAATGCACATCGTCGAGCGGATAACTCCATATCATACCCGAAATATCGACATAAATATAAGCATTAGCACCCATAATTGCAATCATGTGTTCCAAAATCGGGTAACCGGCATGCATTACCCAAACTTTCATCTTCGGATGGCGGGCAAGCAAGTCTTCCAGAAGAAAGGGATCGCCCAGCGAAGCCCTGTATTTTGGTTGGGTAATGTTGGCCATTCCGTTTCCACCTGTTCCCATGTGAAGCCCAACAGGAATATTGAGTTCTTCCGCTACCGCAAAATAGGGTTCTAACGTAGGGTCGCCTGGAGAAAGGCCCTGGTATTGAGGAGCCACCTCTGGCATTGCTTTGTAAAATCCGCTCCTTAACGAATCACGAAAAGCCTCTACTGTCATTTCAGCGGCATTGCTGATACCGATGCCCGGTATAATTCGTCCGGGAGGAGCGGCGTCCACCCACTTGTACAAAATCCCGGGATCGCAAAGGCCACCATGGTCATATTAAAGTCACTTATCCGGCGGATTACTTCATTTTGCATGTCCTCATCACTTTTTGCAGGTTGAAGCGGATCCACACATCCAAGGTTCATAAACATATCCGGAGCTTCATTGGGATCGCCTTCTGGCATGCTGGTTAAAAACCACGGACACATGGATGACGACCAGGTCGAATTCATCTTCATTGCATGTACATGTATGTCGAAAACGGCAAACGCGTTACTTTTTTCTCCTGAGCATAACTCATTGAAAATATTGAAAGCGCAATTGCCATAAAAATGAATTTCCTTCTCATTGCATGTAGTTAAACGGATGGTAGTGTTACAATTTGTGTGTCTCGCGACCTCGGTTTCCCATTTTAGTTTGGCATCACTAAACTACTTTTCTTTTGGCTTTCTTGAACTGTTAAACATCATTTTTTGAATGGCGGGGTCTTTGTCAAGGGTCCCGACCGTAGGGAGGGACTTGTATAGCCTTGACATGAGCCTGCTATTCTGTAACTTTGTTTATCAGATCAAGAAAGTGGTTCTTTTCATTTGGAAACAGCTTTTCATCATGGTCTATATAAGGCAAAGCCCTGTAATAGGAGGACTTATCCATGGCCATTTTAGCCATAAGAACTATGACGGACTCTTCATCCGGCATGGCGCTGCGCATCCGTAATACCCGCCTGAAGTCCCGATTCAGCCGCTCAATCCAGTTAGTGGTGTAGATCATCGACTGGATCCGAGGGTCGTAATTCAAGTAGGTGAAGTAGTACCGGTAGACCGGATCTGTTCCCATCACACCCAAGCTTCTGTAATACTTACCCCATTTGCGGCATAACACCTGCCAGTCAT
>DBPT01000026.1:0-254 GCA_002304925.1 Prolixibacteraceae bacterium UBA1413
TCTTCAGAAACAGGGACTTCTTCAACTGGTCCGATTACAGCCTCTTCCGCTGCAGCAGGGGCTTCGGCCTCAGGTTCCGTGGCCGGAACCTCTTCCGATACAGGAGTTTCTTCAGCAACAGGGACTTCTTCAACTGGTCCGGTTACAGCCTCTTCCGCTGCCGCGGGGGCTTCCGCCTCAGGTTCCGTGGCCGGAACCTCTTCCGATACAGGAGTTTCTTCAGAAACAGGGGCTTCTTCAACTGGTCCGGTTAC
>DBPT01000026.1:290-60960 GCA_002304925.1 Prolixibacteraceae bacterium UBA1413
TCCGGTTACAGCCTCTTCCGCTGCCGCAGGGGCTTCGGCCTCAGGTTCCGTGGCCGGAACCTCTTCCGATACAGGAGCTTCTTCAGAAACAGAGGCTTCTTCAACTGGTTCTGCAACGAGGTGTTCCTCATCTTTTTCCGCTTCTGCAGTTTCACCGGAAATTTCCAGCCCGGCGACTGTCACATCCGGTTCAGGACCAAGGTCTTGTGGCCCACTAATTCTGGTAAAAGCATCTCCGGCAGGTTCTTCCGTAACTTCACCAGTGGTCGCTGCCATGGTTTCTTCATTTTCAGCAAGATAGGCATCAGTAGCATCAGCATCAGAGTGCAAGTTTTCATCCAACACAGAATCGTTACTCTCCGTAACTTTTAACTCTTCAGAGTTTTTCAGATCTTTAGGCTTCATGTAAATTCCTCATTAAGTTTTAGGCAAGACTGTTTCCAACAGTCAAAACTCCACGAATGTAGAATATTGTGCAAAAATACTCAAAGTTTTCCGATAAATTTCATTTTTTTAACCAGATTGCAGGACAGAACCGGCATTACTTCACAACATTGCCTGAAATAATTCATTAACTATTTTCATTGTCCGATCTTTTTCGTACTTTATAGGCCTAATTTAAACCAGGACATTTTATGAAAATTCTTTTTCTGAGTCAGAGCAATTCCTGCCGGAGCCAGATCGCCGAAGCCCTGCTTCGCAGTATGGACAATCGGCTTTCTATCTTTTCTGCAGGCCTTGATCCTGTTGACCACATCGAGCCCATTGCTATTGAAGTAATGGCAGAAATCGGGATTAAAGTAGTTGAGAAGAAACCCGAGAATTTTTCAAAATATAAGGATACCGAATTTGATTTCCTGATTACCGTGGGTGACGGGACTCCTGAAGAGTTAATAATTCCGTCTGTCAAGGCCAAGAGGAAAATGCACCTGGGATTCAGCAATCCTTTTAAAACCTCCCGCGATCCGGAGGAAATACGGGAAATCTGCCGTGAAATCAGGGATGAGATCCAAGTAGAACTCGACTATTTTTACAACAGAATCGTTAAAAAAGCTTTGGAGCAGAGATAGGAGAAGGCCGATTGCCACCGGACAGAAATGGCATCACTCCATTACGCTACCCACGATAGCCTCTACTTCATCGGGGTTCACCGGAACCCTCTTTCCCACAATTCTGGCGCCATCGGGGGTGACCAGAATATCATCCTCCAGCCTTATGCCGCCAAAACCTTTGTAGGTTTCGGTCTTTTCATAGTTGATGAAATCCTTGTGTAACTTTTCGCTTCTCCATTTATCGATCAATGCCGGGATGAAATAGATCCCCGGTTCATTGGTGATAACAAACCCCGGCTGCAATCTTCGTCCCAGCCGGAGCGCTCCCGTTCCGAACTGTCTCACCGGCCGTATTTCATCATCAAAACCCACATAAATTTGTCCAAGATCTTCCATGTCATGTACATCCAGTCCAAGCATATGACCCAGTCCGTGCGGGAAGAAGAGGGCATGTGCTCCTGCGTCAACCGCCTCTTTCACATCCCCTTTCATCAATCCGGCATCCTTGAGCCCTGCCGCAATCACTTCCGCCACTGCAAGGTGAACAGACAGATAGGTGACTCCCGGCCTGATAAGCTCCGTGGCTTTGTTGTTGGCTGCCAGGACAATCTCATAGATCTCCCTCTGCTTCTCAGAAAACTTTCCGCCTACCGGGATTGTCCGGGTAAAGTCAGATGCATAATGTAAGGGTGATTCAGCACCCGCATCAACCATCAGCAGCCGTCCTTTTTTCAGAATCTGGGAATGGTCGTGGTTATGCAGGGTATCCCCGTTCTGCGACAATATCACAGGAAAGGAAACCATGTTACCCCCCGCCACAGCGATCCCTTCAATCCTGCCGGCGATTTTCTGCTCCCAAACCCCTGGTTTTGCCATTTCCATGGCTTTCACATGCATCTTATAACCAGTGGCGCAGGCTTTTTCTATCTCTTCAATCTCGCAGGCTTCCTTAATGGACCGAAGGTCCACAATGGCCCGTACCAGATCTACGGAAACATATTCGGGTTGCCTGGCAACAGCAATCCCTGTCAGTTCCTGCAGGAGAATTTTGTTTTCGGCGCGGTAAGGGGGAAGAAAATGGATGCGCCGGCCTTTCCTGATTGCTTCGCCGATGTAAGCTCCCAGGGCGGAGGATTTCCACACCTCCCCCACCCCCACGCGTGAGGCTTTGACCGACAGACTCTCCTGTGGCCCCATCCAGATGATGTCGTTAATATCCACATCATCGCCGAAGATGACCTGATCGCCACTTTCAACATCCAGCACAGCAGCCAGCCCGGGAAAGTCAAGACCGAAGAAATAGAGAAAAGAACTATCCTGTCTGAAATGATAGGTGTTGTCAGGATAATTCATCGGCGATTCCCCGTTTCCCAGAAAAAGGACAATGCCGCAACCGAGCTTTTCCATGAGTCTTTTCCTGCGGTTTATATAAATCTCTTTTTTAAACATAGCATATCGTTTTAAATTTTCCGAAAATAAACCTTTTGCAAGTGTCAAACAAGAACAAACGAGCCGATTTACCCATTCTCATCCAAAAAATGTTTAAATAACATAAAATTCAGAGCACAAAAAATCGAACCTCTAAAACAAAAAAGCGTAAACTTTAGCGAAACGATATATTCTGATCATGGGAAATACATTGATAGCGTACCTGAATAAAAGACTACTGAGAACCAACTCACTGGAGCGGGAGGAGAAACCTCCGGGTCCCGTTATTACCATCTCGAGGCAGGTCGGATGTTCAGGACTTGAACTGGCTTACGCGTTGGCAGAGCGGCTCAATAAAACCAGTTCCTTTGAAGGGTGGAAAGTCCTCAGCAAGGAAATCCTTCATCACAGTGCCCGGGAACTGGATGTCGATCCTGAACGGATCTCCAAAATTTTCAAACAGACCGACCGGACCTCCTTCGATGAGATCCTGAATGCTTTCACTGAGAAGAGATACAAAAGCGATAAAAAGATCAAAAAGACGGTTGTGGACGTTATTCGTGGCTTTGCTGAAGACGGGTTTTGCATCATCGTCGGACGCGCCAGCAACGTGATTGCCGCCGACATCAAAAATTCCCTGCACATCAGACTGGTGGCTCCTGAGGAGGAACGGATTGAATCCATCATGCAGAAGAACGGTTGGAATCGCACCGATTCCATAAAATTTATCAACAGGGTTGAAAAGGAAAGATTTGCCTACCGGCATGCCGTCGTTTTACAAGTCACCGAGGAACCCGAAATTTTCGACCTCACCTTCAACCGGTCCAAATTCACCACTGAGATGATCGTCGACATGATCATGGTGGCCATCCATGAAAAGAAAGTTCTTGAAGGATACAAAGAGAAAATAGATTTCTTCTGAATGCTGCCAGGGCGGCTGCATATTTCTCACCGCAATTTGCCGAATTCGGATCCAGGATTCCAGGCAGGCCATTCAGTAGCGTTGGCCAGTTCATTTCCGACGAGATAAAAGAGACGGGCATCGTCCACCAGACCTGTCAGGTCATCACGGTCGGGATGGTATTCATCCTGGGGGGTATGGTAGACCAATTTCCAATAGTCTGCAATCATTTCAGCAGTTTTATCCTTCCCGAGTTTTACCGCATCGGTATATCCTTTGGCGAAGATGGCAGGCACTCCTTTTTTAACGAACGGAAACTGGTCGGAGCGAAAAAACATGCCGTTCTCCGGATTGGGATCAGCGACTACATAGCGTCCGAGGCTGGCGGCTACTTTTTCCACCAGCCTGTCAAGGTCGCTGTAGCCATAGCCGGTGAGGGCGACATCGCGGAACGCGCCCAGGAAGAGGATCACGTCAGTATTTATGCAGGCCACGGTGCTGTCCATGGCGAAAAACGGGTGCCCGGTATACCATGAAGAGCCCAAAAGGCCTGATTCTTCCCCCGTAGGAGACAGGAACAGGAGGGATCGCTCAGGTTGGTCTCCTGATTTAAATGCCCGGGCTATTTCCAGAAGCCAGGAAACCGCACTGGCATTGTCGGTAGCCCCGTTATAAATTGAATCGCCATCCACCGGGGTTCCAACGCCCAGATGGTCCCAGTGGGCAGTGTACACCACAACTTCTCCCGGGCGGCTTTTCCCTCTGATGATTCCACATACGTTGTTAGAAACAGTTGAATCAAAGCGGTTCCGCAAACTTGCTGTCGCAGTAACCGGTAAGGTATAGGACCTGAAATCCGGTTTCCTGGCCTGTTCTTTTACCGCAGACAGTTCCATGCCGCATGCCTGGAAGAGCCTTTCTGCCGAGGAGAGCGAAATCCATCCCTCGATTCCGCAACGGTCAGCATACCCATTGTCAGGCATCAGGTACAGGCTGGTGGTTTCCCCGTTGTTGCTCACCACATTCCAGCCATAACCCGCCGGTCCTGCCTCATGAATGATAAAGCACGCCCTGGCCCCCTGCCTGGCAGCCTCCTCGAACTTATAGGTCCACCGCCCATAATAGGTCATCTCATTCCCCTTAAAATATTCTCCGCTGGCACCGTAACCCGGATCGTTGACAAAAACCAGGATGGTTTTGCCCTTCACATCAATTCCCTCAAAGTCATTCCTGCCATACTCCGGCGCAACAATTCCATACCCCGCAAAAACGACTTCCGACGCGTCAAGGGTGATAAGCTCCTCCATTTTCCTGGTAAATGAGACATAATCGGTCTGCTTCTCCAGTTCCACTCTTCCTCCCGGAGTCTCAAATACCAGGAATGGTGAGCTGGCACCCGTCACCTTCAGCATAGGAACTTCCTGAAAATAACTTCCCCCGTTGGCGGGCTCCAAACCAATCTCCTTCATCTGGCCTGCAATATACCCTATGATATCAGGTTCCTCAGGCGAGCCGGGCATCCGTCCCCTGAAGTTGTCGTCAGAAAGCACCCTGACATGTTTCTCTATGTTCGAATAAATGATGACATCCCCCGGTTTCACGATGGAGGCCCGGTTGCAACCATACATCATGGCCAGCAACAACAGGAAAAGGGATTTTCTGTACATGTTGAGTTTTTTGCCAAATATATAAAGATATCCAAATCCAAACCTTTTAGGGCAGCGAAGACTCTAATTCTAATTATAATTCTAACCCTCAACCTTAACCTCAACCAATACTTATACCTATACCTTCTTCGGGTACCTCAGCTTCAGCGGCAGAGACAAACTTAACCTCAACCTCACCCTTAACCTAAACCTCATCTTTCCTCGGGCACCGTAGCCTCCTCGCCACCGAAATTTTACAAAAGTGGTTAGCGTAGATGACAACCTTAACCTTAGCTGATTGCCTGCTCCACCACCCGCGTGATTTCCTCAACAGCTCTTACGCCTGCTGCCTTCCACAATGTCCTGCCGTTACGGAAAAGCATCAGCGTGGGAATGCTCCGGATGTCATATCTTCCTGCTATGGAGGGATTGCTGTCTACATTCACCTTAATAATGCGTATGTTATCGTTAAACCGCTCTTTGACCTGTTTCAGCAGTGGGGGGACTACTTTGCAAGGGGCGCACCATTCGGCATAAAAATCGACCAGCACAGGTTTATCGGTATTGATGATATTCTCAAACCTCCCCCGCATCTTTCTTTGTTTTATGGCGTTTCACAAGATCCCTGACAATATCTCCGATGAGGTAACCTGCCAAAGCGCCCCAGAGTGTGCTCCAGTACCATACCGACTGTATGGGACAGCTACCCGATGTACACCCCACAAAACGCCAGTACAAAAAACCTGCAATCGCTCCTGCGACCCCGGATAGCAAGGTTGCCCCATGTTTGACAAAAAAAGTCTTCATGTTATTTTTTATCTAAAACGGCCGGAAGACAAAATGGTTCAAACGGATTTATCAATAATAGGGACCGGTTACCATATTTTTGATTTTTCCCCGGAATAATATCATTAACTTAACGCCCTGAAATTTATAATGATGTTATTATGAAAAATAAGCAAACAGGTATGGCCATATTATTATCTGCTACCATGCTTTTGACAGCCGGTCAGGTCACTGCCGGAGAGAAATTTACAGTTCCTTATGAAAAATATACCCTGGGAAACGGGTTGGATGTGATCCTTCATGTGGACAGGAGTGATCCGGTCGTTGCCGTAGCCATTCAGTACCATGTGGGATCGAACCGGGAAAAACCCGGAAAGACGGGATTTGCCCATCTTTTTGAGCACATGATGTTCCAGGAGTCGGAGAATGTTCCCCAGGACCAGTTTTTTCATAAGATCCAGAATGCGGGAGGCACCCTGAATGGCGGAACCAATAAAGACGGAACAGTATATTATGAAGTGGTTCCCAAAAATGCCGTGGAAATGGTTCTGTGGATGGAAGCCGACAGGATGGGTTATCTCACCAACACCGTAACCCGTGAAGCTTTTGCCAACCAGCAGAATGTGGTTCAGAATGAGAAGCGGCAGAACTATGACAACAGGCCTTACGGCCACAGCGGATATGTGATGGACAAAAATTTCTATCCTGCGGGGCATCCATACAGTTGGCAGGTCATCGGGGAGATGCAGGATCTGTTCAATGCGACGGTTGAGGATGTAAAGGAATTCCATGCGGCCTATTATGTTCCCAACAATGCCACCCTGGTAATTGCCGGCGATTTTGACCCCGCCATGATCAGGAAAATGGTGGGTAAATATTTCGGGGAGATCCCCGGCGGGGAGAAAGTGGTTGACCTTCAGCCCATGCCTGTGACGCTTCCCGGAACGAAAAAGCTGTTCCATGAGGATAACTTTGCCACCACACCCCAATTAACCATGGCATGGCCGGTTCCCGAGCAATACACCAAAGATAGTTATGCGCTCACATTCCTGGGGCAGATCCTGAGCAGCGGAAAAAAGGCACCCTTGTACAAGATTCTGGTAAAAGAGAAACAATTGACTTCCCGGGTCAGGGCTTACAACCAGGCTCAGGAACTGGGCGGCCGTTTTCAGGTTACCGTAAATGCCAACAGCAATGTCAGCCTTGCCGATGTGGAAAAGGCCATTTTCAGAGGTTTTGAACTATTTGAAAAGGAAGGAATCTCTGAAAGTGACCTGGAAAGGATAAAAGCATCCCAGGAGACCTCCTTTTACAATGACATCAATTCAGTCCTCAGCAAATCATTCATGCTGGCCCGGTACAATGAATATGCAGGAGATCCGGGATTCATCACTGAAGATCTGGCCAATATCAGGGCGGTGAACGTGGATGACGTCATGCGGGTTTATGAGAAATACATCAAAAACCGACCTTATGTAGCCACTTCTTTTGTCCCAAAAGGAGATGTTTCCCTGGTGGCTGAAGGCTCTGTCAGAGCGGATGTGGTAGAAGAGAGAATTACTGAAGCGGTGGAGGTAAAAATCAACCCCTCCGGTGTAAAGGAAGAGATTATCCGTACTCCTTCTTCCTTTGACCGCTCCGTTGAACCTCCGGCAGGACCCGATCCGCAGGTTACCCTGCCGTCGGTCTATTCCGGGAAATTGAAAAACGGAATCACCGTGACAGGCATTAAAAATGATGAATTGCCGTTGGTCACCTATTCGCTGAGGCTGGAAGGGGGACACCTCCTCGATCCTCGGGGGAAAGAGGGCGTAGCTTCTTTCGTGGCTTCCATGCTTACCGAGGGGACCAAAAACCTGACGCCCGAAGAACTGGAAGAGAGGATCGATTTGTTGGGAGCCCGCATATCAGTCAATGCAGGAACTGAAGAAATTACAATTAATGTAAACACCCTTGCACGTAATTTTGAAAAGAGCTTTGCCCTGGTTGAAGAAATTATTTTGGAACCCCGCTGGGATGAAGAACAATTTAAAATTGTCAAAAACAGGATGCTTAACAACCTGAAAAGAAATGCCGCCAACCCGAATTACCTGGCCGATGCGGCTTTTATGAAGCTTGTGTACGGTGAAGGACACATTCTGACAAGCGACATCGGGGGAACGGCAGAATCGGTCTCATCCATCACTCCTGATGATCTGAAAGATTATTACAAAAACACCTTCTCTCCCTCGGTGGCCTCCCTGAATGTCGTGGGCGACATTGACCTGAACAGGGTTCAGAAAGCGGCCCGGAATATCGTATCACGATGGACACCATTCCGGGTTGACATCCCTGCCATTACCCCACCCCAAAAACCTGAAAAGTCAAAAATCTATTTCGTCGACATTCCGGGCGCCAAACAATCGGTGATACAGATCGGGGGACCTGCCATGCCCCGCACCGATCCCGGTTTCTTCCCAGCAACAGTCGTCAATCACAAGCTGGGAGGCTCCTTTAACGGAATTTTGAACCTGATCCTTCGGGAAGAAAAAGGATTCACCTATGGTGCCCGCTCAGCTTTTTCAGGAGGGATAAACTATGGCGAATTCACAGCATCTTCCAGTGTGCGCTCTTCGGCCACCCTCGAGTCGGTGTGCATCTTTAAAGAGGAGATAGAAAAATACACCGGTAAGATCTCGGAAGAAGACCTGCAATTCACCAAAAATGCACTGACCCGATCCAATGCGCGGAATTTTGAAACCCTTCCCGCCAAATTGGAGATGCTCAATGAAATCACCAAATACAAAAAGCCCGTTGATTACATCAGGTCGGAAGAGAACTTTATCAGGTCGCTCACCCCTGAATCCCATGTCAAGCTGGCGCAGCAATATATTCAGCATGACCATTTTTACTATGTGGTTGCCGGAGATGCGGAGACCCAGCTGAAAGCGCTGGAAAAAGCGGGTCTGGGAACACCGGTGCTTTTAAAATAAAAGCAACGCCCGCCGACGCTTAAAAAGCCAGCTGCGGGACTTCAGCTGGCTTTTTTCAAAAGGCATGCCTTGAACGATAATCCAGGGGGAGTGTTGTTTTTCTTCTGATTTCTTCATAAATTGGTGATGTTACCAATAGCTACCTTAAACAAAACCATATCAACGGAACACAGAAAGGCGCACACATGGAAGCAACAAATGAGGGCGAGACCGGCGGGAATGCCAGGGGTAAGCCATCAAAAAAAACCGGCGGCACCGCTGAACATCTTAAAGAAAAGGATAATTCCAGACAATTGAGGATCACCATCAGCCATGGGGATCTCCAATATGCCGCCTATCCCGTTATTGCGGGCCACTTTGAAAACGACGGAATCCTGAATGCCGAGAAGGCGATCAACGGAAACCTGGACCAGGCGCTGATGCGACGGCATCAATTGGGAATCTATCCCGGGGCGATCGGAACGGGTGAGATTTTCCTCACGGGAAAAAAAGGTTTTAAAGGAGCCCTCATTGTCGGTCTGGGAAAACCGGGGGACCTTACAGCTTCAGAACTCACCAAAACGGTGGAACAGGGCATCGTGGTATACCTCCTCCATCCGGGGAGCTGTCAGGCCCCCGGGGAAAAAGCCGGAGAGGACAATGTGAAAGGGATTTCCTCGCTGATGGTGGGATGCGGTTACGGCGGATTGTCAATTGAAGATTCCATCAAAGCAATTATCCAGGGAGTCAGCAACGGGAACTACAAAGTAAGCAACGTGGTTCCCGAAAATCCTCCCCGGATTGGTCACCTCGAATTCGTCGAGATGTATGAGGACAAAGCCATAAATGCGCTTTTCTCGGTCAGCAGGATTGAAGCGGAAGAGAACAATCCCCTGAAAATAATCCGCGATAACGGGGGGATCAACCGTATTCCCGGCAGAATGAAACGGATTCCCGTTGACCTGACCGAAACCTGGTGGAGCCGTATCAGTGTTTCAAGAGCCGTCGAAAAGGGAAAGTCCGTTGAGAAAATGACTTTCAGGGCTTCGACCACTGGCGCCAGGGAGGAAGTGGTAGAACTCTTCACCTCTCCTGCCCTTCTGGAAGGGAAAATCGATGCTGTCTCTACTGACTGCAAATGGGATCCAGGGAAAGCCAAGACACTCTTTGAAATGCTGATTCCCAACGACTTCAAGGAAAAACTAAAAAAACTGGGCAACATCAACTGGATTGTAGATACATATTCCGCCGGGTTTCCCTGGGAACTGCTGCAACCAGGTCTTCTTGATTCAAAACCCCTGTGTGTGTCCACGGGCATGATCCGTCAACTGAGCACTCCCGATTTTAGAAGAAGCATCAAAACGGTTCCAAAAAACCGCGCCCTGGTTGTTGCCGATCCCGACCTGAAAGGATTTGCCGGTCAGCTGAAAGGAGCCCGCGAAGAGGGAGAACTGGTCTACGGGTTGCTCAAGGATTACTTGGAAACCACAAAAAGTATCGGCGAAGATGATTCCGAAATCACCGGAAAACTGTTTATGGATGACTACAAAATCATTCATTTTGCCGGCCATGGAATTTTCAACCGGGATCCGTCAAAAGGATCAGGAATGGTGATCGGCAAAAACCTGCTGTTATCCTCCCGCGAAATCCGGCAGATGAGCACCTCCCCCGAACTGGTCTTCCTTAACTGCTGCCATCTCGGCCGAACCGACGGAGAATCGGAACTCCTCTGGCAGAAAAGATATAAGCTCGCAGCCAACCTGGGAACACAACTGATCGACAACGGCGTCAAATGCGTCATTGCCGCAGGCTGGGCGGTCGATGATAATGCAGCTCTCGAATTCGCCCGCGTCTTTTACACCAGAATGTTCGAAGGTTATACCTTCAGCGAAGCCGTTAAAGAAGCCAGGAAAAAAGTGTATGACACTTATAAAAAATCAAATACCTGGGGTGCTTACCAGTGTTACGGTGATCCATTTTACCGGTTTGAACACATCCGGAAAAACCAGACCCCGACCGGTAAAAAATACCTTGTTGCACAGGAAGCCGAAATCGACCTGGAAAATTTGTTGAACGGGCTCCGGACCAGCAACAAACCAAAGTCGGTATCGGAAGAAACCCTGAAACAGATTACTGAAGCAGCGATCCATGACCAGGTAAACAACCAGGCCATTATGGAAAAACAAGCCCTTATCTGGCAGGAACTCGGGGAATTTGAAAAAGCAGGAACAATTTACAGACAACTTATGAGCCAGGAAGATATGACATTTTCATTTGCCGTCATTGAAAATGCATATATCACCGGAATCCAGGATGCCGCACAGAAATCCAGGGATAAAAAGTGGGCCCCTTCAACGATCCTTGACGCTATCAATCCCATTGCAGAAGACCTGGAGAATTTGACCAAAATGATACCTTCCGCTGCACGGCAGAACCTCCTGGGCTATGTCTATCTGTTGAAGGCATCGCTGTCGGAAAAGAAAGCCGGATTATGCGAAAAAGCGGCCTATTCATTCCTGCAAGGCTATTTACAGAACAGGAACAGTTATAGCCTGTTGCTTTACCTTTCCCTTCAAGTCATCCTCAAAAGTTTGGGCAGCCTTACCCCTGGGCCAGGAAAGGGAAACAAATCAGCCAAGGAAAAGGATGATCCTGCAGATGACGCTGACGCACTTCTTGCTGGGATTGAAGCCGGACTTCAGGAGGAAGCAGGCAGGGAAGAGCACGGACAAGTCATATCTGCCTGTTTCGCCTTGTGCAATTACATCATCCGCTTCCCGGAAATCCCCGACACCGCGATCAGGAATATCGCGAAGGAAATCCGAAATTACAGGAATGAAGAAAACCACCCTGCCCGCCATTTCCTGATGGATGATCTCCTGGAATTCTTCATCGACGCCCTGACGGTTGCGGAAAACGAAACAACAACGCACCTCAGAAATCAGTTAATCCTGATTCAGAAAGAATCACTGACGTAACTGCTGTTTCGAATTTATTGCAGGTGCCAATCCGCGCGGGTTCCTCAAAAAAGTGGTATAAACGGAGGAGAGCTTGAAATCATCTTCTCATGGAATCGGGCGTTTTCATATACTTAACAAAAAAACGGTCAGGCCCTTCATGCCTGAAAGCCACTTTTTTGTTGGGGCTCTTCTGACCACAGAACTCTTCATATTTATACTCGACCATTTGTTTGTCATTGTAGTTGGTGACAGAAGAAACGTAAAATTTGTTTTCCACATTGACGGGCAATCCGCTCTTTCCGGGATAGTAAACGATCCTGTTGGAAAAGACCAGGGGACTGTTTTCCCGGGTATAGTTTTTGGTTTTGACATCCTTCGACCTCAAAGGAAACCGCAACAGGTCGCAATCACGGATCACATTCTGGCTGATGGAAAATTCGCTGACAGGAACCATTGTCTTTCCCGGAACGCATACCAATTCTTCTTCTGTAAAAGCGACAGAATAACCTGAAGCGGTCATTTCCGAAGAAAACATGGAAGGAGTGATCCGGTAGGAATGCAGGGAAGGCGAGGCATCCCCCGCAAATGAGGCCTTTTGCGGAGCGAAGCCCCGTGACCGTTGTAAAGCCCTGTCGGTTGCATAGGTGAACACACGGTTCTGGAAATAGCGCCGCGCAACGCCGTTAAGGACGAAATAACTCTCATTCAGATCTATATAAATCTCATCGTCCATCTTGTTTTCAAAACGGAACCCTATGTCCCCTCCCTCTTTCCAGAAGTTATACAGGATCCGGCACTGGTCGTTTTCGAATACAACGGCATCGTCCAATACGACAGATTCACCGACGGGAACCGCCTTAAAGACCTGGAAATAATTCACGGTCACACAGGAAGCGAGAATCAAACCCACAACAGAGGGAAATAACAAACGTATGATTTTCATATCATTAATTTTAAAAAGGGAGACTCAACAGCCTCCCCTGATAATTTACAAACCTCACCTTAACCACTTGAGTGAAGCGTCCGAAATATACGATTTTTTATTAATATTGAAGCCCTGTTCGGAATATTAATCATTGCATTCCGGAGAGGAGCAGATGAAAAAGAAAAACAGTGCCGGTTTTGATAACGAAAGATACCTGAAGGAACAGACCAATGCCATTTTGGAAAGGGTCAACCGGTTTAACGATAAGCTATACCTGGAGTTTGGGGGCAAGATTCTGCACGATTACCATGCGGCGAGGGTATTGCCCGGATTTGACCCCAACGTAAAGATGAGGCTTCTTCAACTCTTAAAAGAGAAGGCAGATGTTATTTTATGCATCCATGCAGGCGCCATTGAAAGGAAGAAGGTAAGGGCTGATTTTGGCATCACCTATGATGCGGATGCTTTAAAAACAATTGATGATTTCAGTGACTGGGGCATTCAGGTAAAGGCAGTGGTCATCACACGCTATCAGGAACAGCCCCCGGCGAAGTCCTTCAAGAACAAGCTGGAGCACCGGGGGATCAAGGTATATCTTCATTATCCGATGAAGGGATATCCGGCCGATGTTGAGCTGATTGTGAGTGACCAGGGGTATGGGGCCAACGAATACATCAAAACGAATAAGCCGATTGTGGTGGTTACCGGACCCGGGCCGGGCAGCGGAAAACTTGCCACCTGCCTGTGCAACCTCTACCACGATCACCGGAACGGCATCAAAGCCGGATATGCCAAGTTTGAGACTTTCCCCATCTGGGACCTCCCCGTCGGGCATATGGTAAACATCGCCTATGAAGCAGCCACCGTTGACCTGAAAGACGAAGTCCTTATTGACGAAGACCACCTGAAAGCCTATCATGTTCAAACGGTGAACTATAAACGGGATATCGAGTCCTTTCACCTGCTGAAAACGCTCATTGAAAAAATCACGGGCAGGGAACCCATGTACCAGTCCCCCACCGATATGGGAGTTAACCGTTTAAGTTCGGGCATTCTCGACGATGCGGTCATCACGGAGGCATCCCGGCAGGAGATCATCAGAAGGTATCTCAGGTGTTCTGTCGAATATGCCATGGGATTGGTAGAAAAGGAAATACTGGAGCGGGCCGGTGAAATCCTGAAGCGGGCCGGAGCCCGTTTGGAAGACCGTAAAGTGGTGATCCCCGCCAGGGAAGCAGCCAGAAAAGCCGAAATTAACGGAAAGGGAAATGAAGGAGTCTTTTGCGGCGCCGCCGTCGAACTCCATGACGGAACCATCATCACAGGGAAAAACTCACAGCTTCTCCATTCGGCATCCGCCCTGATCCTGAATGCCACCAAGCATTTGGCCGGATTACCCGACAACCTTTACCTGGTTCCACAGAATATTATCGATTCGGTAAACTTCTTTAAAAAGGAGATCCTGAACGGCAAAATGGTCAGCCTTGACGTGGAGGAAACCCTCATTGTCCTGGCCATCAGTGCCCTTTCAAATCCTGCGGCAAAAATGGCGCTGGAAAACCTCAAATGGCTTCAGAACTGTGAAGTCCACCTCACACATATCCCGACACCTGGCGATGAAGCCGGCCTCCGTAAACTCAGGGTTAACCTTACCTGCGACCCCGAGTTCAGCAGCAAAAACCTGTATGTCAATGACTAACAAAAGAAGAGCTTCGCATTACCCACGTTTTCTCTCTTCTCTTTTGGCTTCCTTTTCCGCTCTTTTCTCCTTCAGGCTTTTCGCAGGAGCTTTTTTGTTGTGCTTTTCCTTTAAAATTCTCTCTTTCGACATGGCTTTGGAATTTTAGTTCCAAAATTATAATATGCCATGATTTTTTACAACTCAGATTCAAAAAAACAACTCCCCGCTTGCCCCCTTTTTATGCAGCATCACGAAAATTGAAACTCCCCGCAGCAAGCAGCGGGGAATCCGATTCCGTCAAGGACTTTTTTTGTGTTTTGCTCGCTTACCCCGCGGCAGAGCCGACGGGGAATGCACTCGCCGGAATTCATCCTGAATGCCGGGAATAAAAATTCCCTATTTTTACATTTGCGATCAGGCTGCAGTCTGACGACTGTCATTTACGTCATACAGAAAATGGAAAAAACATTGTTAAAAAGAACAGCAGCCGCTTTCAGGGAAAGACGGCGGCTGGTGGCTCCCATGATGGGATTTCCCGGGTTACAGATTGTGAATAGCACCATCAAACTGGCCCAGCAGAATTTTGGAGAACATTACAAAGTGCTTCGCTCCCTGGTTTCCCGCTTTCAACCCGATATGATATTCCCAATGATGGATTTATCGGTCGAAGCCAATGCCCTGGGATTGTATACGGTTTTTCCCAAGTATGACACGCCTACGGTGATAAAGGATCAATTCAATATTGGAGATCTGGAGAGGCACAGGCAAATCGACATCACCTGCGACACCCGGTTACAGGGATATGTGGAAACCATGAAACTGATGCGGCTCAGTTTTCCCGAGGAAGTGATAAAAGGGGCTTATGTCACCGGGCCCTACACCCTGGCCAGCCTGATTATGGGAGCCGATGAGGCTGCCGTGACCGCTCTCCTTGAACCGGAACACCTTGCAGGGGTGTGTGAATTCACCATGGAACGCACCATGGAGTATGCCCGTCTGCTTACCGGAGCCGGAGCCCAGGCCATCTCCATCCTGGAACCAACCGCTGTCATGCTGGGGCCTGAGGAATTCGAAAGTTTTTCCTCTCGCTACATCCTGGACCTCGTCCACAGCTACAAATACACCGACGTTTCGATCATTTACCATACCTGTGGCAATACCATGCACCTGATCGACCTCATGGCCGGTTCCCGGGTTGATGCCATCAGCCTGGATGCGGCCAAGGTGGGAGTCGATCTTCCTGAAGTTGCCCGCAGGGTGGGTGACAAAACTATTATCATCGGAAATATAGACCCCACAGGGGTCATTTTAACAGGCACCCCGGAAGAGGTGAAAGACGAAGTGAGCGAACTGCTTCATTCCATGGATTTCTGCCCCAACTTCATTTTAAGTACCGGATGTGACCTTCCCCAGGAAGTGCCTTTCGATAATATCGCAGCCTTCATGACGGCAGGACGACAATACAGAATCGGCAAGTAACCTTAACGAAATTGAAACAAAAAATCCTCCCGGATTCCCGGAAGGATTTTTTTGTGGGGAGTGATGGATTCGAACCACCGAAGGCGTCGCCAATAGATTTACAGTCTACCCCATTTGGCCACTCTGGAAACTCCCCATGAGCCGGATGTCAGATTCGAACTGACGACCCCGAGATTACAAATCACGTGCTCTGGCCAACTGAGCTAATCCGGCATTATAGTTCAATTTCAGTCTGAATCTGTCTGGAACTTCGTTTTTGTAAAACGCGGCGCAAAGTAAAATATTAATTTTTTATCCTGCAATAGCCGCTTTCACAAAAAACTTCAAAGAACTTCGTATAAAAGTGGGTAAGCTACCTGCATCGCACCGCTACAACCGCCTACCCTTGCTGCTTTCCAACCCTGGGGGAATTCAGCAGGAGCTGGTCGTGCAGGACTTACCCGGCACAAAAGTAGTAAAAAAACAGACTTTAAAAACAAAATTAGTTCCCTTCCCTCATTTTTCCAAAGGAATATTTCCCCCTCCGGAATGAGAAACTTCTCAGGAAGCTTTTCTGACCTTCACTCAGGGGTTACACGAAAATGATATATATTTGCCAGACTATATCCTTAAAAATTACCCTATCATGGAAGAACTTTATACAGACGGGATTCAGAAAGACGCTGCACCCAGACCATCCCTCTGGAAACAGGCTGCTACCTATGGAATTTTTTATGCCCTCCTTTCCATTCTGATTTCAGTCATCGTTTATGCAACTGGTTCAATGATGTCGGAACCGGTCCAGTACATCACCATCCTGGTCACTATCGTTGCTGTCATCCTTATCCAGCTCCACTACCGGAAAATGCTGGGAGGCACCATATCTTACGGCCAGGCGGTGGGAATCGTCGTACTTTCCCTGTTGTTCGCCGCCATTCCCGTGGGAATCTACACTTATTGCCTGTATAAATTCATCGATCCCGGACTGATTGATCAGATGATGCTGAACATGGAGGAGAAATTGGTGGAACAGGGCAGTCTGTCGCAGGACATGATAGAAGATTATCTCACCCTGTTCTCCAAATTTCAAACACCGGGATTTATGGGAATGTCCCAGGTGCTGAACCTGCCGCTTACAGGTCTGATTATCGGTCTGATTTCCTCCATATTCGTCAGGAAGGTTTCCCCGGACAAGATTTTTGAATAATTTGAAAGCCGCATATGGATATTTCCGTTGTCATCCCGCTTTATAACGAAGAAGAGTCCCTGTCAGAATTGACACAATGGATTGACAGGGTGATGGATGAAAACCGCTTCACCTATGAAATCATCCTTGTCGATGACGGGAGCAATGACGGTTCCTGGGGCGTCATCGAAAATTTATACCGGATAAACCCTTCGGTCAGGGGGATCAAATTCCGGAGGAATTACGGAAAGTCAGCCGCCCTCTTTTGCGGTTTTGAAGCGGCGCAGGGAGAGGTGGTCATCACCATGGATGCCGATTTACAGGACAGTCCCGATGAAATTCCGGATCTCTTCAGGATGATCACACAAGAGAAATATGACATGGTCTCGGGATGGAAAAAGAAACGTTACGATCCCTTTTCCAAAACCCTGCCGTCCAAATTTTTTAACGGCACGGCCCGTCTGGTCTCCGGCATCAAGCTGCACGATTTTAACTGCGGTCTGAAAGCCTACCGGAAATCGGTGGTAAAAAGCATTGAAGTATACGGTGAAATGCACAGGTATATTCCAATCCTGGCAAAACACGCCGGCTTTACCCGGATTGGCGAGAAGGTGGTGCAACACCAGTCCCGCAAATACGGAAAGACCAAATTCGGGATTGAAAGATTTATCAACGGATATCTCGACCTCCTCTCGGTCACTTTCATCTCCCGATTTGCGAAAAAACCCATGCATTTTTTCGGCCTGATAGGCACTTTTGTTTTTCTCTTGGGTTTCATTGCTGCCATTGTCGTGGGGGTCAACAAGCTGACCATGCTCGCACGAGGAATCAGGGCCCCCCTGGTAGCTGACAATCCGTGGTTCTTCATCGCCCTGATGGCCATGATCATCGGCACCATGCTCTTCCTGACGGGCTTTATCGCCGAACTGATATCCCGGAGTGCTCCTGAAAGAAATATTTATCAGATCGAAACCAAAACGGGAGAAAAGGGCAGTCTGAACTAGGATGCCCGGTGGGGTCCGGTTTCCGGAACAAAAGCACCCCGAAAGGATGGGAAGTCGCCGCCCTCGCTTTCCGGATATGTTCCAGCAACACCTCAGGATGCATCGACCCGGCCCCGAGAAGCCCCAAACCCCCAAGGAAATTTCAGCAGGAAAACAGCAAATCGTGGTCATGATCGCCCACCGGCTATCCACCATCATGCATGCCGACAGAATTTATGTCCTGGAGAAAGGAAAAATCATCGAAGAAGGGGACCACACCACTCTCCTCAATCAGAAAGGGCTCTATTATGCCATGTGGAGACAGCAGATCGGCGAAAGAAAAGATGTTGAAAGAAGAGCGAGAAACAGCAAAGGATTATCGTAAAAGAGCGGAGAGATAACGGCCTTTCCGGAGATCTCTGAAGAGTGCTTTCCGCGGGGACTGCGGAAGACTCTTTTCGATTGTACAGGGCCTATTTTCCGGAAGGATACTCCCCTGAAAGTTGATGGTAAAGGAAGGTTTCCAACTGGTCACGGTTCAGGTTCCGCTCGATGCCCCCCCCCTGGGCTACAGAAATAGTGCCGTTCTCTTCCGAAACCACCACGGCAACCGCATCGGTGGTCTCGGTAATCCCGATCGCTGCCCGGTGACGCAATCCCATGCTTTTGTCCACTTCTTTGTGCGTCAGCGGGAGAATACACCCTGCTGCCACGATCTTATTGTTCCTGATGATTACCGCCCCGTCATGCAGATCCGTATTTTTGAAAAAGATCGTTTTCAGCAGCGGCTGGCTGATTCTCCCGTCAATGATCTCACCTGTGGCGATCTGTTCGGAGAGCTCCGAATCCCTAGAGAAAACAAGGATCGCCCCGGTCTTTGTCCGAGAAAAAAACAAAACCGTCTCTACCAGATCGGAAAGGTTTTCCACCTTGGGCTGGCCGCTCCCGGGATGAAACAGCTTGTCAAACGATAAAAAACGGGTGATGTGGTTATGTGTTCCGACATAGAGGAGAAACCGGCGGATCTCAGGATGAAAAATGATGATCAGCGCCAGAACCCCTACTCCGATAAATTGTCCCATGATAGAACTGATCAACTCCATGTCGAGGGCTCGGAAAACCACCCAAAAAAGATAAACGATAAAAAAGCCCACCACGATGTTAAAAGCCACAGTACCTTTAATAAGGCGATAGACCTGGAACAGTAGGAGGGCAACAAGGAGGATATCGATTATATCAAAAAAACGGATGGTAATGAAGGCGAGCATCTACAGCGATTCTTTTAATTGCATGAACAGGCGGATGGCCTCCATGGCAGGCTTAACATCGTGTACCCTGAGGATATCAGCCCCTCCGAGCAAAGCCATGGTATTGAGCACCGTGGTGCCGTTTAGCGATTCTTCGGGGGTGATTTCCAGAACCTTCCAGATCATCGATTTACGGCTGAGTCCTACGACCACCGGCAGTTGAAACACCTTTAAAGAATCAAGCCTGTTCAGCAGTTTGTAATTATGGTCAAGGTTTTTTCCGAATCCAAACCCGGGATCGATCAACACATCAGCCACACCGTATCTAGTGAGCTTTCGTACCGAATCGCTCAATTCTGCGGAAACATCATGGACCACATCCTTGTACCATGGATCCTCCTGCATATTGGCAGGCGTACCCTGAATGTGGGTCAGAACATAGGGCACCTGGAGTTTCCCGATGGTCTCAAACATTTTGGCATCAATCGATCCGCCCGAAATGTCATTGACAATGACCGGACCGATCTCCTCAATGACCCTGACAGCCACCCAGGAGCGAAAAGTATCGACCGAAATGGGCACTTCCGGGAAGTGCTTGCGAATGGCAGCTACAGCAGGGATCAGCCGGGAAAGCTCATCTTTGGTAGAGATCATTTCAGCACCCGGCCGGGTGGAGATGCTCCCGACATCGATGATCGCCGCCCCTTCGGAAACCAACTGTTCCACCCGCCCGAGAATTTCAACCTCGGTATTCAGGGTACCCCCGTCATAAAAGGAATCAGGGGTGACATTAATCACTCCCATGATGCAGGGTTCGGTGAAATCCAGAAGGTCTCCCCCGACGTTGATGCTCCTTTTCCGTTTGAGAAATCGTCCGGCAGACTGGGTTATCAGCATAAATCCGTGGATTTAAAGTAACACAATAACTAATGCAAATGTATAACAAAACCTTTAAATTACTCATTTTTTCCTATTTTTATGCCCTGATTGAAAACCCGGGAATGGAAAAGACTTTTGAACAATATGGCGGGATTATGGACGTATGCAGAGAGGTGTTCCTGAAAAAAATGAAGGATTACGGAACCGCCTGGAGAATCCTGCGTCCTGTTTCCATCACCGACCAGATCTATATCAAAGCCAGGCGCATCAGGTCCATTGAAGAAAAAAAGGTTCAGAAAGTAGAAGATGATATCCGCAGTGAGTTCATTGGGATCATTAATTACGCCCTCATGGGAATTATCCAGCTCAACCTCGGACCTTCGGAGGAAGAAATGAACCCCGCCAAAGCCATAGAACTCTATAACCAATATTTCGAAAACGCGCGCACCCTGATGACCGCCAAAAACCATGACTATGACGAAGCCTGGAGGGAAATGCGTATCAGCAGTTATACCGACCTGATCCTGATGAAGATCAGAAGGACGAAACAAATTGAGGATAACCAGGGAGAGACCATCATGTCGGAAGGAATAGACGCCAATTACTATGACATGGTCAATTATGCCGTCTTTGCCCTGATTAAAATTTAACCGGAATCATATAAACCATGAAAGTATTACTTCACATTTCCCGGATCGTACTGGGAATTACCTTTATCTTCTCAGGATTTGTAAAAGGAATCGATCCCTGGGGATCGGCTTATAAATTCATCGATTATTTCAATGCCATGGGTCTGGACTGGCTGAGTCCGACAGCCTTTCCCCTGGGGATTTTGCTGGCCTTTGCCGAATTTATCATAGGGGTAGGCCTTCTTTTCGCCATCCTGCCCAGGCTGGCCAGTTGGGGAGCCCTGCTCTTCATGGCCTTCTTCACCCCTCTCACCCTGTGGATCGCCCTGAAAAATCCGGTCACCGACTGCGGATGCTTCGGCGATGCCATCGTCCTGTCCAACTGGGCTACCTTCTATAAGAATATCGTCCTCATCCTGCTGGCAATATTCGTTTTTATCAACAGGAAAAAGATCTATTGTTTCCTGGGTCGCAAATCGGGAAATATCCTGGGTGCAGTCACCCTCGTCCTTTACGTGGCTGCCGTAATCTGGTCGGTACGGCACGAGCCCCTTTTCGACTTCAGGCCTTACCATACCGGGGTAAACATCGCCGAGGCCATGACCATCCCTGCCGATGCTCCGCGGGATGTCTATGAAAACACGTTCTACTACAAAAACCTGAAAACAGGGGAGGTCAAGAAATTCACCGATGAAAACTATCCCTGGCAGGATACCCTGAACTGGACATTCCACAGCATGGACGAACCCGTATTGGTCAAAAAGGGATACACCCCCCCCATTCACGGGTTTACCATTGAATCGAGGGAAGGGGACAATGTCTATGATTTCTTCCTCTACGAAGAGAATTACGTTTTTATCCTGGTCGCCTACGACCTTGACAAATCATCACGAAAAAACCAGGAACAGATCAACACGCTCTCCTCCTGGGCCATGGAAAACCAGTACCCGTTTATTTGCCTTACCTCCACGCTTTTTGAAAAATGCGATGAATTTGCTGTCGAAACCGGCGCTCCCTATGAGTTTTTCCATGCTGATGAGATCGAGTTGAAAACCATCATCCGGTCCAATCCCGGGCTGATGGTCCTTAAACAGGGCACCATTGTAGCCAAATACCACAACAATGACATTCCCACACCCCAAGAGTTCAGGAAAAAATTCCCGGAATAAAATGAATCATAAATTTCTAAAAGTTTAAAACATGAGAAAAAAAATCGTTGCAGGAAACTGGAAATGCAACACCACTGTTCCGGCGGGCGTGGAGTTGGCAAAGGCGGTGGTTGCTGCGGTGAATGCGTCAGGTGACCCGGAAGTGGAGGTCGTAGTATGTCCTCCCTTTGTACACCTCACCAGTGTGGCGGCCGAGGTCACTGGTTCGCGGGTCAGAACAGGCGCACAGAATTGCGCGGCAGAACCCAAAGGGGCCTTTACCGGTGAAGTTTCGGCGGAAATGGTGAAGTCGGCCGGAGCGGAATATGTAATCCTCGGGCATTCGGAGCGGCGCGAATACTACGGTGAAACCAGCGCCACGCTGAACAAAAAACTGGCCCAGGCATTTGCCCAGGGCCTTACCCCTGTCTATTGTTGCGGGGAGCCGCTGCCCTTACGGGAAGCAGGAAGCCAGAACGAATTCGTAAAAAAACAACTCGACGAGACGATCTTCCTGTTGCCCGAAGCTGACTTCCGGAAACTGGTGATCGCCTACGAACCCATCTGGGCCATCGGCACCGGAAAAACAGCATCGGCGGCCCAGGCCCAGGAAATGCACTCCTTTATCCGGGGCGCCATTGCTGACAAATATGGTAGAAAGGTGGCAGACGAGATTTCCATCCTCTACGGCGGAAGCTGTAAATCGTCGAATGCCAAAGAACTCTTTGCCAATCCCGACGTTGACGGCGGGCTGATTGGGGGCGCTTCCCTCGACCCTGCCGATTTCCTGGGAATTGTCAACGGCTTCAAAGGGTAATTCCCCTTCATGGTCAACACCCTGAAAATCACAATCTCCCTCCGACCTTTTGAGTCATGGTTTGCCGATCTGCTAACCGGCCAACTGGCCGGAGAGGGATTTGACACGTTCGTGGAAACCGAAAACGGATTTGAAGCCTATATCCCCGAAAATAAATTTGATGACAGCTGCCTGCAACGGCTTAGCGAACGATCTGCTGACCAGTTCGACATCCAGTTCCATAAGGAGACCATTCCCCCTCAAAACTGGAATGAAGTGTGGGAAAAAAACTATTTCCGGCCTTTGTTGATCTGGGACCGGGTGGTGGTACGCGCCCCTTTCCATACCGACGTACCTGCCTGCCCCATTGAAATCGTAATTGAACCCAGGATGGCTTTCGGCACCGGGAATCATGAGACCACCCTCCTGATGATGGAAACCATGCTCGATCTCCCCGAGCATTCCTTGAGAGTGCTCGACGTGGGGTGCGGCACCGGTATACTGGCCATCCTGGCAGCCAAACTCGGTGCCCGGGAAGTGACGGCCATCGACATTGACCCCTGGTCTATTGATGCGACCACCGAAAATATCCTCCTGAACAAAACCCCGCAGGTCAAACCCCTCCTGGGAGATGCTTCCAGGATTGGGGAAGAAAAATACCAACTGATTATGGCAAACATCCAGAAAAATGTGATACTGAATGATTTGTACCATTATGTTGCCGCACTCCTGCCGGGAGGAATTCTCATCACCAGCGGCTTTTTCCTGGATGACCTGCCCTCCGTTGAACGAGAAGCAAATCACTTCGGACTGAAACTAACAAACTACAGGGAGAAAAACCACTGGGTGGCCGCCCTCTTCATGTTACCTGACTGATTCCCGAATCACCACCTCCATAAACCTGCAAAAATTGCATTCATTCCCAGCGAATTATGACAAATTGTCGGCATTTCAGGAGTGGTTCCATTTTTGATGTTACCAGGAGGATCACTCAATTTTAAAATTATGAATCTTGACAATTTAACTATAAAATCGCAAGAAGCATTGCAGCATGCTTTCCAGGTGGCGCAGGGGAACCACCAGCAGGCAGTCGAAACAGGTCACATTCTGAAAGGGTTGTTTGCAGAAGCCGAGAATGTAGTCCACTACCTTCTTAAAAAGACCGGAGTAAATACATCCACCCTGGTACAGGCACTGGATAGGATTATTGAAACCTATCCCAGGGTTACCGGGGGCGAGCAATATCTTTCCAACGCGTCTGCCAGGACCTTCCAGAAGGCGTTGGCGCTGGCACAGGAGATGGGGGATCAGTTTGTTTCTGTTGAACATATTCTGTTGGCCCTGCTGGATGCCGGGGATGATGTAGCCCGGATGCTGAAAGACAGCGGAGCAGGCAAGGAAGATTTACAAAAAGCAATTGCCGGATTGCGCAAAGGATCAAAAGTGGATTCCCAGACGGCCGAAGATCGCTTTGACTCCCTGAACCGGTTTGCCATCAATCTGAATGAACGGGCAAGGTCGGGAAAACTCGATCCCGTCATCGGAAGGGATGATGAGATCAGGCGGATTTTGCAAATCCTGTCGCGCCGCACCAAGAACAATCCCATCCTCATCGGAGAACCGGGAACGGGGAAGACAGCCATTGCCGAAGGGCTGGCGCACAGGATCGTCCGGGGTGATGTACCCGAAAACCTCAAATCGAAGCAGGTTTTCTCCCTCGACATGGGAGCCCTGATCGCCGGGGCAAAATACAAAGGGGAATTTGAGGAAAGACTGAAAGCGGTAATTAATGAAGTGGTGAAATCGAATGAAGTGGTGATTCTCTTCATCGACGAAATCCATACCCTGGTGGGAGCCGGAAAAAGTGAAGGTGCCATGGATGCCGCCAACATTCTGAAACCGGCCCTTGCCCGTGGCGAACTGAGGGCTATCGGCGCAACCACCCTCTCTGAATATCAGAAATATTTCGAAAAAGACAAAGCCCTGGAACGCCGCTTCCAGGTGGTGCACGTCGATGAACCCGACACCCTTGATGCCATCTCCATCCTCAGGGGATTGAAGGAGCGGTACGAAAACCATCATAAGGTCCGAATCAGGGATGAGGCCATCATTGCTTCGGTGGAATTGTCCCAGCGATACATTTCCGACCGGTTTCTGCCCGACAAGGCCATCGATCTGATGGACGAGGCGGCGGCAAAACTACGCCTTGAAATGGACTCGGTGCCTGAAGAACTCGATGAGACCGAGCGCAGGATCAAACAACTGGAAATTGAACGGGAAGCTATCAAACGTGAGAATGACCAAAAGAAACTGGATCTCCTGAGCGAAGAGATCTCCAATCTGAAAGAGGAACAATCAATATACCGGGCACGCTGGCAATCGGAGAAGAACCTGCTTGATGCCATCCAGAAACAGAAATCGGAAATTGAAGCAATCCGCTTCGAAGCCGACGAGGCTGAAAGACAAGGCGATTACGGCAGGGTGGCGGAATTGCGGTATGGCAGGATCAGGGAAAAAGAAGCTGAAATAGTGCGGCTGAAAGAAGAACTCCGAAAAACGCACAAAGATGGCGCTTTCATAAAGGAAGAAGTTGATGCTGAAGATATTGCGGGGGTGGTATCTCGTTGGACCGGTATTCCGGTATCGCGGATGATGCAGAGCGAAAGGGAAAAACTGCTTCACATGGAAGACGAACTCCATAAGCGGGTGGTCGGACAGCACGAAGCCATTGCCGCGGTCTCCGATGCCGTCAGAAGAAGCCGGGCCGGACTCCAGGATGAAAAACGGCCGATCGGCTCTTTTATCTTCCTGGGATCTACAGGTGTGGGAAAAACAGAACTGGCCAAAGCATTGGCAGAATACCTTTTCGACAATGAAAACAGTATCACCCGCATTGACATGTCGGAATACCAGGAGAAATTCTCGGTGACCAGGCTCATCGGAAGTCCTCCAGGATACGTGGGCTATGACGAAGGAGGCCAGCTCACCGAAGCGGTACGGCACAAACCCTATTCAGTGGTGCTTTTTGACGAAATCGAAAAAGCGCATCCCGATGTGTTCAACGTGCTCCTGCAGGTTCTCGACGACGGCCGCCTTACCGACAACAAAGGCAGGATGGTGAACTTCAAGAATACGATTATCATTATGACCTCTAACCTGGGTTCCCATCTTATCCAGGAAAACCTCTCCCGGATAACAGCCGGCAATATGGCAGAAATCATCGAAGAAACCCGCGAAGAACTCATGGAACTCCTGAAACGGACCATCAGGCCTGAATTCCTGAACCGCATCGACGATATCATCATCTTTGCGCCGTTGAGCAGGGCTGACATCAAAGAGATCGTGAGGCTGCAGTTTTCCATGATCACGAAACGGGTCACTCGGCAGAATTTCAGCATCCTAATTACCGAAGAAGCTGTCGAATGGCTTGCCAACATTGGTTACGACCCCCAATTCGGAGCCCGGCCTGTGAAAAGAGTCCTGCAAAAATATGTTCTGAATGAATTGTCACGGAAAATCCTTTCCGGAAATCTGGACCAGGACAAACCCGTTTGGGTGGATGTGAAAGACAATGAACTGATTTTCAGAAATTAATACTGGCATAACATATGCCCTTTGATGTTTTACAAAAAGCTTCACTTCCCGGATAAATGTCTCAGCCACATCAGTCAGGGGTTTTCTGTCTTCCCTTGCCAGTTGCTTTAGGGCTTTCAAATCCAATAACATCACTTTATTCAATATTCCGTCTGATAAAAATAATACCTTTGCTATTCGAGAAAAGTAAAACTGATGGAGTCAAGAAACAGGAGTTGTTTTCGGGAATTTCACGGGAAGGATTCCTGGGCAAAACAAAACTTATAACTATGAATGAGATGATAAAAAAAACTGCTTTTAATGCTCTTCACAAAGCTGCAGGAGGGAAAATGGTCCAATTTGCGGGATTTGAAATGCCCATTGAATTCAGTGGCATCAGGGATGAACACATGACAGTCCGCAACGCTGTTGGTGTTTTTGATGTATCACACATGGGCGAGATATGGGTAAAAGGTCCGCAAGCCCTGGCACTGCTCAAAAAAGTCGGCACGAACGATCCTGCACTGCTGGTCCCCGGTCAGGCACAGTACTCCTGTTTTCCCAATGGGAAGGGGGGGATTTTGGATGACTACCTGGCCTATTGCTATTCTCCTGAGAAATACATGCTGGTGGTCAATGCCTCCAATATTGAAAAAGACTGGAACTGGCTGAAGAGCCAGAATGACATGGGGGCTGAACTTGAGAATGCATCGGACAGGATCAGCCAGTTGGCGGTGCAGGGGCCCAAGGCAAAGGAGACCTTGCAGAAACTGACTTCCGTGAACCTCTCTGGGCTGAAATACTATACCTTCACCACCGGCAGCATGGCAGGGGTAAAGGATGTCATAATTTCCGCCACCGGGTACACGGGGGCCGGCGGTTTTGAACTCTATTTTCACAACGATGCCGCTGAAACCATGTGGAAAGCGGTTTTTGAAGCCGGAACCGAATTCGGGATCAAACCCATCGGACTCGGGGCAAGGGATACCCTCAGGCTGGAAATGGGTTTCTGTCTTTATGGCAACGACATTGACGATACCACTTCCCCGCTTGAAGCCGGACTGGGATGGATAACCAAAATTACTGATGATCGGAAATTCATCGACCGTGAATTTCTTGCCATGCAACAGAAAGAGGGCGTCACCCGCAGGCTGAGAGGATTTGTCATGGCGGAAAGAGGTATTCCCAGGCATGATTACCACCTGTACAATGCGGAAGGAGCCCGGATTGGCAGCGTCACCTCCGGAACCATGTCCCCGGTTCTTAACCAGGGCATCGGATTGGGCTATGTCGCCAAGGAATACGCCGCCTTCGGCACCCGGATCTATGTCGGAATCAGGGACAAAAAAATAGCCGCTGACATTGTGAAACTGCCGTTTATTTAAACGCCGGATGCAACGGCAGGCAGAGCTGCCGGCAATTTTTTAATAACAACCGTTGCCAAAAGAACTATTAAACCCATTATTAAACTAATATCTGAAACGATGAAAAAACACAATTTTTATGCAGGCCCTTCCATCCTGCCGGAATTCACCAAGCAAAAGGCGGCTGAAGCCATCCTGGATTTTGCCGGCACCGGATTATCGGTTATGGAGGTATCACACCGCAGCAAGGAGTTTATTGCCGTCATGGAACAAGCGCGGCAGCTTATCAAAGAATTATTGGAAGTTCCCGATGGCTACACGGTTCTTTTCCTTCAGGGAGGAGCCAGTCTTCAATTCCTCATGGCGCCCATGAACCTGCTGGAGACAAAAGCCGCCTACCTGAATACCGGCGCCTGGGCTTCCAAAGCCATCAAAGAAGCCAAGAACTTCGTCGGACCCGTTATTGAAGTGGCTTCCTCGAAGGATCAAAACTTCAACTACATTCCCAAAGGCTTTGTGGTTCCCCATGACGTGGACTTTTTCCATTATACATCGAACAATACAATTTACGGAACCGAAATTCTCAAAGATCCCGATGTCACTGTCCCCTTGGTTTGTGACATGTCATCCGACATTCTCAGCCGGCCCGTGGATGTATCGAAATACAACCTGATTTATGCGGGGGCTCAGAAAAACCTAGGGCCTTCAGGGGCAACCGTTGTCATCGTAAAAAATGATGCACTGGGCAAGGTGACCCGACCCTTGCCGACCATGCTCGACTACAGGACCCACATCGACAATGGCTCAATGTTCAACACGCCGGCAACACTCCCAGTGTTCGGATGCCTGCAGACACTCCTCTGGCTTAAAGAATTGGGAGGAATCACGGCGATTGAAAAAATCAACAAATCAAAAGCCGAAATGCTCTATTCGGAAATCGAACGGAACAGGATGTTTGTAGCAACAGTACCCGACCATCAGGACCGCTCCCGGATGAATGTCAATTTCGTCATGAGTCCCGATTTTGCTGAATTGGAAAAACCCTTCCTGGAATTTGCCAAATCGCGTGGATTGATCGGACTGGGAGGACACCGTTCAGTAGGAGGTTTCCGCGCTTCCCTGTACAACGCCCTGCCAGTGGAAAGTGTACAGGCTCTTATCGATGCAATGAGGGAGTTCGAAAAACAAAACTAGATAAAAGGCCATGACCGTTTGTTCACCCATCAGGATGAATACTGCCGTCATGGCCTTTTGCTTTTTTAACCATTAAACGTATGAAAAACATATTGATTGCAACGGAAAAGCCGTTTGCACCCGCGGCATCCGAAAAGATTCACAAAATACTTACCAAGGCGGGTTACAAGGTATTTACCCTTGAAAATTATACAAACAAGAGCGAACTGATTTCGGCAGTGCAAGGAATCGATGCCATGATCATCCGCAGTGACAAGGTGGACCGGGAAGTCCTGGATGCGGCGGACCATCTGGGCATCATCGTCAGGGCCGGTGCCGGCTATGACAATGTGGACTGCGACTACGCCAGGGAGAAGGGCGTTGTGGTAATGAACACCCCGGGACAGAATGCCAATGCGGTGGCGGAACTCGCCATCGGCCTGGCCATCTATGGCCTCCGGGAAATGTTCTCGGGCAAATCAGGCAGAGAACTGCGCGGACAGACCCTGGGACTCCACGGCTTCGGATATGTGGCCCGCAATGTCTTCCGCATCGCCCGCGCCCTGGGAATGAAAGTGATCGTGTATACCCGGTACAGCAAGGAAGCCGCCGCCGCCATCGGCCTGAAAAATACCCACTCCCTCGAGGAACTATACCGCAAAAGTGACGTGGTCTCCATCCATGTGCCCGCTAAGGGGGTACACATCGGCTCGGTGAGCTATCCCATCCTCAAGGAACTCAACGACAACGCCCTGATCATCAATACAGCACGCAAAGAGGTGATCAATGAGGAGGACCTCCTGCGCATCATGGAAGAAAAACCGGGCGTAAAATACCTCACCGACGTGGAACCCACCCATAAAACCCTCTTTGCCGAAAAATTTAAAGGAAGATTCTATTCCACCCCGAAAAAAATGGGGGCCCAGACCGAAGAAGCCAACAGCAACGCGGGAAAGGCCGCCGCCGAACAGATCGTGGCGTTCCTTGAACATGGCGATATCTCCTGCAAAGTCAACTGATAAAAAAATCAGAGGATCAGCATGAGGCGTCTGGCAACTTGATTGATCCTGCAATCCAAAGTCCGAAGTCCGAAATCTGAAATCTGAAACAACGATGGCTACAGTAAAACCGTTTCGCGGCATACGTCCGCCGGCAGCAATTGTCGAAGAGCTCTCCTGTCTTCCTTATGATGTGATGAACAGTGAAGAGGCCGCCCGCATGGCCGATGGCAGGGAACGCTCTCTGCTGCGCATTACCCGGGCGGAAATCGAATGTCCCCCGGGGACCGACGTCCACTCCGACACCGTCTACAAGAAGGCCGTTGAGAATTTTGAGGCCTTTAAAATCAAGGGATGGCTCCGTGAGGACCCTGAAGCCCGCTTCTACATTTACGCCCAGACCATGGAGGGGCGTACACAATACGGCCTCGTGGGATGTGCCGCCTGTGAGGATTATGAAAAGGGATTCATCAAAAAACATGAACTCACGCGCCCCGACAAAGAGGAAGACCGCATGCTCCTTACCCGCTTCCTGAATGCCAACATAGAGCCTGTTTTTTTCTCCTATAAGGCAGTCCCCGAAATTGACTCCATTGTGGAAGGTATCGTGAACAGCCAGGCCGCCGAATATGACTTCGTCGCCGAAGATGGCTTCGGCCACCACTTCTGGCCTGTCTTAAGCCGGGAGGATAACCGCCGTCTCGAGAAACTCTTCTCAGAAAAGGTAGCCTTCACCTATGTTGCCGACGGGCATCACCGAACCGCGGCCGCCGCTCGCATCGGTGCCGAAAAGAGGGCACGGAACCCCCGCCATACCGGAAAGGAAGAGTACAACTACTTCATGGCGGTGCACTTCCCCGACAACCAGCTCCGCATCATGGACTACAACAGAGTGGTCAAAGACCTTAACGGACTCACCTCCCGGGAATTCCTGGAAAGGCTGTCGCAGGGATTCAGGGTGGAAAAAACAGGAACCCAGGAATTGCGTCCCTCCCGCCTCCACGAATTCGGCATGTACCTCGAAGGAAGCTGGTACCGCCTCACCGCCCTGGAAGGCACCTACGACGACAACGACCCCATCGGCATCCTCGACGTCACGATCCTCTCCCGCCAGATCCTCGACCCAATCCTGGGAATAAAAGACCTGCGCACTTCACAGAAAATCGACTTCATCGGAGGAATCCGCGGTCTCGGGGAACTCCGGAAACGCGTCGACTCAGGCGGCATGACCGTGGCCTTCGCCCTATACCCTGTATCAATGGAACAACTCATCAGAATCGCCGATTCGGGAAATATCATGCCGCCAAAAACTACCTGGTTCGAACCCAAACTAAGATCCGGACTGGTGATTCACGCCTTGTGAGAATAACCGGGATGCGACAGTCACAGCGCCTTCGGGGAAGCCTTGACCGCCCATGTGGGAAACCTCTCCTGCCACCACAAAAAACAGCTCTTCCGGGACTAGAGCAACGGGAAGATCATCGTTTAGCGGCAAAATAACTATCTTTGCAGCTCTAAAAAAGGCATAATGGATATTGATGTACTCCTGCAGAAAACCCTGCAGGAAGGGGTGGAACAGCTCTTCGGCTTCACCCCGGGGGAAGCGATGCTTCAGTTGCAACAGACACGTAAGGAATTCGAAGGGGATCTGACCCTGGTGGTCTTTCCCATGGTAAAGTCCGCCCGGAAAAGCCCGGCAGAAGTGGCCAGTGCACTCGGCACATACCTCGGGGCCCACGCCCCCGAAGTGGCTGGCTTTAACGTCGTCAATGGTTTCCTGAATATCACCCTGCACGACAGCATATGGCTCGACCTTCTCCGGCAAGCCGTTGAAGATGAAAATTACGGCATGAAAAGTACGGAAGACAACGCCGAAGTGGTCATGATCGAATATTCCTCCCCCAACACCAACAAGCCCCTTCACTTGGGACATATCCGTAACAACCTGCTGGGATTCTCCCTGGCCGAAATCATGAAGGGCAACGGCAGGAAAGTCGTCAAAACCAACATCGTCAACGACAGGGGCATTCACATCTGCAAGTCAATGGTGGCCTGGCAGCAATGGGGCAACGGGGAAACCCCCGATAACACAGGTATCAAGGGAGACCACCTGGTGGGCGACTTTTATGTGATGTTCGACAAGCATTACAAAGAAGAGGTAGCTGCCCTTGTCGAAGGAGGAATGACACAAGAGGAAGCCGAAAACCAGGCCCCTTCATTACTGGCCGCCCGTGAACTCCTCCGAAAATGGGAAGCCCATGACGAAGAGACCGTTGCCCTATGGAAAATGATGAACGGATGGGTATACCGTGGATTTGACGCTACCTACCGCGAACTGGGCGTCGACTTCGACAAAATATACTACGAATCGGAAACTTACCTGATGGGGCGTAACGAGGTGCTCCGCGGTCTCAGGGAGGGAATTTTCTACCGCCGCGACGATGGATCAGTATGGGCGGACCTCACCGCCGAAGGCCTCGACCACAAAGTGCTCCTCCGCAGCGACGGCACCTCGGTATACATGACCCAGGATATCGGAACCGCCAAAATGCGCTTCGACGACTACCCCATCGGAAAGATGATCTATGTGGTCGGCAATGAACAAAACTACCACTTCCAGGTACTATCCCTCCTCCTCGACAAACTGGGATACCGCTGGGGCCGCGAACTCTACCACTTCTCCTACGGAATGGTGGAACTCCCCTCCGGAAAAATGAAATCACGGGAAGGAACCGTGGTCGATGCCGATGACCTGATCGCCGATATGGTAAATGTCGCTAGAAAAATGGGACAGGAGCTGGGAAAAATGGAGGACATGGAGGCCGAAGAAGCCGACAAAACCTATAAAATGATCGCCTTGGGTGCCCTTAAATACTTTATCCTCAAAGTAGATCCCAAAAAAAATATGACCTTCAACCCCGAAGAATCCATCGACTTTAACGGCAATACCGGCCCTTTCATCCAGTACACCCACGCCCGTATCATGTCGGTCCTCCGTAAAGCCCGCGAAACGGGAATTTCTTTCTCACCAACCTTCCCTCAGGCAATGCCCCTGGAAGCCAAAGAAAAAGAGATACTCAAAACCATATCGGAATACCCCGCCGTGGTCGAAGAAGCAGCCGCCAGTTACTCCCCGGCCCTCCTGGCCAACTACTGCTACGAAATAGCCCGCGAATTCAACCAGTTTTATCACGATCACTCCATCCTGAACGAACCCGATGCCCGGAAAAGAAACTTCCGCCTCGTCCTTTCGGAATGCGTCGTAAAAATCATGAGAAGCGGAATGGGAATGTTGGGAATCGAAATGCCCGACAGGATGTAAAAAAAGAAAGGAGACCTCTGTCTCCTTTCGTTGGGATTTAAAATGCCATTCAAGTATAAGGGACTATAAACAACTTGAATATATCGCCGAAAATAATAAAAAAAATTGAATTTGAAATCTTTTTCAACTGTTTTATAACATATCTCCTGAAAAATTTCTCCGGATTACACTTTTAGTATCGTCTCTATCAGGTTTTCATTGTGGTCAAGCTTCATTTTCTGCCGTAACCTGTACCGGTGATTCTCCACACCACGTACTGAAATTCCCATTAAGGGGGCAATTTCCTTTGAAGAGAGGTTCATCCGCAGAAAAGCACACAAACGCATGTCTCCCGGCGTCAGTTCTGGATACTCCTCTTTCAGGTTTTTCATAAAAGCTTCATGGGCCTGCTCAAAATTTGTTTCAAAGACTTTCCACTCGTCTTTGCTTGACAGGTGAAAATCGATCTTCCGCAACAGATCATTTGAATACTTATCCGGAAAACGAACTCCCAGCTGGTTTTTTTGGCGCAGGACAAGTTCCCTGAGATCGAGGAGAAATTCATTTTTCTTAATAATAGCCATGGTTGAATTGGCCAACTCCCTGCTCTTGAAGGAAATTTCATTCTGAAGTTTTTCATTCTTCAAGGAAATGAGCTCCCGTTCGTTCTCTTCCCTCTTCCGTATCTCTTTCTTTCTGGTACTCCGGATCACCAGAGAACGGAACGCCACCAGGGAGGTTATCATAAAAAGCAAATACATAATTCTAGCGGGAAGGGACCAGTACCAGGGGAACAAAACAGTTAACGTCGTTTCATTGCTCAGGCTCTGGTTGCCCCATTCGTCAGCAACCCTTACCCAAAGGGTGTACATCCCTGGCGGAAGCCTTTCAAAAGAGAGCAGTGGGCTATGCCCGTTGTCATTCCATCCGGAGGACAGGCCGGAAAGAAACCACTGGTAACTGATTTTTTCAGTATCATAGTAAGGAAAGGAATAACGTATTTGAAAACTGTTCTGTTTCCACGGAATCCGGTATCCGTCTGATTTCAGGGTTAGTGGAACCGCTTTCCCTTCCTGGGACTGCAGCCAGACCGCCCTCTTTACGGGGGATTTGCTGACAGGCCATTCAGGAAGGGGACCTGGAAGCAGATCCAGCAGGGCATAACCGTTTTCCAAACAGCAAATCACCTCCCGGCCTGAAAAAGGAACAACATTTTCATAATTCCTTATCAGCCTGTCATCAAATACGGCTGCAGGGAATTCCTTAACCAGACGGAGTTGAGTTCCGGAGATTTCCCACACTCCCAGTTTCTCAGGAGTAATAAACCAGTAATGCCGGTCCCCTGCCGGAATAATCCTGTCAGCGGCCGCATAAATGCCGATTTGTTCATTCAGAAGATCATAGGGAATGATACGGTCATGTATGTCATCAAAGGTGTAAAGCCGTTCCCTGGTAGTAAAAACTACCCTGTTACCGACCTTAAAAACACCCAGGTGGTGATCTTTTCCAAATATCGAGTTTTCGCCGTAATACCCCATGATGTTAACGGAATCTCTTGCTTTGTTAAACCGGAGACGATAAATGCCCCGGTACATATGACCCGCCCATATGTTATCAAGGTGGTCAAATTCTATGAAACGTATCAGTTCGTTGAAATTAAAAATAACCCCCGACCTGACAAGTTTGTCACCCTCCATTCTGTACTTCACGAGGTTGGAATAGGAACACTGAAGATAGGTTCCGTAATCCGACGGATCAGGACGCAGGGAAAAAGCACCTGAAACAGTGGAAATCAGAGTACTTTTCCCTCCGGACACGGAAAATGTTCCGTTATTGTGACCGACTATCAGGTGGTTGCCGATGACCGACAGGTCCCATACCTGCCCCTGGGTCCCCGGCACAAAGGTGAAAGGACCGGAAAGATCACCAAGCCTGCCTTCATAAAGCCCCTGGTTGGTGCCCAGGTACAGCCGTCCTTCGAAAAATGCTGCATCATAAACTGCCCCTAAACCGTCGGGTGAAAAGAAATGAATCCCTTTCGCCCTGTCTGCCGCCACATAGTCGATGCCATGATCCAGAGCTGACCAGATGTTTCCTTCCCTGTCACTGAAAAGTCCGAGGACCGTATTGTTCTGCATGCCGTTTGCCGAATTCAGGTGCCATTTGGGTATACCTCCGCTGTCGAGCAATGTGATGCCGTCAAGGATGGTCCCTATCAGCACGTCGCCCGTAGACAATAAACACCCCCTGTTAATCTGGTTCTTACTGAAATATTCATTGATGTAAGGATTCCAGGCCTCCTGTTTCCCTTCAGAAAGCAAAAAAATCCCATGGGAATCCGTTCCCAGTAAAAACTTGTCCTCACCATGGGGTAAAAGAAAACGCATCGTCTTGCCGTTAAAAAAATCGCCGGTAAAAAGAGGTACCTGCAGGGAATCACGCATTTCATAAATACCCTGGTTGCTGACATTGATATAGAGTTTTCCGTTGATCAGGGCGGCAGAATTCACGAAAAAGTCAAAATTGATGGCAGACATCTTCCCGTTTTCATACACAAGTAACTGGGTAAATGACCGGAATATCACTTTACCGCCCAGAAGATAAATATTCCAGTACTCTACATTCGGGATAAAAAAGGGCCTTGCCATCTCCTTTAGGGAAGTGTACTGCAACATTCCGAAATCATCACGCAGCCAGTATCCCAGATCCATGTATCCGCTGCTGTAAATAACCCCCGAGGAGTCAGCAGCCACTGCCCTGATAATGCCACCGCCCGGCGACGGGTGCAATATCCACGTCGAACCATCATATTCCAGCAGACCGGAACTGTTGCCAAAATACATCGTACCTGAGGTATCTTGCGTTACAGACCAGTTCTGGCTGGAAGCACCGTATACCTCCTTGGTAAAATTCCAGACTTCCGGCAACCAGGGCCCCAGAACACCTGAAAATGAATAAAATGCAGAAACAATCCCGGCAAAAAGCAACAAACAACGTTTTGGGTTCACTTTAAGATTCATGACTTGCAGAAAAGAGATTTTACCAATAAAAGTATTATATACTCGAATAAGTAGGCAAAATGTTCATATCATTTACCTCATCAATACACCCGGAATAACAGAGTAAAGATAGAGATTTTTTATTAATTGCAAATTTATAAATAATTATATTTAAACATTTTATGAAAACATATTTTTTATTGATGTAATAATTATGAGGTATCATGATAGTTCAATATCAGCGAAAGAAATTATCGTGAGTTCTGTCACGATGATCCATTCGTCAGATTGTGCTAATTTCAGGTCAAAATCTAAATCGGATGACTATGAAGAGATTATTTTTTTTATTGATGCTAACAGGAGTGTTTTCCCTGTTGTCAGCCCAGCCCCGGATTACGGTTACCGGGAAGGTCACCGAATCTGACGGGCAGGGTATTCCCGGTGTAAGTATCCTGGTGAAGGGGACCTTGGTGGGTACCATCACCGATCTTGACGGGAATTATACTATTGAAACGGAACCTCAGAGTACGCTGGTATTCAGTTTTGTGGGATTCAGCACGGTAGAGATGCCCGTTGCCAACCAGGCCGTTATCAATGTTAGGTTGCGTGAGCAGGCCTTTGACGTGGAGGAGGTGGTAGTTGTAGGGTACGGTACCCAGAAAGTCAAGGACCTGACCTCTTCGATCACCACGGTAAAATCGGAAGAGCTGGCGAGGACTCCAACCGGGCAGGCCATGCAGGCCTTGCAGGGGAAGGTGGCCGGTCTCCAGGTGGTTAGCACCGGCTCCCCCGGCAACAGCCCCACCATCCGTGTGCGCGGTATTGGCTCCTATCCGGGGCAGAACAACGAAGCCCCCCTCTATGTCGTTGACGGCATGTTCTTTGGCAACATCGACTTCCTCAACCCGGCCGACATCGCCTCCATCTCCGTCCTGAAGGATGCCTCAGCAGCTGCCATCTACGGGGTACGGGCCGCCAACGGAGTTGTGCTGATCGAAACCAAATCGGGAGGTTACAACAAGAAAACCGAAATCTCCTATGACGGATACTATGGATTACAAGTGGCCCAGAATGTGCTGAAAATGGCCAATGCCGAGCAGTTCACCACCATGGCCATGGAATCGGGATCGGCCGCCGACGCAAGCTTCATCCTCAACGCCATGCAGCGTTATGGCCGCAGCCGCGTCAACCCCAACGTCCCCGACGTCAATACCGACTGGTATAAGGAGATCCTCCGTCCCGCCGATATTCAGAACCACAGCATCAACGTGGAGGGCGGCAACCAGAGCGCTTCCTATTCCATCGGTACCAACTATTTTGCTCAGGAGGGAATCCTCGACATGAAAAACGAATATGAGCGATTCAACCTGCGCACAAAACTGGACTTTAAAGCCACCGAATGGTTCACCATCGGCGGTAACATGATCCTGAGCAACGCCATTAAATATGGTGAGGAAGCCGGCGCCTGGAACGAAGCTTACTTTGCCGTGCCCATCCTGCCAGTTTATGATCCGGCGCTAGAAGGAATCGCAGAACCCGTCAACTATGCCAACGCCCAGGACCTGGGCTACCGTAGTGGCCAGAACCCCTTCCCCACCCTCCGCTACAGCGACAACAGGCTTAAGATCCGCAAACTTATGGCCAATTTTTACGCCAAGTTCCAGTTGATCCCTGATAAACTCGATTTCAAAACTACTTATAACCACGCATTCACCTCCCTCGACGAAAGGAATGTACGGCTGCCCTACTTTATAGGCAACAGTTTCCAGAGGGTCGATGCTTCTATCAACAAAAGTTCAGGGATCTTTTCCGACCAGATCTGGGACAATATTCTGACCTACACCGACCGTTTCGACTTGCACAATGTGACGGCAATGGCCGGTACCTCCTTCCGTGACGAAGCTTACAGCGGACTTCGCGCCGGGGGTCTCAACTTCCCTTATCAGAGGGAGGAGTCCTGGTATATTGACCAGTCACAGGAAAAACCCGAAGGCTCGGTAGGCGACGGGGGTTCCCGCCAATACGGCCTTTCCTATTTCGGGAGGCTCTCCTATAATTATAACGACCGTTACCTGCTCTATGCCACCATGCGTGCTGACGGCAGTTCCAAGTATCAGCAGAAATGGGGTTATTTCCCCACCGTGGGTCTCGGGTGGGTCATTTCCGAGGAATCTTTCCTGAAGGGGCACCGAATCATCAACTTTTTGAAGCTGAGGGCCAGTTGGGGTCAGTTGGGGAACGACAAGATCCAGGCCAGCGATGGTGCCATCACCACCACGCCCGTCAATGTCGCCATCGATGATGTCATGGTCTCGGGAACCCAGACCACCAATACCTTTTCCTCCCTGAAGTGGGAACTCACCGAAGAGACCAATGCCGGTCTGACTGGTCGCCTCTTCGATAACCACATGTCGGTTGACGCCGACTTTTTCATTCGCGACACCAAGAATGCAGCCATCTATGTCAAAATTCCCGGTATCGGCGGCAGCGTCCTCAAAAATGTGGGGGTAATCCGTAACAGCGGGTTTGAGATGGCTCTCAACTGGGATGATGAATTCGCCAACGGACTGCGCTTTAATGCAGGGGTCAACTTCTCATTCCTGAAGAACAAGGTGCGCGACCTCTACGGGCAACCTTATATTGACGGAGGTTCGGCGGAATTCCGCCAGCGTACCTACGTGGGACATCCCCTGCTAGCCTTCTACGGCTATGAAGTGTTGGGCGTTTACCAGAACCAGGCTGAAATCAATGCCGACCCGTCGGCACCTGCCAGCGCCGTGCCCGGAGACTTTAAATACCGCGACCAGCAGAAAGAGGGTGAACCGGGGTACGGCGTTATCAATGATGACGACCGCGTCATCCTGGGTTCATACTTCCCCTCCTTCCTTTACGGCGGCAACCTCGGCCTCTCCTGGAAAAACTTCGACCTCACCGCCAGCCTGGTGGGACAAATGGGTAACAAAATCCTTAACCGCAAGAGGGGTGAAATCATCTGGACCGCCGACGGCAACCTCGATGCCGACCTGGCCGTCAATCGCTGGCACGGCGAGGGAACCAGCAACAAATATCCCTCTTCGGCCGGACTCAGAAAAGGATGGAACCAGAAAATGAGCGACTACTTCGTCGAAGACGGCGCCTTCTTCCGTCTTCAGAACGTCCAACTGGCTTACAATATCAAAGGCTTGCAGCTCTTCGGCGCCGGCATGCCCGATGCCCGGGTGAGCCTCACCGCCGACAGGCCGCTTACCCTCTTCTCCTACAACGGATTTAATCCTGAAGTCGCCAGCGGCATCGATACGCAGACTTATCCCATCCCCGCCGTTTATACCGTCGGACTGAGTATCAAATTTTAAACATAATAATACAGGATCATGAAAAGATATTTTTCCATTACAAAACTGACGCTCTTCATGGCGGCACTCCTCTTGTTTCCCGCCTGCCATGACCTGCTTGACGAACCTGCGGAAAACAGGACCTTTACCGGGGAGACCGATTATACCATTACCGACAACATGGGTCTTCCCCTTCTGGGTATGTATGCCGACTTTTACAACAGCGAGTGGGAGGTGTTCCCGCTGATCTCGGTCAGGGGCGACGACGTGAATGCCGGCGGCCTCGGCGACCAGCAAGATTTCGCCGAAACCGACAAATACAATTACAACAAGGACTACTGGATGTCCAACTCGGTCTGGCAGAATTACTACGGCGACCTATTCAACGCCCATTCGGCGATGGAACAGATTGCAAAATACCAGGAGTTTGCTGCTAACAAGGGACTGGCCGACCAGTACATCGCCGAGGTGAAGGTGATGCGGGCCTGGTACCTCTATTACCTGACCCTGACGTGGGGCGATATCATTATCACCAACGGTCCCGACCCCAGTCAGTTGCTTGTGGCAAAACTGAGCACCCAGGAGGAGGTGATGAAACATATCTCCGCCCAGATGGATGAAGCCATCCCCTTGCTCCCTGCGGTCCACCCTGCTGAACGTGCCGACATCAGGGGGGGAATCACCAAATTCACCGCCCTGGCCATGAAAGCCCGCGCCAACCTGACCCTGAAAAATTACGCCGCCGTGGCCGAAGCCACCGGACAAATCATCAGTTCCGGGAAATTCGTCCTGGCCACTGACTTTTACAACCTCTTCAAAATCCCCGGAAAACTGAACAAGGAAAACCTCCTGGAACTTCAGTATTCCGACTTCGGAAAGGGATCGGGCGACGCCATCAACTACCTCAACGACTTCTTCGGTCCCCAGGGGTGGACCCCCAAGGTAACGGGAGCAGGCGGCGGATGGGGATTTTATGAACCGAGTCTGAAATATATCAAATTCATGCTCGACCGTAACGAAACCATCCGCCTTGAAACCAGCGTCCTTTTCACCAACAGGGGCATTGCCGAAATCAAAAAGGACGCCAAATATGCAACCCTTCCCGCATGGATCAGCAACACCACCCGCTCAGGTGATCGCATCAACGACTATGCGCGAGCCCTCTTCGCCAGCGGCAAGCATTACCTGCCCTCCGACCAGCTTATCCTTGGCAGGACGGGTTATGGCAGCAACAAAAATTTCATCTGCATCCGTTATGCCGAAATCCTTCTCATGCATGCCGAAGCACTTACCAACGGTGCCAACAGCAGCGCGATGACCGCCGATGCCGCCGTGAACCTGGTCAGGAGCAGGGCCGGACTGCCCCCCATCAACGGGGTTACCAACGCCCAGGTAATGGATGAGAAATTCGCCGAACTGGCTATGGAATGGGGCATCCGGTTCTATGACATGGTCAGGTTGGGTAACTACGCCGCCCTGAGTTACGACGGCAGAACATTTACCCCCGACAAGATTTTCCTCCCGTACCCGCAGAACCAGGTTGACCAGATCCCGGCTCTCAAGGAAGCTGTTAACAAATAATCATTCCGTTTGATCACTGATAAAAACATTGAAAAATGAAAATATTAAAATATTTCCTGGCTTTCACGGCAGCCCTTATCGTGGCCGCAGGATGTAACGAAGGGATTGATCCCATTTCCCCCTTTGACCCGGGTCCCGACAAGGACGCCCCGGTCATCACCATTAAATCGCCCACACAGGGACAGGCCATCGAAGTAGACTCTCTGGTGGTTTCGATCTTTGTCCAGCTTGAAGTTACCGACGATATCGAACTGAAATCCATATTGGTGTTCCTCGATAACACTGAAATCGGCAGCATGACCACTTTTAAGGATTACCGCCGTGCCCTGATGGAATTCTACCACAAGAACGTGGGAACGGGGGTTCATATTCTTACGGTTAAAGCTACCGACCTGGGGGGTAAAACCTCTGAGAAATCTGTCACCTTCGAGAAAAAGCCCCCCTATGTGCCCGTTTATCCGGGTGAAGTTTTTTACATGCCCTTCAACGGTGATTTCACAGAGAAAATAAGCTTCAAGGAAGCTACAAAAGTGGGCAATCCCGGCTTTACCGATGCCAGTCTGAAGGGGACTAAGGCTTACGCCGGCGCTACCGATTCTTACCTGACCTTCCCGATGACCGGCCTGAAGAGCAGCGAGTTCAGTGCTTCTTTCTGGTATAAAGTCAACCCCTCCCCCGACCGTTCGGGCATCCTCAATGCCAGTCCGGCAGGCGAAGACCGCACCAAGGGTTTCCGCCTCTTCCGTGAGGGGGGCGCCACCTCGCAACGCATAAAGGCCAACGTGGGCTGGGGCGGCGGCGAAACATGGAACGACGGAGCCCTGATTCCCGCCCCGGGAACCAACTGGGTACACATCGCCCTCTCGGTAAGCCCCGACAAATGCGTTCTCTATATCAACGGACTTGGCGTGGAGGTCCCCAACAAGGGCGCTATTGACTGGACGGGTGTCGACGTTTTGGGCATCGCCTCCGGAGCCCCCAACTTCACTTACTGGAACCACAACTTCGACCGCAGCCAGTACGATGAACTGCGCCTCTTCAACCGGGCACTTACCGATGCCGATGTTCAGGCCATCATCCAAAATGACAAGCCTTATGTGCCCAAAAACGGGGAGATCTTTTACATGCCCTTTGAGGGAACTTACAAGGACCTTATCGGCAACAAGGAAGCCACCAAAGTGGGCTCACCAGCATTTGCCGCCGGCAAGATTGGCAAGGCTTATGCAGGAGCCGCCGACTCCTACCTGACCTTCCCGGCTGCTGGCCTCACGAAAACCAGCAGCCTCAGCGCCGCTTTCTGGATGAAGATCAACGCCACTCCCGACCGTGCCGGAATTCTGGTGATGGGTCCTCCCGATGAAGCTGCCCCTGCCGCCCCTAACAACCGGAAGTCAGGGTTCAGGTTTTTCCGCGAAGGGTCAGCCAAAGCCCAGATTTTCAAACTCAATACCGGTAACGGCACAGCCGACAGCTGGTTCGACGGAGGTGCCGCTGCCACCATTGATCCCACCCCGGAAGCCTGGGTCCACTTCGCCTATACCATCAGCCCCACTGAGTGTGTAGTCTATATCAACGGAGAGGTGGTCAAACAAGGTACCATTACCGGGATCAGCTGGGAAGGCTGCGACATCCTCTCCATCATGTCAGGAGCACCCCGCTTCACGGGATGGAACCACTTTTCCGACCTGAGTCTCATGGATGAACTCCACATCTTCAACAAAGCCCTTACCCAGGCCGAAGTCAAGGAGATCATGAATGCCGAGAAATAATAAGGAGAAACTGTCACCCGACAGTAAACTCCGGGATACTTATCATAAGGCTGCCCGGCATTCAGGGCAGCCTTATTATTGTCACCCAGCGATATCTTATAAACCGGACAATCGCAAATGATGTACCGCAGTCAGTTCTTAACCCTGCTCTTTTCCCTGTTGGTCATCTCCGGCCGGGGCCAGGAAACCGTTTTCTTCTCAGAAGGAACCACCAACACCTTTTATGACCAGGGCATTGTCGACGTGGCAAACCTGGGAGGAAGTTATATTGAATGCACTTACCACCCCGCCAATCCCCAGGCAGCGGACAAATTACCCTGCTCGACATTGGCATACAAAGGATCCACTTCCCTGAAATTCAACTACAGATCGGCTGAAAACGGAAATTGGAAGGCGACCGTTTACCGGAACGACTGGGCAGCCGTCAGCCTTTCATCCATGGACTCCCTTTCCATGTTTGTCTTTTCATCCGTTGAAGTGCCGAAAGTGGCGTTGCCCCTGGTCGGCATCAGGGCAGTGCAAATTTCCGGATCAGGTGACAGCAATTCAAAGCTTTATCCCCTTTCCGATTACAATGGAACCATTCCTGCCGGTACCTGGACCCGCATCACCTTCCCCCTGGGCAGAATCACCGGCGACGGAGAGAACATCCATCTGAACATTGCAGCCGTCAAGGGCATCATCATCAGCCAGTCAGAGAAAAACAACTCTTCCCGGCTTCTCTACATCGATGAGATCAAAGCCTTTAAAGGCATCGGGGAGCTTTCGCCTGTGACCGGACTGACCGCCAGAGGGTACGACAGCCATGCGGAACTCCGCTGGGTTCCGACGGGGGAAAACCTCGCCTGCCGCATTTATGCCTCCTTTGACGGAGGAAACAACTATGCTGTCAGGGGAGAAACCACCGGCGACCATTACCTCGACTTTCTCCCTTCCTCGGAAAAGAATAAAAATATTCACTACCGGGTGGTCACCCTTTTCCAGGAGCGGGAGTCCCTTCCCGCGGAAACCATGACCACGGTCCGGGATTTCTCCGACGATGAGCTTCTGGAAATGCTCCAGGAGTATACCTTCCGCTATTTCTGGGAAGGAGCACACCAGGGGTCAGGGATGGCTTTGGAACGGAGTAATGGCAACGGCACCACCGTTGCTTCAGGAGCTACCGGCATGGGCCTGATGGCCTTAATCAGCGCCCATGAGCGGGGATTCCGGCCCCGCGAAGAAATCAAAGCCAGAATCCTCAAAATCCTGGCCTTCCTGGAGAGCTGCGACCGCCATCATGGCGCCTGGTCCCACTGGTACAACGGCGACACCCGGGAAACACAACCCTTCTCGACCTATGACGATGGCGGCGACCTGGTGGAGACTTCCTTTGTGGCGCAGGCCTTGATCGCCCTGAGAAATTACTTCACCGCCGGAGATCTCCCCTCGGTGCAAATCAGAGACAAAGCCACCCTTCTTTTCAGGGATATCAACTGGGATTGGTACCGCCAGGGCGGCCAGAATCAGCTTTACTGGCACTGGTCACCCAATCACGGATTCCGGATGAATATGAAAATCACCGGATGGAATGAATGTCTGGTTACCTATGTCATGGCAGCTTCCTCCCCCACACACGGCATTCCCGCGGAAGTTTATACAAACGGATGGGCACGCAATGGCAACATGGTAAACAAACGCATCTATTATAACCAGGAGATCAGCCTGTCGCCCGACTGGGGCGGCCCCCTCTTCTGGGTCCACTATTCGCACTTGGGAATTGACCCCCGCGGACTCAAAGACCAGTATGCCGATTACTGGAAAGAACATGTCAACACCGTAAAAATCCATCATGCCTATGCCCTCGCCAATCCCAAAGGGTGGAAAAACTATGGTGATAAATGCTGGGGATTGACCGCCAGCGATGACCCCTACGGTTACACAGCCCACCGGCCGGTTGAAAACGACAACGGAACCATCAGCCCCACCGCCGCTTTGGCAAGTATGCCCTATGCCGATGCAGAAGCCCTGGCCACCCTGAAATATTTCTACCGTGAAAGGGGAAATGACCTCTGGGGGTATTACGGTCCACGGGATGCCTTCAACGACCAGTTGGGATGGGTCAGAAATGCCTGGCTGGGCATTGACCAGGGCCCCATCATGGTCATGACCGAGAACTACCGGTCCGCTCTTCTCTGGAATCTCGTAATGAAAGATCCCGATGTCAAAGCAGGACTCGAAAAACTGGGGTTTCAATACGATCCCCCCACTTCAGCCGTCATCCGTGATGTTCATGAAAATATCCGCATATTTCCCAATCCCTGCAACGGGCTGACAACCATCGCTGTTCCCCGGGGAGGAAAAATCGATGATCTGCAGGTTTTCAGTGCCAGGGGAGAATTGCTCCTTCACCGGAAAGTGAAACAGACTGGCATTGCCCCGATCCTGGAGTGCGGGACCTTGCCTCCGGGAATTTACCTGGTAAAAGCCTTTTGCAGCCAAGAGGTTTACACCGGCAACCTGGTCGTCACAAAATAGTTATTATCTATTAATCAATAATTTCATATATGAGAACGAAAAAATTTTTGCTGCTGATAATCCTGGGTGCAGGGATGATCCTGGGTTCCTGTACCCCCCGCTCTTCCACACACCAGAAGGAAGAGGGAGTCACTTCAGCCCTGAGTGACGACTCCCTGCTGACCCTTTTGCAGTACCAGACTTTCAGATATTTCTGGGATGGGGCGGAGCCCATCTCAGGGATGGCGCGGGAACGTATCCACCTCGATGGTGTCTATCCCGGAAACGACAAGGAAGTGGTCACCCTGGGGGGTTCCGGCTTTGGGGTGATGGCCATTCTCGTGGGTATAGAACGGGGTTTTATCACACGTGAGGAAGGATTTGCCCGTTTGCAGCATATCGTCACGTACCTGGCACGCGCCGACCGGTTCCACGGCGTATGGCCCCACTGGCTTGACGGCCCCACGGGAAAAATGACACCCTTCAGCAAAAAAGACGACGGCGGAGACCTCGTGGAATCTGCATTCATGATCCAGGGACTGCTCACCGTGGCCGAATATTTCCGCAACGGCAACGAAGCAGAACAACAGCTGGTTACCGACATTACACGGTTGTGGCACGAGGTCGAATGGGACTGGTACACCCAGGGAAAGGATGTCCTTTACTGGCACTGGTCCCCTAACTATGCCTGGGAAATGAACTTCCCGGTGGGAGGATACAACGAATGCCTCATCATGTATGTGCTGGCGGCTTCCTCCCCTACCCACCCCATCAGGCCCGAAGTCTACCACAAGGGATGGGCCCGCGATGGCGCCATCACCAACGATACAGTCTATTACGACCTCCCTACTGTCCTTGACTTTTACGAACACAACAATGACCCCATCGGACCTCTCTTCTGGGCCCATTACTCGTACCTGGGTCTCTGTCCGAAAGGGCTGAAAGACCGGTATGCTGACTACTGGGAGCTTAACAGGAACCACGCCCTGATCCACTACCGCTATGCCCTCGACAACCCCAAAGGATTCGAAGGGTATGGCGAGAAACAATGGGGATTAACCTCGAGTTATTCGGTCGGGGGCTATGTAGGCCACCATCCCGGGGATGAAGACCTGGGCGTGATCTCTCCCACGGCAGCCCTCTCCTCCTTCCCTTATACCCCCAAAGAGTCGATGAAATTCCTCCGTTACCTATACGAGGAAGCCGACACCCTCATCGGAGAATACGGGCCTTACGATGCCTACAGCCACACCCACAAGTGGGTCCTTCCCCGTTACCTGGCCATCGACCAGGGTCCCATTCCCGTCATGGTCGAAAATTACCGCACAGGCATTTTTTGGGAGCTGTTCATGAAAAACGAGGATGTCAGAAAGGGCCTTAAGATGCTGGGGTTTACCTTTGATCCCTCAGCGGTCAAGTAATTACTGCAGGATTGTACCCATTCCAGTCGACAACCGCTTCATCAGGCTTGTCAACCTGCAGATGCCCACGGGAAAAATCGCCATCAGCGGACTCCGGGTATTCAGCACTGGCAAGGGGGAAAAACTTATTACTTCTCGATTGAAGCGATCAAGGAGAACGGCGCGGGAGAGCGTATCCCCAGGGTCATGGCCGAATAAAGTACGTGAAATGAATTAATTGAATCATATGAACGCAAGAAACTCATTGGTTTTTTTCTTACTGTTGGCCTTGATGGCCTCATCCTGCGGTGTTAACCGCCGTGCAGTCACCTGGGTGCTGCTCCCCGATACCCAGGGATATGCCGAGAAACACCCTGAGATCCTGCACAGCCAGATCGAATGGATTGCTGAGCATGCTGCAGAGATCGACTTCGTGATGCAACAGGGCGACCTCACCGACGACAACAACGAGGAACAGTGGGCGGTAGTCAGGTCAGCCTTCAGCAAACTCGACGGCAAAGTCCCCTATTTGTTGGCTGTAGGAAACCACGATATGGGAAGCCGGCCCGGAATATTCGCCGACATCAGGAATACGGAGATGTTCAACAAAACCTTTCCCGCTGAAACAATGTCGCAGTTGCCGGGCTTTGGGGGTTTGTTCGAAGAAGGAAAAATGGAAAATGCCTGGTACCAATTTCGGAAGGGAAAACAGGAATGGTTGCTCCTTACCCTGGAATTCGGACCCCGAGAGTCAGTCCTCCGCTGGGCCAATGAAATCGTCGCCCAAAATCCCCACAAAACCGTTATCCTGAATACCCACAGTTATATGTATTCCGACAGTACGCGGCAAGGGGTAAATGACTCCTGGCGGCCGCAGGACTATGGAATCGGAAAAGATAGTTTGGACGACCGGGTTAACGACGGGGAACAGACCTGGACCAAACTGGTCAAAATGCATCCCAACATCCGATTCGTTTTTTCAGGCCATGTGCTAAATTCCGGGGTGGGCACCCTGATCAGCATCAACGATTACGGATTTCCTGTTTATCAATTCCTGGCCAACTACCAGGGGGGAGTAAAGGGATCGGTCAACGAAGGAAACGGTTACCTTAGAATAGTCACCTATGACCCCCGGGATAACCTTCTTTCCGTAAAAACATACTCTCCCTGGATCGATGCCGCTCACCCCGGTGAGGATCACAATTTCACCATCAGGCACGTCAAGCTCCGTTAAGCAAAAAGAGAGTCCCTTTTCACGGTCCCTCTGATTTGACCACTGATGGATTTTGTCGTTTAAACAATAACGTTAAATTTGCTCTGCAATAACAACCACGAAATACGACAAACGACATGAGCAAACTCATTATCATTCTGATCTCCCTCACCTTGCTGGTTTCCTGCCATGACAGGAACAAATCGCCGCAAAATGCGGAGATGGAGCGTTTTCTTGACAGGCTCCTGAAAGAAATGACCCTGGAGGAGAAACTTGGGCAGTTGAACCTTCCTGCCGCGGGTGACATTACCACCGGACAGGCACAGAGTTGGGGCATCGCCCAAAAAATTCGGGAAGGGAAAGTCGGCGGGCTATTTAACATCAGTTCCCTGGAAAAGATCAGGGAGGTGCAGCGCATCGCCGTGGAAGAGAGCCGGATGAAGATCCCGCTGATCATTGGCATGGATGTGATCCACGGCTACCGGACGGTTTTTCCGATACCCCTGGGGATTTCATCCACCTGGGACCTGGAACTGGTGGAAAAGAGCGCCCGCATTGCCGCACAGGAAGCCACTGCCGAGGGGATCTGCTGGACTTTCTCGCCAATGGTCGACATTTCGCGTGATCCTCGCTGGGGCCGTGTTTCAGAGGGGAACGGCGAAGATCCCTATTTGGGATCCCGGATATCAGAAGCTATGGTCCGAGGATACCAGGGCGACGATCTTTCGGCCAACAACACCATGCTGGCCTGTGTGAAGCATTTCGCCCTGTATGGTGCTGCAGAGGCGGGCCGTGATTACAACACCACTGACATGAGCCGTATCCGCATGTACAACGAATACCTGCCTCCTTACCAGGCAGCCATCGATGCAGGTGTAGGCACTGTGATGACCTCCTTTAACGAAATCGACGGCATCCCCGCTACGGCCAACAAATGGCTGATGACCGACCTGCTGCGTGACCAGTGGGGATTCGACGGCTTCGTTGTCACCGACTATACCGCCATCAACGAAATGATCAATCACGGCATGGGCGACCTGCAGCAGGTGTCGGCCCTAGCGCTGCAGGCGAATGTGGACATGGACATGGTCGGGGAAGGATTTCTCTCCACCCTGCAGAAATCACTCGACGAAGGCAAGGTGACCTTGGCGCAGATCGACCAGGCGTGCCGGCGCATTCTGAAAGCCAAATACCGCCTGGGCCTCTTTGAGGACCCCTACCGTTATTGCGACGAGGAGCGCTCCAAAACCGAAATCTTCACCGATGCCCACCGGCAGTTTGCCCGCGAAATCGCCGCCTCCTCCTTTGTGCTGATGAAAAACGAAGATAGTGTACTTCCGCTGAAAAAGGGAGGCACCATTGCCCTGGTAGGCCCCTTGGCTGATAATACCGAGAACATGCCGGGCACCTGGAGTGTTGCCGCCGATTTCAGCCAGTCGACCTCTGTGCGCAAAGGTCTGGAAGCAGCCGCGGGCAACGACGTAAAAATTCTCTATGCCAGGGGTTCCAATGTGGTACAGGATACCCTCTTCGATTCCCGGATCAGCATTTTCGGAAAACCCACCTATTACGACACAAGGGATCCTGCAGTGATGATCAGGGAAGCCGTAGCTGCCGCCTTGAAAGCTGACGTGGTGGTGGCCGCCGTAGGGGAATCGGCAGAGATGAGCGGGGAGGCGTCGAGCAGGTCTGACATCTCGCTTCCCGAATGCCAGCGTGACCTGCTGAAGGCCCTTCTGGCCACCGGGAAACCAGTGGTCATGGTGCTCTTCTCAGGCCGGCCCCTGACCATCCCCTGGGAAGCTGCCCACGTGCCAGCCATTCTCACTGTTTGGTACCCCGGAACCGAAGCGGGTCATGCCATCGCCGACGTCCTCTTTGGGACTGTTAACCCCTCCGGAAAACTGTCAGCTACCTGGCCTCAGAACGTGGGACAGATTCCGCTCTTTTACAACCACAAAAATACGGGAAGACCCCTTGCCCCGGGTACCTGGTTCCAGAAATTCCAATCCAACTATCTCGACATCCCCAATGAACCCCTCTTCCCCTTCGGCTACGGACTTAGTTACACTACCTTTACCTATGGCGATCTGAAAATCAGTAAAGAACAGCTCAGTGGCGAAGACACCCTGACTGCCTCAGTCGACCTTACCAATGCAGGCCCGTATGACGGTGCGGAAGTGGTCCAGCTTTATATCCGCGACCTCGTGGGCAGCGTGACCCGTCCGGTGAAAGAACTGAAGGGATTCCGGAAAGTATTCCTCAAAGCCGGGGAAACCCAAACTATCGCCTTCAAAATTACCCCGGAAGATCTGAAATTTTACAATTACGACCTTGAATATGATTGGGAACCCGGCGATTTTGACATTATGGTGGGCAGCAATTCCGCCGATGTGAAGAGTGCCAGGATCTCCTGGCAGCGCTGATCAACTCCGCCAATGGATTGAAAACTGATAATCCTGTTGATATTTTCCGAATCAACAGTCCTTCGCAAAACATGCTCATAAAAAACGTGGTTTACCACATGAGAATTAATATTACTTTTACGAAAAAAATTGAAAAATCCCGGTGAAATCCGATGAAAGTACTACGATAAAAAGACAATCATGAAATTCCATCATTTTTCCTTGGCCGACAGCTTAAAAAAAGCGCAAAACTGGCTGCTTAAAAAGTCAACTTTAAAACCGGTTCTTTTTTTGGCAGGTTTGCTTGCCACCCTTTGGTTTTTGGTCAGGGTGATTCCAAAGCCTTCAAGGGCGGGATACCCGTGCATGCGGGCTGCAGCCCCGTTGGCATCAGGATTTGTTCTTTATTTGATGGGGCTGTTTTCAACCACTGTACTTTTTAAAATGTCAAAAAAGTACTATTTGAAGTCTAGGCATTTCATGGCCTCCCTTTTTCTTTTGGCAGCCATTTGTGCCGGGATAGTGACCACCCTGACCGCTGATAAACCGGCTTATGCAAATAATCTGGCTTTTTCACAGCCTGTGAATGCCCCCATGGGTACAGCAAAGGGGATATATCCGGGGCGGGTGGTTTGGATCCATAATCCGGATGCAACCAATGAAAACTGCACAAACAAATACGGGGATGGTTGGTTTTTAAACAAAAACAACAACCAGGATACCATTGATCGCATGGTTTCATTGGCGATTCAACTTCTTACCGGAGAGAACACCGACAGGAAGTCATGGGATGCCCTTTTCCGGTATTATAATGAAAATCACGGATATGGTTCTTTGGGCTATACCGCAAGGGAAAAAATACTGATTAAAACCAATGCAACCAGCGGATGGGGAGGAAATTTCAAAACGACCGATCTGTCAAAAGTAAACAACCAGTACTATGCTGTGGCTGAAACATCCCCTCAAATGGTGCTTTCCGTGTTACGACAACTGGTAAATGTTGTCGGTGTGGCTCAGGCTGATATTTATGTCGGCGATCCTATGAAGCATATCTACAAGCATTGTTATGACATCTGGCATTCTGAATTCCCTGATGTAAATTATCTGGACCATGATGATTATCGCAGATTGGGAAGAGTTCAGGCTGCCCAAAGCAGTGACCCCCTGATATTTTATTCTGACAAGGGAAGTGTGATGAATGTTCAGTCAGATAAGCTCTACAAGGTTTTTGAGGATGTCAGTTATATTATCAACCTGCCTGCTTTAAAAGGGCATGCAAGGGCAGGAATTACACTTTTTGCAAAGAATCATTTCGGATCTCATTGCCGGAATGATGCCTTTCATCTGCATAACGGACTGGTGGATCCCAATGAGTCAGGGAATATCCGCTCGTTGAACGGCTCCTATTACGGGTTATACCGGGTGCAGGTCGATTTGATGGGACATGAACTGCTTTGCGGTAAAGAGTTAGTGTATCTTTTGGATGGGCTCTGGGCAGGATCAGAAGCCATCGATCCGCCCACAAAATGGGAAAGCGCTCCGTTTAATTCCGACTGGACCTCCTCTGTTTTTGCATCGCAGGATCCTGTTGCCATAGAATCTGTAGCTTTTGATTTCCTGAGGACAGAATATACAGCGGCTAACCATCCCGGGCTTGACTATCCCCAGATGAACGGAGTGGACGATTACCTTCACCAGGCGGCCGACGCGGCCAACTGGCCTGTGGGGATAACCTATGACCCTGAAAATGACGGCACCCCCCTTGGAAGCCTGGGAGTTCATGAGCATTGGAACAATGCCGTCAATAAGCAATACAGCCGGAACCTGGGCATGAACAAAGGCATCGAATTGATACAAATCCCAGGAACGGTGGTTTCTGAGCCCGTCATTCACCTTAAACCTGATCTCTCTTTCACTGCCTACCCGAATCCATTCCGCGACATGCTGGCACTTTCCTTCCAACTTGACAAGCCGGCAGAAATTAATCTGGCTGTTTACAACATAGAAGGCAAAATGGTCAAATCCCTGAAAAATGAACTCCTGCAAGCCGGCAATCATCAGGTTCACTGGTCATCCGCCTCTGGTGATCTGCCGCCCGGAACCTATTTCCTCCGCTTATCGGGCAAACAAGGTTCACAAAGTTTCTACGAGTCGAAGAAAATTCAAAAAATCAAATAAAGAACAAGTTCAAAACCAGTATTCACGAAGTTGTCACACTCCTGCTTTTTTCAGAATGACAGGAGGATAACCCGGAAGCATCCGAATTATCCGATTCGTTTTCCGATAATTACGTGAATGCCATCTTTGTAAACAGCAAAGGGATGAAATGTACGAATTATACCGCAGACTGATTTTTCCCTGAATTCCCACGGGCGCACTGACCCGGAATTGAAACCAATCAAAGAAGCCTCCGTCTCAAAACCTTTGCTCCAGGCACCAGCAGATTTTTTATATAAAAATGGGGCACTCACGAAGGATATATTGCCCGGCGGTGTCAGATACGGTAAATGGAAAAAATTACAACATTAAAACCCGGAGGGTTGGTAAATTTATTTAATTTTATTTCACAAACCTTTTTACCACTTAACTGTTTTGTGAATTGTTTATAAGGATAATAATGAAAATCAAGCCGAGTATTGCCATCAGTGACAACGGATTCCTCTTTGATCCCGGCAGCGGTGAATCCTATACCACCAATGCCGTGGCCAAAGAGATCATCTTTATGATGAAACAGAATTTATCTGTTGAAGAAATTAAAAAAACGCTGGTTGAAAAGTATGACGTGGATGAAGTCACGCTGGAAAAAAATCTGATCGATTTCTTTGCCATGCTGCGTCATTATAACCTTTGTGAAGCGTGCAACCCATGAGCCGGCAAAACATCCACATCGCTGTCACCGGTCTGAACAATACAGACAATCCAGGTCCGGGGGTTCCCCTCATCAGGGGAATCAGGGAATCAGCCGACCTCAATGTCAGAATCATCGGTCTGGCTTACGAGAACCTGGAACCCGGCATTTATATGCCGGAAATTACCGACAAGAGTTACCTGATCCCCTACCCCTCTTCAGGAACGAAAGTCTTCCTGAACAGGATAATGGAAATCCATGAACAGGAGCGGATCGATCTGATCATCCCCAATTTTGACGCGGAACTGTATACTTTTATTAAATCGGAAAAGTTGCTGGCCCAACAGGGGGTCCGCACTTTTTTGCCCACCCTGGAACAGCTTGAGGAACGCAGCAAGGCATTGTTGCCGGCTTTCGGAAAGAAATACGGCTTTAAGGTCCCCGATTCCAGAGAAATCGTCAATAAACAAGATATCGCAAACCTGGAGGACGATTTTGATTATCCTGTTTTGGTGAAAGGCAAGTTCTACGATGCCTATTTTGCCTATAACGAAGAACAGGTCACCTCGCATTTCAACAAAATAGCATCGAAATGGGGGCTTCCCGTCATCGTCCAGGAGTATATCAAAGGGACGGAAGTCAACGTGGTCGCATTGGGCGACGGTACCGGCCGCACCGTGGGGGCAGTCTCCATGCGGAAACAATACATCACCGACAAAGGAAAAGCCTGGGGAGGCATCACCATTGACGACCCCCGGATGATGGAAATCACCCGGGACCTGATCGGTAAAACAAAATGGAGAGGAGGGATGGAACTCGAAATGATCAGAACCTCTTCAGCTGAATATTACCTGATCGAAATCAATCCGCGGATCCCTGCCTGGGTTTACCTGGCAGTAGGGGCGGGACAAAACCTTCCGGAAGCAATGGTCAAACTGGCCATGGGCCTAGATGTCCCTTCCATGGAAAAGTATCAGACCGGAAAGATGTTCATCCGCTATTCCTGGGATATGCTCGGAGATATCAGTCAGTTTGAAAAGATAACAATGAACGGAGAGCTTTGAAACAGGCAGCAAAGAGAACCTTAATAGTATGACAACTCAGACAACCTTTTAACCATTGACAACCATGAAGACACCTGTAAAACGCATCCTCTTTTTTTTATTGTTTTTTCTGGATCTCCCGGGCATGATTGTCACTGCCCAGGTCATCCTTGAAAAAACCTACGACCATTCCCTGACCGTCACAAAAATCAACCAGACGGAGTACAAATATTACCTGATGGATGTCGGACTCAGGCAGTGCAGGATTTACAACCTGGACCACACCCTTTGGAAAACCGTCAACATAACCCTGCCCGGCAACTATTACCTGTTTGACATTAAATTTGTCACGCAGGATCTTTTCAATACCGACACTTCCGTAGAGTTGTGGTATTCCGCCTATGAATACACCACCCAGGAGACCGGTAGGTATACCTCGGGCATCATCAACGAAAACGGGACGGTTCTTGCCTCCATTCCCGGAGGGCTTTACGCATACCTCAACCAAGCCGGTGAAGATGTATACAAACTGGCGGTGTATGCTTATGACAACACCGTTTCCCCGGGAACTGTAAAAACCCATATCTTCAGCTTTCCGGGTTCATCAACGGCAGCGGCCCATGTGACGGCTGCACTCGGCGACCCTTACCCAAATCCGACGGCAGGGAGCATCACCCTCCCCCTGGAAGCCGGCTCCGGGAATGCCCTTTTACAGGTAATTTCCATAAACGGACAGGTCTTACTTGAGAAAACCATCACGGGAGACCCCTTTTACAGACTGAATAGTTCGGGATGGAAGCCGGGGATTTACTCCTACCGGCTGTTCAAAGAGGGTGAATACTCTGAAACAAAACTTTTTGTTGTCCAATGAACTATTTCTCAATTCGTCAGAACAGATTTTCATATACCTAAAAAAAGCATTGCGAACCATGGAAAAACTGAGATATGAGCGCCCGGTCATCAACAAAGTTTTATCCGGGCTGCCCGACAAGTTCGGGGCGAAATTCAGGATTGACCCCAGAACCGACATCGAAGGCCATTCCGTGAAGGAATTGCTTGACACTTACGGGTCACCCCTCTATGTCATATCGGAGAATACGATCAGGAACAGTTACCGTGATCTTTACCAGGCTTTTTCATCACGCTATCCGAAGGTTCAGATGGCCTGGTCCTACAAAACTAATTACCTCGATGCGGTTTGCCGCATTTTTCACCGGGAAGGATCCTGGGCGGAGGTGGTCTCCTGGTTTGAGTATGAAAAAGCATTGAACAATGGTGTGGATCCCAAGAAAATCATTTTCAACGGTCCCCATAAATCGGCGGAGGAGTTGAGACAATCGATTCTGGGCGGTTCGCTGATCCACATTGATCATTTTGATGAACTTTACCTGATCCTTGAATTATTGCAGCAAATACCTATAAAAGCCAAGGTAGCCATCCGGGTCAATATGGATACGGGCATTTACCCGCACTGGGAACGGTTCGGCTTCAATTACGAGAACGGCGAGGCGTGGAATGCCATCAACCGGATCATGAACTCGGAAAAGATGGAATTTGTAGGGATCCATACCCACATCGGAACCTATATCATGAGTACTTCCGCCTATGCGGTGGCTGCCGCCAAACTTGCCGACCTGGCTGTGCGCACCGACAGGAAATACGACCACAAGGTCAAGTATATCGATATGGGCGGCGGATTTGCCACCAGCAATACCCTGAAAGGGGCTTACCTTCCGGGAAGCGATACCTGTCCTTCCTTTGACGACTATGCCGAAGCCATCACCGGGGCTTTGCTCAGTTCGGAAATCAGACCCGAGGACCTGCCGTTGCTCATCCTGGAAACCGGACGTGCGCTTATTGACGATGCCGGATATTTGTTGGGAACGGTAGTTGCCAACAAGAGAATGGCCAGCGGCCGCCGCGGTATGATCATCGACATCGGCATCAACCACCTTTTTACATCTTTCTGGTACGAACATACCATCCTCCCCGGCATTCCTGTCACCTCCAACTCCGAGGACACCCAGGTCTGCGGTCCCCTGTGCATGAACATCGACGTCATACGCCAGGCAGTGCGATTCCCCCTGCTGCAACCGGGTGACCCCGTTGTCATCGAAAGAATCGGAGCCTACAACATGACCCAATGGATGCAATTCATCACCTACCGCCCACGGATCATTCTGCTAGGCCCCGACGGTGAGGTGGATATCATCCGCGAAAAGGAAAACCTCGATACCTTTAAAACTCACGAAAGGGTTCCTTCCCGGCTGAAATAGATGAAGGAAGATCTGAAAGATATTGTCAATATCCAGGGGGAAGGTTTTCTGAACAGCTATTCCCAGATTTTCTTTTCCGACAACCGTTGGCTGGCCTTCCTGCTTTTATTGGTGAGCTTCCTCGATCCCTATGCCGGAACGGGCGGTGCCCTTTCAGTCATCATCAGCAACCTGGCCGCCCAAAGCCTGGGGTTTCATTCTTTTTACATCCGCAAAGGGTATTACGGATACAACAGTCTGCTGGTCGGACTGGGATTCGGATTGACATTCAATCTGGGAGCCGCCTGGTTCCTGCTTATTTTTGTGGCTGCCCTCCTAACCCTCCTGTTTACCATTGCCATCCAGGGTTTCCTCTTCAAATACAGTCTTCCTTATCTCAGCATACCGTTCCTGCTCGGAATATGGATCGTCCTGCTGGCCTCGGGGGAATTCTCAGCCCTAGGACTCAGCGAAAGGGGGGTTTATACCTTCAATGAATTATTCGCCATCGGGGGAAAATCGCTGATTGACGGGGTCGAATGGTTCGATTCCCTGATCGGGTCACAGTGTATCCGGACTTACCTCTATTCCATGGGAGCCATATTTTTTCAGTACAACCTCCTGGCAGGGATTCTGATTGCCGCCGGACTGCTGATTTATTCCAGGATTGCCTTTACCCTCTCCATCTTCGGATTCTCCCTGGCCTGGTACTTCTATGAATTCATCGGCGCCGATATTTCAGTACTGGGATACAGTTACATCGGCTTCAATTACATCCTGACCAGCATCGCCCTCGGAGGATTTTTCATTATCCCTTCCCGGTGGTCCTACCTGTGGCTCCTCTGGCTGCTTCCCCTGGTCATCGTCGTCACGGTCAGCCTTCAGCAACTGTTTGCCGTTTTCAGGCTGGGGGTTTATGCACTCCCTTTTAATATTGTGGTGATCACTTTTTTATATGTATTGAAAATCAGGGGGAAACCGGGACAAAGACTGGTGGAGACCAAAATCCAGCACTTCAGTCCGGAGAAAAACCTGTATTACCAGCAGGTCACCAACGACCGCTTTTTTTCCGCGGAAGAGGTCCCGGTTTCGCTCCCCGTCATGGGAGAATGGACCATCAGCCAGGGTTATCACGGAGAACATACCCACAAAGGGGAATGGGCCCATGCTATTGACCTGATCATGACAGGATCGGGGGGAGAACAATTCCGCGGCGAAGGCTTCATCCCCCGCGATTATTACTGTTATGAAAAACCGGTCGCAGCACCTGCCGACGGCACCGTGGCCGACCTCACCGACGGAATCCCCGACAACCTGATCGGGGAAAACAACATCAGGCAAAACTGGGGAAACAGCATCGTCATCCGCCACGGTGAACACCTCTTCTCCCAGGTAAGTCACCTCAAACCCGGCTCTATTAAGGTCAAAAAGGGGGATCCCGTAAAAAAGGGGGACATTATCGGACTGTGCGGAAATTCGGGACGCTCACCCTATCCTCACCTCCATTTCCAACTACAGAAAACCCCACATATTGGAAGCAAAACACTTCATTACCCCCTCTCCAATTACCTGATGAAGAAAAACGGGAAAATGAGCCTCAAAACCCACTCCGTACCCCAAAAAGATGAAAAAATCATAACGACACAAAATCACCCTCTCTTTGAAAAGGCCTTCCACTTCCTCCCCGGAAGGAAGCTGCGCTATGAGATTTCGGATCACCCCCTGAAATGGCTGAAGGGATCGCATACCTGGGAAGTCAAAACCGACGAATACAACAACAGCTATTTCGAATGTCTGAGGACAGGCGCTGTCGCTTACTTTTACAACAACGGAAACATTCACTATTTTACCAACTTCATAGGAACCCGGAAATCACTGCTTTACTATTTCTATTTGGGATTTTACAAGGTTTTAACCGGCTACTATCACGATCTGACCATTGATGACAATCTCCCTCCCGACAAAGTCTATGGCGGTATCAGGCTTCTTCTGCAGGATTTTGCAGCCCCATTCTGTATTTACATGAAAGCCCCGTACAAACTCTCCTATCTTCTCCTCGACGAAGATTTCTATGAAGCCAAAGCCAGCGTCAAAGCATCGATCTCCAAATCAAAAAAAGAGAGGTTGGAATTCGACATTCAACTTTCCGGACAATGCATCAGTGAATTTCACTTCCGTCAGAAAAATCTTGAATTTAAAGCCCTATGCACCGAATCCTGAGCTTCCTGCCCCTTCTTTTTCTTTTCAGCCTGAAACTTTCGGCCCAATCCGGATGGGAAACGGTCGACTCAGTTACCTGGCAGCTTTATGCCGGCAAACAATGGGAATCGTTGAACGAAGAAGCGAAAAAGGCATTTAATCAGGAGATCGATTTTTTTTACTTGCGGGTGCGGGCAGGCGTGGCCGCCTTTGAAATGAAACAATACCGTCCGGCCATCCGTCATCTTCAGAAAGCTCTGGAAAATTCCCCCGATGATGAATTTGTCAATTCCTATTACTATTCCGCACTGCTCCTGGCAGGAAGGGAGGATGAAGCCAACGCCCTGGCCGACCGGCTCCCGGTGGAGATGCTGGACCGGTATCAAATCAGAAGAAAAGAATTTGTCAGTTCCGTCACCCTTGAAACCCTGCATTCTTTCAACGGCATGCACCGGGCACTGATTGCGGAGGAGATAGACAATGAGGGAAGCTACAGCAATTACCGGAGTGTTTTGAATCACATGTGGTTTAAAGACCTGGGACTTGACCATCATATTTCACCAGAATTCAATCTTTACCACAGTTTCAGCCATATTGCCATAGATCGTACCCAACGGTATAAATCAGCAGCCTACCTGTTGGACGCGAAGAAAGGAACCAACACCTCTCAGTACCAGTACTTCATCCAGGGGCGGCTGATGCTCTGGAAAGGATGGCATACTACCGTGGCTTACAGCAAAGTGTGGGGAAAGAGTTATTACAACTACCCCGAATACCAAAGTGATGCAGGGTACATTTTTCCCAGGCTTTCGCAGGGGATCAATGACCACCTGGTAACCCTCGGAATTGCCAGGGAAATGACTTTTATGAGGCCCCGCATCTCCTTCACGACGGGGAAAATCAACAGCTACCGGCAATACCAGGCCAACGGACAAATTATCTTATATCCGCTGGGGAACCTTCATTTTTATCTGCTCTCCGAAGGTATTGTTCATTCCGATGAAAACTGCGACCATACCAAAACTCTCTTTACCCAGAAGGCCGGAATAAAAGGCGGTCCTTTGTGGCTGATTAGTGAAGGGACCTTCGGAAGGGTAAGCAATTTCAGTTCCGGGGATGGACTGGTGATTTACAACATGCCGGAAACCATCACCGGCATGTACGGTGCGACGTTATGGTTTCCCCTGTTCAGGTATAAGGTGAATGTCGCGGTCACCTATCGCCTGTATGAAAAAACAGGTACAACTTTTGTGTATACCGATGCGGTCACATACCATACCAAAGATTATGATTTCACCGATCAGTCTGTTTTAATCAGTTTGAAATGGAATTTATAAAATCATTTTTGATTACGGTTTTCCTGGGATTCTCCCTCCTGGGGCAAGCCCAGTACGGCGAACCTGTCCTCAAGGCTTTTGAGAACAGTTATGCTGCCGAAAAGAACGGCGATTACAAAAAAGCGGCTTCCCTGTTGAAGAACGTTTACCAGGGGAATTCCTATGAATTCAACCTCCGGTTGGGATGGCTCAGCTATAAATCAGGAGTGTTCGACGATTCTGAGACATATTATCGCAAAGCGCTTGAAATACTTCCCTATTCCGAGGAAGCCAGGCACGGTTTGATTTTGCCCCTGTCCGCCCGGGGGAAGTGGAGCGAGGTAATTGAGGTTTACGAGCAGATCCTGGTCAACAACCCCGGGAGTACGGTGACCCTGTACAGGTTGGGGATGGTGCACTACAACCGGAAGGAGTGGTTGCAGGCCATCAGACATTTTCAAAAAGTAGTCGATTTGTATCCTTTTGATTATGACGGATTGCTGATGCTGGCATGGACCAACCTGCAACTGGGAAAAACTCGGGAGGCCAAAGTACTCTTCAACAAGGTTTTGCTCTATTCTCCCGGTGACAAGTCCGCGCTGGAAGGGCTGGAATTGCTCAGGTGACCGGGCACCTATTCCGCATTACGCGCTCATCGCCTGGAACAGGGGACCATACATTTTGCATACCGAGCTTTGGGGCTCATAAAAACACAAATGGGAACCATCATTTCTGACAGTTCCCATTTC
>DBPT01000020.1 GCA_002304925.1 Prolixibacteraceae bacterium UBA1413
TGCTTTAAGCAGTTTCGCCGGGGTTAACAATCCTGTATGCATCAATGTGGACGGAACTGTGAGGGTACAACCAATTTATGGACGCAATTATCACGACAAGCCGGGCTATACCACGACCAAAAGCAATATGGCCGGCGTGGGTACTGTGTGGGCGACTGCCGCCGACAGTCCGGCCTATTACATCAATGCGGGAACTGCCACTGTAGGCGATAACACGATAACCTACAAAGCCTTTGCTGTCGTGTGGATGCCCGACCTCACACCAGTGGGCGATCTGACTAAAAATGACCATATCATTGTTTATCCTAACCCTACAAAGGGGATGGTATGGTTTGACCTGCAGGTTAATGATCCCATCATCAAAGTTGAAGTGTACGATATAAAGGGCAAACAACTCTTTTGCACGGATCACGTGAAGGAAAACCATATTGATTTATCGGGACTGAAAAACGGGATTTACTTATTAAAGCTTGAAACCCATAACCAGAAATTGAATCAAAAAGTGATAAAAGAATAAAAACGAGGTGCAATATAAATTGAATAGTACAAATAACCGTTGGCAGTAGGTTAAACTGCAACACCGACCGCCTATCGACAGACAAAATCTATTTCTTACAACTCAATTAAGGTTGACGTTATAATAAATAGATAAGTCTGCAAAAAACGACTTGGACGTTTTACTTGTATTTCGTGGAAAAGTTATGTTTAATTTAGTCCCCGGTTTTTCAGCAGAGGCTGGATGTTGGGCTCCTTACCGCGGAACTGCAGGTAGAGTTTCATCGGATCTTCGGTGCCGCCCTTTTCCAGAATGTTGCTTCGGAAGGCTTTGGCTACGGCAGGATCAAAGATATTGCCGGCCTCTTTGAAGGCTTCAAAGGCGTCGGCGTCGAGCACTTCCGACCAGGTGTAGGCATAGTAACCGCTCGAATAGCCCCATGAAAAGATATGGGCGAAATAGGTCGACCGGTAGCGGGGGATGATCTGGCTGATCAGCCCTATTTTTTCCATGGCTTTCTGTTCAAAGGCGTTGACATCGATGTTGTCGGCATTGGTCAGCGTATGGTAATCCATGTCCAACAGGGCGGCGGCGATAAATTCCGAGGTGGCGAAACCCTGGTTGAATTTGCCGGCCTTATCCAGCTTGTCGATCAATTCCTGTGGGATCACCTCGCCGGTCTGGTAGTGGCGGGCGTACATTTTCAGCACTTCAGGCTGGTCGACCCAGTGCTCCATGATCTGGGAGGGGAGTTCCACGAAATCGCGGGGAACGTTGGTCCCTGCCAGGCTCTTGTAGGTGCACTGCGACAGCAGTCCATGCAGTCCGTGCCCGAATTCATGGAAAAGGGTTTCCACCTCGTCATAGCTTAGCAGGGAAGGCTTGTCGCCTACCGGCTTGGAGAAGTTGCAGGTGATGGAGACCACCGGCCGCACGTTGACTCCGTCGGGAGAGGTGTACTGCTCGCGGTAGTTGGTCATCCAGGCGCCTCCCTTCTTCGATGCCCGCGGAAAATAATCCATGTAGAGTACCCCGATGAAGGAGCCGTCGCCGTCTTTCACCTCATACACCTCGCATTCGGGGTGGAAGAGGGGCATGTTCTCCATTTTGGTGAAGGTGAGTCCATAAAGCTTGTTGGCCACGCCAAAAACCCCGTCGCGGACATTGTTCAACTCGAAATAGGGACGCAGTTGCTCTTCATCAAGGTTGAACTTCTCCTTCCGCACCTTCTCGGCATAATACCACCAGTCCCAACTCTCCAGTTTGAAGTTGCCTCCTTCGCGGTCGATCATCGCCTGGATGTCGGCGGCTTCCTCTTTGGCACGGGCGATGGCCGGGGTCCACACCTGGGTAAGCAGGTTATACACATTTTCAGGTGTTTTGGCCATGTTGTCGTCGACCACGAAGGATGCCCAGTTGGGATAACCCATCAGGTTGGCCTTCTGTAGCCTCAGCTTCAGGTACTGGCGAATCACCTCCTTGTTGTCGTTTTCGTTGTCGTTGTTGGCGCGGTTGTACATCGCCTTGTAGAGCTTCTCGCGGAGTTCTCTTTTGTCAGAATAGGTGAGGAAGGGAATCCAGCTTGGCTTCTGCAGGGTAAAGACCCATTTGCCTTCCATGCCGGCGGCTTTGGCCTCCTCGGCAGCTCCTGCCACTACATTCTCCGGAAGTCCGGCCAGATCGGCCTTATCTTCCAGAACCAGCTTGAAGCCGTTGGTCTCAGCCAGCAGGTTCTTGTCAAATTTCAGGTCAAGAAGCGCCAACTGCTCGTTGATCTTCTTCAGTTCTTCCTTCTTTTCGGCTGGAAGGTTGGCGCCCCCCCTGACGAAACCTTTGTAGGTCTCAGTGACCAGACGCATCTGTTCCGGAGTGAGGGTCAGGCTGTCACGGTTCTCGTAAACGGCCTTTACCCGTGCAAAAAGAGTTTCATTCAGGAGAATGGCATCATGGTGTTGCGAGAGCTTCGGAGCCACTTCCTCGGCGATGGCATTGAGGGAATCGTTGGTGTGGGCTTCCTTCACGTTGAAGAAAACAATGGAAACCCTGCTCAGCAGGTCACCGCTCCGGTCGAGGGCTTTGATGGTGTTGGCAAAGGTAGGCGCTTCGGCGTTGCCGGCAATGGCCTCGATTTCCGCAGCGTGCTGCGTCATCCCTTCCGTGAAGGCCGGAAGATAATGGGCATTCAGGATCTTGTCGAATGGCGGCACCTCATAGGGGGTGTCATACTTTTCAAAAAACGGGTTCATCACCTCGGTTACGGGTTGTTTTTTGCCGCACGAGATCAATATCCCCGCCACGGCAATGGTTAATACTATTTTATTCACTTTGCAGAATTTAAATTGGCTTGCAAACTTACATTTTCACCGGAATAATAAAATGAATAAAAACAGTTTTCTGCCAAAAGTAAGGAGAGACGAAGCGATTTTCAGCCTTTTATTTACCTTCCGTCTTCAGGATAATCGACAACAGCGGAGGCAATATGATCTGAGGGTAAGAACAGCCGATCGGGTGGAACTGCCTCCATTACTTATCGTCCATCCTGAGAATAAGGGATTGCAGGGGCTGAAGGGTGAGTTGCAAGGAGGCCCCCGTCCCTGTTACTTTCAGTGGCACTGTTTCTTCCGACAACTGATCTTTCATCGTCAGGGTTCCTTCTTTCACTCCCCAGGCGTTGGTGATCTCCTGCGGAAGCTGCAGCTCTACACTCTGCCCGGCTGTGGCGTCGAAACTGCAGACGATGATCAGTTTTTCTCCCTCTGCCCATCTGACGAAGCTGAAGAGCTTATCTCCGTAGCTGGGGGTGCGCTCCCTGTTAAAGGTGTGTATTTCGCGGTATTCGCCCAAAAGGGCAGGACTGGCGAGGGTGAAGTTCAGCAGTTTCTTATAATATTCACGCAAGGCGGCCTCTTCAGGAAGAAGCGCCCCGCCGTCGAATGCGCCGCCGTTCATCCATCGCTGATGGTGGGGTACCCCAATGTAGTCGAAGATGGAGGTGCGCGACGGATCTCCGAACCCTGGTTCCTCAGCCCCCGGTTCTCCTACCTCCTGGCCGAAATAGATCATCGTAGGGGAGGTGCTGATGGTAGCCGAAAGGACCATTGCCGGCAGGGCCTTGCGGGGATCGCCGGCAAATCCCGGACTGGCGATGCGCTGCTCGTCGTGGTTCTCCAGGAAGTGCAGCATGTGGTGTTCTATATCGGCCAGTCCGGCCTGGACAGCCGCCAGGTGGTCGGTCGATCCATGCCCCTGTATGATGTGCTTCAGCGTGTCGTACAACTCCACTTTGTCATAGAGATAGTCCATCTTACCTTTGTGAATATAATCGCGGTAAAGCGTAGGATTGTAGACCTCGGCAAGCAGGAAGGCCTCCGGATTTTTATGTTTGATGGAGGAGTTCATGAAGCTCCAGAATTCCACGGGCACCATTTCGGCCATGTCGAAGCGGAAGCCGTCGACCCCCTGGTCGAGCCAGAAGAGGGCGATATCGCGGAATTTCACCCATGATGCCGGCACATCCTTGTCCTGCCAGTAGGCAAAATGGGCTTCCACGGGCTTCTGGTCGTACCCTTCGGGCAGAAGGTCAAAATCCTTGCTCCCGTCGGGGCGCACCCCGAAGTTGATTTTTACCGTTTCATACCAGTCCCAGTGGGAAGGCTGGGGTTCACGGGAGCCGTTGCCGGTCCATTTGGCGGGGGTTTCCCCAAAATAGCCGTCGGCCAACGGATGGGCTTCCCCTCCCAGGGGTTGGTATCCGTTCTGTGGTTCCGGAACCTCGAAAGGCTTCCCCGGAATATAGTAAAAGTCGTTGTCACGGGCATATTCCACCGTGGTGTCGTCGTTTTCCCCGAACCCGGCCACTCCCGCGGGTTTGGCGATGCTCTCATAGCGGCGCGCTACATGGTTGGGGACTATGTCGATGATCACCTTCATCCCCGCACGGTGGCTCCTCTCCACCAGGCTGCGGAACTCCTCCAGCCTTCGTGCCGGATCAACCGCCAGGTCGGGATCGACACTGTAGTAATCTTTTACCGCATAGGGCGAGCCGGCACGCCCCTTGACCACGTCGGGATCGTCGGGGGTGATGCCAAAGGAGGAGTAATCGGTTACCGTGGCATGATGTGGTATTCCCGTATACCAGATATGGGTCACCCCTAACGCCCTGATCTCCTGCAAGGCCTTGTCGGTAAAATCGTTCATTTTGCCCACGCCATTCTCCTCCGGGGTGCCCCACGGCTTGTAGGTGGTTTGGGTATTTCCGAAGAGGCGGGTGAAAACCTGGTAAACAACGACTTTCCCCCCTCCGGGAGAGGATATCTTCGTGTCTGGGGTTTGGCAGGCTGCCAGAAGAGCCGCCAGAAGAAGGAGGACGATTCTTTTCATAGGTCTCAGGAATTGTTGGGTCACCGCTGCCAGGGCCCACGAAAGGTTCCGACCTGCAGAACCCGGATGTTAAGTGTATCAAAGATAACAGGCTTTTTTTAATTGTAAATTGACGGAAGGTGCTATTTTTGTGTTCCAACTCAAAAGCATCGGATGGACGAAGAGTTCCTATACAAAAGAATTCAGAAAGCGCTGGAAAATATACCTGAGAATTTTAACATTCTGGAGGAACAGATCGATGTTCAGCTCCAGATAGAGTATTTTGAATTTGCCGGGAAATTCCGCAAAGGGAAAGATGTCGGTCTGATGATTGAACAGAAGGAATTATTGTTTGATCCGTCTCAGCCAGCTGAACTGAAAAGAAAAATCTTGGTAGCACTGGCTTCTTCGGTTGAAGTGGAATCTTTCAGGACCATCGAGAAGTATTTTAAGAATCCCGATGAGGGAATGCGGGAATGGTCGGTTCTGGCGCTTCAGGAGAGCAGGATGTTGTTGCAGAGTTCCCTGCTCGACGAACAGCAGGTTTTTATTTCGACCGGATTGGGAGGAAAGGGTCAGAAGTTGCGCTATTTCGTGGTTTTTCTGAGCCAAGGGGGGAAGGAACTCACTGCGATGCAAAAAAAACTGCTTTATGACGAGTTAAAATATGTGCTTGACAGAAATGAAGGTGAGATAGAGGAATTTACGACAAAGCTTGATTATACCACGGCGGTGGTAATTTTGCCTTTGAAAGCGTTGCTGAAAGATATTTTTCGGGGAGTCATTGATGAATGCAATCAATATGGCAATTTTCTGAAGGACGACATGGTCATCACCAATGTGAAACGGCTCAATCCTGTGGAAATTGTCGAAATCCTCAATCAGCAGAAAATGGGTGGGGAGATGGATAAATTGGCCGACGAAGAAAGTTCCGGATGATATTCAGGGGTTGTCTTGCATCCTGGAATCAACAACCTTACGCTTCCCGGAGGTTCCGGTTGCGGCAACGAGGTGACCGCTCCCTGGCGGAAGTCACTTTCCGGTTGTAATTTTTCAGATTAATTCCATGAATTCTGCATGGCCTGTCAGATCATGCGGGTATTTCCTGTTTATTTCAGCAGGTTTTGTTTTGTTAACATGCTGTTAATTTCCTCTGAGTTAAAGAATTTTAAATTATTTTTCGGCACAAATCGATGTTCGGAAAGTAACTTTTTAATTCAAAAGTTTTATAATTTGAAAGAATATGAATATTAAAGCGTTTGTTACTGTCATTTTTTTGGCTGCAAGTGGATTTCTTTTTGCACAGGCACCCACGCTCTGGCGGGGGCCTCACGGGAACGGAAATTATGATGATAAGGGGCTGCTGCGAAGCTGGCCGGCAGAAGGCCCGCAGATTCTCTGGAGTTATGATCAGTTGGGGGCTGGTTTTTCTTCGCCCGTCGTGGCCAATAGCAAGATTTATCTTTCGGGGACAGAGGAAAACATGGGGTATGTTTATGCGTTGTCCAATGAAGGAAAGCTTCTCTGGAAAGTCCCGTATGCTCCCGAATTTACGGAGAGTTACCCCGGATCGAGAAGTTCGCCGGTCATTGCGGGAAATCTTCTCTACCAGTATTCGGGATTGGGGGTGGTTACCTGCATGGATTCGGAAACCGGAAAGGTAAAGTGGAAAAAGGATACTTTCCAGGAATTTGGAGGGCGCAACGTGCAATGGGGTGTCACCGAAACCTTTGCCATTGACGGTAACAAGCTCTTTGTAACCCCGGGGGGTCCTGAAAAGACCGTTGTGGCCCTGGACCGGATGACCGGAGCTTTGCTGTGGTCAGCCCAGGTGAAAGGTGACCTCTCGGGCTATTGTACTCCCCTGGTGGTGAAAATCCCGGGCCGTACCCTGCTGGTTACCCATACAGCATCCCATATTGCCGGACTGGATGCCCAAACCGGCAAATTATTATGGACCTTTCACCATCCCAACCAATGGAGCGTTCAGGCCAATACCCCCATTTATCATGACGGGGCTCTGTTTTGTTTCAGCGGATACGGACAGGGCGGGGTAAAACTCAGGCTTTCGGCCGACGGCACTTCCGTTCACCCGGAATGGGTGTCCAAATCAATGGATAACCGTATCGGGGGTGCGGTCCTGGTGAACGGATATATATACGGTTCAGGAGATCAAAACCGCTATTGGATGGCCATCGACTGGAAAACAGGTGAGGAAAAATACCAGGCGAAGGGATTGGCCAACGGAACCGTCATCTCTGCTGACGGACTGCTGTTCGGGTATACCGACCGGGGCGAACTTTTCATGGCGGAGGCCGATCCCGGGGGACTTAACATTCTGGGAAAGACCAAGGTGTCATTGGGCACTGCGCAGCACTGGGCCCATCTGGTCATCGACAACGGCCGCCTTCTGGTCCGGCACGGGAATGCACTTATCGTTTATAAAATCAGGTAAAATGACGAACCGGAATCATATCTGGAAGATGGAAGGAAAAGCCAATGCATCCGTGGGCTCAGGACTGCTTATCCTCCTGTTTTTTTTCCTCAGTTTTTCCTCTGCGGCCCAAGTTGCCCAATGGCGCGGTGAAATGCGTGACGGAAAATTCGGAAGCGAAAAAAAACTCCTGAAATCATGGCCTGCCGAAGGACCTGAACTTTTGCTCAAGGTGGATAACCTGGGGAAAGGTTTTTCTTCTCCCATCATGGCCGACAATATTATTTACATAACGGGGTTGAAGGATACCCTTGATTATATCTCCGCGGTCGATATGGAGGGAAACATTTTGTGGCAGCGTACATATGGTGTCGCCTGGAAGCAGTCCTATCCCGACACCCGAACATCTCCCACCATTGACGGAGAGAGGATTTATGTGTTTTCGGGATCAGGCCGGCTCAGCTGTCTGAACCGGGCCGACGGATCAGTGATATGGGCTGTGGAAGTTGACCGCGATTATGAGTCGGAGTGGCATCTCTGGGGAATTTCCGAAAGTCCCCTGGTCGATGGTGACCGGGTGATCTGTTCCCCGGGAGGGGCAAAGACTTCGGTGGTGGCTTTCGATAAAATGACGGGAAAAGAGGTTTGGCGTACCGAACCGGTTGGCGGACCCCGGTGCTATATTTCTCCCGTAATTTATGAATATGACAAATTCCGGTTGATCCTGGCAGCAACAGGACAATACCTGATCGCCATCGTTCCCGAAACCGGAAAGGTGGCCTGGTCATACCAGTATTGGAGCAGTGAAAAATGGGATCAGTCTGGACTGATCTGGGCCAACACGCCGATCTTTTACAAGGATGAGATCTTTATCTCAATGGGGTATGACTACAAGGCTGTGATGCTGAAAATGAATAACGAAGGAACCGGTGTTACCGAAAAATTCTTCAGTGACGTACTCGATAACCATCACCACGGGGTAATCGTACACGATGGTTACCTATACGGATCCAACTGGATCAACAACGGCAAAGGAAATTGGGTGTGCCTTGACTGGAACACCGGTGAGGTGAAATGGGAAACCACCTGGGAAAACAAAGGTTCCATCGTGTTTTCCGATGGAATGTTCTATCTGTATGAGGAGAAGAGGGGAAATGTGGGATTGCTGCTCCCTGATCCTGAAAAATTCAACCTGGTGAGTTCATTCCGCATTACCGACGGCAGCGGCCCCCACTGGGCACACCCTTTTATCCGCGACGGGAAAATGTTTCTCCGCCACGGAGAAGTCCTGATGGTATTTAAAATCCAATGAGGATGAAGCGTGAAAATTGATCAGAACCAGATTCCTAAGATAGCAACCTATGTGCTGACGGGCTTGTCTGTAATTATTTTGATGTGGTGGGTGAATTACGACCCTACCCGGGATTTTACGCAAAGCCTTCCGGGCATGGACAACCGGGGTTCCGGGGGTGTGGGTGATACGGTTGACATCGGCACCCTCTTCGACCGGTACGCCGATGATTACACCCCCCTGACAGAAACCTGGCCCCGGTTCCGCGGTGAACATTTTGACAATATTTCCCGCTCGGGCATACCTTTGCTGGCGAAATTCGGATCCTCAGGTCCTGATGTCCGCTGGTCGGTCGAATTGGGAGAAGGCCACTCCGGGGCTGCCATTTATGAAGGCTTGGTCTATGTGCTGGATTACCACGAGGAGGAACGTGCCGATTTTCTGCGCTGCTTTTCACTTACCACGGGAAAGGAGCAGTGGAGGAGGGGGTACAACGTGCATGTGAAGAGAAACCATGGTATGTCACGAACGGTTCCTGCCGTCACCGACAGTTTTATTGTGACCATGGGACCCCGGTGTCATGTCATGTGCCTCGACCGCCTGACCGGCGACTTCCGCTGGGGAATTGACATCGAAAAGGAATACCGGTCGGAGGTGCCATTGTGGTATACCGGGCAGTGTCCCCTGATCGACGGAAATGTGGCAGTACTCGCCACAGGAGGAACTGCCCTGATGATCGGCGTCGATCTCCTTACCGGCAGGAAAATCTGGGAAACACCCAATCCCCGCGGCTGGAAGATGTCGCATTCATCCATCATTCCCTTTACTTTTGACGGTCGCAGGATGTATGTGTACAGCGCTTCCGGGGGAATAGCAGGAATTGCAGCCGATGGTCCTGAGGCAGGCAAAGTGCTTTGGGAAACAGAGGCCTGGAATAAACAGGTCGTCGCGCCTTCCCCGGTATGTATGCCCGACGGGAAAATTTTCATTACGGCAGGATATGGCTCCGGAAGCATGGTCCTCCACTTAACGCCATCAGGTGATAAATTCGACGTGGAAATGCTTTACGAATACAAACCCAGCGGAGGGCTGGCATGTGAACAGCAAACGCCCTTGTTTTGGGAAGGCCATCTTTTCGGCATCCTGCCAAAAGACGGAGGACCCCTGCGGAATCAACTGGTTTGTGTAAACCCTTCCGACACCCGGAAAATCGTGTGGGCCAGCGGGTCTGAAAAAAGATTCGGACTGGGCCCTTACTTCATGGCTGACAACAAAATCTATTTGCTCAACGAAGAGGGAACACTCTTTATCCTTCAGCCTTCCTCTTCGGGATATAAAGAACTCGACCAGGCAAAAGTGATCGCCGACGGACACGATGCCTGGGCTCCCCTGGCGCTGGCCGACGGATATCTGGTCGCCCGCGATTCAAAAACCATGATATGTATTAACTTGCGCAAATAACCTGAAAAATGAAAAACAAGGCAATCACCTTCTTCCTCATCGGCATGGCTTTGGTCATTGTAGGAGTCATTGTCGCGGATTACCTTTTGAAACATCCGGGGCGACAGCAGGCCAATCCCTATGCGTATGATATGGATTCGCAATTGGAAGTCCCCGAAGAGATCATCCTTTACAAAGAAAGCCGCAATTTCAAGCTTAACCTGGACCATCCGGCAGCCATTTCCTATGCGGAAGGGAAACTGGTTGTAGCCGGAGACCGGAAAATTGTAGTCCTTGACCTGGCGGGGAAGCTCATCAGTGAGGCCCCCGTTGATATGGATCCGGCATGTGTCAAAGCCTTGGGAGACCGCTTTTATGTGGGCGGAGGCAACCGTATTGTATCCCTGGATGCCACCGGCACCCTGGTGTCATCCTTTTCAGGACTCGCTGAAAATTCTGTCATCACCTCCATCGATGCATCAGGGGAGGATATTTTCGCTGCCGACGCGGGCAGAAGGGTAGTATGCCGCTTTGGTCGCGATGGGGTCAAAGAACTTGAATTTGAAGGTAAATCAGGGGATAATTCCAATCATGGTTTTATTGTACCGAGTCCTTTTTTTGACTTGCTGGTCAACTCCTTTGATGAACTGTGGGTTGTCAATCCCGGTAAACACGCCCTTGAAAATTATACCTACGACGGGGAACTGAGGGGATTCTGGAACGCATCCCTTGCCGGGGTGAAAGGATTTAGCGGCTGTTGTAATCCCGCCCATATTGCAACCCTGCCCAACGGTAACTTCGTCACCGCCGAAAAGGGAGTCGTCAGGATCAAGGAATACAAAGCCTCGGGAGAGTTCGTGGGGGTGGTGGCCGCTCCGGCAAAATTCGGTGAAGACCAGAAAGCCCCTGATCTGGCCTGTGATGAAGAGGGGAGGGTATATGCCCTCGATCCCGGGAAAAAAATGATCCGCGTTTTTGAAAAATTGTGACCATGGAAAGGAGGGATTTTTTAAAACGGGGCACCCGGGGACTCCTGACTGTCGGACTTATGGGGGCTGCAGGTTACCTGCTGATTTCAGGAAAAGTGACCCGGCAGGGCAATTGCAGGGAGTCTGCACCCTGCGGAAAGTGTAAGAAATCAGCCTCTTGTAATTTGAAGAAGAGCGGTCATGGAAAATGATAAAATCAAATCGAGGCGGGAATTCATCCGGGGAGGTGCCCGGATCTCCCTGGCACTGGCAATGGGTGGCATTGCCGGATTTGCTGCCGCAGGGATTTCCCGGGAAAAATGGGTGTGGCAGATCGACCCCTTTGAATGCACCCAGTGCGGAAGATGCGCCACAGAGTGTGTCCTGACACCCTCGGCAGTCAAATGTGTGCACGCATTTGACCTTTGCGGTTACTGCGACCTCTGCGGAGGATATCTTAAACCCAACAGCAACGCACTCAGCACCGCCGGCGAAAATCAGCTCTGTCCGACTTCCGCCATCAGCCGCAAATTCATCGAAGAACCCTATTTCGAATATATAATAAACGAAAATCTGTGCATCGGCTGCGGAAAATGCGTCAAGGGATGTACTTCCTTCGGGAACGGATCGTTGCACCTGCAGATCATGCACAACCTCTGCGTTAATTGTAACCAGTGCGCCATCGCCCGCTCCTGTCCCTCCAATGCCATCCGCCGTGTGAAGGCCAGCGAAGCCTACCTGGTGAAGGGGGACTTTACAAAGGATTAATAACTTAGAAGGGGTTAAGGCTGAGGTTAAGGTCAAGAGCCGTCGCTCCGCTCTGACAGGTTGAGGTTGAGATTAAGATATGCCGCGTAACTGGTTGAGATTGAGTTTAATATGTGGTGTAACTGGTTGAGGTTGAGGTTAAAATTAAGATTAAGATTAAGATTCATGGTGTAACGGGTTGATGTATTTGAGTTTGGATTTGAATGTTTAAAAGTCGTATGAACAAAGGATCTAAATATGAACAAAGGATCTAAAATAGCAACGAGGTTTCTTCTGGTTTGGCTTCTTATGTTTACGCTGGTGACGGGGATGTACGGGCAGCAGCAGCGTTTTCCGAAGCCTGAATTTGAATCAGGGTATGCACAGCCCCACACCCTCACCCCTGAGCCCCGTTCCACGGCCATGGAATGGTTGGATGTGGCTGTGCTCACCGCTGTCATGGCTTTGTCGGCCTGGTTTGTGTTGTGCAAGCGTTCAAGACAGGGCATCCTTTGGTTGTCGGTTTTTACACTCCTCTATTTTGGATTTTATCGTGATGGCTGCATCTGTGCCGTAGGCTCTTTGCAGAATGTCGCCCTTTCATTTGCCGATCCTAGTTACGCCATTTCGGTGACGGTACTGTTGTTTTTTTTGTTACCCCTGATCTTCAGCCTTTTCTTTGGAAGGGTCTTTTGTGGGGCTGCCTGTCCCCTTGGGGTAATTCAGGACCTGATCATCGTGAAACCCATTTCCATGCCTTCGTGGCTCCGGAAAACCTTGGGACTGATTCCTTACATATACCTGGCGCTGGCGCTCCTTTTCGCGGCGACGGGGAGTGATTTCCTGGTATGCCGTTATGATCCTTTTGTGGGGATTTTCAGGATGGACGCCCCCTTTCTGATGACCATCCTGGGCGTGGCATTCCTCCTGACGGGATTGTTCATCGGCAGGCCTTACTGCCGGTTTTTATGCCCCTACGGCGTTCTCCTGAACTGGACCTCGACGGTCTCCAAATGGCATTTGACCATCACCCCTGCCCATTGTATCCGCTGTAAACTGTGTACCACCTCCTGTCCTTTCGATGCCATCGACCGCCCGACTGATCCCAAAGTAATCAAGGGATCGCACGACGGAGCAAAACGGTTTCTTGTGTATGCCCTGCTGATTCCGGTATGGATGGCCGCCGGCGGCTTTGTGGGTTTCAAAGCCCATATCCGGCTTTCCAAAGCAAATCCCGATGTTTATCTTGCCGAATTACTGATCACCCATCCGGAAGTAAAAAAGGATCGGGATAATATCGACGTACAGACTTTTCTCAGCTCGGCCAAAACGATGGATCAACTGGTGGAGGAAGCCCGGGGAATCCGCAGAAAATTCAAGTATGGCAGCACTGCTGCCGGAGCCTTTATCGGATTGGTGATCGGGATGACCCTCCTGAACCAGGTGATATTCAGGAGAAACGAGGACTATGTGCCCAACAACGGAGCGTGTTTCAGCTGCGGAAGGTGCATGGATTTTTGTCCGGTGGAGAGAAAAAGTTGATCCTACCATATCGAATGACGATGAATATAGAGAACAAATTGACATTATCGCGGAATGTGGCCGTGGTTTCCGGGATTTTCTGCCTGGCGGTTTCATTTCTCCTGCTGCTGAATTACTGGCAGGTGAGCCGTTTTGATCCTTTGGAGAGCAAGGCCATGGAGGTACTGGTGGAGCGCCTGTCGGAGAATCCCGATGATGATGCCCTGAAAAATGACATCCGGAACATGGACCTCCTGGCCCGGAAAGCTTATTTCAACAGTCACTGGCAGATCAGGACGGGAAGCTATCTGTTGCTGTTCGGCGCTGTTCTGTTTGCCTTTGCTCTGCGGATGTACCATTCCCTGAAATCGAAAATTGAAGTTCCGGAACCCCATGGCGAGGATGAGTTGCAAGCCCGCCTCCTGTCTCAGAAATGGATCCTCATTTCGGGTGCGGCAGTGCTTATCCTTGCCCTGGCAGGCTCTCATGCATCGGTCAACCATCTGACCTCGTTTGGTACCGGCAAGCCCGGGGAGTCCCTCCCGGTGACGAAGGCAGAAGAGAACATTGAAGTGATAGAAGTAGGCGGGGAACCTGTTTTACAATCTGGCGATTCGCTATTGGCGGCTGACGGCAGTGCCGCGGATGACAGCATCGGAATGCTTGCCGGCGACGATGAATCCCCCAGAAGCACCACGACCCCGGCGGGGGAGATGTCATTACCCGCCACTTCCGGAGCAGAAACAACGGTCAACTTTGTCTTTCCGGAGGCTGGAACCCTCAGGGCCCATTATCCCGCATTCCGGGGAGCTTTCGGAAACGGGATATCGGCACACAAAAATGTTCCTGTCGATTTCGACGGTCCCTCGGGGAAGAACATCCTCTGGAAAGTCAACGTACCCCTGGCGGGAAATAATTCACCGGTGATCTGGGGCGACAGGCTCTTTCTCTCAGGCGCAAACGCGCAGAAAAGGGAAATCTATTGCTATGACAGGTACGGGGGTAAACTGCTGTGGACTGCCTCCGCCAGTGACATCCCGGGAAGTCCGCCAACCTCGCCCAAAACCACCGATGATACCGGATTGGCAGCCCCCTCGGTGACTACCGACGGGAATTGTGTCTACGCCATCTTCGGAAACGGAGATCTCCTCGCCGTGGATTACAACGGGAAACGGATGTGGGCGAGAAACCTGGGCATGCCCGACAACCATTACGGCCACTCTTCCTCACTCCTGGCGTGGAAGAATAAATTATACGTTCAATATGATACCAACAAGGGGAGGAAACTGCTCGCCCTGAATGTTCAGACAGGTGAAATGTTGTGGGAAACCAACCGGAATGTGAAAATCTCCTGGGCGAGTCCCATCATGGCCAATATCGGCGGAAAATACCAGGTGATCCTCTCTGCCGACCCCTTGGTGGCCGGATATGATGCGGAAACAGGCAAACAACTGTGGAGTGCATCTGTCCTGTCGGGAGAGGTGGGATCCTCGCCTGCCTTTGGGGAAGGACTGGTATTTGCCGCCAATGAGTATGCCCGCCTGGTGGCTATCAATCCTTCGGGCGGACAGGTCGTTTGGGAACAGGATGAATACCTCCCCGAAGTCGCCAGTCCGGTGGTATCGGGCGGACTCCTCTTCGTGGCAACCAGCTATGGGGTGCTGGCCTGTTACGATGCCAAAACAGGGGAAAAACTGTGGGAACACGACGGCGGAACAGGCTACTATTCCTCACCGGTAGTTGCCGACGGTAAACTGATCATTTTTGATACCGAAGGCAAGATGCAGGCTTTTGCGCTGGCACGTGAAAAAAACCTGGTATCGGAAAGTGCACTGGGGGTCAAGGTCGTGACAACCCCGGCATTTGCCAATAACCGGATGTTCGTCAGGACTGGAAATGCCCTATGGTGTATCGGGTCTAAATAAGGAGGGAATGGAAAATACAAGCCGGATTGTCGACCGGATCATTGCTGAAAAGGGGAAGGAAAAAAAAGCGCTGATTTCCATCCTTCAGGCCATTCAGAAGGAGTTGAACTACCTTCCCAAGGAAGCATTGCGCCATGTGGGTGAACATACCGGTATTACTCCGGCTGAAATCATCAGCGTAGCCACTTTCTATTCCCAGTTCCGGCTGCGGCCTGCCGGAGAACATATGATAAAAATATGCGTGGGTACTGCCTGCCATGTAAAAGGATCAGGACAGGTGTATGACGCTTTTGCCAGGAAATTCGGTCTGGGAGAGGGAGAAACCACCGACCGGAAGGGCCAGTACACGCTTGAGAAGGTTAGCTGTCTGGGATGTTGTACCCTGGCCCCCGTGGTTCAGATCGACCAGGTAACCTATGGTCATGTGACCACCAGTCAGGTGGATGAAATCCTTGCCGATTTCGAATCCCGGGCAGGCAAGAAAGAGGAGAAAAAATTCCGTCTGGCGGATGGAACAGAGATCCAGGGTGAAATCCGCATCGGATTGGGATCCTGTTGTGTGGCCAGCGGCAGCGATGAGATCCGGAAAGCTGTGGAAACTACCGTCAACAGTTACGGCCTGAAAGTGAAACTGAAGCATGTGGGTTGTGTGGGGATGTGCCACCAGGTTCCCCTGGTTGAGATCGTCCCCACGGAGGGCGAACCAACGCTCTATTCCAGAGTAAAGCCCGAGGATGTCAAAGATATTGTCGGCAAGCATTTTAAACCCCCAGGACTCTTTTCCAGGCTGAAGGGCAAACTGCTCGATTCCGTGGAATACATCCAGACCGATGCCAAATGGGAGGGCATTGAGCGATATGCATTGGATGTGAGGGACAAACCGGTCAGTTCGTTTTTGGGTAATCAGATCCCCATCGCCACGGAATACCGGGGGATTATCAATCCCCTGGATATTGAAGAATACAAAAGCCGGGGCGGTTTCAGGGCTATCCGGCGGGCCTTGCTGGAAATGACCCCCACGGAGGTGGTTCATGAGGTCAAAGAGAGTCAAATCCGTGGCCGGGGAGGAGCCGGATTCCCGTCGGGCATCAAATGGGAACTGGTGGCCCGGCATGGCGATCCTCAGAAATATGTGGTATGTAACGGCGATGAAGGCGACCCGGGGGCATTCATGGACCGGATGCTTCTGGAATCCTATCCTTACCGGGTCATCGAGGGATTGATCATCGGAGCCTATGCGACAGGCGCAACGAAAGGATTCTTTTACATCAGGGCGGAATATCCCCTGGCGGTGCGGCGGATACGGGAAGCACTGGCTACATGTTACCGGGAGAACCTGCTCGGAGAGAATATTCTGGGGTCGGGATTCTCCTTTGACGCTGAAATCTATGAAGGGGCAGGAGCTTTTGTCTGTGGCGAGGAGACCGCACTGCTCCAGTCGCTGATGGGCAACCGGGGCTATCCCCGCATACGCCCGCCGTTTCCTGCCGAAAAAGGGTATATGGGGCATCCCACCCTGGTCAACAACGTGGAAACCCTGGCGCAAATCTCCTTTATCCTGAGGGAGGGTGCTGGCTTGTTTAATTCCATCGGCACGATACACAGCAAGGGAACCAAGGTGTTTGCCCTGGCAGGAAAAGTTGTCCGGGGCGGATTGATTGAAGTACCCATGGGTACTACCATCCGGCAGGTGATTTTCGAAATTGGCGGAGGCATCGCCAATGGCCGCACTTTCAAAGCGGTTCAGATCGGAGGTCCGTCAGGGGGATGCATCCCTGCCTCCCTGGCAGATACCCCCATTGACTTTGAATCGCTCACTGAGATGGGGGCCATGATGGGATCGGGCGGACTTGTGGTACTTGACGACAGCGACTGTATGGTGGATATCGCACGCTTCTTCCTTTCCTTCACCCAGCATGAATCCTGCGGAAAGTGCACCTTCTGCCGCCTGGGGACCCGGCGTATGCTTGACATCCTGGAAAAGGTCACCCAGGGAAAAGCGCGCCGCGAAGACCTTGATGAGCTGGAAAAGGTAGCCCTCTGGACCAAAAAGGGAAGCCTCTGCGGATTGGGAAAAACCGCCCCTAACCCGGTGCTGAGCACATTGAAATATTTCAGGGAGGAATATGAAGCCCATCTGGAGGGAAGGTGCCCGACAGGAAAATGTACCCACCTGATAAAATATCAGGTAAACGAGAAGTGTATCGGATGTACCCTTTGTGCCCAGGTATGCCCTGTGAATGCTATTCCCTTCACCCCGCACGAGAAACATGTCATAGACACCGGAGTGTGTATCCGCTGTGATGCCTGCCGGCCGGCATGCCCTGAAAATGCCATTGATGTCTTCTGAAGAACCCAGCAAACATGATCAAACTTAAGATAGATAATAAGAGTGTGGAGGTTCCCGAGGGGACTTCCGTGATGGAAGCCGCCAAAGCTGCAGGAATCCATATCCCTGCCATGTGCATGGATGAGGAACTGGACCATTTTACCTCCTGCATGTTGTGCCTGGTGAAGGATGCCACGGGACGCATGTTTCCGTCGTGTTCCGTTGCCGCATCCGGAGGGATGCGCATCACTACCGATGACGAAGAGATCCGCGAAGGAAGGAGAATTGCCCTGGAACTCCTGCTCAGCGAACATGTGGGAGATTGTGAGGCGCCCTGCCAGCTGGGATGCCCTGCCCATATGAACATTCCGTTGATGAACAGGCTCATTGCCGGGGGAAAATGGGAGGAAAGCCTCCGGGTGGTTAAACGCGATATTGCACTTCCTGCTGTTCTGGGAAGGATCTGCCCTGCCCCCTGCGAAGGGGCCTGCCATCGCAAAACCGTCGATGAGGCAGTTTCCATATGCCTGCTGAAGAGGTTCGTCGGCGATGAGAATGATCTTCATCCCTGGCCGGTACCCGCGCTCAACGGGAAAAGGGCAGCCATCGTGGGAGCAGGTCCCGCCGGACTGGCGGCAGCGTATTACCTTAGGCTGAAGGGCGTGGATGCCCACCTGTTTGACCGGGCAGGAAAACCGGGCGGACAACTGCGGACAGCCATCTCACACGATATCCTTCCCGAAGAAGTCCTGGACAAGGAAATTAATACCATCCTGGAGACTGGCGTGGTCTTTCACGGCGGCGTTACGGTGAATGACACATTTTTTGATGAATTGAAGAACTCATACGATGCCCTGGTTCTCGCTACCGGAAATATCGATGACCTCACCAAATCGTTTCAGCTGAAAGGAACACCAAAAGGGATAGAAGTTAACAGGGAAACCTATGAAACTTCTGAAAAAGGGGTTTTTGCCATAGGAAATGTGATTCGTTCATCCCGACTGGCCGTCCGCTCTGTGGCCCAGGGCAAAGAGGCGGCCTTTTCAGTTATACAATACCTGAATGATGAAACCATCAGGGGAGAACCCCGGATGTTCAACTCCCGCTTCGGCAAGCTCCATGACCTGGAATTCGCGGAATACCTGAAGGAAGCCAACCCGGCACGGCGCCATTTTCCTTCGGCTGACTTTTCCGGATTTACCCCCGGAGAAGCGATCGAAGAAGCCCGGAGATGTATGCACTGTGACTGCCGGGCAGCCGGGAACTGTAAACTGAGAATCTACTCCGACAACTGTCAGGCCGATCAGAAAAGGTTTCAGACAACTCCCAGGAGAGCCATCACCAAACAAATCCAGACTTCGGGTGTTGTGTATGAAAAAGAGAAATGTATCAAATGCGGAATTTGTGTCAGGCTGACAAAAAAATACCGGGAAAAGTTCGGATTGACCTTTATCGGAAGAGGATTTGATGTAATTATCGGCATACCTTTTGACGAGTCGCTGGATGCCGCTCTGGTACAAACAGCACAAATGGTGGCACGCCATTGCCCTACCGGAGCACTGGAAATCAGGGAAATGAATTAATAAGGTTGAGATAATACAATAATTATAATTAAACTTAGAATCAGGAATTGAGGATCATGAGATATGTGTTGCTGACGCTTATTATTTCTCTCCATATGAATGTTTTGGGCCAGGAACCGGGATGCTGGAACATTTTCCGCGGAAACCAGCGTCTTACCGGGAGCGTTTCAGCCAATCTGCCTGCAAAGCCCAAACTCCTGTGGACATTTGCCACGGGTAGCATGATCAAATCATCACCGGTGATATGTAATGAAAGAGTGGTGATTGGCACCACGGAGGGAATGGTCTATTGCCTCGACCTGAAGGGAAAATTGTTGTGGAAATTCAAAGCGTCAAACAGCATTGAAGCTTCGGCGATGATCCTTGACAACACCGTTTATATCGGCGACCTGCAAGGAATCCTGTACGCGCTCGATTTAAAAACCGGGAAAAAAATCTGGACATACGCAACCGAGAACCAGATCATAGGTTCGGCGAATTGGTACAGAAATGGCAAGGAGGTCTCTCTTCTTGTCGGGAGCTATGATTATTATTTACATTGTGTCGATGCTGCGACGGGCAAAGGAAAATGGAAGTATGAATCGGACAATTACATCAACGGGGCGGCTGCGTGTCATTCCGGGATGGCCGTTTTCGGAGGGTGTGACGGCTTCCTTCACCTGGTTGACATTTCTTCGGGGAAAGTCATCAGGAAGATCAATGTGGCAACCTATGTTGCCGGCTCGGTGGCTGTGGAAGGCACGAAAGCCTGGATAGGCGATTATGACGGGAAATTCTCTCAGGTGGACCTCAAGGGGGGCACTGTGACCTGGAAGTGGCAGGACCCCGATGTCAAACTGCCCTTCATCGCTTCTCCCGCACTTGCCGGAAATTATGTGGTCACCGGTAACCACGACAAACAGGTATACTGTTTTGACAAGAACAACGGGAAAAAAGCGTGGGCCTTCAATTCCGGAAGCCGTATAGAAGCCTCTCCGGTCATTGCCGGAAAATCGGTGCTGGCCGCCAACATGCGGGGAGATCTCTTTCTACTGAACCTCTCTGACGGAAAAAAAATCTGGAATTATGAGCTGGGATCCCCGGTGGTCAGCAATCCGGCTGTCGCAGGAAACCGCTTCGTGCTGGGAGCAAGCGACGGCGTCGTTTACTGCTTCGGCCCGTGAACAATCCGGAATCCGAAACATGAATTAAGAATGTTGAATCTTAAACATCAATTGATTATGCCATTAACCTCAGCCTCAACCTCAATCTCAATTTTAATCTGACTGGCATGAATATACTCCAGATTATCCCCGGCTCCGGGGGGTCGTTTTATTGCGGCAACTGCCTTCGTGACAGCAAATATGTGGATGCGTTGCGCAAAGAGGGGCACCAGGTGGTGAAAATCCCCATGTACCTGCCTCTCTTTTCCGATGAACGCGACATTACCGATATCCCGGTTTTTTACGGAGCCGTCAGCATTTATCTCAAGCAGATGGTCCCCTTTTTGCGGAAAGCCCCGGCCTGGTTTGACAAATTGTTGAATACCAGACCTGTGTTGAAAATGGCGGCGAACATGGCGGGATCAACCAATGCAAAAGGACTCGAAGAGATGACGGTTTCCATGCTTCTTGGAGAAGAGGGTAAACAGAACGAAGAACTGGAACGGATGGTAGACTGGATTGCCGCTCATTGCAAACCCGATATCATTCATATTTCAAATGCCTTGTTGCTGGGATTGGCCCGCCGTTTGCGCGAAAGAATCAGCGTTCCCATCGTCTGCAGTTTGCAGGATGAAGATGTGTGGGTGGATGTGATGAAACCTTCCTACCGTAAAGAAGTGTGGAAACTGATGAAAGAAAAGGCGGTTGATGTGGATGCTTTCATTGCCGTAAGCCACTATTATGCCGGCGTCATGAAAGACCGGATGGAACTCCCTGACAGGAAGGTATTCCCGATTTACCTGGGTGTTGATCCCGGAGACTATGAGTTTATACCTTCTTCTTCAAAACCCAGGAACATCGGATACCTCTCCCGCCTGTGTGTTGAAAATGGTTTTGACATTGTGGTGGATGCCTTTCTTCTTCTTAAAAGGGAGGATGAATTCCATGATGTAAAGCTCATTGTGACAGGAGGATATACGGGTGCTGACCACAGATTTATCAAGAAGTTAAAAAGGCGGATTGCCCGGGCAGGATTCACTGGCTCGGTAGATTTTCATGAAGAATTTGAGGGTGAGGGGAGAAAGCTGTTTTTCAGAAAAACAGCGATTGCTTCGGTTCCGGTCCGGAAAGGTGAAGCTTTCGGCATGTATCTTCCTGAGTTGATGGCGGCGGGCATTCCCATCGTGCAGCCTGCCCTGGGAGCTTTCCCCGAAATCGTACGCCTCTCGGAAGGGGGGAGGGTGTATTCCCCCAACACGCCCGGGGAACTGGCATCAGCCTGGGCAACTCTCCTGCGTGATAGGTCGCTGCTGAAAAAATTGAGCCTCAGTGCCAGGAAAGGGGTGGAGACATCCTTTAATATCCATGTCCATGCGGGGGAAATGGTAAATGTTTATAAAAAACTGATTGCAGGGAGGAGTGATGATGCTTCTGGAGTTGATTGATATTTACAAAGGATATGGAATCCCCGGGAGCCGGTCTTTCAGGCCGGTTCTTTACGGGTTGAACTGGCGGCTTGACGCCGGGAAGAGGGTGGGGATCGTAGGCCCCAGCGGAAGCGGCAAGACGACGTTTCTCAACTTGGCGGGAGCCCTCGACCGCCCCGACTCGGGGGAGGTGGTTTTTAACGGAAAACAGGTCACTTCTTTTTCGGATACGGAAATGGCATGGTTCCGGAACCGCGAACTGGGATTTGTCTTTCAGCAACATCATCTTTTGCCCCAATGCACACTTTGGGAGAATGTCCTGCTTCCTGTCCTGGCGGCGAAAAAAAAAGCGGACGTTTCTGACAAGGCCTGGGCGGAATACCTGCTGAAAAAAACAGGGATCTGGGAACAACGAAATCAGAAACCGGCAGAATTATCAGGAGGTGAATGTCAGCGTACGGCAGTGGTGCGGGCATTGATCAACCGGCCCGAATTGCTTCTTGCCGATGAACCTACAGGAGCCCTGGATGAAAAAAATGCGGCCATTCTTTCGGAATTGTTGACGGGTTTAAGCAGGGAAGAGGGAATCGCCCTGGTGACCGTTACCCATGAACCGGAACTGGCAGCCATGATGGATGAAGTTTATCTACTCCATGAAGGAAGAGCGACAAAACAAAACTAAATGACCCGGGTACGATTTGTTCTGCGCAGTTTTTTCCACTATGGACGCCTCAACCTGCTGGTGGCCCTGGGTGTGGCTCTGGCTACGGCCATCCTTTCCGGTGCCCTGATGATCGGTGATTCCATGCGCTACAGCCTCGAACAGATTACCCTCTCACGACTAGGAAATATCAGTCACCTGGTCTCGGTAAATGACCGCTATTTCAGGGCGGCATTGGCCAACGACCTGGAAAAGAGCATTGCCAGGCCTGTAGCTCCCCTTCTTCAGCTCGACGGCATGGCCGTGTCAGAAGGTGGTGCCCGCCGTGTCAACCAAATCAAGGTAAACGGTGTGGATGATAATTTCGGCAGAGTGGCCGGAACTTCATTTTTTGATGCCCTCAACGGGGATGACGTGGCCATCAGTGAAAACCTGGCCCGGAAACTGGAAGTCCGTGAAGGAGATGCCATCCTTATCCGCATTTCCAAAGCAAGCCTAATGCCGCGAAACACCCCTTTTGTGTCGGAAAGCGAAACCACGGTGACCCTCAGGGCAACCTTCAGAATCGCCGACCGGCAGAATATGGCCCTCTTCAACCTGCAGAATTCCCAGCAGGCCCCTTATAACCTCTTCATGCCCCTGGACAGGCTGAACCGGCTTATGGAATTCGAAGGAAGGGCAAACCGGCTCCTGGTTTCGGGAGACATTTCCACAGAACATCTCTCTGAAGCTCTTGGAAAATGCCTGAGACCTGAAGATGCAGGCCTGGTATTCCGATCGCTCCCTGCCACCGCGGAAATAGAAATTTCTACGGAAAGGGTGTTCCTGGAAGATCCGGTTGCATCCACGTATGTGCAGCTGCCTGAAAGCAGACCCCTGATGACCTATTTCGTGAATGCGATTTCCAAAGAAGGGAAAAGCGTTCCCTATTCCTTCGCATCCTCACGTCACCACGAAGAACTAGCCCCTGACGAGATCCTGGTGAACGACTGGGTGGCTGAGGACCTGAGCCTTTCCCCGCGAGACAGTGTGCAGGTCTCCTGGTTTGAAGTCGGTCCCCTGCGCCAACTGGAGGAAAAACACCGGATGCTGGCGGTGAAAAGGATTGTTCCCCTCCTTGGAGCGTATGCCGACAGCACCCTGATGCCCAGCATTCCCGGGATTTCAGACGCAGGCCATTGTCGCGAGTGGGAAGCAGGAGTGCCTGTGGACCTCTCCCTGATCAGACAAAAGGATGAAGATTACTGGAACCGCTACCGGGGAACACCAAAAATCTTCGTCTCTCCGGAATTGGCCCTGGAAGCATGGTCAAACCGTTTCGGCAACTATACGGCGGTACGATTCCCGTCGGAGAAGGTCGATGAAGAATATCTGAGAGCAATATTTGCCTTGGAGTTGTCTTACGGGGAACTTGGCTTCTCCATACATGCCGTCAGGGAAAAGGGTTTAAAAGCCGCACGTGGCGGAGTCGATTTCGGCAAACTCTTTCTGGGACTCAGTTTTTTCCTTCTGCTTTCGGCGATCTTGCTGATATCCTTGTTGTTCCGCCTGAATCTGGAAGGCAGGAGCAGCCAGTTCGGATCGTTGCTTCAGGTGGGATTTCATGGGAAGACAATGACGCAATTGTTGCTGGCAGAGGCTCTTCTGATCATAATTCCGGGAATTCTGGCCGGACTTTTCCTGGCCTGGGGTTATGTTAAAATTGTCTTTCTTTTCCTGAATACCCTTTGGTGGGATATTGTGAGGACACCGGTAATTTTAGTGACAATAAATCCCGGCACCCTGCTGACGGGTGTTCTCCTGGGGAGTGTGATTGCACTGGTTTCTGTCTATGTTCCGCTGCGGATCTTTCTTCGCCGTCAGGTGGCCGATCTGCACAGGGGGACCCGGCTGGCGGCTAAAACCCCGTGGAGGAATACGAACCGGATACCCCTTTTGCTGATCGTTGCTGCTGTAATGCTAGTCGTATGGCAGTTGATAGCCGGTGAAAGTGCCGATCCACTCTTTTTCTTTCTTTCCGGGGGATTGCTTTTGGCCGGACTTTTAACAGGGATTGGCACTTTCATCGCGGGGATGGAGAAATATGGCGCCAAAGAGCTGACCCTGGAAGGACTGAATATGCGGCTTATTGCAAGAAACCGGGGAAGGTCGATGACGGTGGTCATTCTTTTTGCCCTGGCGACTTTTCTGGTGGTGGCCATCGGAGCCAACCGGCAGGAGATGTATGGAGAGGCCGCTAAACCCGCTTCAGGGAGTGGCGGGTACAGCCATTTTGCCGAGACGGCGGTTCCTGTATTATACGATCTCAACGATCCCCAACGCCGGTTGACAGAAGGTCTTGACTCTTCATACCGGGTGGTCCAGTTTCACCGGATAGCAGGCGACGATGCCAGCTGTCTGAATCTGAATAAGATAGAAAACCCTGTTATCCTTGGTTTTGATGCAGAAGCGCTGCGCGGCCGTTTTACCTTTTCCACCCATACCCCGGAACTCGACCGTAGCGACCCCTGGATGTCGCTGAAAAAACAGTTGCCGGGAGGCCTGGTGCCGGCCATTGCTGACCAGACCGTTATTCAGTGGGGCCTCATGATGAAAGTGGGAGACACCCTCCTCTATCAACAGGAAACGGGGGACACCCTGCGGATCAAATTGATCGGCGGACTTGCGCCTTCCATTTTCCAGGGATATATTCTGATTGACAATACCCATTTTCTTACCAACTATCCTTCGCACAGCGGTTCTTCGGTATTTCTGATTGATCCTGACCAAGGGAAGGGGGATGCCGCTGCCGAAGAATTGGGCGACCTTTTGAGAGACAATGGTTTTGAGGTAACCTCTGCACCTGCCCGGTTGGCGGAGTTTTATTCTGTTACCAATACCTATCTGGCGATTTTCCTTGCACTGGGGATCCTTGCCCTGGCATTGGGAACTGTCGGACTGGGCATTGTGGTCGCCCGTTCAGTCCTGGAAAGGAAACAGGAACTGGCCACATTGCTGGCACTTGGCTTTCGCCGGGCACAGGTGGTTTCCTCGATCCTGAAAGAATATGCCTTCCTGCTGGTTTCCGGGGTGTTAACCGGTTTATTGGCAGCCTTCACGGCAGTCATGCCCGTATTTATAAACGGAAATACTCCAGTTTCGGCCGGAACAGTGCTGGTGATGATCTCGCTGATTGTTATGAACGGATTCGTGTGGGTCATCCTGCTGGCCCGCTCCATGGTCAAATCCCATAAGTTGTTGCCAGCACTACGGGAACTTTGAAACGGTTGATCTGTAATTTTTTATTTTCCTAAATCACTGATACAGAAATTTTTGATAACAACAAGAAAAGAGCAGATGTAATTTTTTGACGAAAATTCTTATTTATTCGATTTTTCCGGAAAATTGTAGTAGTTTTATTCTATTAAATTTTAAAATTTGCAAACATGACAGTGTTGAAAGTAATAGAAATTTTGGCATCTTCCGAAAAAAGCTGGGAAGATGCCGTGAAGAATGCAGTAAAAAAAGCAAGTAAAACGCTGAAGGGCATTCGCTCAGTATATGTCCAGGATCAGAGCGCTGTGGTTAAGGAAAACCAGGTCGTGGAATTCAGGGTGAACTGTAAGATATCCTTCGAAGTATTTGACTAACTTTTGTTTCATTTAAATAATCAATTATGGGATTAATTTCATTTTTAAAGGGAGCCGGAGCGAAAATTTTCGGCAAGAAAGAAGAGCTAACCGAAGAGGAAAAAGCAGCTTCTGTAATGGCACACATCACCAGTTTTGGTTTTCAGACCGAAAATCTTAAAGCTGTCGTTGAAGGGGAAACGGTAATTTTAACCGGGAAAGTGGATACTATTCCCAACAAAAACAAGATTGTTGTCGCAGCGGGGAATGTGGAAGGAATTTCGAAAGTGGACGACAGGCTGGCGGTTTTACCCATGGGCGAGACGATACCTGAAATTCCCCCGACAGAGCCGGAGAAGGAATTTTATACCGTTGTTCCGGGAGATACTCTGTCGAAGATTGCCAAGAGGTTCTACGGAGATGCCAACAAATATCCGGTGATCTTTGAGGCGAATACTCCGATGCTGACCCATCCCGACAAAATATATCCGGGACAGGTTTTGGTGATTCCACCACTGGATTAAGGACAAAAAAAGCGGCTTGCGCCGCTTTTTTTGTAGTAATAAGTTATTTACTTTTTCTTCAGCATTTTCCCCAGGAATGAAATACCCAGTTCACCGATATCGTCCATGATGTTGCCGTCACCGTCGCGGTCAAGGATCTGGTTGATCATCCCCTGTGATTTTCGGCTCTTTTTCGTCTGTGTATTCAGGTAGGAGTTCAGCAAATCCCCGATGATGCCGGTATTGGAGCCGGCGTTGCTCTTTTTCCCGAGATAACCCATTACGATGGGAGCGGCCATCTTCAGGATTTTCGCAATGGCGGCACTGTCAAGGCCCGAGTTCTTGCTCAGGTATTGTTCTACGTTTCCCTGTTTATTGCCCAGGATGTGTTTCAGAATCCCCGCTCCGTCATCGATGACTTCCTTTTTCCCCAGAAGGGCTCCCAGGTTGTCAAGCAGACTCCCGTCATGATCTTTCGCAACCGCATTTTGCAGTGCGCTGGCGCCTTCGGGCGTGCTACTGTTCCGGGCAAGAGCACTCATCAGAATCGGAATGGCACTTTTGAGTGCATTTTGTGCTTTGTCAGGTGATATGTTCGCCTGCTGGCCGATAACCTCCAGCGTATTTTTGTCAATCTGCGATAAAATCGAATCTAAAATATTATCCATTTTTGTAAAAATTAGTGAAAATAAAAATGTAAAACAGGAAAGTTAAGCTTTGGGCTCCTCAGGAGGGGTTTCTTCCGATTTCCCTTTGAACTTGCCGGCCAGATCATCAGCCAGATCATCTGCTTTGTCGGCAATGTTTTTTCCAGTCACTTTGGCCTTTTGTAAGAGCTCTTCTGCCTTGTCCTCCACTTTGTCAGCAAAAGATTTCAGCTTTTCTTTTATTCCGCTCTTTTCCAGGTCCTCCACCTTTTCTTCCACGAAATCTTCCGCTTTTTCCCACAATTCACCAGCTTTTTTAAAGGCTTCACTCCCTTTTACTTTTTCTGCCGTATCCTCGAAAAAGTCCTCGGCCTTGTCGGCAAGTTCTTTTGCTTTATCCAGTAAACTTTCTTTTTTGGGTTCCGGTTCCTGGTTAACTTCTTGTGTCATAATTAGTAGGATTTAAAAATTAAACATTGATTTTAAAAATCTTCCGAAATTAATCAAAATTTCACATTTTGATCTCTTGTGCATTCGATTATTTTGTGGGAGGGATTTCATGCTGCGATGCCGTAATTCTCTTTGGAATTGAAATTTCTGACCCTTGGTTTCAAAAAACGAAATGTCTGTTGTTTCTTTGTTACGGATTGACTGCCAGGGTATGTTATGGGCTGGGTCAACAGCGGATTCAACTATATTTGCCGACAGAAAACTGAAATTGGAACAGGTTGGTTCCGGGCGGGAAAGGAAGTTGCCTGCCGGGGCAAACCGCTAAAACACGGACAATATGAAGGCATACATTTTTCCCGGGCAGGGAGCTCAATATCCGGGAATGGGGAAGGACCTCTACGAGGGCAGCCTACAGGCCAGGGAGTTGTTTGAACAGGCCAATGACATACTGGGGTTCAGGATTACAGAAATTATGTTTGAGGGGAGCATGGATGATTTGAAGCAGACGCGGGTGACTCAGCCGGCGATTTTTCTTCATTCCTGCATTTTGTCCCGGATGATGAAAGATTTTGCTCCGTCGATGGTGGCAGGGCACTCCCTGGGGGAATTTTCCGCTCTGGCAGCCTGTGGAGCCCTGACTTTTGAGGATGGTCTCCGGCTTGTTTACAAAAGGGCCCTTTCCATGCAGAAGGCATGTGAGATGGCGCCTTCGGGAATGGCGGCTGTTCTGGGGATGGATGATCACATGGTCGGGGAATTGTGCAGGGCAACCGGAGAGATCCTGGTACCTGCCAATTACAACTGTCCGGGACAGGTTGTGATCTCCGGCTCTTTGGCCGGAATTGAAAAAGCTTGTGACTTATTCCCCCGCCACGGAGCCAAAAGAGTAATCAGGCTGGCAGTCGGCGGTGCCTTCCATTCCCCGTTTATGGAGCCTGCCCGCGAAGAACTCGCGGAAGCCATCCGAAACGTATCTTTTAAACAACCCTCCTCTCCTGTATATCAAAATGTCAACGGCCTCCCCTCCATGGATCCCGGGGCCATCAGCAAAAACCTCATCCTGCAACTTACCATGCCTGTCATGTGGACACAATCCATCCGCCGGATGATCGCTGACGGGGCGGTTTCCTTTACGGAAGTGGGACCCGGACAAGTATTGCAGGGGCTGGTCAAAAAAATCAGCGGTGAAGCTGTAACCTTCGGCATTGATAACCTGCCTACGGAAAAGCCATGACAGTACGACGGTCTTGAAGGATTCTGTAAATCGTCGATTTTCCGATCCCGAGTTTGCGGGCCACCATTTTTACATTGTTGTTGTATTTCGCAAGATAATGGTTCACAATGTCGTGGTTGTACTGTTTCAGGGTTTTTTCGCTTTCGGTGAGGTTGAAGACGATTTCTTTTTCCACCATGTTCAGATGGTCGGTTTCGATAACCAGACCGTTAGATAAAATGCATCCGAGTTCGATCACTGCTTTGAGTTCCCTGATATTTCCCGGGAAAGCATAATTCATAAGGGCGTTTTTTGCCCCAGCTGAAAGCGTTTTGGGTTCCATTTCGTTATCCCGGCAAAACTCATCGACAAAATACCTGGCCAGCAGGAGAATGTCCCTGCCCCGTTCCCGCAAGGGGGGGAGAACGATGGGCAGGCCGAGAAGTCGGTAATACAGATCCTGTCGGAATTTTTTTTCACTGACCAGTTTTTGCAGGTTTTTGTGGGTGGCTGTTATGATCCTCACATCGAGGGGGATGACCTGGTTGCTTCCCAAACGGGTCAACTCCCGTTCCTGGATTACCCGGAGTAATTTGGCCTGGAGATTCAGGTCCAGATCGGCAATCTCATCCAGGAACAGGGTTCCTCCGTTGGCTTGCTCGAATCTTCCGGCCTTCCTGAAATCAGCGCCCGTAAAAGCCCCCTTCTCATGTCCGAAAAGTTCACTCTCGATAAGTCCCTCGGGAATTGCCGATACATTCACGGCGACAAAGGGCTGGTCCTTCCTTTTGGAATTGTAATGGATTCCTTTGGCTACCAATTCTTTACCTGTCCCTGTTTCTCCGCTTACCGAAACGGAAATGTTGGTCCTGACCGCCCTTTCCATCAGGTCAAATACCTGTTCGATTTCGCGGCTGTTCCCTTTGATCAGCTTCCTGAAATTGTACTTTTCTTTAATGGCGCTCTTCAAAACATCGTTTTCGCGGCGCAGCAGATCCGCCGAATGGATGTTCCGGATGGTATGGGTCAGCTTCTCCAGCGTGTCGGGACCTTTGGAAATGTAATCATAGGCGCCGGCTTTCAGTAAACCGACAGCCGTGTCAATCTCATCCTGCCCCGAAATGACAATCACATGGATGGCAGGATCCGCTTTGAGAACCGCAGCAAGCATCTCCTCCCCGCTGATGTCGGGTAGCCTGTAATCAAGGGTGACAATGGAAGGCTTCATGTCAAGATTATTCAGACACTCCCGCCCTGTGTAAAATGCCGAAACCTCGTACCGCTTGTTCTCAAGCTTTTTCTTCAATACTTTGGCATACAGTTCATTGTCTTCCACAATGAAAACCCTGTAGCCGGGTTTCCCCTCCGGAATGTCCATGGTTCAGATTGTTTATTGGTAAATGTTCAATGCTCTTTAAGCACTGTGTTTTCTATCAGGGTAAAAAATCACGCTGTAAAGTTAAAGATTAATTTCCCAATTTGGGAAATAAAATCAGGAAAATTAAATTTTGTATTTAAATGACTATAATAGAATGATTAAGGTGGATTTGTCCTGCGGTCTAATATGAAAATACTCATCAAATTGGGAACGACGTCCCAATCCGGAATAAGCTCAAAGGGTCAATGGATATCTGAAACGGAATGAAAGGTCAGAACCGGTATCCGGCCTTTTGAAGGTCGTCCCTGTTTTTTATCGGATGGGAAGGTTTCAGGTGGTTGGCAAGATGGATGTATATTTTCACCCTGATCTCCTTGGCTATCCGGGTGTCCATTCGGTCGAAGGAGTGTCCTCCGGGAATATCGCTGAAGATTTCGTAATCGAATTTTTTTCCGTCAGCTTTCAGCGATTTGATAAGGTGTTCCACTTCAAGGACATTGACATCATCGTCGTTGGTATTGGTATGGATGAGGAGGGGGGTGTTCCGGAATTTCGATGTATTCCATGCCGGAGATCTCCGTTTGTATTCTTCGACGTTTTCATATGCACTTTGTCCGATGTGGTATTCCGTTTCGAAGTTGTTCCGGTAATCCTGGGTATAGTATCCCATCCGGGCGATCAGGTCGCTGACGGGAACGCCCGCAAAGGCGACACGGTAATCATCGGGATGGTCGAAGATGTTCATCAGGGTGATCATTCCTCCGTGGCTCCAACCCATGATTCCCACGCGGCCGGGATCGAGGAAGGGGTAGTTCTCCAGCATGTAATTCCGGGTATAATAAACATCTTCGTTTTCCAGTCCGCCATAATCTATTTTTTCATAATGACCCCGGCCGTATCCTGTACTTCCGCGGTATTCGGGTGCTGCCACCACATAACCCTGTGAAATCAATTCCCTGATGATGTGGGTATAGTAGGTGGTGAAATCACCATGCACTCCACCGTGGGGCAAAAGGATCAGCGGGTATTTTTTCCCGGGATCGAGATCTTTGGGAAAAAATGCATAGGTCCAGAACTTGACCGGGTTCCTGGCCCCCATGGCGTCAGGATTTTTGATTTTGGCAGGAGGAGGTCCGTAGATGTATAATTTGTCCATCCAGGCAATATCCCCGGTCTTTTGCTGCCACAAAACATCATCCACTATTTTGGCCAGTTGATCCAGCCGGTGGTTCAGTTCTGACGTTTGTTCGGCAATATCCTGCCTGACCTCCCGGATTCCACTCTCCGTTTGTCCGACAGCCATGCTGGCCGTTATCAGCAGAATCGCAATGAACACAAGTGGTTTTCCAGTCATGATCTGGTCTGTTGTAAGGTTAGTTACATAGGTTCCGTATTCTCTGTAAAGATACAACATAACGGCCTAAAAACAAGGGAAAACTGCAGAAAAGCACCTCACACGCGATCCCCTTGCCCGGAAGAGCTGACCCGGAAGCAGGGACCCCTTCCTTCTCAGAATGTGACCGAGAGTTTCAGGTTCGCTTTTCTCCCTGTCAGATAATTGGGAACGGCGAACATGTCGCCATAGGTGCTCGCCACCCAGAAATAGGAAATGGTGTTGTTGATGTTCAGCAGGTTGAAAACTTCGAGACTCAGCCACATATCTTTCACGGGATTCAGCCATTTCCAGGGGAGGTTTCTGGTTTCGCTGATCAAGACTTTGGAAACCCCCAGGTCGATGCGCCGGTAAGGCGGCATTCTGAAAACATCCTGGTAACGTTCTGAAAGGGGCGGTCCTGTGGGCAACCCGGATCCATAGTAAGCTGCCAGATGCATCTTCCAGGAGGGATTCCCGGGAAGGTAGTCCTGAAACAGCAGGCTGAAATTCACCCGTTGATCTGTTGGACGGGGGATGAGGCCATGCCCGTCACCGGCAATGTCTTCCCGGGTTTGCATCAGGGAAAGGCTCGCCCAGGACTGGATGCCGCTTACAAATTCACCGTTGATCTTCATGTCGAACCCGGTGGCATATCCCCTGGCAGTCTGGGTTGAGAGATAACGAATACGGACATTGTCAATCTGGTAAGGGACCAGGTTCGTCATGTGCTTGTAATACGCCTCGCTGCTGATTCGGAAAGGCCGGTTCCAGGCGGTGAAGATAAGATCACTCCCCGCCACCACCTGGTAGGAGCGTTGCGCCTTGTTTGAACGGCTTATTTCGCCTGTCCGGCTGACAAGCTCCTTAAAAAATGCAGGCTGGTGGTACATTCCCGTGGAAAGCCGGAAAGAGATGTTCTTTTCCCAGGCAGGGAAATAACTGACCGTTAACCGCGGACTGACCAGAATCTCCTTGTTATAGTCCCAGCGACTTGCCCTGATCCCTCCCGTCAGATACATATCACCGGTATGTACCGGAAGCTGCCACGTGTCCTGCACAAAAGCGGCGTAACGGCCAGAGGTGATCCCCGCCTTGCTGTTAAGGGTATAATAAAGCAGGACTTCCTTGTCGGAATAAGGCAGGGAATAGCCCGTGGAATCCCGGTATATCCATTCGTTGATGGTATTGTCGATGTATTCATACTGGTATTGCAAACCCCAGTTCAGGAGGTGGCTCTCGCTATTCAAGGCACCCCGGTGGGATATGCTGAATACTCTGGCATCCAAATAGTTACGGGCATGGTTGAGAAAGGTCCCGACCCCCAGGTTCAAAACGCTGTCCCCAAATGCTTCCGACGACATGTCCCTTTCAAGTTCGTTCAGGTAATAATCGCCCAGAATATCATAGGTTTCGGCTTCGGTAGCCGAATAGGAAGACATGATGAATTTGACGTTCAGATCGTTGCTGGGGTGATAATTGGTGCTTAAAGCCCCGAGCCAGGTGGTATAGGTATCCTTTTCACTCCCCTCGAAATAGATTTTGGTATTCAGGGGTGTTTCCCAGGTTCCGAAAACGGTTTCACGGGTTTGCGGGATGAACCGGTATTCATTCTGCGCCACGTTGCCCAGAAAACTGATATCGACATGTTGGCCTGCCTGAAAAGTGATATGGGACTGGATGTCGATAAACCGGGGCTCGTATTCCCCTTGCTCATCCAAACTCCCCAAGAGATAACGGTTGGTTTTGTAACGGATTCCGGTAATATGCGACAATTTCCCTTTCATGGCTAGGTCTTCAAAATGTGCTGAAGCCCCCAGCATGCTCACCGATGCCGATCCCCTGAAATCAACCGGACGACGATATTTGATGTCAAGGACGCTGGCCATTTTGTCCCCGTATTTTGCCTGAAATCCCCCAGCCGAGAACTCTATGGAAGAGACCATGTCACTGTTGATAAAACTGAGTCCTTCCTGCTGTCCCGACCTGATCAGGACCGGACGGTAGATCTCGATGTCATTGACGTAAACCAGGTTTTCATCGAAATTCCCTCCGCGCACGGAATACTGGGAACTCAGTTCATTGTTGGAGGAGACTCCCGGAAGGGTCTTGATGAGGGCTTCAACACCGCCACTGCCGGAAACAGGCAGGTTGTTGAGCATGGTCGGGTCTATCCTTTCGAGATTACCGGAGTTCTTCCGTCTTTCAGTCACCCTGATTTCTCCGATCTGCTCAGAACTTTCCTCCAGGATGACATCCGATCGCAGCCGTTCTTCAATGCCGGCGTTTATTTTTTTTTCGGAAGGCTTGTATCCGATCAGTGAATAGACAACGATAACCTCCCTGCGGGCTGGTATGCGCAGCAGATATTCCCCTTTCCTGTTGGTGGTGGTCCCGATGGGGTAATCCTTTAACGATATATTGACCAGTTCCAGGGGTTTCCCGTCTTCTCCCGTCACCTTCCCTGAAAGGGTGGCGTTGTTGCTTTGCCCGAAAACCGGGATACCCAACGCCAGCAACAGGAACAACACTACGGAAACATAACTTTTTTTCATCGCCGCAAATCTACAAGGAGCTGATCAATAAACCATGATTCATGGAAAATATTGTTCACCGCAATCTTTACCTTACCGTGATATGAAAACAGGCTTCATTCTTTTCGGTGATTACAACCAGTTTTTTCTCCTTCCTCAATTCGCCGATGGTTTCTGATAATACCCTGAGGGCATCGGCTTCATGCACCACCCTGGACTTCCCCAAAAGGGATTTCTTCACCAGGCTCCGGTAGGGTATGTCAAAGGTCGTCCCGTAGAGATGGGCTGAATTGGGAGAGGCGTTCCCGTTGACATGACGCAGTTGCTTCTGGCTTTCTCCAGTGCGCAGCAATGAGCTGATCCGGAACTGGTATTCATCCAGTCCCTGTTCTTTCAGCTTCTGGTGAAACCGCCTGCCGATCTGGTCCAGCAACTCAGAAGCCCTGGGAATGAGATAGGGATGGGAATGGGTCAGCTTGTTGACGGAATAGTATCTGCTGTTACCAATCCTGACCAACTTGCCCCCGCTCACCAGCCCCTCTTTTTTTTCCAGGAAATCCTTTCCCGAATTGAAAGGTGTTATGCCATACTTCCTGGCATATTTTAAATGAAGTTCGTTCTGGTCCCTGAAATTGTCAATCCGGATGGTCCCCCCAGGTTTTTCCTTCTGGCGGTGGATATATTTTGCACACGGAGGAATCAAAACGGCAAGGACCAGAAGGGTTGCCATCAATACCAAAACCCGTTTGACCGACTTTTTCAGTCTCCTGCGCTTTTTCCGCCGTTTCGGTAAAGTCATATTTCCTGTCAATATTGTCTGATTTTCAGTTGATATCCTGCATTTCAGGCAGTGTCATGCAGGTGGTGATCTGAAGCGCCAAATTAGCCCATATTCTGTTTTTATTGCAGGCCCTCGGGGTGAGTTATTAACAAATCCTTCTTGATAGATAGAATGTTTTGTGGTTTCATTTTGCATTTCAAAATCGCTATGTTTGTTTACAATGAAAAATGCATTTTCATGTCCGGGAAAATTAAACTGCTGAATTCTGTTCTGATAAAGCCTGCGGGACCCGACTGTAATCTGAACTGCCGCTATTGTTTTTACCTGAAGAAGTCGGAGTTGTTTTCACAAACTCTTGTGCATAGGATGTCGGAAGAGGTTCAGGAAGAGCTGATCAGGCAGGTCATGCAGCAGGGTGGGGCTTCCGTTGGCTTTTCCTGGCAGGGAGGGGAACCCACCCTGATGGGTTTGCCCTTTTTTGAGCGTGCCGTAGAGTTGGAAAAAAAATATGGCCGCAACCAAACGGTAGGCAACGGCCTTCAGACCAACGGGATGTTGCTTGATCAGGAGTGGGCCCGTTTTCTGAAAAAGTATAACTGGCTGGTGGGCATTTCCCTCGACGGACCAGCACATATTCATAACTATTACCGTCTTGATAAGGGCGGACGGGCCACCCATCGGCGGGTGGAGGAGAATGCCGTGATGTTGCTGGAAAGCGGGGTGGCTGTCAATGTATTGTGTTGTCTGACAGATTATTCCAGCAGGTTTCCCGATGAAATCTACAATTATTACAAAGGACTGGGACTTACCTGGATGCAGTTTATCCCGGTCGTGGAACCCGATCCTGCGGATCCTTCAAAAGCCGCTTCCTTTTCCTTGTCAGCCCGGAGTTACGGAGAATTCCTCTGCAGGGTATTTGACCTGTGGATCGCCGATTTCGACAACGGAGTGCCAACCACCTCGGTACGTCATTTTGAGTCGGTGTTTCATGCTTATGCAGGATTGGAAGCCCCGGAATGCACCCTGATGAAAGCCTGTGGACCCTATGTCGTGGTTGAGCACAATGGAAATGTTTACTCCTGTGATTTTTTTGTGGAACCCAAATGGAAACTGGGAAACATCATGACCGGCCGACTGAACCAGATGCTGAATTCCCGGCGACAGGAGGTTTTCAGTTCCGCCAAGGCGGCCCTGCCCGGCGAATGCCGGCGGTGTCCCTGGCTGACAAAATGTTATGGCGGATGTACCAAAGACAGGATCAAAGATCCCGGCGACCACCGGAAACCCCGGTTCTGCCAATCTTACAAAATGTTTTTTGCACATGCCGATGCCAGACTCCGGTTTCTTGCCGGACAATGGAAGAAACAGCAGCTTGACCTGAAAGAGAGCCGCGAAACCGGAGGAATCTATCATGCCTTCAGGGATGATCCCTGATGCCACTGCCTCGGCTTCCCTGGGAGGGGTGGGTGACAGGTCGCGCTGGTGATGAACGTCAGGTCAGAAAAATGAAAAACCTGACGGAAGGTTTTGTTTCTTCAGGGCCGAAAAGATATATTTGACTGTTTTAGAATATCTGATAAATCTGATTGCATGCAAAAGAACTTACTATTGGGAGCGGAGGCAATAGCTCAGGGTGCCATTGACGGCGGCATTTCGGGGGTGTATGCCTATCCGGGAACTCCTTCCACCGAAATTACAGAATACATCCAGGTAAATCCTGAAGCCCTCAGACGAGGGATACACAGGACCTGGTCGGTGAACGAAAAAACCGCTTATGAGGCTGCCCTCGGGATGTCGTACGCAGGTAAGAAATCGCTGGTATGTATGAAGCACGTCGGGCTTAACGTGGCTGCCGACCCTTTCATGAATTCCTGTGTTACCGGGGTAAACGGGGGACTGGTACTTGCCGTGGCGGATGATCCTTCGATGCATTCATCACAAAATGAGCAGGATTCCCGTTTCTACGGGAAATTCGGTATGGTCCCCGTCCTGGAACCTTCGAACCAGCAGGAGGCCTACGATATGACCTATGAAGGACTGGAACTGTCTGAAAAGTTGAAATTGCCTGTGGTATTGCGCATTACCACCCGGCTTGCCCATTCCCGCTCGGGGGTGGTCTCCCGTCCTTTGAAAGAGGAGAATCAGCTTCTTCTTCCTGCCAACCCCAAGCAGTTCCTGTTGCTACCCGCTTTTGCTCGGCGATATTACCAGAACCTCCTCTCCAAGCAGGAAGAAATAGTCCGTTTGTCGGAACAATCTCCCTGGAACCGGCTTCTCCCGGGAACGGATTCTGCCCTGGGGATCATATGCTGCGGACTGACATACAACTATCTGATGGAGAATTTCAGGGAAAGTCATTGTCCGTATTCGGTGCTGAAAATCACCCAGTACCCGTTGCCTGCCAGTCTGGTGCGCAACCTGGAGGCTTCGTGTGAAGAGATCCTGGTCCTGGAAGAGGGATTTCCCCTGGTAGAGGAGCAACTTGCCTCCTTTTTTGGCAAGGGAACTCCTGTATGGGGCCGTCTCAACGGGAAACTGCCGCGTGCCGGAGAGCTGAACCCCGACCATGTCGCCCGGGCTTTGGGAAAATCGGTCCATGAAGGCTTTCCGGTGCCCTCCCTGGTGGCAGGAAGACCGCCGGCGCTTTGCCAGGGATGCGGACACCAGGATCTCTACTTTGCCCTGAATGAAGCCATTGAATCAATCGGGCACGGGAGGGTCTTTTCCGATATCGGGTGTTATACCCTGGGAGCCCTGCAACCCTACGATTCCATCGATACCTGTGTTGACATGGGCGCTTCCGTCACCATGGCCAAAGGCGCTGCCGATGCCGGCATACAGCCGGCATTTGCCGTTATCGGCGATTCCACCTTCACCCATTCCGGAATAACCGGACTGCTCGATTGCGTGATCGAAAAGAGCAATGTCAACGTTATCGTTCTTGACAATGAGGCCGTTGCCATGACGGGAGGCCAGGATTCCTCCGCCAGGGGGAGAATCGAAGATATCTGCGCCGGCGTGGGGGTGTCTGAAGACCACATCAGGGTGGTCGTCCCTCTGAAGAAAAATCATGCGCAAATGGTAAGCGTCATCCGGCAAGAAATGGAATACCAGGGCGTATCGGTCATCATAGCCCGCCGACCCTGTCTTCAGAAACTGGCCCGCGAAAAGCGGGAAAAAGCCAGACAGGGGGAGTAGGCATTGATTTGCGGACTGGAAAATCTCAGCAGGTTGTTAAAATACCGTTTCAGCAGGTCAACTCCGCGACCCGGAATTGCTGGGGAAGCGCATTTGCATAACCAAACGATTGTTAAATCAGGAAAAAAAACAAGATGAAGACAGACATTATTCTTGCCGGGGTAGGCGGACAGGGGATCCTTTCCATCGCTGCCATCGTGGGTGCGGCAGCCTTGGGGAAGGGGTGGAATCTCAAACAGGCTGAAACCCATGGAATGAGTCAGCGCGGGGGTGCGGTGATGTCACATCTCAGGATTTCAGACCAACCCATTTCTTCCGACCTCATACCCCTTGGCGGTGCCGATGTGATCCTTTCCGTGGAACCCATGGAATCGCTCCGTTATCTTCCCTGGCTTTCATCCGGCGGATGGCTGGTAACCAATTCAACGGTTTTCGACAATATCCCCAATTATCCCGATATCAATGCCATCACCGAGGAGATTCTGAAGCTGCCGCACGCAGTATTGCTCGATGCCGACACCATTGCACGCGACCTGGGAAATGCCAGAGGTTCGAATATGGTGATGCTGGGAGCCGCCGCACCCTTCCTGGGATTGGAAAGGGAGGAGATTACCGGTGCCATCGGCATGATTTTCAGGAGAAAGGGAGAGGAAATTGTCAGAGCCAACATCGCCGCCTTTGACGCGGGGTACGCCCATTCATCCAACAGGGCTGCCAGGTGAACCATGAAAAACCTCCGGCTTTCAGAATGTTTTTTAAAGGAAATTGGCAGAAGCGTAAACAACACAACCCGTTTCTTGTTAAATTACTTATATATTGAGTAAAAAGATACGCTTATGAAAATACCGGGTCCTTTGGGAAATATGGAAATCGGCGCCCTGGAAGGAATGTACCGGAATTTCCTGGAAGATCCCCTCTCCGTGGATGAAAGTTGGAGGTTTTTTTTCAGTGGTTTTGACCTGGCAGTCAGTCATTTCCCGCAGAAAACGGGCAAATCTGTTCCTGAGGACCTCCAAAAGGAGTTTTCAGTACTTCAACTGATCCAGGGGTACCGTCAGCGGGGCCATTTGTTCACCAAAACCAATCCGGTGCGAAGCCGCAGGAAATATGAACCCACACTCGACATCGCAAATTTCGGACTGGAAAAGAAAGACCTGGAAATGCTCTTCCAGGCGGGGAATGAAATAGGCATCGGTCCCGCCTCCCTCCAAACCATCATTGAGCACCTGGAAGCCACCTATTGCGGATCGGTGGGTGTTGAATACGAATATATGCGTCATCCTGAGTTAGTGAAGTGGCTCAGGGAGAAAATGGAGGGTACCCGGAACGGGATGACCTTTGATGCTGAAGCACGGCGACACATTTACAAACATCTTGTGCAAGCCGTGGGATTTGAAAATTATATACACAAGAAATTTGCCGGGGCAAAACGGTTTTCGCTCGAAGGTGCCGAAACCCTGATCCCTTCCCTCGACGCGGTGGTTGAGCGCGGTGCCGAATTGGGAATCGAAGAATTTATCATCGGGATGGCGCATCGCGGCCGGCTGAATGTGCTGGCCAATATTATGAAAAAACCCTGGAAGAATATCTTCAAAGAGTTTTATGGAACTGAATATGAAGAAGATATATCTTTGGGGGATGTGAAATACCACTTGGGTTACGAAAATGAGGTAGAAACCGATCAGGGGAAAAAGGTAAAGCTTAAATTACTGCCTAACCCATCCCATCTGGAGACGGTCGGCGGGTTGGTGGAAGGATTTGCCCGCTCGCGTATTGACGGATTTTACGACGGTGACTTCAGTAGACTCGCTCCTGTGCTTATCCATGGCGATGCGGCCATTGCGGCCCAGGGGATCGTGTATGAGACCGTCCAGATGTCCCAGTTGCCGGGATATAAGACCGGCGGCACCATTCACATGGTAATCAACAACCAGGTAGGATTTACCACCAATTACCTTGAAGGCCGGTCAAGCACTTATGCCACGGATATCGCCAAGGTAACGCGTTCTCCTGTTTTTCATGTGAACGGGGATGATGTGGAGGCCTTGATCTATACGGTCAGGCTGGCCCTGGAGTTCAGGCAGCGGTTCCTGTCTGATGTTTTCATCGACATTCTTTGTTACCGGAAATATGGCCATAACGAAGGGGATGAACCCCGTTTCACGCAGCCTATGCTATACAAGGCAATTGCCGGGCATCCCACACCGCGGGAGATCTATGCCGCAAAACTCGAAGAACTCGGCATCATGGACAAAGCGGAGACGCGTGCCGAAATCCGGACCTTTAACCAGCAAATGGAAGAGATGTTCCTGGAGTCTGAAAAGATCGAAAAACTGAACATCCGCAATTTCCAGGTGGAGGCCTTCGAATCTTTTGACAATCCCCGGAAGGCTTTTCCCATGGCCGGCGCCGTCACTGCGGTTCCCTGGACGGAGTTGAAGGAGATCGCTGAACGCATCAGCCATCTTCCTGCCGAAATGAAATTTTTCAATAAGGTCAACAGGATCATTTCCGACCGCCAGAACATGATCAGGGAAAACCGTCTTGACTGGGCCATGTGTGAACTGCTGGCCTACGGCATCCTGGTCAGGGAGGGTCATCCGGTGCGGCTGAGCGGACAGGATAGTGAGCGGGGGACCTTTGCCCACCGGCATGCTGCCTTTACCCTGGAAGATACCGATGGAAAATACATCCCCCTGCAGCATGTGTCACCCACACAGGCGCCTTTCAGTGTCTTTAATTCCCTGCTATCCGAATATGCAGTTCTCGGTTTCGAATATGGTTATGCCCTGGCAAAACCTTCAGGTTTGACGATCTGGGAAGCGCAATTCGGCGATTTTGCCAATGTTGCGCAGGTGATCATTGACCAATACGTATCGTCGGCTTTTGAAAAGTGGGGAATGATGAACGGATTGGTAATGATGCTGCCGCATGGATATGAAGGGCAGGGACCTGAGCACAGCAGCGCACGTATCGAGCGTTTTCTGAGCCTTGCCGCCAACAACAACATGGTGTTGGCCGTTCCTACAACACCGGCAAATTTTTTCCATCTCCTGCGCAGGCAGGTCAAGTGGAACATCCGAATGCCCCTGGTGGCCTTTACCCCCAAGAGCCTGTTGAGGCACCCCATGGTACTGTCGACACTTGAAGAACTGGCCCACGGTGCCTTCCGGGAAGTCATCGACGATAACCTGGCGGACCCGGAAAATGTTAAACGCGTGGTATTTACCAGCGGAAAACTATACTATGACCTCCTGAAACGGCGGAATGACGAAGCAGTGAATTGTGTGGCCCTGGTGCGGATTGAACAACTATACCCCCTCCCTGAACTTCAGATCAAGGAGGTGATGAACAGGTATCCCGGTGCACGCACCTTTTACTGGGCGCAGGACGAACCCGAAAACCAGGGAGCGTGGACTTTCATCCGGCGCAAACTGGGACACCTGGGGTGGAAGGGGGTCACCCGTCCCGAAAGCGCCAGCCCTGCCGTGGGACTCATGGAGCAGCACAAATTGCGCCTGGCAGAAATCCTGGATGCCGTATTTGAACCTGATGCATATTGTTCCCGAAATAGTGATTAATCTATGATCATTGAAATGAAAATCCCCAGTCCGGGGGAATCCATCATAGAGGTGGAGGTCGGACGATGGCTTGCCGAAGAGGGATCACTGGTCCGCAAAGGAGATGAAATTGCTGAGATAGAGAGTGACAAGGCGACCCTTTCCATTGTGGCGGAAGAATCGGGAAGACTGACAATTGTCGCCAGGGAGGGCGAGCGGGTAGCGGTGGGCTCCGTGGCATGCACCATCGATACTTCGGTGGAATTTGCCGGAGAGGCTTCCCGGGGAGCCCCTGAAACCCACGGGGAGGAGGCTCCCCTACCTGAAGTAGCGCTTCCCAGGGAATCCCGGGAGATGAAACCTGAAGAGCGGGAGGATGTACCGCCTCTGAAGATCACCGCGGTGGCCAGGGAGGTGATGAAAACGCACAACCTTTCGGTCGACGACCTTATTAAAGGGCTGAAACGCATCGGGAAGAAGGAGGTGGAAGCGGTTGTCAGGCTGAATTCCTCCGGAGGTGAAGCTGCCATGCCATCGGTGTCCGGAACGTCACGCGAAGTCAGCCGTGAAAGGATGACCCCTCTGCGCCGCCGCCTGAGTGAAAGACTCGTAGCCGTAAAAAATGAAACCGCTATGCTCACCACCTTCAACGAGGTGGATATGAGTTCGGTGATGGAGATCAGAAAACAGTACCAGCAGAAGTTCAGTGAAAAACATGGCTTCAGGCTGGGATTCATGTCGTTTTTCACCAAAGCGGCTGCCCTGGCCGTTGGCTACCATCCTGCCGTCAATGCCATGATCGACGGTGAAGAGATCGTCTTTCCCACTTATGTCGATATCGGCATTGCCGTGCAAACACCCAAAGGGCTGATGGTTCCTGTGGTCAGGAATGCCGAAAGCAAATCACTTCCGCAGATAGAACTCGAAATTAAGGAACTGGCGGAAAAGGCACGCTCCAGAAAAATTACCGTGGAGGAGCTTTCGGGCGGTACTTTTACCATCACCAACGGGGGTGTTTTCGGATCGTTGTTGTCCACTCCGATCCTCAATCCCCCCCAATCAGCCATTCTTGGCATGCATAACATCATCGACCGTCCGGTTGCCCTGAACGGAAAAGTGGAAATACGTCCCATGATGTACATCGCCCTTTCGTATGATCACCGGGTGATTGACGGGAAAGACTCGGTGGGATTCCTTGTTACAGTCAAGGAGTTGATTGAAAATCCCCGCAAAATGCTTCTGGGAGGCAGGGATCCCCTTGACTTACTCCTGGAACTCTGACTAATGGGAATGTCAAAAACCTGATATATGCAACCTTACAATCTGGAACCCCTGCAGCGGAGGTTTCGCAGTTTGGCCTTGCTGGCTCTCCTGTTGCTGTCGAATGCAATGCCGGCAACAACGGCGGAAATGGCCCTTTCTGCCAGAGCCCGCCGCACGGCTTTCCCCCTGATCGCTCCCGGACAAACGGTAGGACTGGTCATTGGGGAGGATGATGCCCCCGGTGTCTCCCGGGCTTTGAAACAGTTCGCCGGAGACCTTGAAAAAGTCTCCGGGAGCAAACCTCTCCTGTATGACGACCTTGCTGGGGCCTCCGGGTACGTGATTATCGCCGGTACCCTGGGAAAAAACAGGCTGATTGACGATCTGGCTGCCCGGAGAAAGATCCGCACCGGAGATATCGCCGGGAAATGGGAGTCCACGTTGATGCAGGTGGTGAAACATCCTTTCCCGGGGATTAAAAAAGCGCTGGTGATCGCCGGTAGCGACAGGAGAGGTACCATCTTCGGAATTTATGAACTCTCCTCCCAAATCGGGGTGTCCCCCTGGCACTGGTGGGCCGATGTGCCGGTAAGGAAACAGGAAGCCCTTTACTTTCCTGAGGGGCGCTACATTTGCGGTTCCCCGAAAGTGAAATACCGCGGAATTTTCATCAATGACGAAGCCCCGGCCCTCAGCGGATGGGTTCATGAGAAATTCGGGGGCTTCAATCACGAGTTTTACGGTCATGTGTTTGAACTGATACTCCGGATGAAGGGGAATTTCCTCTGGCCGGCGATGTGGGGCAGGGCTTTTTATAACGATGATCCCCTGAATCCCCGGTTGGCTCACGAATGCGGTATTGTAATCGGCACTTCGCATCACGAACCCATGATGCGGGCGCATGACGAATGGCGCCGTTTCGGCACGGGAAAGTGGAATTACCGGGAAAACGACACCGTGTTGCGTGAGTTCTGGAAAACAGGAATGGTCAGGAAGGGAGATTATGAAAGCCTGGTTACCGTGGGCATGCGTGGTGATGGTGACGAACCCATGAGCCGTTCAGCCGATATCGCCCTCCTGGAACAAATCATCAGGGACCAGCGGGAGATCATCAGGGAAACTACGGGAAGGGAAGCCGGCGAAACACCGCAGGTATGGGCGTTGTATAAGGAGGTCCAGGAGTATTACGACCTGGGGATGCGGGTTCCTGATGATGTGACCCTGTTGCTCTGCGATGACAACTGGGGAAATGTGCGCAAATTGCCGAAACCCGGTTCAACGCCCAGAACGGGCGGCTACGGCATGTATTACCATTTCGATTATGTGGGCGGTCCCCGGAATTATAAGTGGTTGAATACAAACCCCATTCCCAGGGTTTGGGAACAGATGAACCTTTGTTACCGGAATGGGGTGGACCGTATCTGGATCGTTAATGTGGGCGATATCAAACCCATGGAATTTCCCATTCATTTTTTCCTGGACATGGCCTGGAATCCCGAGGTGATGACATCCGACCGGGTAGCCGGCTATTCCCGGGAATGGGCAGGCACTGTATTCGGTCCGCAATATGCTGCGGAAATCGGGCGTATGATCGATGATTATACGCGGTACAACAGTCGCCGGAAGCCGGAACTGATCGACGCTTCCACTTTCAGCCTTCATCATTACAGGGAGGCGGAACTTATTACCGACGCATGGAACCGGCTCGCGGACGATGCCGCGGCGATGAGTGATAAGTTGCCGGCAGAATTCCGTGACGCTTTTTTTCAGCTGGTGCTTTTCCCCATACAGGCATGCGCCAATCTGAACGATCTGTACGTTACCGCCGGCAGGAACCGGCTGTACGCTTCCCAGGGGCGCGCGGCCACCAATGACCTGGCCGACCGGGTGGAACAGCTCTTCCTCCGCGATTCCCTGCTGACCCTGCGGTATAACCGTGAACTGGCGGGCGGAAAATGGAACCACATGATGGATCAGACCCATATCGGATATACCTGGTGGCAGGAACCTCCCCGCAACAGGATGCCCCGTACCCAAAGGATAACACCCTCAGGGGGTGCCGTCATGCGGGTAGCCCCCGAAGGATCCGCAGAATTCCAGGAAGAAGGAATCCTGGAAGTGGAATGGCCCGTTCTGGACACGTACCACACACGTTCCTTCTATGCCGATATTTTCAACGCAGGTACCGAACCTTTTGATTTCACCATAGTGACCGGGAAGCCCTGGCTGAAAACCGGCACGTCGCACGGCACGATCCTCAAAGAAGAACGCATTTTCTTCACCCTCGACGAAGCGGCGGTTCCGCCGGGAAAACAGACCCTGTCGGCAGAGATCATCGCTTCCACGGGAAAACGGGTGGAGCTGAAGCTTCAGGTATTCAGGCCTTCGGGAGTGCCATCCTCCTTTTCGGGATTTGCTGAAAGCAACGGCGCCATCGCCATTGATGCAGCCCGATATTCGGCGAAAACGGCAAAAAACGGGATCTCCTGGGAGGAGATCCCCGGATTGGGAAGGACCCTGTCGGGGATGAGTACCTTTCCGGTAACAGCAAAGGCAGACACCCTCTGGAGAAACAACCCTTCGCTGGAATATGACCTGTGGCTGTTTACCCCCGGTGAGGTGACGGTAAGGCTCGATCTTTCCCCGACACTCGACTACTACGGTACCGGATTACGGTATGCCGTCGCCATGGACGATGAAGAACCACGCATTATTGACATTCACGGAGATTACGGGAATTTAGTGTGGGAGGAGTGGGTACGTAACAACATCATCGGTTCTGAGTCAAAACATACCGTTAACCAGACCGGCAGGCATACCCTGAAGATTTTCAGGGTGGATCCGGGGGTGGTCATTCAGAAGATCATCGTGGATACCGGGGGATTGCGGAAGAGTTACCTCGGCCCTCCTGCCTACGGTGCTTATCATCAATAGCCACATGGCTTTACCATTTCCCCTCCTTACGGATCTGTTCTTTCTTCTACCGGTTAAAGCTGCAATAGATTAAAAGGTGCATTTTCTGACAACATAAGCTAAGCGTATGACTTCACGGCGAACATTCATTACCATGGCCACTGCCGGACTGGGCGGTGCCGTTCTTCCGGGGAACAGCGGGTGGGCCCGGGGATTTCAGGAGGGGGGCGAACTCCCGGCAGTCGTTTCCACCTGGAATTTCGGCATGGCTGCCAATGAGGCAGCCTGGAAAATTCTGGGCTCTGGGGGTTATGCCCTGGACGGCGTGGAAGCTGGCGCCCGCATCCCGGAGGATGATCCTGCGGTGATTTCCGTAGGATACGGGGGTCTTCCCGACGACCGTGGAAAGGTTACCCTCGACGCCTGTATCATGGATGAGAAGGGAAATGCCGGGGCGGTAGCCTGCCTGGAGGAGATCAGGCATGCGGTGTCGGTTGCCCGTATGGTGATGGAAAAAACACCCCATGTGATGCTGACCGGCCGGGGAGCCCGCGATTTTGCCCTTTCCCGGGGTTTTAAAAGGGAAAACCTGCTGACCCCGGCCGCCAAAGCTGCCTGGAAACGGTGGAAAAAGGCCGGCGCTCACTTCAAACCCGTCATCAATATCGAGAATGAGATCCTGCAAAACCACGATACCATCGGCATCCTGGCCCTGGACCGCCAGGGCCGGCTATGCGGAGCTACCACCACCAGCGGCATGGCTTTTAAAATGCACGGCAGGGTGGGGGACTCCCCGATTGCGGGAGCAGGTCTTTTTGTAGATGGCCGCATCGGGGGAGCAGTAGCCACAGGATCGGGAGAACTGGTCATGAAAACCCTCGGGTCTTTCCTGGTGGTGGAACTGATGCACAAGGGCCTCTCCCCCGAAGAGGCCTGCAGGGAGGCTGTCATGCGAATCGTCTCCACCAATCCCGGCTATCGCGATCATCAGATCGGATACCTGGCACTGAAAAATAACGGTCTTTACGGCGCGTACAGCTTGCAACCCGGGTTTGATTATGCCGTCCGTACCCCTTCTTATAACCGCCTGCTGACGGCCCGTTCGCTGCTGGGCTGAAAATCGGCGGTCAATATCTTCTATTGCCGAAATACCCCCTGTGGGGCGCTGAATCATTCCTTCGCTGAATACTTTTCCTCGGGCCGGACTGCTCTTCACGCGGCCGGGCTTCCTTAACAACAATCTGCTTTCCGTCCACTTCGGTGTCGTTCAAAGCAATAATGGCAGTCTTGGCTTGGTCATCATCCTTCATCTCAACAAATCCGTAGCCTTTGGAGTTTCCTGTTTCCTTGTCAAAAATAACTTTTGCGGAAACCACTTCACCAAACTCTCCGAAGAGTTCTTCCAGGTCCTGGCCGGTGGTGCCCGGACTCAGTCGTGCAACAAATAAATTCATAAAAAGAGCTAAAAAAATAAAAATGAGTTTTGAACCCAGAAGCCGCAACTTCTGGATTCACATGTAAAGTAACAAATAATTTGTGAATTTTATGATTTTCTCCGGTTCTTTCTCTGTTTTCTTCGCCCGTCTTTTTTGAATGAGAGGGATTTGCCGTCCCGGTATTAAAATAAAAAGAGGTTATCCGTTCGGGACAACCTCTTTTATCATTCGGAAGGGAGAAGTTATTTTACTATCAGGTCAACTTCTGCCCTGCGGTTTTTCTCGCGGTTTGCTTTGGTTGTGTTGGGTACTGCAGGTTGTTCTTCGCCATACCCCTTCGAACCGACGAATGCGTTGTTCAGTCCTTTGGATAACAAATATTTGACAACTGACTGGGCACGTCTTTCAGAGAGGCCCTGGTTGTAGTTTTTGGATCCTATGCTACAGGTGTGGCCATTGACCACGACTTCGTAGTTTTTGCAATCTCCAAGTTTAGAAACGAATTCATCGAGGAGGGCCATACCTTCGGGCCGCAGGGTGGATTTGTCGAAGTCGAAATAGACCGGGTTCACCTCAAAGTCAATACAGGTAGGCAGCGGGCAGCCATTGTTTTCCTTTGGACCGGGTTCATTCGGGCAGTCGTCCTGGCAATCAATGATTCCGTCACCGTCGGTATCGATCGGGCAGCCTTTGGCATCCACCTTACATCCCTTGGGGGTATCTGGACATTCATCCTTGTGATCGGGAATGCCGTCACCGTCGCTATCGGGGCAACCCTTGAGTTCTTTCAGCCCGGGAACATCAGGACAATCATCCATACAGTCGATAACACCATCCTTGTCTTTGTCGAGCGGGCATCCTCTTAAATCCACTTCGCATCCTTTGGGAGTATTCGGACAATCATCCCTGTAATCGGGAACGCCGTCACCGTCAGTATCGACCGGGCAACCTTTGGCATCCACGCCCTTCGAAATTTCTTCCGGCGTATTCTTGGGGCATTCATCGTCTTTGTTTTTGACGCCGTCGTTATCCCAGTCATTGTCACCAAAGGCAAACTCAAGACCGGCGGTAGCCTTGAAAATGTTGTCCGTCACCAGTCCGTCCATTGCTTCCTGCACTCCGTCCAGGTAAGCGCCTTCCAGGTAGAGGGATGTGCTGGGCGTCAACGGGAATTTGAAACCCAGTCCGGCATTGAAACCCAGGTCGGTACCTTGGTTATCCCACAGGTAGGTCGGACCGGCAAAAAGGTATGGCTGTACCTTGCTGGTGGAAGGGAAGATGATGTCATTGAATAACTTATACCTGAAATTCAGCGCTGCATTGACAAAATCGGAACTCATTTTGTCATCCCGGTAAGGTTTAAATCCGAAATTGCCTTTCAGATAAGTGTCGAAAGAAGGACTGATGAACCTGCTGATGTAAGCTTCAGGATTGAAATAAATCCCGATCCATTCCTTCTGGTCCTCCTTCAGCCAGTTTCTCTGGCCATCATATATCCCGGCACCGATTCCAAATGCCCATCTTTTTTCGTCATTCTGTGCATACGCACTGAAGGCGAAAAGGGCAACAAAGAGTAAAAGTGTAGCTTTTTTCATAGTATCATAATTTTAAAGTTGATGTAATTTTATGCAAGATATAAATTTTTGCTTTGAAAGTACTGCTTATAATGCAAAACTAAATCTTTATTTCTAAATGTCTCATTTATTTTGATCACTTTTATGAAGAATTAAGAATATTTTTTCAACATTGTACACGATAATCGACATAGAAACCACCGGAACTGTTTATAAGTACGGTAAAATCACCGAAATAGCACTTTATGTTCACAATGGGCAAACCATCACCGGCAGTTTTGTGTCCCTTATAAATCCCGAAATGGACATTCCGCTGCATATCACACGGCTGACCGGAATTACCAACGCCATGGTGGCGGGTGCCCCCCGCTTCTTTGAAATTGCGCGGACGATCATTGAGCTGACCGCGGGAAGGGTTTTTGTCGCTCACAATGTCAATTTTGACTACCATTTTATACAGGAGGAATTCAGTCGGCTGGGATATGATTTTCAAAAGAAAAAATTATGTACCATGCAACTTTCGAGAAAACTGATGCCCGGGTACCAATCTTATTCCCTCGGTTCACTGTGCAGTGCGTTGGGTATAGAAATCAACGGCCGGCACCGGGCTGCAGGGGATGCGCTGGCCACGGTCAGGCTTTTTGAACTGCTGCTCGAAAAAAATAGAATCCTGGGCATGACCCCCTTCCTCGGAAAGACAGCACATCTATTCTGAAGGAACTCCAGCATCAGGAGATGTAGAGCCGGGTGACGGTTCATCCGAAGGTTCCGCTTCCGATTCTTCTTTCGTGAAATCAAGCAACCCTTTTTGCTGTAACAGATTGTACCAAATTAAAATTTTCCGGATGTCGGAAACATACACCCTTTCCTGGTCATATTCGGGAACTATCTGCATAAAATAGTTCTTCACATCAGCTCCGGCATTCTTGGGATCTCCGATGAAACCCCCGTTCTCATGTTCCGATATCCTTTTGAAAACCTCCCTGAGCGGAATATCCCCTTCCCGGGTGAAAACCGCAATCTCTTCCAAAGAACTGATCTTCGCACTCCCGCTGGCAGGCATCCTCTTTCCCGTGGTAAGGGATTCAACGATGATCCTGTTCTTCGCCTCGGCAATCTGTTTGTACAACCCAGGCTGCCCTGAAATCGACAGTATTCCTTTTAACATCCTTTGATCATTTAACGTTTCCTGTCACAAAAGTATAACTTCTCTTCTATCCGGCACAGCATAACACAGTAAAAATATCATTTTATCCCTTGATTGATTTTGTCTATTACCCATAGAAAAAAAGAAATAAAAATATATGTAAATCTTTATATCCTATATTTGAATTGCTTATTTTTGCAGAAGAAACCTTAATAAATACTGCGATGACTCAGATACAATTCGATAGTGCCCTTATGGGGATGCAAAGCAAGCTTCGTTATTATGCCTTAAGCCTGACTACCGACAGTGAGAAGGCGGATGATCTGGTTCAGGAGACTTTTCTTAAGGCGCTGACAAACCGGGATAAGTTTGCCATCAACACCAATTTCAATGCCTGGGTATATACCATTATGAAGAATACGTTTATCAACGATTACCGGAGGAACATCAAAGCGCGGAGCACCTATGACACATCAGGCGGTGTGCTGCCGGCATCTTTAACGGCAGGGTACTCTTATCCGTCTCCTGATTCATCTTACAGGACTGCTGAAATCAACCGGACCATCCGTTCCCTTGAGGATGATTACAGGATTCCCTTTACCATGTTCCTTGAAGGCTTCAAGTACAAGGAAATTGCTGATGAACTGGATCTTCCGCTGGGGACTGTGAAGAGCCGGATTTTCTTCACCCGGAAGAAACTGGAGAAGGTTCTGGGTGAATATTCTCTGAACTGAGCATTTTCCTGCCTCTGAAATGGGAAGAGCTGTTTGGGTTCGTCATGACCGGGGCAGCCTTTTTGTTTTTCCGGTTTGCGGAGTTTGTACAAATTATTTACTTTTAATCATTTAAAAGTATTTGTTTATGAAGAAGGTTGCGGTAATGGTTGCGGAAGGATTTGAAGAGATGGAAGTGGTGGCTGTGGTTGATGTTCTCAGGAGGTCGGAAGTTCAGGCAGTTCTTGTATCGGTATCAGGGTCTGACGTGGTCACGGGGTCTCATAATATCCGCATTTTAGCGGATGCACAGTTTGAGCGTGCCGATTTTTCGGGCTTTGACATGATCGTTCTCCCGGGAGGAATGCCTGGGACGAGGAATCTCGACAGTCATGAGGGATTGAAGCGGAAGATCCTTGAGTTTCACTGGGAAGGCAGGTTTCTGGGAGCCATCTGTGCGGCGCCGATGGTATTGGGAAATCTGGGGATTCTGGAAGAGAGGCAGGCCACCTGTTATCCCGGATTTGAAAAGCATTTGAGGAATGCCCGGATAAGGAATGACGCTGTTGTGGAAGACGGGCATATCATAACGGCTCACGGGCCCGGGGTGGCGATAGAGTTCGGATTAAGCCTGGCTGAAAAGCTGCGGGGCAAAGAAGTGGCGGACCTGGTGGCGCAGAAGATGATGATGCCGGGTACCTGATCAGATTTTTTTCAGAAGGCTTATGGTCTCTGCCGGGTTTTCAGAGGTGAAGACAAAACTTCCGACGACCAGCACGTGAGCTCCTGCGTCAAACAAACGCCTGCCGGTTTCAAAATTGACCCCGCCGTCGACTTCTATCAGGCATGCCGGATTTTTCCGGAGAATCATCTCATGCAGAATTTCTACTTTGACAAGTGTCTCTTCAATAAATTTCTGTCCTCCGAAACCCGGATTGACGGACATCAGCAACACCATGTGGAGGTCGGGGAGCATATGTTCAAGGAGGTGCACCGGTGTATGGGGATTCAGACAGATGCTGGCGGTGATTCCCTGATCTTTGATAAGCCCGATGGTCCGGTGGAGGTGGGGACAGGTTTCCCAGTGGACGGTGAGATTCGATGCCCCTGCCCTGGCAAAGGGAACAATGAACCGGTCGGGATCGGAGATCATCAGGTGTACATCAAGAGGTTTGGCGGCAATCCGGGAGATGTGCTCGACGACAGGAATCCCGAATGAAATGTTGGGCACAAAAACACCATCCATAATATCACAATGAATCCAGTCGGCATCGCTGTGATTGATCATTTCAATGTCAGCGGCAAGATTGTTGAAATTGGCAGCCAAAAGGGAAGGGGCGATCAGTCGTTTCATCTGTTTGAAATATTTGATTACTATGGTTAAATTGGTGAAACAGATGTAATGACCATGTGGTAAATAATGTTGGTTGGTGCATAATCGTGCATGATCATTTCATGATTATTGCGTCTGTTTACTGTCCAAGGTAAGTTTTGAGTAACTGGTTCCGGTATTTGTTTTTCAGCTTTTTTATGGCTTTTTCCTTGATCTGGCGTACCCGTTCCCGGGTCAGGTCCATCCGCTCTCCGATCTCCTCGAGTGTCAAAACCGGGAATTCATTCAGCCCGAAAAAAAACCTGAGAATGTCAGCCTCTCTTTCACTCAGCGTGGAAAGGGACCTTTCGATCTCTTTCCTGAGCGATGTCTTGATAAGTTCATTGTCGGCACAGGGTGAGTCATTGTTGAGAATAACATCGTACATATTATTGTCTTCATCCTCACGCAGTGGAGCATCCATCGAAATATACTGTCCAGATATGTTCAGCGAGTCTTCAACGATTTCAGGTTTAAGATCCAGGATGGAGGAAAGCTCCTCCAGGGTGGGTTCCCGCTGGTATTCCTGTTCCAGCTGGCTGAAAGTGCGGTTTATTTTGCTGATGGAACCTATTTTATTCAAAGGAAGCCTGACGATCCGGGCATGTTCGGCCAGTGACTGAAGGATGGATTGCCTGATCCACCATACCGCATAGGAAATGAATTTGAAACCGCGCGTTTCATCAAATCGTTCAGCCGCCTTGATCAGCCCGAGGTTCCCTTCATTGATGAGATCCGATAAACTCAATCCCTGATTTTGATATTGCTTCGACACGGAAACCACAAACCTAAGATTTGCCTTGATAAGCTTTTCAAAAGCCAGCCTGTCCCCCAGTTTAATCCGCTTGGCCAGTTCGACCTCGAGCTCCGGATTCAGCAATTCGATCTTCCCGATTTCATGAAGGTATTTATCCAGCGACAAGGTGTCCCGGTTGGTTACCTGTTTTGATATTTTTAGCTGTCTCATAAACCGGATGAAAAGGAACCAGATTCATACCAATCAACAGGATTTCTTTCCTCCTTGTGATTTGAAGATAGCAATAATACAAAATAAAACAGGTCCGGACAAACAAAATTCACATAAAGTTAAACATTGAAAACCAAAACCATTTTACCAAACCGGTACCGATTTTGACCTGAAATTAATCACCAGGTCCGGTGATCCGATCCCGGATATTGTGCATTGTATGTGTCACCCAAAGAATTATAGGAGACAATTTTTCATTTTTCGTTCACATAGCAATAAAAAAAGAAGGCCTGTATTTTGGTTTTTGAGGAATATTAAATATTTTTGCAGCGTAATTTCCATGCAAATTACCTCTCTCCACAGTTTTATCCTTGGGATTTCAAAAAATCAGTTTTTCATTAAATCGTTTTTGTCATGTATGATATCAGTGAACTTGAGAAGAAGCTCCTGCCCGAGTTGCGGGAAATAGGGAAGGGACTGAAGATTAAAAGGGTGGAATCTTTCAAGAAGCAGGATCTTATTTATAAAATTCTCGATACCCAGGCCATTCAGAATGCTGAGAAGAAAGTACAGCAGCCTGAACTGAAAGGCCGGGTGATCAAGATCAGGGGATCCCGGGAGGTCCAGGAAAAGCAATTGGGGGGTAATCCTCCCGAACAGGAAAAAGCAGAGGAGAAGAACCGTTCAAAAGGGAAAAAGAGATACAAGGAACTGATTAGGCAGGTAATTGGCAAGGAGAGTCCTGCTCAGCCAATCCCGGCCACGGATGTCGGATTTGTTCAGGAGCCCGGTGCGGGTCCAGCCGTTGACCAGGATGGTGGCGCAGCCGTGCCGAAACAACCTTCACGGCATGAGCAGCTGCGCGCGATTATGAAAGAATTTTCGAAGGGGAAGGGAGACCGTCATGTCCCTCCTTATGAACATAAGCACAGTGAACGGGATCATGAACTTTTGCTGAGCGAGACGGAAAATGGCACTGACCTGTTGCCCGTTGAAATAGCCGACGTCGCCGTGGAAAAAATTCCAGGCCGGGAGGTGACAGAACTTCCTGCAGGTGAAGATTCCGGAAAATTGCCCGATGCTGCTTCACCGGATGAACAGCAGACGGGTTTCCAGCGTAAATTCAAGCAACCCGAATGGCAGGCGAAAAAGGAGGGGCAGCGAAATTTCAGGCCCCAGGAGCAGAGCAAGGATAAAAACCTGATTGATAAGAATTTTGAATTTGACGGCATCGTCGCCAATACGGGAGTGCTGGAAATCATGCCTGAAGGATACGGTTTTCTGCGGTCCGCAGATTTTAACTACCTGAATTCACCCGATGATATCTATGTCTCACAAAGCCAGATCAAACTTTTCGGATTGAAAACCGGGGACACGATCAGGGGAACCATTCGGCCCCCCAAGGAAGGGGAGAAGTATTTTCCGCTGATCAAAGTGCTGGAAATCAATGGAAGAACTCCTGAATATATCCGTGACAGGGTTCCCTTTGAGCATTTGACCCCGCTCTTCCCCAACGAAAAATTTGAACTCATCGGCAACGGGCATGACAACATCTCCACCCGTATTGTGGACATGTTCGCACCCATCGGAAAAGGACAGCGCGGGCTGATCGTGGCGCAGCCAAAAACCGGTAAAACTGTTCTTCTGAAAGAGATTGCCAACGCCATTGCTGCCAACCACCCCGAGGTGTACATGATCGTCCTTCTGATCGATGAACGGCCTGAGGAAGTCACCGATATGGCCCGGAGCGTGAATGCGGAAGTGATATCCTCCACCTTTGACGAACCTGCCGACCGCCATGTGCGGGTTGCCGGTATGGTGCTCGAAAAGGCAAAACGGCTGGTGGAATGCGGACACGATGTTGTAATCCTTCTCGATTCCATCACCCGGCTGGCACGGGCTTACAATACAGTCCAGCCTGCTTCGGGAAAAGTCCTTTCAGGAGGCGTTGATGCCAACGCCCTCCACAAACCCAAAAGATTCTTCGGCGCAGCCCGTAATATTGAAGAGGGTGGCTCCCTGACCATCCTCGCCACCGCCCTTACCGAAACCGGTTCTAAAATGGACGAAGTGATCTTCGAGGAATTCAAGGGGACCGGAAATATGGAACTCCAGCTCGACCGGAAACTGTCCAATAAAAGGATCTATCCCTCCGTGGATATCCCGGCTTCCAGCACTCGCCGCGAAGACCTGCTCCTTTCACGATATATCCTTGACAAAATCTGGATTTTACGCAATTACCTCGGCGACATGAACTCACTCGAAGCCATGGATTTCATGAAAGACCGCCTGATGAAAACCAACTCCATTGAAGAGTTCCTCATCTCTATGAATGCGGATGCCTGATTTTGTAAAACCCTCCTTTCTGACGGCTTATTTTTATTAAATTTAAATAGCAGTTGCGGCTGATAATTGTAATCTTTACATTGCAAAAATTAAACCCAACAGCTATTTTTGTTCCCTGATTTATTTCACCGTGGATACACTGGTCAAACATTATCATTCCTTGCTGCAATCGCCGGGCCGGGTTTTCTCCCGGCAACTGTCGGGACAGATTGACTGGGAAAACCGGCTTATCTGCATCAAGGGATTCAGAGGGGTGGGAAAGACCTCGTTTTTGCTTGACCATATCCGTTCCCTGCCGGGGAATGAAAAATCGGCGTTATACGTCAATCTCAACAATTTTTATTTCACCCGCAGAAGGCTGTTTTCGTTTGCCGATGAATTCTCGAAATTGGGCGGAAAAATCCTGTTTCTGGACCAGATTAGCAAATACCCGGGCTGGTCGGGGGAATTGTGTCATTGTTACGAGAAAATTCCCGATCTGAGGATTGTCTTCACGGCATACCCGGTTTTGCGGATTACCGATGCAAATCCTGAACTCGGCGATATCGTGAAGCTTTACCACCTCAATGGCCTCTCTTTCAGAGAGTATCTCAATATTAAGACGGGTGAAAGCTTCCAGCCCCTGAGCCTGGAGACAATTCTGAATGATCATCTCTCCATTGCCTGTAAGATCACCTCCCTGGTAAAACCGCTTGCTTATTTCCACGATTACCTGGTTGCCGGTTATTACCCCTATTTTGCAGAAACGGGGGATTTTTATTCGGACCTGTTGCTGAAGAATATCAACCTTTCCCTGGAGATTGACATTCCTTATGTAAATCAGGTCGAACTGAAGTACCTGCCGAAACTGCGGAAGCTGCTGTACATCATAGCGTCCGAAACACCCTTGTCACCCAATGTAAGCAAACTGGCATCCGCCATAGACACCTCAAGGGCTACGGTGATGAATTATCTTCAGCACCTCAGAAATGCCCGTCTGATCAATTTGCTGTATTACAACGGGGAGGAGGATCACCTGAGAAAACCCGCCAAGATTTTCATGTACGATACCAACATTCTGCATACGGTGATGCCCGACCGTAGTGATAACCAGACTTTCAGGCAGACCTTTTTTGTCAACCAGGTGGGGATTTTACACGGGTTGAAGGCGGTGAGTGATGGCGGCTTTCTGGTAGATGAACGGTGGCATTTCACGATCGGGGGGCGCAAGACAGAGCCTGCCACAGGAGGGTATTGTGCGGCCGATATGATTGAGACGGGGAAAGAAAACAAAATCCCGCTATGGTTATTCGGATTTTTGTATTGACGGATTTAAAAAATTAGTAATATCAAAACAAACAGCATTTATTATGGCAAAGCAAAAGAGATTCATTACGTGTGACGGCAATTACGCAGCTGCGCACATCAGTTACATGTTCAGTGAGGTAGCCTGTATTTATCCGATCACTCCGTCGTCGACCATGGCGGAATATGTGGACGAATGGGCGGCCAATGGCAAAAAGAATATGTTTGGAAGGCCGGTCCGGCTGGCCGAAATGCAGAGTGAGGGCGGAGCTGCCGGAGCGGTTCACGGAGCCTTGCAGTCGGGAGCGTTGACGACCACTTATACTGCTTCCCAGGGATTGTTGCTGATGATCCCCAATATGTACAAGATTGCAGGCGAATTGCTGCCTTGCGTCTTCCACGTGAGTGCGAGGGCCATTGCCAGTCATGCCCTTTCCATTTTCGGGGACCACAGTGACATTTATGCGGCCCGCCAGACGGGTTTTGCCATGCTGGCCGCCGGGTCGGTTCAGGAGGAGATGGACCTTGCCGGGGTTTCCCACCTCTCCACACTGAAAGCACGGGTGCCCTTTGTCTCTTTCTTTGACGGATTCCGCACCTCACACGAAATCCAGAAAATCGACATGATTTCCACCGAAGAGATGCTCCCCCTGGTGGATATGGAGGCCATCAAAGCCTTCCGTAGCCGTGCCCTGAATCCCGAAAACCCGGTAACCCGCGGAACTGCCCAGAATCCTGACATTTTCTTCCAGGCCAAGGAGTCTGCAAATCGCTTCTTTGATGCCGTTCCCGATATCGTGGAAGGATATATGAATGAGATTTACAAACTCACCGGAAGGGAATACCACCCCTTTGTTTATTACGGGGCTCCCGATGCTGAAAATATCATCGTAGCCATGGGATCGGTGACGGAAACCATTCGTGAAACCATCGACCACCTGATTGCCCTGGGTCAAAAAGTAGGACTTGTCACCGTTCACCTGTTCCGGCCTTTCTCGCCGAAATACTTCTTCAACGTGCTGCCCGGCACGGTGAAAAGGATTGCTGTTCTCGACAGGGCCAAGGAACCGGGTGCCGAAGGGGAACCCCTTTACCACGACATCAAATCACTTTTCTACGGTACCGGACGTACCCCCGTCATTGTGGGAGGCCGTTATGGACTGGGTTCCAAGGATACCACGGCGGCGCAGATCCTGTCGGTATATGAAAACCTGGACATGGCGGAGCCGAAAAACGATTTTACGATCGGGATTGTGGACGATGTGACTTTCAAATCGCTGCCGCTGAAACCTGAAGTCGACCTGTCGCCCAAGGGAACCTACCAGGCCAAATTTTACGGACTGGGGTCCGACGGAACCGTGGGCGCCAACAAGAATTCCATCAAGATCATCGGGGAGGCTACCGATAAGTATTGCCAGGGTTATTTCCAGTACGACTCTAAGAAATCGGGAGGTTTTACCTGTTCTCACCTCCGTTTCGGTGACAAGCCGATCAGGTCGACCTATCTGGTGACCACGCCTGATTTTGTCGCCTGCCACGTGCCGGCATATATTCACCTTTACGATGTGCTGAAAGGACTCAAAAAGGGAGGTTCTTTCCTGCTCAATTCACTGTGGGATGCTGAAGAGACCAAACAGAGGCTTCCCGATAAAATGAAGAAGTATCTCGCTGACAACGAGATCAACTTCTTTATCATCAACGGGACACAGCTGGGGGTTGACCTGGGGCTGGGCAACCGCACCAACACCATCATGCAGTCGGCTTTCTTCAGAATCACCAACGTGATCCCTTTCGAACTGGCCGTGGAAGAGATGAAGCGCGCCGTCCTGAATACTTACGGCAGGAAGGGCGAGCAGATTGTGAACATGAACTATGCTGCCATTGATGCGGGAGGGATGAATGTGGTGAAAGTGCCCATTCCTGCGGAATGGAAAAATATCAAACCGGTTGTTTCCGAGCCTGATCTCACCCTCCGGCCGAAATACATCAGCGGCCTGGTTGACGTGATGAACGCCCAGCAGGGCGATGACCTTCCGGTTTCCACGTTTGTGGGATATGAAGACGGAACTTTCCTCCCCGGAACGGCAGCCTATGAAAAACGTGGTGTTGCCGTTACGGTCCCTGAATGGATCCCCGACAATTGTATCCAGTGTAACCAGTGTGCCTACGTATGTCCGCACGCTGCCATCCGGCCTTTCCTGCTCGATGAGACGGAATCGGCCAATGCCCCTGAGGGAATGGTACTGCGGCAGGCCACTCCTGCCAGAACTTTCGGCGGACTGAACTTCCGCGTCCAGGTGAGCGTCCTTGACTGTACCGGTTGCGGCAATTGCGCCGATATCTGTCCTTCCAAGGAAAAGGCACTGGTCATGCAACCCCTGGAAACCCAGCAACAGGAGATTGCCCACTGGGAATACATGGATAAAAAGGTTTCCGTGAAAGAAAACGTGGTGGAGAAATCAAAACTGGTCAAAAATACCCAGTTTACACAACCCCTCTTTGAATTCTCCGGCGCTTGCGCAGGCTGTGGGGAAACCCCCCATATCAAGCTGATCACCCAACTTTTCGGAGAGCGGATGATGGTCGGAAATGCTACAGGCTGCTCCTCGATCTACGGAGGCTCAGCCCCAGCCACACCCTATACAAAACACAAGAATTCAGGCCACGGACCTGCCTGGGCAAATTCCCTCTTTGAAGATAATGCAGAATATGGTTTCGGGATGGCTGAAGGAGTTTGTGCCCAAAGGGACCGTATCGCCATGATCATGACCGAAGCCATGGAGAACGGCATTCCGGAAGAAGAAAAAGAGGTTTTCAGGACATGGATCGATCAAAGGCTAAATGCAGAAGAATCTGTGAAGGCCTCCGCCCGTGTGGTGAAACTTCTGGAGGGCAAAGTGGAGAAATACGCCCGGGAGATCCTGGATCTGAAACAATACCTCGTCAAGAAATCCATCTGGGTCTTCGGAGGAGACGGATGGGCCTATGATATTGGTTACGGCGGACTTGACCACGTCATGGCATCCGGACAGGATATCAACGTTCTGGTTCTCGATACGGAAGTCTATTCCAATACCGGCGGACAATCGTCCAAAGCTACCCCGGTGGGCGCCGTGGCCAAGTTCGCCGCCGCAGGGAAAAGGGTAAGGAAAAAAGACCTGGGGGCAATGATGTTCTCTTATGGATATGTTTATGTAGCGCAGGTGGCCATCGGTGCGAACCAGTCCCAGTTCCTGAATGCAGTCAAAGAAGCAGAAGCATACCCGGGACCTTCCCTGATCATCGCCTATTCTCCCTGTATCAACCACGGATTGCGTAACGGCATGGGAAAATCAAACGAAGAGATGAAAAGAGCGGTGGAAGCCGGATACTGGACCCTCTACCGCTACAACCCCCTGCTGGAGGCAGAAGGTAAAAATCCCTTCCAACTCGATTCCAAAGAACCCGACTGGTCCAAATTCAGGGATTTCCTCAATGGCGAAGTTCGTTATACCTCCCTTAAAAAATCATTCCCAGAAGTGGCCGAGGAACTCTTCACCGCAGCTGAGGAAAATGCAAAATGGAGGCATAACTTCTACAAACGGATGGCTGCCATGGAATTCGGGAAATAAGATATCTCCCGGTCCTGAAAAGCATCTGTGCAAAAATGCCGCTGAAATCCTTCAGCGGCATTTTTGCTTTGAATCAACTCTTCCTTTGTTTGTTAAATTATTCTAAACAATTCAGAGAAGAAAACTAAAAAACCAAATTAGTTTTTTAGTTTTGCGTGCCATTTTTCTATGATGGATACCAAAGAAAAGATATTGCAGCGAACCGGTGAACTGTTCCGGATGATGGGAATGAAAAGCCTGACCATGGACTTCATTGCCGCTGATCTTGGCATTTCAAAGAGGACCCTTTATGAGTTGTTTTCTGACAAAGACTCGTTGATGCTGCACACCATAGACTATATGATTATGGAGAGCAACAAGCGGTTACTTGATCTGATGAAGGGGACGGAAAATGTTATTGAGGCGATTTTTGTAATAATTGTGGAACAGCAACGACAGATGATGGAGTCAAGCCCGGTCATCATAGAAGATTTTCAGCGTTATATTATGCGGCTGAAATCTTCTTATTACGACAACAGGGAGAAATGCAGGGAGTTTTCGGTCAGTTACACCTTGTTGGAGAGGGGAATAAGGGAAGGGATTTTCAGGGAAGAATTGAATATTGACCTGGTTGATACCTTCATTTTGGAGATGATCATCATGTTTCACAGCAGTCATGCTTTGAAGATGATGAAAATGACCAGAAAGGAAGCCCTTGAAAACATTTTCATGCCCTATTTCAGGGGGATAAGCACTCCGACGGGTGTCGGACTCATTGACATGTATGTTTTGAAGATTAACAAAATTTATAAACAAGAAAGATAAACAGAAGATGAAAGTGAAACAAATCTCCTTGATGGTCATGCTGGGTTTTCTGACGATGACCCTTCCTGCCAGGGAAGTGATGCGGCTTGACCTTGAAGGGGCCAAGAAACAGGCGATTCTTTACAACAAGACGTTGAAGAATGCAGGCATGGCCGTTGATAAGTCGGTGTATCAACTGAAAGAGGCCATATCAGCCGGATTGCCTCAGGTTTCTTCGACCCTGGACTATACCAATGCCTTGGGGGCCAAACTTTCCATCCGGTTTGTGGAGGATGCCCCTCCCACAGAGATTCCCATCAGGCCCACCAGCAATTTCAACCTGCAGGTAGGGCAGTTGTTGTTTAACGGTCCCTATTTCGTGGGCATTGAACTGGCAAAGCTGGGTAAAAGTCTGATGGAGAAGAGCTATGAGAAGAGTGAGCAGGATATTCTGGCGCAGGTAACTGGTGGTTACAACCTTGTGCTGATGTCGCGCGAACTGCTTGACTTGCTGAACAGGAATGTGACGAACTTCCGGGAGGTTTACAACAAAACCAGTGCCCTGGTAAGCGCGGGCATCCTTGAACAGACCGACCTGGACCAGTTGGGCGTTCAGATTGCATCGCTCGGGAATTCGGTAAGATCGTCGGAACGGCAGCTTGAACTGGCAAAAAACATGCTGCGGCTTCAGCTGGGGCTGACCATCGACCAGGATTTTGAGGTGCTTGGCACCCTGGACCAGGCTCTGCTGGCCATGAACGGCATATCGGAGGCATCCGGGCCATTCGACGTGAACCGGAATCCTGATTTCCAGCTGTTGGGCTTACAAGAGAACCTTACCCAAAAACAGGTTAGGCTGCAATATGCTGCTTTTCTGCCCACCCTGACGGGATTTTACAACCGTACCGAGAAAATCCTGAAACCTGACTTTGACATGTCACCCAAGAACATGGTCGGATTGAACCTTTCTATTCCGATTTTTTCGGGGGGTCAGCAGACGGCAAAGCTGAAGCAGGCAAAAATAGAACTTGAGACAATGCAAAATACCCGGGAACTGCTTGCCGAACAGTTGGAAGTGCAGGAAAAACAGCTTCGTTTCAATCTGAAAAATGCCAATGAGACCTACCTAAACCAGGTGACCAACCTTGACGTGGCCCGCAGGGTTTACAGCAACCTGAAACTGAAATTTGAGCAGGGGATGATATCTGCTCTTGACCTGGTTACGGCCGACAACAATTATCTGAGGGCGGAGACGGAATATCTTACCGCGCTTTTCCAGGTATTGCAGGCCAAGCTGGACCTGGATAAAATCAACGGAAATCTGAAATAATTAAAATAAAAACCCAAATGATACGGAAAAGTGTTTTATTGTCGGCCATGGTGCTGATCATCCTGTCGGCTTGTTCAGGCGGAAAAGAGAAAACTACCGGTATGGAAAAGGCTGCTTCCGGGCCTTCCAAAACTGAAATCGTGAAAGTCATGCAGCTTGAGATGCAGAAAATCTCCCATGCTGTGGAATATACGGCAACCCTGCAGGGATACGAGGAAGTTCATCTCGCCCCTGCCGCGCCGGGAAGGATAGAGGCTATTTATGTGGAGGAGGGCAGCCGGGTTTCGCCAGGCCAGGTTTTGGTTCAGATGGACCGCACCCAGCTCCATCAGGCTGAAATTCAGATGAGAACCCTTGCCACGGACTTTGCCAGGCTTGACACCTTGCAGAAGGTGGGAAGCATCCCGCAGCAGCAGTATGACCAGCTGAAGGCGCAATATGAAATCGCCCGTTCCAATGTGGAGTTTCTGACCGGGAATACCCGGTTAAAGGCACCCTTCAGCGGCATTATTTCCGGGAAATATTTCGAAGCGGGGGAGATGTATTCAGGGGCCCCGGTGGCTCCGGTGGGCAAGGCAGCAATTCTCTCCCTGGTACAGATCGACAGGCTTAAGGTAATTGTGCCGGTTTCGGAGAAATATTATCCCCAGATACAAACCGGCATGAATGCAAAAATCAGCGTTGATATTTATCCCGGGCAGGAGTTTAGCGGCAAGGTGGTGAGGATATTTCCGACCATTGATCCGGCAAGCCACACTTTCAGTGTCGAGGTGGTCACGCCCAACAGCAGCGCTATTCTGCGGCCGGGTATGTTCGCCAGGGTCTCCTTTGACCTCGGGGAAGTCGATGCCGTGGTGCTGCCTGCCCTGGCTGTTTTGAAGATGCAGGGTTCCAACGAAAGGTATCTCTTTGTGGAGAAAGACGGCAAAGCGGAACGCATCCCTGTATCGATCGGAGCCCGTTTTGATGATCGCATCGAAGTCATCTCCGATTTGCTGAAGCCGGGCGACAGGGTAATTGTCAGCGGCCAGTCACGCCTCCTTCACGGCGTACCAGTCCAGGTCGTGCCGTAACCCCGTTTTTACATTTTTTGTTTCAGAAACAATCCTGAAAGATGAGCATATACAAATCCGCAGTTAATAAGCCGATCACGACCCTGATGGTTTTTACCGCCATTGTCGTTGCCGGTATCTATTCGCTATTGAACATTCCCGTTGATCTCTACCCTGAAATTGAGCCGCCGTATATGTCGGTTATGACAACCTATGCGGGCGCGAACGCAGCTGACATAGAGACCAACATCACCAAACAACTCGAGGAGTCCCTCAATTCCGTGGATGGGCTGAAAGAGATCACCTCCACCTCGTATGACAATCTCTCCATTATTAACCTGGAATTCGAATGGGGGACCAACCTCGACGAAGCCAACAACGATGTCAGGGATGTGACCGACCGCATTTTCGATTACCTCCCCGAAGGGAGTGACCGGCCGGTGATCTTCAAGTTCAACACCAACATGATGCCCATCCTTGTCTACGCCGTAACGGCCAAGGAGAGTTATCCGGGTATTGAAAAACTGATTGAGGAGAAGGTCATCAATCCCCTCAAAAGGATTGAGGGGTTGGGAACGGTAGGGATGATGGGAGCACCCCGCCGTGTCATTTATGTGGATGCTGATCCCCGAAAACTGGACGCCTACCGGCTGACCATCGAACAAATCGGGAATGTCATTGCGACGGAAAATCTGAACATGCCCTCGGGCAATGTGAAAATGGGCTCAACAGATTATCAGCTACGCATCCAGGGTGAGTTCAGCGGCAGTGAGAGCCTGTGTGACCTGGTCATCGGCAGTTATAATGGAAAAAGCGTTTACCTGAACGACGTTGCCGTGGTCAGGGATTCCATCCGGGATATCTCGCTCGAAGAACGCGTGAACGGCGAACAGGGATTGCGCATTTTTGCCATGAAGCAGTCAGGTGCCAACACGGTGAAGGTGACCCGGGAAATCAACAAAACGATAGAGGCGCTGAAGGCAGGGCTTCCGCCTGATATCGGGATCGACATGATCATGGATACCTCCAAATTCATCAAGGGATCCATAAGTAATCTTTCTGAAACCCTGATGTGGGCGTTTTTCTTTGTCGTCCTGGTCATCATCATTTTCCTGGGGCGGTGGAGGGCTACCTTTATCATTGTGCTGACGATTCCCATATCGTTGATCATGGCCTTCATATACCTCTTTTTTACCGGGAATTCAATCAACGTCATATCGCTGACCTCCCTGTCGATAGCCATTGGGATGGTGGTCGACGATGCCATCGTGGTACTGGAAAACATCACCCGGCATATCGAACGGGGCAGCTCTCCCAGAGAAGCGGCCATTTATGCCACCAATGAGGTGTGGCTGGCCGTGATCATTACCACCCTGGTGATTGTGGCGGTCTTTCTTCCCCTTACCCTGGTAGGTGGAATGACCGGCGTAATGTTCAACCAGTTGGGCTGGATTGTGACGATTACCATCGTCACCTCCACGTTGGCAGCAATTTCCCTGACCCCGATGCTGGCTGCTAAATTGTTGAGATTAAGGCCGGTTAACGAAAATCCCGGACGGTTAAGTTGGGACCGCACTTTTAAGCCATTCCTGGACTGGCTGGATGGTTTTTATGTAAAGACCCTTGATTGGGTGCTTCTGCATAAGCGTTTTACGGTCATCACGACATTGGCCGTCTTTTTATCATCCTTTCTTTTGTTGCGGTTTATCGGTGCCGACTTCATGCCCGAATCGGATGAAGGCAGCATCAGCGTTTCCATAGAACTTGAGACGGGAACCCGCGTCGAAGAGACCATGGAAACCGCCCGGAAACTGGAGCGGATCATCAGTGAAAAGTATCCCGAAGTAGAGCTTATGTCAACCGCTTCAGGTTCAGATGATGAAGGAGGAATGTTCTCCCTTTTCCAGGCCCAGGGTTCCAACATCATCAACCTGATGATACGGCTGACTGATCTGGAGGAGCGCGAAAGAAGCGTCTGGGAGATTACGGATGCCATGCGGGCCGATTTCAGCCAAATTCCCGAAATTGTCACCGCCATTTTCTCCACCTCCACTCAGATGATGGGAGGGGCCGCCACGGTGGATGTGGAAATTTACGGATATGACTTTAACACCACCAACCTTCTGTCGGAACAGATCAAGGACAAGTTGATGAAAATGAAAGGGGCAAAAGATGTGGTGGTAAGCCGGAAAAAGGACAAACCGGAACTTCAGATCGTCCTTGACAGGGAAAAAATGGCCCTTCACGGGCTGAATACGGCCATGGTGTCTGCCAACATCCGCAACCGGGTGACAGGGATAATCGCATCCCGGTTCAAGGAAGAAGGCGATGAATACGACATCAGGGTGAGGTTGGCCGAAGAATTCCGCAATTCCATATCTGACCTTGAAAACCTGACTGTTCTGACACCGGCGGGGAACATGATTAAACTGAAGGAACTGGGGGAAGTAACCGAATACTGGGGACCGCCAAGTATCCAGCATAAGCGGAAGGAGAGGCTGGTAACGGTTTCTGCGTCACCCGACAAAATCGCCCTGGGTACCCTGGCCGCCAATATCAAAACTGCCCTGAAGGAGGTCCCGGTTCCCCAGGATGTGATGATTAACGTCGGGGGAACTTACGAGGACCAGCAGGAATCATTTATGGACCTTGCCTTGCTGATGGTGGTCAGCCTGATCCTGGTATTCATTGTTATGGCTTCCCAGTTCGAATCATTCACGATGCCCTTTGTAATTATGTTTTCCATCCCGTTTGCCTTTACCGGGGTAGTCCTGGCGCTATTCCTGACCGGGACCACCCTGACGCTGGTATCCGGACTGGGAGCAGTGCTGCTGATCGGGATTGTGGTTAAGAACGGGATTGTGCTGATCGATTACACTAACTTGGTGAGAGACCGCGGTTACAAACTGAATGAAGCCATCACGACGGCCGGGAAATCGCGTCTGCGCCCCGTGCTGATGACCGCCGGCACTACCATCCTGGGAATGCTCCCCCTGGCCCTCAGCTCAGGGGAAGGTTCCGAATTGTGGAAGCCGATGGGGATTACGGTCATCGGCGGACTCGTCTTTTCCACAATCGTCACCATGATCATCGTTCCCGTGATGTATGCTTTGCTTACCCGAAGCGGGGAACGCAACAAAACAAAGAAACTGAGAAAACAGTTCCATTTCATTGAGAATAAAGACAAAAATGAAGCGTGATGAAGGCAGTATTTATAGTATTCAATCAGGCCAATACAGAACGTATCGAGTATATGTTCGATAAACTTAATGTAAGAGGTTATACCTGGTGGAGTGATGTAAACGGGCGGGGGAGCGTGGACGGGGAACCCCGGATGGGCACCCATACCTGGCCAGAAATGAATTCCGCGGCCCTGGCTGTCGTTAACGACGACCAGGTGGATGAAATCCTTGAGGTGATCCGAAGAATTGACGAAATCAACAAGGAGGTAGGAATACGGGCATTCGTCTGGGATGTCCTGAAGAGTGTTTAAAGAAACAGCCGGGCCCGCCAGGTCCGGCTGTTTCTTTACAAGTTTTCGATACGCTCCATGGCTTCCAGGACATTGTCCCGGTCGGCGAATGCCGAAAAACGGAAATACCCTTCTCCTGAGGGGCCGAATCCCGATCCCGGCGTACCCACCACATGGGCTTTGTGCAGCAATAGGTTGAAAAATTCCCAGGAGGGCATGTTGTCTTTGGTTTTAACCCAGATATAGGGAGCGTTTTCCCCCCCGTAGACCGTGTAACCGCAATGGCTCAGGCGTTCCCTGATAAGGGTTGCGTTTTCCATGTAGTAGTTGATGGTGGCCTGCACCTCTTTCTTTCCCTGGTCGGTGTAAACGGCGGCAGCGGCTTTCTGGACAGGGTAGGATACCCCGTTGAATTTTGTGGTATGACGCCGGTTCCATAATTTCTTCACCTGGACGGCATTGCCCGCTTTGTCATAAGCCATCAGTTCCGAAGGTATGACGGTATAAGCGAGGCGGGTGCCTGTGAAACCGGCGGTTTTCGAAAAACTGCGAAATTCAATGGCGACCTTTTCGGCATTCTCAATTTCATAAATGGAGTGGGGAATGGTTTCATCCCTGATAAAAGCCTCATAGGCTGCGTCGAAGAAGAGGATGCTTTTGTGTTCCAGCGCATAATCAACCCATTTCTTCAGCTCTTCGAGGGAAGCCACCGCACCGGTCGGATTATTGGGATAACACAAAAAGATCAGGTCGGGAACCTGGGAGGGAAACTCCGGCACAAAGTGGTTCCCGGCGGTAAGGGGTAAGTAGATTATCCCTTCGTAATAGCCGTTTTTCCCGATTTTCCCGGTTTTCCCCGACATCACCGTCGTGTCGGCATACACCGGATAGACCGGATCGCAGATGGCAATTCTATTTTCGTTTCCGAAGATTTCCTGAATATTTCCCGTATCGCATTTCGACCCGTCGGAGACAAAGATATCCTCGGCAGAAACGGAGGCTCCCCGGCTCCTGAAAGCATGTTCAGCGATGGCTTCCCTGAGAAATTCGTAACCCTGTTCGGGACCGTATCCTTTGAAAGTCTCTTTTCGCGCCATTTCATCCACCCCTTCATGGAAGGCTTTTATCACAGCGGGGGCCAGGGGTTGGGTAACATCACCGATCCCCATCCTGATCACCTTTTTGCCAGGGTGTGACTTGACAAAGTCGTTGACGCGGCGTCCGATTTCAGGGAAGAGGTATCCTGCCGCCAGTTTCAGATAATGCTCATTGACCAGTGCCATACATGCAAATTTTTACGGGTTTGGCGCAAATATAAAATAAATCAGGGCAGGAAGGCAACCATTGTTTCTTTACAGTTATTTAACAAATTTGACCATTTGGGGGCTTAACCCCGGAAATGATCCGTAAATGAGTTCATTTACTTACATTTGCATTATAATTTCATGTTTAAGATGGCGAGCAAGGAACTACCGTTTACCAGGGAAGAACTGGAAAAAATCGCAGCTTCTTATAACACTCCCTTTCATCTTTACGATGAAAAGGGGATCAGGAGTTTTGCCCGTGCTTTCAAGGAGGCCTTTTCCTGGAATGAAGGTTTTGTGGAATACTATGCCATCAAGGCTGCTCCGAATCCGTATCTGATGAAGATTTTGCGACAGGAGGGTTTCGGCATTGACTGCAGTTCGCTGGCTGAGCTGGAACTGGCCGGCCGCCTCGGCATGCGGGGCGATGAAATCATGTTCACCAGCAACGATACGCCGGCTAACGAATTTGTCAAAGCCAGGGAACTGGGGGCCATCATCAACCTGGATGATATTTCCCATATCGGATATCTTGAAAAGCATGCCGGAATCCCTGAAACCCTCTGCTTCAGGTATAATCCGGGCAGCCTCAAGGAAGGCAACCTGATCATCGGCCATCCCGAAGAGGCCAAGTTCGGGCTCACCCGCGATCAGATGTTTGAAGCTTACCGGATCGCCAGGGAGAAAGGTGCGGTCCGTTTCGGGATTCATACGATGGTGGCTTCCAACGAACTGGATCCCGATTATTTTGTCGAAACGGCAGAAATCCTTTTCCGGATGATCCATGAAATTTCTCAGAAACTGGGCATCCGTATCGAGTTTGCCAATTTGGGAGGGGGAATCGGAATCCCGTACCATCCCGCTCAACAACCCGTGGACCTGGGCCGGATGAGCCGGGGAATCAGAAAAGCCTACGACGAAATTATCGTTGCCAATCACCTGGAGCCCCTCCGGCTCAATTTTGAATCGGGAAGGGCGGTCACCGGACCTTTTGGCTATCTGATATCCCGGGTGATTCATGTGAAGGATACCTATAAGAAATTTGCCGGATTGGATGCCAGCATGGCGAACCTGATGCGACCGGCCCTCTATGGGGCATACCACCATATTACCGTGATGGGAAAAGAAGAGGAGAAACCGTTGTGTAGGTATGATATCACGGGTTCTCTGTGCGAGAACAACGATAAATTCGCCATTGACCGCTTACTTCCGGTGATCACCCCCGGCGATCTTCTGGTGATCCATGATGCTGGGGCACATGGACACGCCATGGGATTCAATTACAACGGAAAGCTGAAGTCAGCCGAATTGCTATTGCGTGAGAATGGCGAGGTTGTAATGATACGCAGGGCGGAAACCCTTGACGACTATTTTTCCACCATCGATTTTGAGGGTTTGGAAACTTTTTACGTATGACACGTATCCGGAACCTGCAGTTCGGGAAACGGGTTTTATCCGTACAATGAAGAGAGATTCCTGCAATGAAAATAGGTTTTGATGCAAAAAGAGCTTTTCTGAACAAGGCCGGACTGGGCAATTACAGCAGGAATACTTTGATGGGGTTGATGAAATACCATCCTCAGCATCAGTATCTTCTGTATACTCCTGAATTCAGGACCGATCTCTTCAAGGAGTATCCCTTTTTTGAAACTATTCATCCGGCCGGCAGTGCTTTCCCCTTTTACAAGAGTTTTTGGAGGACCTTTCTTTTGTCGGGGAAAATCAGGAAAGAGGGATTGGATCTTTTTCACGGATTAAGCAATGAGCTTCCGGCGGGGATACACCGCACCAAAGTGCCCTCGGTTGTAACCATCCACGACCTGATCTTCATGAATTTTCCGGGATTGTACAAAGCTGTGGACCGGAAGATCTATTTTGAAAAGGTGAGGTATGCCTGCCATGCCTCCGGGCGGATTATCGCTACCAGCCGGCAGACGCGGAATGATCTGATATACCATCTCAATGTTGATCCCCAGAAGGTGGAGGTGATCTACCAAGGCATTTCAGAACGGTTTTTCCTTAACCACTACATGGAAGATACTGATCAAGTTCTGAAGCGATACAGGCTTCCTTCCCGGTTTATCCTGACGGTCGGGACCATTGAGCCCAGAAAGAACCAACTGGGGGTTCTCAGGGCCATTCACCGGGGGAATCTGGATATCCCCTATGTTATTGTCGGAAAATCGACGATGTATACCGAACTGATCATGGAGTACATAGAGAAGCACGGGCTCCACAACCGGGTCTTTATTCTCACCAATGTGCCCGATTTCGAACTTCCGGCGTTGTATCAGAAAGCGGAATGCATGGTATACCTGTCGCATTACGAAGGATTTGGTCTTCCCATCGTGGAGGCCATGGCCTGCGGATGCCCGGTGATCACCTCATCGGTCTCTTCTCTTCCGGAAATAGGGGGAGAAGCTGTCCTTTACTGCAATCCCGATGATGAGGAGGCTCTTGCCAATCTGGTCAGCCGGGTCATTGAGAATCCTGCCCTGGCAAAGGATATGTCCCGGAAAGGAAAAAAACGGGCGTGGGATTTTCATCCCGAAAATCATGTAGAAGCCCTGATGGATTTTTACAGAAAAGTGGCAGACCATGATGAATGATGATCTGAACAAGGCTTTGGAAACCCTGCGGGCGGGAGGGGTAATCCTTTACCCGACCGATACCGTCTGGGGGCTCGGATGTGACGCTACCAACGAAAAGGCTGTAGAAAGGATTTATGCCATCAAGAAAAGACCTGACCGAAAAAGCATGCTTATCCTGATGGAAAATCCGGCATTGCTGGAAAGGTATGTAGAGGAGGTTCCTGATATCGCCTGGGACTTGATAGAAATCACCTCAACTCCGTTGACCATTGTTTATGAGAAGGGAAAAAACCTGGCGCCCAACCTGTTGCCAGAAGACGGGAGTGTTGGTGTCAGGTTCACCAAAGAACCCTTCACCCGCGAACTCATCGGGCGGTTCCAAAAGCCGGTAGTTTCCACTTCGGCCAACATCAGTGGTCAGCCAGCACCCCTCCGGTTCGGAGATATTGCGGAAGAAATTGTCAACTCGGCCGATTATGTTGTTCGCTACCGGCAGCAGGATGACGCACCCGCAACTCCTTCGTCCATCATCAAGCTGGGTTCCGGGGGAAAAGTAGAGATCATCAGGCCATGAAAATGAGGCTGCTCTTTTGAGACAGCCTCTTCCAAAAAATGAACAATTATAACACTATTTCTTTGCCAGCAGGTCACGGATTTCTGACAGCAGCGTCTCTTCCCTGGTAGGCTCCGGGGGAGGGGCAGGTGCCTCTGCTTCCTTCTTTTTGAGGGAATTCAGGGCCTTGATGACAAGAAAAATGGCCAGCGCAACTATCAGGAAATCTATAAGGGTGTTAATCCATGCCCCGTAGTTAATGGTAACTGCCGGCACTTCCCCCACCGCTGCTTTCAGCTGAATCTTCAGATCGGAGAAATCCACTCCGCCAAGCAATACCCCGATGGGGGGCATGATAATGTCATTCACAAATGAGGTGACGATCTTCCCGAAAGCACCCCCAATGACCACTGCCACAGCCAGGTCAACCACGTTACCCTTCATGGCAAATTCCTTGAATTCTTTTACTATTCCCATAAAGCTTGCATTTTTGTTTGAAACGGTTTTTAAAGAAATACTATCTTTTTTCAAAACTATCATTTTTTCCGGAAATGAAAAGAATCAAAGGAAAAGATTAAATGTTCATTTTTCAAGGGTTTTGGTCCGTTCGGCCTCCAGGAGGGTGACCTGCTGAACATCGCCCTGCTCTACGAAGAGTATTGCAGAAATCCTCAGGCTTACCTCAGTGAATGCGGGCAGATCCCGCTCTTAACTAACTGCACGTGAAAGGTCGGGGAAGTGAGAGGGCTAAATTCCCGGCAGTCCCGGAGGGAGTTGCATGGTCAGTTTCTTCTGCCGGGCATCGGCTTTGATCAGCAAATCAGGATGGTATGGAACCAGGATGGTCCCTTTTTTCGTTTTAACCGAAAAGACAAAATTCCCCGAGTAGTCATTTTCTGCAATGATCAAGCCCACAGGCTCATCTTGTTCATCAACAATCGTGAAGCCTTCATAGGTGCCGTAATTCTGATCTTTTCCGACCGGTATGACCTCTTTTTTCTCCAGGAATACCTTCAAACCGCACAGCTTTTGGGCGCTGGCATCATCTTCAATCCACTCCAGGTCGACAAGGGCGGTATTGGCCGAAGTTATCCTGATTCCGTATTCTGCAATAAACCAGGGTACCGGTAGTCCGTTGATTTCAAGGATCAGGATGGTTGTACTGGCAAGTGATGGTCCCCATTCGGGACTGAAATCCAGCACCAGGGTTCCTTCAATACCGTGGGTTCTCTGAAAATAGCCGATTCTGACACAATTTTCCAGTCTCAATGAGGCCATATGATGTGAAAATAAATGGTCGGAAAAGAAATGAGGTGTTCAGGAAGTTTTCTGAACCCTGTATTAATGAGATTGCCACCCCGTTTCCGGAATGGCAATCCATTATTGCACAGTGAAGCGCTCCGGAATTAAGATTCTGTACCTTCAGCGGTTGTTTCCCCTGCGGGTTTCTCCCCGGCAGTTGCATCGGCCACGGATGATTCCTCAGCCGGAACTTCTTCCTTAACGGCCTCAGCTTCAGCCTTGGCGGCGACTTCTTTGGCCAAAGCGGCATTGCGGGCTGCCTGGGCGGCTGCACGTTCCTCTCTGACCTTGCTTTCCGCCTCCAGCTTTTTCGTGCGGTCTTTGTCAGCATCCTTGGCCAACCGGTCTTTCTTAGCCTGTACTTTGGCTTCCTTTTCAGCACACCAGGCATTGAACCTGCGCTCGGCCTCTTCCTCATCAAAAGAACCCTTTTTAATGCCTCCCAGCAGGTGTTTCTTGTAAAGCACACCTTTGTAAGATAAAATCGCCCGAACGGTGTCGGTGGGTTGCGCGCCTTTTTCAAGCCAGTCAAGTGCCTTGTCAAACTCGAGATCTATGGTAGCAGGATTCGTGTTGGGATTGTACGTGCCAATCCGCTCAATATACCTGCCATCCCGTGGCGCCCTGCTATTTGCTACCACAATGTGGTAGAAAGCAAATTTTTTGCGGCCATGCCGCGTTAACCTAATTTTAACTGCCATAATTTCTCTTGTCTATTTTTTCGAAAAATGTGGCGCAAAGTTAAACCTTTTATTCAATTCAAAAAGCCGGAGGCCCCGTTTTCTATCTTATCCTGATCATTTTACCTTTTTTTAATTTTTCGGGCGGTCAATTCACATCAAAACGCAACCTTTGTGCGTTATTTAAATCTATAAACAAGTCAAATGATTGAAATGATGGAAAAAAATACTTTCAAAGCTATAAAAATGAGCGTTTTAATGAGATTTGGCCTGGTGTTGACCATGCCGGCAGTTCTGCTTTCGTGTCTCAGTGATGAAGAGGTCCTCACAGGCTATGGCGATGCGTATGTCGTGGTGGAGATTGCCGGCCAGGATACCCTGAAGGGATTGGGACTTCACGCTTTCAGCTTCTCGGAGTTTGCCCGGGTGATCGTCACCCCTCCCGCCGGTTCCGATACGACCTATACCCTGGCGCCATACCTGGGATACAAACAGGAATTCTTTCTTGAACAACCTCTTGCCGAATTTTCCAAAACGCTTCCGTTGGCGGGCACTTATGTTTTTAACGCACAATTCACCGACGGACAAAGCCTCCTGTTTTCCAACGATCTCACGACAGATTACATCCTTCCGCCGGAGATTACATTATGCGTGTACGATGTTTCAGGACAGCGGGTTGATGTCGTATGGAAGGAAGTCGCCAAGGCCTCTTCCTACAATGTAAAACTGATTGGCAAAGAAGAAAAAATCCTTTTTGTTTCCGATGAACTTTCCGGGCGGGGAAATGATTTTTCCTTTACCCGGAACACCCCAAGGTGGCAAACCTCTGATTACCCGGCTTCAGGAGACAGTGTTGTCATCGAAGTGTCGGCCTACCTGAAGGAGAAAAACTCTTCACAGGGATTCCTGCAAAGTGTTTCACGGGCAAGGAAAAAGTTTGTGTGGGGGATTTAGTCTCTCTGTTTATTTGATCCTGCCGGGATTTTTTCTGATAAATTCCTCCCAGTTTTTATACTCTTTGGCATATGAAGGTTTTGACTGCTGTAGGAAATGGCAGATGGCCACTGCAACGGCATCGGTGGCGTCAAGTTCTTTGGGTAGGTCGGTGAGGTTAAACGTATTTTGTAGGAAATAGGCCACTTGTTCTTTGCTGGCGCGTCCCATTCCGGTAATTGATTGTTTCACCAGTAGCGGCGCATATTCAAAAATCGGAAGTTTCCTGTAAAGCCCGGCAGCCATGATAACCCCCTGGGCCCTTCCTAGTTTCAGCATGGACTGCACATTCTTCCCATAAAAGGGGGCTTCCAGGGCCATGAGGTCAGGCCTGAATTCATCGATGAGGTTTAAAGCCCTTTCATGGAGATATTTTAACCGCTGGTAGTGATCGTCAAATTTCCCGGGACGCAGGATTCCCATGGTTAAAATTACTGGTTTTTTCCCGTTTATCTGTACCAGTCCGTAACCGGTTACCGATGTGCCCGGGTCAATGCCCAGAATTCTGTATGTTGTTTCTTTCATCGTCGTTTTATTTGCTGGTACACGATGCCCGACACAATCAACACCAGTCCGGCAATGGTCGTCGGATGGATTTTTTCCCCGAGTACCGACGAGATCAGGAGAAGGGAGAGAAAAGGGGCTGCATAGATGAGGCTGCCGGTAACGGCGTTGTTGTCGCTCAGTTGCATGGCCTTCATCCAGAGGAGGTAGGTGATTCCTACTTCGAAGAGTCCGGTATACAGGGCGGCCCACAAGGATATTCCAGCGGGAAAACGGAATTCGGAGAACAGAGGCATGATCATCAGCAGATACAGGAAACCGAAGAAAAAATTCAGGAACAGTTTGACGGCTTCAGGCCGTTGGTCCTTTATGTTGAAAATCCAGAAGAGTGCCCATAAGAGAGAGCTGCCGAGTGCCAGAATGACGCCGGTCAGACTGGTATTCCTGAATCCCGAGATGCTTCCCTGCGAAGAAAGGAGCACTATTCCCAGCAAACAGACCCCCAGGGCGAGGAACTGCCGCCAGGTGATCTTTTGCTTCAGGAGCGGTATAGACAAGAAGGCCAGGGTGACAGGCCAGATCATGTTCAGGGGTTGAGCCAGTTGTGCCGGTAAAAGAGAATAGGCTTTGAAAAGGATCAGGTAATAGCCGAAGGGATTCAGCAAACCCACAGCCATCGATCGCAGCAATTCCCTGCCGGTGGTTTGTGAAAGCTGCCGAAACTGGCCTGTGACCAGCAGCCAGAATAAAATAAACAGCGCTGAGACACCCGAAGCAATAAAGATCAACTGCACGGGATCGAGTTCCCGCAAGGCCAGTTTGAAAGCCGTGGCAACTGTCGACCAGATCAGTACCGACAATGCCGCATAGCCCAGGCTTTTATCTTGGTTTTTCACCATTAGAAAAACAGCATTTGGCGATCTGTTTCCCCTGGTTTTTCCGGATCCGGGGCTTCTCCGTTCAACTCCCTGTATCGACTGCGGGCATCAGAAACATAAATGCTCCCCGGGTAATCAAAAAGGATCTTTCTGTAAGCGACCGCTGCCCTTTCTTTCTCCTGCAGGTTGAACTGCCAGATTTCACCAAGCAGAAAAAGGGCGTCATCGGCGAGCAGGTCGTCAGGGAATTCTTCAGGAATCCTTTCCAGCAGACCTGCAGCCTCTTCATAGTTCCCCTGCCGGTAGGCAATGCGCGCTTTCCGGAAGAGGAGATCGTCGACAAGGGAATGATAGGGGAACAACTCCGCTATGGAATCGAGCAATGAAACGGCCTTCCCGTCCTGGTTCCTGAAAAAGAGATAGTCGGCCCTGGCAAAATAGTGGAGCGGCACCTCGGTGGTATCCATGTCGGAATTGTTGCTGATAAAAAGTGAAAGCTCCATGGCGTCGTTGGCTGTGAGTTTTGAGGTACTGGCTTTCAGCACATCCAGTTGGGCCCGTGCCCAGCTGAAATTCCCCAGGTAATAGCCCAGCCGGGCTTTTTTGAGCTTCGCCTCATCCCCCAAAGCATTGTTCCGGTTGGCATCGATGACCTGGGAGTAAAGCAGGGTAGCCTCCCAGGGATCCCCGGCATACACATACACATCGGCAAGTTCGGTCTTTAGTTCACCCGTTTGCACAGGTTTGAGGGCCGGAATGCCAAGCCCTTTCTCGAGTAACTCCACCGCTTTTCCGGAATTGTCAAGGTGAAAAGCCAGTAAATGCGCATATTCCCTGATCAAGGAAAGGCTCTGCCCGTTGAAACCCATGAATTCCAACCCTTCTTCAAACTGAAGGGCAAGTTCTTCGGCCCGTATTCTGTTCCCGTGATCATGGGAAAGGTAATCGAGATACCCGGCATGGATTTTATAATAAAAGGCTGAATGCCATGCGGGATTCTCTTTCCCCTTACCAAGGATGTAGTCGTATGCAGTGACGGCATCCTTGTAATTCCGGCTGTTGATGGCCATCTGGGCAAGGGAGAGGATCTGCTGATCCTCCTGATGGGTACGCCGATCTAAGGCAATGGACTGTCGCAGTGCCGCCGGAAACTGCTTCTCCTGAAGAAAAAACCAGATAAGAAGCCTGTTAAATCCCGTCACCCCGGGTTCTGCCTGCATCCTTTTCAGAAGAACCGCCTTAAACTCTTCCCTGACATCATTCTCGATATCCATATAAAGGGCTGAGTTGAGATTGCTCTGAACGACTGGCAGATTCTTTTCATCCTCTTTCAACAGTTCAAGTAATTCTTCAATTAACTGACTGTAATTTCTCAAATAAACATATACTTGTGATAGTTCACTATGAAATTTTTCATTAGGGAGTTCTTTCCTCCCTTTCAGATAAACTTCCTCTGCCAGTTCAAATTCCCTCCACTGGACGAAGTTATTTGCGGCATTGATATACGCGCTTTTGTTTGCCGGGATTTTCCGGATGGCTTCGCGGTATTGCTCATCAGCCTCCTTCTCTTTTTTTTGGGTTTTCAGGATATAGCCGTAATGGATGTAAAGTTCGGGAGGAGGGTTTTTTCTATTTCGGATTTCCTTTTTGATTTCGTTTTCGGCTTGTTCAAACTGTTTCAATTCTGCCAGGCAGTACAGGTACATCCTGAAATAGGAAGTGATGCCCGACGTGGTATATAATTCCTTGTACAGGGGGGCAGCCTTGCCAAAATCCCTTTCGGAATAATATTTCGAAGCGAGTTGGGAGGTGGTCTGGTCAATTCTGACCTGACCCGAAACCATCAGGCCGGCGAAAAAGAGCAGGAGGAATATGGTAACTTTTTTCATGTTCCTGAATAAAGGCAATGATGCAAAAATAACACTATCGTTAAAAGAACGGGAAATTTCTGTTGGAATAAGTTAACAAAGCCGGTGACTGAGGGCGGTGGTGCTGCGGAATTACATACCGGTACCAGGGAAATATGGTGCGGAAAGCTTATTTTTGTAAAAAAAAAGTTGGATATGGCGGAAGAAGCAATCCGGCAGCAGCGCCTTCCACGCTGGATGAAGATGAAGATGCCCAAAGGAGAATCCTATTCCCGGGTAAAGAATCTGGTGGAGAGGCACGGTCTTCACACCATCTGCACCAGCGGGAATTGCCCCAATATCGGGGAGTGCTGGAATCGCGGGACGGCCACCTTCATGATCCTAGGTGAGATATGTACCCGCAGCTGCCGGTTTTGTGCTGTCAGAACCGGAAAGCCATTCCCTGCTGACGAAGAGGAGCCGGCGAAACTTGCCCGGTCGGTAAGGCTGATGGGGATCAGACATTGCGTGATTACATCGGTCGACCGGGATGACCTTCCCGATCAGGGTGCCGGGATTTGGGCATCCACCATCAGGGAGGTGAAAAAAATGAATCCGGAGACCCGTATTGAGGTGCTGATCCCTGATTTCTGTGGTGACAAGGGGTTGATTCAGCAGGTGCTGGATGCGGGTCCCGATGTGGTCTCCCATAACCTGGAAACCGTGGAACGCCTTACTCCCGCTGTCAGGTCGGTCGCCAAATACAGGCGTAGCCTGGAGGTGATCCGGTATGTTGCTGCTTCGGGAAGTATTGCCAAATCGGGCATCATGCTGGGATTGGGAGAGACCCGTGATGAGGTGCTGCAGACCATGGACGATTTGCTGGAAGCCGGATGCAGGGTGATGACCATCGGCCAGTATCTTGCCCCCACAAAATCGCATATGCCTGTTGCTGAATATTTCCCGCCTGACTATTTTGACCTCCTCAGGGAGGAAGGTATTCGGAAAGGGTTCCGCTTTGTCGAAAGCAGTCCGCTGGTCCGCTCTTCTTACCATGCTGAAGAACATGTCAATGCAGGATGATCAGAATATCCCCTTTTCCTCGTTCCTGAAAACGAAGGTTTCAAACCCATCAGGATCACTGCCGCGAATGAATTCATGGTATGGGGTATTGTAACTTACGTGATTAAGAAAATGTAACAACCGTTTAAACAAAGATGGCACAGATCTTGATTCTGAATCAGTAGTTATTGATTTCCGCGGTTATGGGGAAGGTGTTTTTCCCGACCATTCTAAAAATCAATGGCTGAGAAATAAAAACGTTATTTCTTTCGTTTTACTGATTAAAATGCCGAAGCCATGAAAAAGTTGATTCTTGTTTTAACGGTTATCTTACTGGCATTTCCTCTGGCCTCACAACCCTGTTTAGACCTGGGAGTGAAGGGGGGACTCACCTCTTCGGAATTGCGGCCTGACCGTAATTGGGAGCATGCTGCAAATAACCTGAGTGTTCATGCCGGGGCCTTTTCCCGGATTGGCTGGGGCAGGCTTTTTGTGCAGCCCGAGGCTTATTTTAATTCACGGGGCGGAAGCGTGGAAGAGATCTTTGACGATAATCCCTTGAAAACTGCCGCCAATTTCGATTTTTCTTCCCTGGATATTCCGGTTTTGGCGGGATTAAAACTGGTAAAAGGGGATTTCTTCAATTTCAGGGTGTTGGGCGGACCTGTTTTCGGAATTGTGACAGCTGGAGATGTTGAATCCCATCCGCGGCTCAATTCCGGTTATTTCAGGGACCATTTTTACGGGTGGCAGTTCGGAGCCGGCGTGGATATCTGGTTCCTCACCCTCGATGCCCGGGTGGAAAACTCCCGGAACAGCATTTACAAATCAAGTGATATCACTACCCGCAACAAGGTCCTGATGGTATCGGTGGGAATAAAGATCTTCTGAGCGGCAGATCTTTCTGCCATTGAGTTCCTATCGGTTCAGGACAGTTTGTTTTTATACTCTTCGTAGCTGAATTCCCTGACCATTTCAAACCTTCCGTTACAGTGCAAAATCCCGATGGAAGGATGTTTTACCCCGTTGAAGAAGTTGGTTTTGACCATTGTATAATGAATCATATCCTCGAAGATGATCCGGTCACCGGGGTGAAGTTCCTCATCGAATGACCATTCCCCCACATAGTCACCGCTCAGGCAGCTGTTTCCCCCCATCCGGTAGGTTGGTTTTCCGGGGACCGGGTCGTACCAGGAGCCAGTGATCCGGGGTTTGTAGGGCATTTCAAGGCAGTCGGGCATATGGGCGGCAAAGGAGACATTGAGCATGGCTGTTTTAATACCCCTGTTTTCGACCACATCCAGTACTTCTGAAATCAGGACACCGGTTTCCCAGGCGAAGGCCGATCCCGGTTCCAGGATCACATGGACAGGCCATCGTTTTCTGAAATCCCTGAGCAGTCTGATCAGCAGTTCTACGTCGTAGCCTTTGCGGGTTATCAGGTGACCTCCTCCCATGTTAACCCATTTGACCTGCGGGATGTATTTTCCGAAACGGCTTTCGAAAGCTTCCAGTGTTTTCTGCAGGTCATCGGCTCCCGATTCACAGAGGGTATGGAAATGGAGACCTTCCACCTCAGCAGGCAGCCGTTCGGGAAGTGCTTCGGCCAGGATTCCCAGCCGCGATCCCGGGGAGCAGGCATTGTAAATCAGGGGTTCTACCTCCGAAAATTCAGGGTTTACACGAAGCCCTACCGAGATTTTTTCCGGGTGTCTCCTGATTTCTTCGATGTGAGTTTCAAACTGGGCGATCGAGTTGAAGACGATGTGGCTGCTGTAACCGAGGATTTCCCTGAAATCGGAGGGAAGAAATGCCGGGCAGTAGGTATGTGCCCTGACTTTCATCTCCTCGAAGCAAAGGCGCGCCTCATGAAGGGAACTGGCCGAAGCCCCGCTGACATATTCCCGCAGGATGGGGAAAACACTCCACATTGAAAAACCCTTGAAAGCGGGGATGATTTCCACGCCGGCTTCTTTCTTTACCCTTTCGATCAGCTTCAGGTTATTCCTGAGCTTCTCCTCTTCGATGACGAAACAGGGTGAGGGAAGTTGGCTGAACGGATTTTGCATTCATTGCAGGTTTTGGAGTTCGGCAGCAATTTTTTCCGCCACAGCGGCATTGGCGGGAACCAACGGCAACCGTAGCACGTTTTGTATGGTTCCCGTATGACTGAGAATAAATTTTATCCCGGCGGGATTGCCGTCTTCGAACTGCAATTTCATCAATTCTGTCAATTCCAGGTGTTGCCGGGTGGCATCAGCCAGCCTGCCCTTCAGGGCTGCATGGACCAGGGTGCTGAGTTTCTTCGGAAAAGCATTGGCGATTACCGAGATGACCCCCTTTCCTCCCACTGAAATAATGGGGAGCGCGTAAATGTCATCTCCTGAAAGCACATTGAAATGGGGCGGGGCATGCCTGATAATCCTCGAAATCTGAGTGATGTTGCCCGAGGCCTCCTTCACGGCGACGATGTTTTCGCAGCATTCCGCCAGCCTGATCACGGTGTCAGCCTCCATGTTGGTGCCCGTACGCGAGGGAACATTGTAAAGGATCAGCGGTACCCGGCTGTGGCGTGACATCTCCCTGAAATGCCTGAACAACCCTTCCTGGTTGGGACGGTTATAGTAGGGCGTGATCGCCAAAATGCCATCAATACCGTTCAAGTCAGCGGATTCAAGTTTTTTTACGGTGTCGAGGGTGTCATAACCCCCAAGTCCCGTTATCAAAGGAAGCCTACCGTGATTCTTCTCCCTGACGAAAGCGGAGATCTCCCTCTTCTCTAGATAGTTGAGGGTAGGGGTCTCCGAGGTGGTCCCCATTATGACCATGTAATCCATACCTCCTTCAATCTGGTTTTCCACAATTTGCCCCAGGGCGTCGAAATCAACTGATCCGTCATTTTTAAATGGCGTGACCAGGGCTACCCCTGCTCCGGTAAAATCAAAACTCATGGTTTATAATTTATGCTTTGTAAGAAAGAAATTATTTGTTCGGCAAGATACAAGGAATCGGGCCGGGAAGAAACATCGACCGATAAATCATAGCATCCCGACTCGTTGTAATCCCATCCTGCCTTGAAAGATGCGGCCGACAACGCCGTGATCACTTCCAGGGGGAAACAAGCCCTGGTGGTGATGTTGATGAGTAAGTCAAATTCCGGGGAAATAAAAGTTCCCAAAATTCCTTCCCTGGGCCATCCCAGCCAGTTGATGTCTTTTATTGTCAGCACGTTGCTCCCGGAAGCCTCCTTGATTTCTGTCCAGCACAAATTCCTCACAATGGCCGATCTGTTCTTGAAGAAATTGTGCAAGTATTTAAAAGCTTTGAGGTCGTCAGCATGCCAGAGAAGGAGTACTTTTCTTACCTGTTCGGGCGAACGGAGGAGTACCTGCCGTCTTACAGCCGCCGTCCGCCGTAAAAGTCTCTTTCTGCTGTATTTTTCGACAATCTTCATTTGGCTGGCAAAAATAATAAAAGATTGTTCGGTTTAACCATAGCCGGGCACTAACCTCATGAACACCGCAAGGGTTAGGTTTCCCTTTCACGGTTGGGGTGCCTGTCCTGTCATTTTCAGAAAATCCTCTTCTGAAATGACCGGGATGTTGAAATTCCTGGCTTTTTCCAGTTTGCCGGGACCCATATTTTCGCCGGCGAGCAGATAATCGGTACTTTTAGAAACCGAAGAGGTATTTTTTCCTCCGTATCTCCCGATCATCTCCTTCAGCTCTTCACGGGAATGGTTTCTGAACGTTCCCGAGATGACGATAGACAATCCGTTGAGGGGGCCGTCTGCGGTCCGGGCTTCTGAAGGTGCGGCTTCAAACTGAAGGCCTTTCTCCCTGAGCCTGCTGATGATTTCAAGGTGGGCAGGGTTTTTAAAATATCCGGTAACACTTGATGCGATCCTTTCCCCGATTTCAGGGATTGCGGTAAGTTCTTCCACGGTCATATTTTGCAGCCGGTCGATATTTCCCGCATACGAGGCCAGGTTTTTGGCCACCGTTTCTCCTACGAAGCGGATTCCCAGGGCGAAGAGGACTCTCCCGAAGGGGACGGAACGCGATTTTTCGAGACTTGTAAATATCCTCCCGGCCGATTTTTCACCCATTCTTTCCAGGGGGATCAGTTGTTCAGGGCGCAGGTCATAGAGGTCAGGTGCCAGTCTGATCAGGCCGCTTTGATAGAGGAGTTCCACGGTTTCACTTCCGATGCCTTCAATGTTCATGGCTTTCCGGCTAATGAAATGTTCAATTTTTCCTTTTATCTGAGGCGGGCAACCCGTGTCGTTGGAGCAGTAAAAGGCGGCTTCTCCTTCGCTTCGCACCAATTGGGTGCCGCATTCAGGACATGATGAGATAAATTGAATGGGCTGCGCCATGGGGTGTCTGAGAGAAGTGTCGACGCCAACGATTTTAGGGATGATTTCTCCTCCTTTCTCTACCAGGACAGTATCTCCTTCGTGGAGGCCGAGTCCGGCGATGATGTCAGCATTGTGGAGGGAGGCCCTTTTTACCCGGGTGCCTGCCAGTTGAACGGGCTCCAGGTTAGCCACCGGGGTGACGGCACCTGTCCTCCCCACCTGATAGTCCACCGAAAGCAGCCGGGTGGCTGCCTGTTCGGCTTTGTACTTATAGGCCATGGCCCAGCGCGGCGATTTGGCTGTATAACCGAGCATCTCCTCCTGGCGTAGACTGTTGACCTTGATGACCACCCCGTCGGTGGCCATGGGAAGAGTGAACCTTTCTCTCTCCCATTTCTCCAGAAAAGTTATGACTTCCTGCAGGTTCTTACACAGGGCGGTATGTTCCGATATTTTAAAGCCCAGGCGGCGGGCTGCCTGCAGGTTTTCCCAGTGGGTGGCGCTTCCGGGAAAATCCCCTGGTATCATGTAAAACCATGCATCCAGCTTCCGGCGGGCTACCACTGAGGAATTCAGCAATTTCAGGGTCCCCGAAGCGGCATTCCGGGGATTCGCAAACAGGGGCTCCCCGTTCTCCTCCCTTTGCCGGTTCAACTCCTCAAAAATGGCATAAGGCATTACAATCTCCCCCCTGACCGTTAAGGGCGAAGGTATATCATCACCCCTTAACCGGAGGGGTACCGACGCAATCGTCTTTACATTAGCCGTCACATCATCCCCTGTCTCTCCATCCCCGCGTGTGACAGCCTGCACCAATACCCCCTCCTCATATGTCAGGGAAATGGAAGTGCCATCGAATTTTAGCTCACATACATATTCAAAATCATCCCCCAATTCCTTTCTTACCCGCTGGTCAAAATCTGTCAATTCTTCAAGGGTATAGCCATTCGAAAGCGAAAGCACGGGATAGCGGTGCTTGACCTGCTCAAATGCATTGTTGAGGTCACTTCCCACACGTTGGGTAGGCGAGGCCGGACTGACAAATTCGGGATATTCCTTTTCGAGGAGTTCCAGTTCCTTCATCAGCCGGTCAAATTCAAAATCGGAAATGACCGGTTCTGAAAGTACGTAATACCTGTAGTTGTGCTCTTCGAGTTGTTCCGAGAGTTGTCTGATCTTTTCACGGGCTTCTTCTCTGGTCATGGATCCGGTTATGCTGTTAATAAGATGCTCTGTTTCCCTACGTTCTCTTTTCGTCGTAACCTCAGTACGAAAATAATCGGAAAAGGGGTGATAACAAAATAAAATTTTGACATCAGTGCTAAGGTCCGCAGGCGGGGTGTGAGGCTGTGTCCTTCTGCCGGCATACGATCCGGTTTCCGGGGGGAAAGCGCGTGACTGTTGATAACTATTTTAAAAGACAGCACCCTGAAATAGGTTTTGGAGAACTTCTTGTTACCTTTGCACCATTGACGGTTCACACTGTTTTTGATTAAAAGGGAATCCGGTGAAATGCCGGAGCTGTGCCCGCAGCTGTAATCTCCTGAAGGCTCCTATCTGATGCCACTGTCTGGGTCCCACCAGGACGGGAAGGCGTAGGAAAGCCGGAGAAAGCCAGAAGACCTGCCGTTCACGTTCATGCTTTCGGGAATAAAAGCGAAGGTTTCCTGCCTCCGTTTTGTGTCCCCGTTTTAAGGTTTAACAAACGGGAAATGAAGAGGATTCTCTTTTTTAGTATTGCTATGATGCTTCATGCCGGGGCATTTGCCCAGGAAGTTCTTTACACGGAAGTTCCTGGTTCTTATCTTCGGGCTGCGGGGGAGACATACCCTGACGATCCTGTTGCCGATACGGTTTTTGTTTCAGAAATAGAGATACGTGCGCGCAAAAGAATCGCGGAAACGGGAATGCGGATTACCCGGCCTGATTCCCTGGCCCTGCGGTCGGGACTTTCGGTCAACCTTTCGGAATTGCTGGCTGCGGGTTCTCCTGTTTTTGTGAAGAGTTACGGTCCGGGAGGCATGGCCACCGCCCATTTCCGGGGAACTGCCGCTTCCCATTCCCGGATTGTCTGGAACGGACTGAACCTTAATTCCCCGATGCGGGGGACTGCCGACCTTTCACTGCTTCCCCTCTATTTCATTGACGGCATCTATCTTCTGCACGGAGGAAGTTCCCTGGCGGAGGGCTCCGGTGCCCTGGGAGGCAGCATCCATCTGGAAAACCAGCCCGACTGGAAACATCGGCATGTAATTTCAGGCCTGGCAGAAAGAGCTTCTTTCAATACGCGAAGATATGCTGCAAAGGTTCAATCAGGTGGCAATAAGTTCCTGTCAATAACAAGGTTATATTTTGAGAATTCGGATAACGATTTTCCTTTTTTCAACACCGGTGTTTTGCCGAACAAAGCCGATACCCTGTTCAACGGCGAATACGGGAAAAAGGGTGCCCTCCAGGAATTCTATTTCCGGACCCCTGATGATCTTACGATAGCCCTCCGCGGGTGGCTCCAATGGAACAAAAGGAGTCTTCCCCAGCTGATGTCCTATGAAGGAACTCCCAGGGACGAAACCCAACGCGATGACCAGGGGAGGATCACCCTGGAAATTAAAAAATATAAACCCGGAATCAATTTCAGGTACAGTGCAGGTTATTCCTATTCCGGAATGAAGTACCACCTCTTGCTTTTACAGAACAATTACCTGATCAGTGACTCGAAGAGCACCGAAAAGATGATGTTCAGTCAATTCAGGATTGACTACCGGAAAATCGACGGACTTTCGGTTTCAGCGGCTGTGGAAGCTGAATACCAGACCGTGAAAGCTTTTGATGCCGTCAGGCCGGAAGGCTACCTCCGCGACCGTTTTGAATGCGGGGTATTGGCAGATCTGCGTTACAAGCCATCGGACCGTACCGGGCTCTTTTTTGTATCCCGTTCGGAATTATACGATAAACGGGTAATTCCTTTGATCCCTTCCGTGGGGGGAGAATGGCAGGTTTCCGTGATCCATCCGCTGGTGCTGAAATTCAACATGACCCGTAATTATCACAAACCCGGATTAAACGACCTCTTTTGGATTCCCGGCGGAAATCCGGACCTCCAGCCTGAGGAAGGCCTTACCGGCGAAGGGGTTGTTTCTTTCGGGCTCGCAGGGACCAATTATAATTTCAGTCAGACGTTATCGGCTTACCTCTCTGAAATTCAAAACTGGATCATGTGGCAACCTGCTGAGAACGGAGCCTGGTACTGGGAAGCCGTCAACATCGACAGGGTCATGTCTCGGGGTCTGGAGTATGATTTTTCGGCTGTTGTCAGGTACCGCGATTATGAATTTTCAGGCAGCGGTAATTATGCGCTGACCCGCAGTTTTCGTAAATCGGACCGCGTAATGGAGATTCCTGCCTATCGTAAGCAGCTGATTTACATTCCTCTGCATTCTGCAAACGTGCGGATGGGGGTTGCCCGGAAAGGGTGGACGGGTTTGTTGCACATCGGTTTTACCGGACGAAGAATGACCCAGGTTCCGGATCACCGGATTCATTTTGACAACAGCCTTGATCCATTCTTCCTGACAAACCTGTCATTGCAGAAAAAATTGGTGGCAGGGAACCTTGAATGGGGGATCAGGGCACAAGTTGACAACCTTTTTAATGCCCGGTACCAGCAAATGCTCTGGAGACCCATGCCGGGGCGCAATTATTCAATCACCTTAACTGTAATATATCTGAAATGAAAAGAGTAATTTTTGCTTGGATTGCCCTGGCTGTGCTTCTTGCAGCATGCAAAAGGGAAGATCCTGATCCAGAACTTTCAGGACCGGGAAAGTCAAAAGGAGTGTTCATCGTTTGTGAGGGGAATTACACTTATGGAAATTCATCCCTGGCATTCTATGAAACTGAAAAAAAGAGAGTGTACAATCAGCTGTACTATGCTCGCAACAAGGTTCCCCTGGGTGACGTGGCCCAATCGATGGCGCTTTGCGGAGACCAGCTTTTTGTGGTGGTCAACAATTCGGGGAAGATTGTCGTTGTCGACCAGTATTCTCTCCTGCACAAGGGAGTGATCAACGATCTTCCTTCTCCCCGGGCCATTCATTTCGTAAATGAAAGGAAGGCCTATGTCAGCGATATGATTACCGACAGGATGACCATCTTCGATCCCTTTACCCTGGCAATCAAAGGAACCATAGGGGTAGCGGGGACGAAAGCGACGGGGGTGGGGCACACCACCGAGAGCTTTGTGCAGGTAGGTGACTTTGTATTTGTCTCTTGCTGGGTTTCGGGCGACTTGCTCCTGGTCATCGACAGCAAAACAGACCAAGTGGTGGATTCTATAAAAGTCCCTTATCAACCGAACAAGATGGTGGTGGACGGCAACGGGAAAATATGGGTTCAAACCGACGGCCATTACCCGGGAACGCACCCTGATCCCGATAAGCCGTCCCTGGTAAGGATTGATCCCCATACCCGGAAGGTGGAGAAGGTCTTTCCTTTCGAAATCCCGGGAGGCTGGTTCAGTGATATCAGACTGAATCCTGACCGGGATTCGCTCTATTATCTGGCGGGGGACCTCTATAAGATGGCGGTTTCGGAAGAATCCCTGCCATCGGTGAGTTTCCTGCCTTTACAAGGAAAATATTATTACAGCCTGGGCGTCGATCCGCATACCGGTGAAATTTACCTGGGGGATCCTGCCGATTATACCCAAAACGGAACCATATTCCGTTATTCCTCCGGAGGAACCCCTGTCGACAGTTTCAGGGTCGGCATCTGTCCCGGTGATTATTTATTCAGAAACTAATTTTATTTCTTTACGAAAGAAAATACCGCTGTCGGAGCTACGTTTTTAAATTGTTTATTTGCACAAAATAAAATTGAGCAGAATGGAAATAGGAAAAAACAAAATGGTCACCGTAACCTATGACCTGATGACCGATGATGATCGGGGTGAAATGATTGAACAGGCTACGGCAGAGCGCCCCCTGCAGTTTCTCTTTGGAGCCGGTATGATGCTCCCCAAATTTGAAGAGGGCTTGGCGGGACTGACCACGGGACAGACCTTTGAAATCACGCTGAACCACAAGGATGCATATGGCGAAGTCAATGCTGATGCCGTTGTGGAGCTTCCCAGACATATTTTCCTGGTAGACGGTAAATTCGATCCTGAATTCATCAGGGAGGGCAATACGATCCCCATGATGAGCGGCAGGGGAGAGCGGTTGAACGGCTTGGTCCTTGAGGTGACGGAAGAATCGGTCCGCATGGATTTCAACCACCCGCTGGCAGGAGAGGATCTCTTCTTCAGGGGAGCGGTTATAGATGTCCGTGAAGCTACTGAAGAGGAGATTGTTAAGGCCTTAACCGCAGAATGCGGTGGAGGATGCAGTTCGGGATGCTGCGGTGACTCCGGCGATGGTTGCGGATCAGGATGTGGGTGCTGACGCAGTTTCGATTGTATGAAAAAAATCGTATCTTTAGCTCTTCCTGACTGAGACCTGACTGAGGAGTTTTTTGAAGAACCAATGAATACATTCGGAAGGATTTTCAGGTTGACCTCATTTGGAGAATCCCATGGGAAAGCTATTGGAGGAATCGTAGATGGCTGTCCTGCCGGAATTTCCATTGACATGGCCTTTGTCCAGTCGGAACTCGACAGGAGAAGACCAGGACAATCGGAAATCACTACCCAGCGGAAGGAATCGGACAGGGTGGAGTTCCTTTCCGGGATTTTTGAAGGGAAGACCCTGGGATCTCCCATTGCTTTTGTCGTTTGGAACAAGGACCAGCAATCCCGTGATTATGATGATCTGAAAGATGTTTTCCGGCCTTCACATGCCGATTATACGTACCAGCAGAAGTATGGTATCAGGGATCACAGGGGAGGGGGACGTTCTTCGGCAAGGGAAACTGTGGCCAGGGTAGTTGCAGGTGCCATTGCCAAAATCGTTCTCAAAGACGTCGGTGTGGATATCCGCGCTTTCGTTTCGCAGGTTGCCGATGTGGTAATCGGCAGGGATTACCGCGAACTGGACCTCTCTCTTACGGAATCGAACATGATCAGGTGTCCCGACCCGGAAAGTGCAGAAAGGATGATCCGGAAAATCGGGGAGGCCGCGGCCCTCCGTGACACCGTAGGAGGTGTCATCACCTGCGTGGTGAAGGGAGTGCCTCCTGGCTGGGGAGAACCGGTGTTCAACAAATTGCATGCCGACCTTGGTTTTGCCATGCTGGGAATCAATGCCGTCAAGGGATTTGATTATGGATCGGGATTCGGCGGTACCCTGATGACTGGTTCTCAGCACAATGACATCTTTGTGACGGGAAAGGGGGGTGTCCATACCCTGACAAACCATTCGGGCGGCATCCAGGGGGGAATATCCAACGGCGAAGAGATCTATTTCAGGGTGGCTTTCAAACCCATCGCCACCCTTCTCCGGGAACAGGAAACCATCGACAGGGATCATAACCCGGTGAAGATCCTCCCCGGGGGAAGACATGATCCCTGCGTCCTTCCCAGGGCCGTGCCTGTCGTTGAAGCCATGGCCGCCCTGGTTCTGGCCGATCATTATCTGTTACAAAACCTTTATATATAACAAAAATGCCGAGAAAAAAGAGAGCCAGAAAGATGTTGATGCCCCCCACTATTAAGGGATTGTCTGTCACCGGTGTCCGCGGAAGAAAATCAAACCAGATGTTCCTGTTACTGGAAGAGTATGAAGCCATACGATTGCTTGACTACTGCATGCTTAACCAGGAACAGGCTGCCGTATTGATGGAAATCTCCCGTCCGACCCTCACCAGGATCTATGAGGAAGCCCGCCGGAAGGTGGCAACCGCCTTTGTCGAAGGACGCGACATCGTCTTCCGTGGAGGAAAAGTGAAATTCGAAGAAAACTGGTACAGTTGCAACAATTGCAAAGCCCGTTTTAGCGATCCGGGGAAAGCCGACATTCATTGTCCGGAATGCAAATCCCAGGATGTCGAATTCCTGAATGACTCTTTTACCTGATTCCTGTGAGGACTTTTTTTCACAAGATCGTGATGCTGCGTGACCGCCTGAGGGTTCTGGAACAGAATATAAATGTCCATACCCTCCTCTCGGATGAGGAAAAAGTGAATCTTCAGCAATATATCACCAGGATATATAGTTCGTTGACCACCTTTAACATCTTGTTTGCGGAAAAATCCCATTTTTTCACGGGAGTCAGGTCTGACCAGTGAAGGATTTGGCATGCGTTGCCTGTTAGGTTTAAGAAAAGGAAACGGATATGAAAGCGAAGCTGATGCTGGCCTTGCTGGCGATGGTTCCCATTTTGTGTGGAAAGGCGCAGGAGCTTTCCCTCAAGGTATGGCCGTCGGGGGCTCCTGAAGATAACGGGATGACGCTTCCCGAAGTTCAGGAAGAGGGTTTTCGGGTAATGAATGTCTCGGAAGCGGAGATCACTCTTTTTCTTCCTTCCCGGGAAATCAACACAGGGGCAGCCGTGGTGATTTGTCCGGGAGGTGGGTACATCAGAGAAGCGATGGATCACGAAGGTTTCATGATGGCCCGCTGGCTTGCGGAGCGGGGTGTTGCCGGCATCGTCCTGAAATACCGACTTCCTTATGGTCACCACCGGATCCCGTCGGATGATGCCCGCCGGGCACTCCGGACCGTCAGACACCATGCCGCGGAATGGGGTATCGACCCCGACAAGATCGGGATTGCCGGATCCTCGGCAGGAGGACATCTGGCATCTACGGCGGGAACCCGCTTCGATGCGGGAAATCCCGACGCCGGAGACCCCGTGGAAAGGATGAGTTGCCGCCCTGATTTCATGCTGCTGCTCTATCCGGTAATCACCATGAAGGAGGAATACGGCCATATGGGATCCAGGATGAATCTCCTCGGAACGGGAAACGACTGGTCCCTGGTAAGCCACTATTCCAATGAACTGCATGTGACCGCTGAAACCCCGCCTGCCTTCCTGGTGCTCGCTGATGACGACAAAACCGTCCTGCCGCGAAATTCCATCGAATTCTATACCGCCCTGAAAGAAAACAGGGTGCCCGCTGAAATCCACATCTTTGCCAAAGGTGGTCATGGCTTTGGGATGCGGAAGAATGACATTCCCGCCGACAACTGGCCGCTACTGTTTATCGATTGGCTCCGTACAACGGGATTTTTGGAAAAATTATGAAAAGTACTGAGAAAACCCATCCCACCAGGGTCTTCAGCTATTGCCCGCGGTGCGGATCACCTGATTTCCCCGCCGTCAGCGAACGCTCCTTCAAATGCGGGGGATGCGGATTCCACTTTTTTATCAATGCCGCTGCGGCTGTCGCAGCGCTTATCTTTGACGAAAATGGAAGACTCCTGGTGACCCGGAGGGGGATCGAACCCGACAAGGGAAAAACCGACCTGCCCGGCGGATTCATCGATCCCGGGGAGACTGCCGAAGAGGCACTCTGTCGTGAATTGAAAGAGGAATTGGGGGTGGACGTCAAAGAGATGCATTACCTTGCCTCTGCGGCAAATAATTACCTGTTTTCAGGATTGTCAGTCTTTACCACTGACCTGGCTTTTAGGGTGGTACCCATATCCCTGGAGGGAATGTCGCCATCAGATGACATCAGCAGCTACGAATGGGTGAATCCTGCCGAAGTGGACCCCGAAGAGATCCCGGCCCCATCGATACGCCATTTCATCAAAGAGATTGCTGTGCATGAAAGAGAGTGAAAACAGCATCTTGTCGTCTGTCAGGGACCTGCTTGATGAAGATCGGCTCGACGCACTTTACATTTCGGGCACCGATCCCCACCGGAGCGAATACCTCTGCCCGCACTGGCAGGTACGCCGCTTTGTCTCCCGCTTCAGCGGTTCCTACGGCGAGGTGGTCATTACCCGCGACGATGCCCTCTTGTGGACCGACACACGCTATTTCCTTCAGGCTGAAGGAGAACTGAAAGGGTCGGGATTCCGGCTTATGAAACTCAGGGTTCCTGATGCCGTAACTCCTGACCGGTGGCTTTCACGGAATCTGCCCCAACAAGCAAGGGTAGGGGTGGATTTGTTTTCCCTGCCCCTCGATACTTACCGCACCCTCTCTGAATCGCTGAAAAATTTAAAAGCCTCCCTCGTCCCTTCCTCCCGGATCATCCCCGAAGTGTGGAAAGAGAGGCCTCCCTTGCCCGCAAATCCCATCTTTGAGGTCAGCAGGAAGGTGGCGGGAGCAAGCCGGTTGGAGAAAGCATCCCGGATAAGGGAGTTCCTCGACGGACTAAAAGCTGACTTTACGGTGATCTCCGTGTTGGATGACCTGGCATGGAGCTTCAACCTGCGTGGCAGCGATGTGCCTTACAATCCTGTTTTCCTGGGATATGCCGTCATCGGAAAGGCTTGCAGCTATCTTTTTGTCCAACCTGGGACACTGCCCAGGTCATTAACAACCAAAATGGAGCGGGAAGGGATCACTATCTCAGAATATTCCCGGTTTTATGACTTTCTGGGTACCTTTGAAGGACAAACGGCTTACCTGGATCCTTCCGTGGTCAACAGTGCGATAAGCTTGGAAATCAGCAGGAAATGCACTGTTTTGGAAGGGACTTCCATTCCTGCTCTTTTTAAATCGAGGAAGAACGACACCGAATTGGAAGGTATCAGACAAGCCATGTGCAGTGACGGAGTCGCCATGGTTCGGTTCCTGTGGTGGATGAAACATGAAGCCTGGAAATCTGAACTCACGGAATTTACAGTTTCACGGCAGCTGAAACAACTCCGGGCAATGCAAGCCGGTTTCAGGGGGGAGAGTTTCCCCTCCATAGTAGGATACAAAGCACATGGGGCCATTGTGCACCTGATGGCAGAAGCAAATCAGGCCTTGCCCCTGGAACGGGAGGGGGTTCTCCTGGTGGATTCCGGGGGACAGTACCTTACGGGCACCACTGACATCACGCGCACCATCGCCCTTGGACCGGTTACGGAAAGCCAAAAACGGGATTTTACCCTGGTACTTAAAGGCGTCATTGCGCTTTCGACGGTCCACTTTCCTTACGGCACCCGGGGGATCCACCTGGACATCCTTGCCCGGCAGGCCCTCTGGCAACATGGGCTCAATTACGGTCATGGCACGGGCCACGGAGTCGGACACTTCCTGAATGTTCACGAAGGCCCCGCAGCCATAAGGCAGGAATGGAATCCCCATATCCTCGAACCCGGCATGGTCTTGTCCAATGAGCCCGGCATTTACAGAACCGGAAAATATGGGATCCGCACCGAAAATATGATGGTCTGCCTGGAAAAAGAGACCACAGAATTCGGACGTTTCCTGGGTTTCGAGACACTGACCCTCTGCCCGGTCGACCTTGACCTGGTAATTCCTGACATGCTTACCCCCGGCGAAAGATCATGGCTGAACAGCTATCATGCGAGTGTCAGGGAAAAACTGACTCCTTTGCTGCCCCCATATCTTGCCGCATTCCTCGGGGAACTGACCGCCGAAATCTGAACCACATGCTGGCGCAGCCTTGCCAGAACTTCAGCATATGTTCAACTAACAGGGTGAAGATGAATAGAAAAGCGTTGTTTGAAAAAGTGATTGCCTTTTTTAAGGAAAACATGCCGGTGGCCGAAACCGAACTTCATTATACAAATCCTTTTCATCTGCTGGTTGCAGTCATTTTGTCGGCGCAGTGTACCGACAAACGGGTGAATCAGATCACACCGGGGTTACTGGAAAGGTATCCCGATCCGCAGAAGATGGCCGGGGCCACTCCGGAGGATCTGCTGCCCTATATCGGCAGTTGTTCTTATCCGAACAACAAAGCGCGCCATCTGGTTGGCATGTCACAGAAACTGCTGGAGTTGTTTGACGGGGAGGTTCCTTCCGGCGTTGAGGATTTGCAAAAATTACCGGGTGTAGGAAGAAAAACCGCCAATGTGATTGCTTCCGTGGTTTTCCGGAAACCGGCTATGGCAGTTGATACGCACGTGTTCCGGGTAGCGGCTCGTATCGGATTGACGGTGAATTCCAAAACCCCTCTGGAAACGGAAAGGCAACTGGTGGAATACCTGCCCGAGGAGTTGATTCCGACGGCTCACCACTGGCTGATCCTGCATGGCCGCTATATTTGCAAAGCCCGGAAACCTGCCTGTGAGCAATGTGGCCTCACCGGGGTGTGCGCCTGGTACAGGAAGTCAACCCAGAATCAGCAGGCTTAAGGCCATCACCCCCATGCCTCCCGTAAGTCCGTAAATGGCAAGGTGATGTTCACCGAATTCTTCTGCCGAGGGTAAAAGTTCGTCCAGGGAGATGTACACCATGATGCCCGAGACTCCTGCCATCAGAGCGGCGAAAATAATCTCAAAACTGTCGGCCGTAAGAAACGGCAGCAACACCAGATAGGCCAGCAAAGCACCCACAAATTCAGAAAATCCTGACAGAAAGGAGAGGAGAAAGGCCTTTCTCCGGTTTCCAGTGGCATAAAAAATCGGCACCGAAACGGCAATCCCTTCGGGAATGTTATGAATGGAAATGGCGATGGCAATGGCAATCCCCAGGGTGGGATCCTTCAAGGCAGACATAAAGGTAGCAATGCCTTCCGGAAAATTATGAATCCCTACCGCCAGCGCAGTCATCATCCCCATCTTATACAACTTTCTGAAATTCTTGGCCTGGTTTTCATTTTCCATCGATTCCACCGATCGCATTTCGTGAGGATTCTCGGCCGTCGGAATGAACTTGTCGATCAGTCCGATCAGCAACATGCCCCCGAAAAAGGCAAAAAGGGTATAGAGGGTGCCGTTGAAAGTCCCATAGCGGTCAATAAAGCTGCTTCTGGCATCAGGAAAAATTTCGATGAATGAGATGTAAATCATAACACCGGCAGAGAAACCCAATGCCAGAGACAATAATTTCGTATTAGTCCTTTTGGCCATACAAGCGATGGCGCTCCCGATTCCGGTGCTTAATCCTGCGATCAGGGTCAGTACGAAGGCACACCACAGATTTTCAGCTTCCATGTGTTCGTTTAAAAGATTTGGTACCCGGCCGTAAAATTAAAAGTAGTATTTTTTCCAAGGGTATTTGTGTTGAAAAATCAAGCTAAATCGGTGAAACAGAGTTTATTATTTAAAGTTTGTTTCCAAATATACAAAATTGGGTCTTTGTCGTCGCAAAATTGGAACAAACTTTGTACATTTGCCGTCAATGTACATTTTTTTTAACAAAAACTTGAGCTATGGCTTACAAAATTTCAGATGAATGCATTGCATGTGGAACCTGCATTGATGAATGTCCGGTAGACGCAATTACCGAAGGTGATATCTATTTGATTGATCCCGACCTTTGTACCGATTGTGGTTCCTGTGCTGCAGTATGCCCGGTTGAAGCTATTGCACCAGCTGATTGATAGCGGAGATCATAAAAATGTAGCCTGTTGCCGAATGCAGCAGGCTTTTTTTATTTAAAATTTTCATAGCCACTTCACATTGACTACATTTGCACTATAATCATTTCAGAAAAGGGGAAAAGAATCTATGGCATTCATAACAAAGATCCTTGGGAAGATTCTCGGGAATAAATCAGAAAGGGATATTACTGAAATCGGACCTGTCGTTGAGCAGGTCAAAAAGGAATATGAGCGGATTGTAACGCTCACCAATGATCAGCTCAGGGAGGAGACTTTCAGGTTAAAGGCTTTGGTGAGGGAAAGAATCCGGGAAGAGGAGGAGGAGATTGCGGCACTGAAGGAGAAGGCTGACGAAGTGGAGATTCAGGACAGTGAGAAGCTCTACGAAAGGATTGACAAACTGGAGGAGGTGATCACCCAGAAGATTGAAGATACCTTGAATGAGATACTTCCCGTCGCATTTGCGATTGTCAAGGAGACTGCCAGCCGGTTTTTCAATTCTTCGGAGGTGGTGGTCACTGCGCTGGATTATGACCGTGATCTGGCTGCTACGCGAAACAGCATTGTTATCGACGGTGATAAAGCCATTTGGTACAATAAGTGGATGGCGGGAGGAAATGAGATCATTTGGGACATGGTTCATTACGATGTTCAGCTGATCGGAGGGGTGGTCCTCCACCAGGGGAAAATCGCGGAAATGGCCACGGGAGAAGGGAAAACCCTGGTAGCGACGCTTCCCGTGTTTCTGAATGCCCTTGCAGGAAGGGGGGTTCACATTGTGACCGTCAACGATTATCTGTCGAAACGCGACTCGGAATGGATGGGGCCGATATTTGAGTTTCACGGTCTTTCGGTGGACTGTATTGACAAGCATCAGCCCAATTCCGAAGCCAGGCGAAAGGCATACAATGCCGACATCACCTACGGTACCAACAACGAATTCGGATTCGACTACCTGCGCGATAACATGGCCATCAATCCTCAGGACCTGGTCCAGCGGAAACACCATTACGCCATTGTTGACGAGGTCGATTCCGTTTTGATCGACGATGCCCGTACGCCCCTGATTATCTCCGGTCCGGTTCCAAAAGGGGAAAACCAGCAGTTTGAGGAACTGAAACCCTATGTGGAGAAATTGTTTAAAGCGCAGCGCGATCTTTTTAACTCCATTTTCGCGGAAGCCAAACGGCTGCTCTCCAAAGAGGATGCCTCGGACGAGGAGAGAAAGGAGGGGAATCTGTTGCTTCTAAGGTCCCACAAGGGATTGCCCAAGAACAAGTCGCTCATCAAGTTTCTGAGTGAGGAAGGGGTCAAGCAAAGTCTGCTGAGAACTGAAAACTTCTATATGCAGGACAACAGCAAAAATATGCATATTGTGACCGATCCGCTCTTCTTCATCATCGATGAGAAGCAGAATTCGGTGGAGCTGACCGATAAGGGAATTGACCTGATTTCGGCTGGTTTTGAGGATCCCTCGTTTTTCATACTTCCCGATATGGGAGCCGAGATTGCGGAGCTTCAGAATGCCAAGCTGACGCCTGAAGAACTGGTGGAGAAGAAAGATACTCTTTTGCAGAATTATGCGGTGAAATCGGAGCGGGTTCATACCATCAACCAATTGGTCAAAGCCTATACTATGTTTGAGAAGGATGTGGAATATGTGGTGATGGACAATAAGGTAAAGATTGTTGATGAGCAGACGGGCCGTATTCTGGAGGGGCGCAGGTATTCTGACGGTTTGCACCAGGCCATAGAAGCCAAGGAGCATGTGAAGGTGGAAGCGGCCACGCAAACCTTTGCCACTATCACGCTTCAGAACTACTTCAGGATGTATCACAAGCTGGCAGGGATGACGGGAACTGCTGAAACCGAAGCAGGAGAGTTGTGGGACATTTATAAGCTGGAGGTGGTAGTGATCCCAACCAACAAACCGGTGGTGCGCAAGGATGATGAGGACCTGGTCTATAAAACCAAGCGCGAGAAATACAATGCGGTGATCCAAGAGATCATGAATCTTTTTAAAGCCGGACGGCCGGTGCTTGTAGGGACGACATCGGTGGAGATCAGCGAATTGCTGAGCAGGATGCTTAAAATCAAGGGGATCCACCACAATGTCCTCAATGCGAAGCTGCATGCCCGGGAAGCGGAAATCGTGGCAGAAGCCGGCCGCACGGGGATGGTCACCATCGCTACCAACATGGCGGGCCGCGGTACTGACATCAAGCTCACCCCTGAAGTGAAAAATGCAGGTGGCCTGGCGATCATCGGCACCGAAAGGCACGAGTCGCGGCGCGTGGACCGCCAGTTGCGGGGACGTTCAGGCCGGCAGGGGGACCCGGGATCATCCCAGTTCTTCGTCTCCCTGGAAGATGACCTGATGCGCCTCTTCGGATCGGACAGGATTTCAGGAATCATGGATAAACTGGGACTGAAAGAGGGCGAGGTGATCCAGCACTCCATGATTTCAAAATCGATCGAACGCGCTCAAAAGAAAGTGGAAGAGAACAATTTCGGAATCCGCAAGCGTCTGCTGGAATATGACGATGTCATGAATTCACAGCGCGAAGTGGTTTACAAAAAACGACGGCATGCGCTCTACGGAGAACGGCTCGATGTCGATATCTTGAATATGATGTACGACTCGGTGGAAAACCTGGTGAACGATTATTACGGAAGTGACGATTTCGAGGATTTTAACCTCGAACTGATGCGCCTCCTCTCCATCGAATCACCGGTTAATGAGGAAGAATTTAAACAGCTGGGAGTCAATGAGGTCACCGAACGGATTTACCAGGTGATGATCGACAGCTATAACCGGAAGGTGCAAAACATCGCCAAACAAGCTTTCCCTGTCATCAAGGAGGTGTATGAGAAGAAATCACATATCTACCAGAATATTGTCGTCCCGATCACCGATGGCCGCAGGTTGTTCCAGATCATCTGCAACCTGGAAAAAGCATACCAGAACAAAGGCAGGGAACTGGTGAAGTCCTACCAGAAGCAAATCATCCTGAATACCTTTGATGAAGCCTGGAAGGAACAGCTCCGTGAAATGGACGATCTGAAACAGTCGGTGCAAAATGCCAGCTATGAGCAGAAGGATCCGTTGCTGATTTATAAGTTCGAATCTTTTAACCTCTTTAAGGTGATGGTCAACAAGGTGAATAAGGATATCGTTTCCACGCTGATGAAAGGTCATATCCCCATTCAGAGTCCTGACCAGGTGAGGGAAGCCTCAGCCGCCAAAAGGACCGATATGAGCCGTTACCGTACCCAGAAGAGCGAACTTTCCTCTTCGTCGAACCCCATGGAAGGTGCCCAGGCACAAACCCAGGAAAGAGCGCGCCCTGAGCCTGTCAGGGTGGAAAAAAAAGTGGGCAGGAATGATCCCTGTCCCTGTGGAAGCGGTAAGAAATTCAAACACTGTCACGGACAGCTGCAATTATAACCCTGTCCGCATGGGTATGTAAGGGCAATTTATTCTAACAGTCAACCTTTTAAATAATTCAATATGGTTTCCTTCCTGAATTTCATCCACTGGAATCCCGATCCCGAAATCTTCCGGATCGGTTTTCTGTCAGTTCGGTGGTACGGACTTCTTTTTGCCTCCGGTTTCCTGATCGGTTATTATATCGGAGAGAAGATGCTGAAATCGGAAGGGGTTTCCCAAAGCTGGATTGACAGCCTCTTTTTTTACATTATCATCGCCACCATTGTGGGGGCGCGTCTCGGGCATGTTTTTTTCTACGGTTGGGAATATTATTCCCAGCATCCTGCCGAGATATTCAAGGTCTGGCATGGCGGACTGGCAAGTCACGGGGGAGCCATTGGCATTCTCATCGCCCTGTACATCCATGCCAGGGTGGTCACCAAACGTACCATGCTGTGGTCCCTCGACAGAATCGTGGTTCCGACAGCCCTGGTGGGGGCCTTCATCAGGATAGGAAACCTGATGAACTCCGAGATTTACGGGATTGAGACCTCCCTCCCGTGGGGTTTTATCTTCGAGAGGAACGGGGAAATGGTAGCCAAGCATCCTACCCAGCTCTATGAAGCTCTTTTTTACCTCCTGGCTTTTGTCGTGCTGATGGTGATTTACTGGAAGACCACGGCAAAGAACAGACCCGGATTGTTGCTGGGGCTCTTTTTTCTCCTGGTTTTTATGCCTCGTTTTTTCATTGAATTCATCAAGGAAGACCAGGAAGCCTTTGAAGCCGGAATGACCCTCAACATGGGCCAGTGGCTGAGCATTCCCTTTGTGCTGGCGGGGATTTGCCTGGTGTGGAGGGCGTTGAAAAAGCCCACGGTGATTTTCAAAAACGGCTGATACCCGGTTAAGGTGTTGCCGGCTTTTCGCTGCGCCGGATTTCCTCCAGCCGTGCGACGAGGATCTTGCGATAACGGTTCACAATATCCATTTCTTTTCGGTTTTTGTATTCGGCGGCAAGTTCGGATGCACTGACAATCATATCGACGGCATCTTCATACCGGTCGTGAATTTCCGCATCCAGGGCAAGATTATAGCGTGCTGTGATGGCCAGTTTCCCGAACCGCCCGGCAGCATAACGCTCCCAGATCTCTCGGGCGCCATCCCACTCTTCTTTGGAAGCCAATTCAGCTGCCAGTCTGAACTCTTCGAGGGGAGGAACCATCATAATCCGGTCGGTTTGAACCCAACCTGAGGAGAACTTTTTGGCAAAACTCTCGCCGAAATATTCGGCAGCCATCTCAATGGCAGGAACCCTGGGAGGCAACTCTTCCTGTCCTGCTTCCGAACCCTGCCAGTACACCGTATCCACCATCGACCTGGTTTCCTTGATCGCCCCTGTTTCTGCATCATAAATCGCCCAGACCCCTGTGATCTCCACCTGCCGGAAATCCTCACCCCCGGAGATATCTTCGGGGAAATGCGAGTAAAACCAGGACAGGGTTTCCAGGGCAATGATCAGTTCAGCCTGTGCCGGCTGCGCTATTTTCCTGATGAGGCGGTCCGGTATGGGGGAGAGCTTCTCCCCGGTAATCCGGGGCATCATATCCGCCGGAAAAAAAACAGGATTGCCGTTCACCCCGTTTGTCGAAAAAGACCTGGCTGCCGCCGCCAGACAGGCGGATGCAGCAATGCTGTCGATGTCAGTTTTCCGGTTTGCCAGATCTTTGCGCAATACGTCACCTGCCCGGAAGTAGTGCTGCAACGTGTCTTCCGTATATTTGAAATTCCGGTAAAGCCAGCCGATCCGCTTAACACCCTCCGGAAGTTTGATTTCCTCCAGTTGCATGACTTCAATTGGAACCGTCTGGTAAACGGTACAGGACGACATGAGCATGACCATCATGAGGAGTTTAAACAGGGTATCAGTCTTTTTCATCGCGGGGATATAATAATGATTTTCTGGCTTTCAGGATTTCGAGGTAACGGTAGGTCACAGGACGGAACATGGTTTCATAGGATTTCAGGCCCCACCTGATGGCTTCATCCAAATTACCCTGCATTTCGTAAGAAAGCGCTATGTTAAATTCATATCTGCTGCGGAGCGACGCCGAATTCTTCTTTCCGGCAGCTTCCAGCCAGATTCCTCTGGCTGTCTCCCAATCGTGGTCGTGGACCATGCTGCCGGTTCGACGGAGAACCCTGCTGCCTCCTGCAAAATAAGCCCTCTTCGAAGGCTTCCATACCGGGGCTATCTTTTCAGCCAGCGAAAGAGCCGCATCAATGCCGGCTTCAGTCAATCCCTTTTTTACATATGGAAAACGCCTGAACAACTCGGTGATGTTCCACCCTGAATCGTACCAGTAAAGGGTGTCGGTAAGAAAATAACTGCGGATATCCTCCTTATTCCCGGGATAATAGAGTCTGAATTGGGCAATATACCCGATTTTCATATCGGCATGGTACAAATGGGCGATAGACCCATCCTCCGGATTGATGAAAGATTCCCGGCTGAAATCGGCATCCACCCCGGTTTTGTAAAAATCAAGCGAAAAGAGGGCATCGGTATCGAACTCCCGGGTCACGGTATACACCTCCTTCCAGTCCATCATACCGGCATAGAGATTCAGGGAGTCTTTCATGAGAAACCGCTCTTTAGGGATGACAATGTCGTACCTTCCCGATTCAAACAACAGCAGACCCAGGGTTTGCATCAGGGTATCAGCGGAAGTGATGTCATAAATCGTGGAGTCCAGGTCAAACTGGGCAGTGAAAAACCTCAGCTGGACAGAGTCGGCGGGATCATCGGTAAAGCGCCGATCTACAGCCCGGTTAACGAGGGTCAGGCTTTGTACGGCAGGAGAAAGGGGTTCCTTCTCAGGCATTGCCAAATCGATGGTAAGATATTGAAAGGGTTTACAGGAACCCAGCAGTATGGTCACCCCGGCAATTATACAAAAGAGTCTCAATTTCATAGGTCGTTATTAATAAATGCCCCAGAATTTCCTCAAAAACCATTCAATACCCAGCAAAAACAGCAAAACGAAAAATATCCACCGGAGGTTGATCATTTCATTCACCATGGTCTGGAAATAATTGGTATTCCTGATCTTGTCATTGTCCATGATTTCGTCGATTACCAGAGCCGCCTGCTCTTCAGGGAAGAATTCTCCGTTTGTCTCATGGGCGATTTGAAAAAGGATACGGTGATTTGCCTGAAGATCCGTCATTTCCATGTTGACGGGCATTACGGCAAAATTTCCGGTTTCGGTATATTCCGTTGGTCCGAGGGTGGTCTTTGCCAGAAAAGTGTAATTTCCGGGCGGAAACATGCCTGCGTTCAAACGGTAAAACCGGCTGCTTTTGTCAAATACGTAAGGATACTCCCGCAGGGAGGAATCACGCAGCGTAATAGAGACTTCGGAGGTATTGACCATTTCATAGGCGTCGTTGTAAACCTCTGCAGTCAGAACTACCGGTTCGGTTTCCTGGTAAACCGGTTTGAAGCCGACCATAAAATTGTCTTCGTTGTCACGCAAAGCCAGGTATTGCACCATCTTGTCAATGAGTTCATTGAATTCAGTGTGGCTTCCGCTGATGGTATAATTGTAAAGCCTCCACCGCCAGATTCCTTCACCAAAAATGATGCCTGACTTTCGCCCGTCAAAGACGCCAAAAGTCATCAGGGGGCCGGGGGTTGCTATATTTTTGATCTTCTGGAAAAATGCCGTTTGATATTCGGGATCGAGGGAATACCTGGCAAAGGGCACTTTCAGGGGAGGGTATCTGGTAAGGTTCTCCCTTAAGGCGTCACTCAGGGAGAAGAGGGCAAATCCTTCGTTCAGGGAAACCTGGGCTTCTTCAAAATCCCCGGCGCGGGGTGCGATTTCAACACCCAGCCCCCACGCGTTGAACTGGGGAAGGAAGGTCTGGGTGCCGATGACCATCAGGATGGGAATCCGGTGTTTGCCGGATTCATCCAGCAGGAGACGGCCTGACTGGGAAGAGGATGGTATCTGATTTAATATCAATAGATTATATTCACTGAGGTCGGAAGGGTAAGGTTCTGATGTGTAAAGTTCGGCTTCATAATTGATTTGTTGCTCCAGAGCATTCTTCAGTGCGCCCGCATCGGGATGCACTCCCTGTGACAGGATCAGGATCCGCTGTTTGTTTTCAAGAACGTTGATGACAAAGGGAAAGGAATTGTTGCTCCTGTTCTGTTCGCCGGGATCCGGATCGATAACGGCCGAGTAATGTTGCAATCCGCTGCCGGTGGCATCCAGCATCAGGGGAACCGTCAGAAAAAAGGCGGGCAGGGTAGCCTGTATGTTCCGGGAAAAGCATTTCTCACCGCGGTGGTATATATCAAACCTGAAATTCCTGCCCTGGAATCCGTTGATCCTGATGTCGGCTTCTACCGGAAACTTGTTGCCCGAAAAGGCCGTTCTGTTCACCCTGACATCCTCAATCCGCACATCCTTGAAGCTTGTGGTGTCACCAGTGCCTATCGTGTATACGGGATAACCATATTTCCTGACATTGTTCAGCGGATTTTCCCCCTGGTTGACTATTCCGTCACCGATGATCACCAACGCACCGGTATTCTGGTTAAAGTGATTGTTGTATACCGTTTCCAGCATGTCGCTGTAGTCAGAGCTTCGTTCGTCATAAAGGGGATTCGCATTCGTAAGGGTATGTTCGCCAAAAGTATAGGTGATCACCTCAAAACGGTTTTTCAAACCTTCGGTGAGGTTTTCCACAACCTCACCCAGCCGGGCAATCTTTTCATCCCTCTCTTTTAAGCCGGTCATGGAGCGGGAATTGTCAACGGCAAGGAGGACCACCGGTTGTTGGGTAATCTTTTTGATGGTTTTTACCAAAGGGCCCGTGAAGAGGATCGCCACCAAAAAAACCGACATAAAACGCAGAATCTTCAGCACGAGCAGTTGTTGCCGCGACAATTCCCTGTTTTCTTCAAGCTTGTGGTACAGCAATCCTGTGATCCCTGCTGCCAGGAGAAGGCTGATCAGCAAGATCAATCCCCATAAGTTATGGCTGAATGCTATTTCCAAAATAATCCATTAATTTAGAGCCTGTAAATTTAGCAAACAACTCCTGAAATTAAAGATTTCGGATTATTATTGCAGGAATAAGTGGGAGGGTGGTGAACAGATCATCCCTTTGTGCGTTATTGTCAGGGGCGGAGATATCTTCGCCGGAAACCTTTAATAGTTGAATGATGATGGTTTTGTTGAGAAAAATAAAAATCCCGCTGCTGGCAGTGGTGGCGGTATTGCTTTCGTTATGTTCACCGCGGTTTTATCCTCTTGAAGCGGATCACACTTTCCGTGACGATGTCACTTATCTGGCCTCTGCCACCCTGGAAGGCCGGAAATCGGGTACCAGGGGGGATTCCTTGGCCGCCTTGTACATCCGAGACAGGTTTGCCCGGATGGGAACGGTCCTTCTCTATGAAAATGGATTTCAGCCTTTTTCCCTGGTCTCTTCCGCCGTTCCGGGCGATGGTAATGTGTTCGTCCTGGATGACAACCCACTTCAGGTAAGCCGTGATTTTCTTCCTTACTCCTTTTCTTCGCGTGAAAGAAAGAGTGGCGAAGTGGTATTTGCAGGGTATGGATTTGATATCAGGAGTGATTCGCTGACGTGGAACGACTATGACAGTCTGGATGTCAGGGGCAAATGGGTGCTTCTCCTCAAGGGGGATCCTGAGATTGACAAGGCGGAGAGCCGTTTTGCGCCTTATTCCGAAGAAAGGGCGAAGGTGTTGACAGCGCTGGATCACGGAGCCGGAGGAGTGGTTTTTGTCGGAGGACCCCAATACAGCGAAACCGACCAGTTGCAGGATATTTTCTATGACAGGAACAGCAGTTCCTACCCTGTTCCGGTATTTCAGGTCACCCGGGAAGTTGGTGATAAGCTACTTGCCCCGCGGGGAACCACAGTGGCCGGGATGGAGGAAAAGATCAATACCCGGGAAAGGTGTGGGGGATTCCCACTGCCCGGCAGAATCACAGCCCGTGCCGATGTTGTATTGAGGGAGGTGGTTACCAACAACGTGGTGGTAATGGTTCCGGGCAATGACCCGCTTTTAAAGGATGAATACATCGTTGTGGGAGCCCATTATGATCACCTGGGATGGGGGGGGCAGGGATCGGGTACCCGGGCTCCCGATACGGTTGCCATCCATCCGGGAGCCGACGATAATGCTTCGGGAGTCGCCCTGGTTATCGGTCTGGCAAACCGGGCAGCTCACACACCCCTGAACCGGAGAAGCCTGATCTTTGCGGCATTCGGGGCCGAAGAGATGGGCCTCATCGGATCAAAGGCTTTTACGGCAAATCCTCCCGTCGACCTGAAAAAGATAAAAGCCATGTTCAATTTCGATATGGTGGGAAGACTTGACACCCTTTCCCACGCCCTCAGCATCAGCGGTACCCTGACTTCCGAAGAATCGGAAGCCATTCTTACCTCCCACAATCCCGGATTCAACCTTGCCTTCTCGGGAGAAGGATACGGACCATCGGACCATGCTGCATTTTACATGGAAAATATCCCGGTATTTTTCTTTTCTACCGGGGCCCACTCCGACTATCATACATTCAGTGATACCGGCGATAAGATCAATTATGAAGGAATCGAAAAGATTGCTGATTATGCCTGGCAGGTCATTTCCGAAATTGCCGGGCGTGATCAGCCGCTTACCTTCCGTGAAGCAGGATCGAAGATACAACGCAGTCGCGGCGGACGTTTCAAGGTAACCCTGGGGGTCATGCCCGACTACGCGGGACTTGAGAAAAACGGCCTGCGCGTGGATGCCGTTTCCAAAGATAAACCGGCACACCGTGCAGGAATCGCAAAGGGTGATATTATCACTGCCATCGATGGTAAACCGGTGGGGAATATCTACGATTATATGAACAGGCTGAAAACCTTTTCCGAAGGACAAACCATTTCGGTCGATATCCTGCGGAATGGCGAGCATAAGGTGCTCATTGTTAAGCTATGACAGACGAAGAACCATACTTTGCCGAATGAAAAAAAAAGGGCTGCTTCCCATTCTGTTTGTCCTGATTTCCCTGGTGGGAAAACCACAGTATTTTAGTACCGGTGAAGATCCTGCCTTCCTGAAGTGGCGGCAAATCGTCACCCGTGATTTTCAACTGATTTATCCGGAGGATTTTGAGGAGAAGGCCCGGGTAATGGCCGCCTATTTTGAGAAAGTCTATGACTACGGTTCGGTGACATTGAATCACCGTCCGCGGAAAATCTCAGTCATTTTTCATACCCGCACGGTTCGATCGAACGGACTGGTAGGCTGGGCCCCAAAGCGCATGGAACTCTTTACGCCACCGCATCAGGAGATTTATGCCCAGGACTGGCTGCAGCAACTGGTGTTGCACGAATTCCGCCATGTGGTACAGGTCGACAAAATCAGAAGCCAGATTCCCCCGGTCATCAGGGCGCTTCTGGGAGAACATGCGGAAGCCCTGATCACCGGGATCTATCTCCCGTTCTGGTTCCTCGAAGGAGATGCTGTCATCGCCGAAACGGCACTGAGCACCACAGGCCGCGGAAGGTTGCCTTCCTTCCTCATGGAACACAAGGCACAGGTGGTTGAAAAAGGGGTATTCTCCTTTGACAAGGCGTTCAACGGCTCTTACCGCGATTTTGTACCCGACCATTACAAACTGGGATATCACCTGGTAGGGGAAACCCGTGCGAGATACGGAAGCCTCCTGTGGGATTATACCATTGACCAGTTGTCGCGGAAACCCCTTTCCATTACCCCGGTAAACAAAATGCTGAAACTTCTTACCGGCAAAAACCAGGAACAGCTATACCTCCAGGTTTTCGATAGCCTTCACCGGGAATGGACGGCTGAGGATCGCTCGTTCAGGGGTGTACCGTGGGTCGTTGTCACAAAACCTCCACCGGTTTATGCCAGCTACCGCTATAACCATATTCTGCCCTCCGGCGAAATTGTCACCCTTAAAACCAGTTATGACCATTTGCCCCGTTTTGTCAGGGTGAGTCCTACAGGTGAAGAAGAAACGGTTTTTGTGCCGGGACAGATTTTTGAAGAGTCGGTAGGGTACCGAAACAACCTGATAGTCTGGTCAGAATTTGTTCCCGATGTACGCTGGAATCACAGCGGCAAATCTATCATTCGCATTTTTGACGTAGATTCCAAAGAGTATAGAACGTTAATTCCTGAATACAAATGTTTTGCACCGTCGATTTCTCCCGATGAACATAATGTATCCGTCGTAGAGACTGATTTTAAAAATCACTATTACCTCTCTGTTTATAATTCATCCACCGGAGCTTTGGTTGTACGATACCGTACTCCTGACAACAACTATCTGTTCAGTCCGGTCTGGAAGAATGACCGGGAGCTCTTTGCCGTGGTTCTTAACAAGGCGGGCAAGCAACTTGCCTTGCTGAATCCTTTTGAGGGGAGGATGATTTTGATGGACGGGGTAGAACCCGGGGAGATCAAGCAGCTGTGTTATACGGAAGAAAAACTCTTTTATATTGACGGTCGTTCCGGAAAGAATGCGTTGTGGTCAGTAAATCTCACCGCCGGTGAAGTCGTCCGCGAAGCCGAGGGAAGGTTTGGTCTGGAATATCCTGCCGTCACTCCTGATGGGAAACAGCTAATTATCAGTGATTTCACAGCGGATGGATTCCGACTGGTGAGGACGACTTTTTCTGAAATCACTTCTGTGCCTTTACGGGAAGTTTCCCGTAACTTCTATCCGCTTGCCGAATTGATGGCTGCGCAGGAACCGGGCATTGTTGAATTTACAAATGTAGACACATTAGGTTACATATCTAAACCGTACCGGAAGGCGGCTCATTTGATCAATCTGCACAGTTGGGCGCCAGTTTCATTGGATATGGAGAGCTTTGGTTTCTATCCTGGCTTCAGTGTGGTGTCCCAGAACAAGCTGGGGACTGCGGAGGCAATGATGGGTTACAAATGGAAAACTCAGGAGCGGACAGGCCAGGCTTACCTGAATTTTGAATACAGGGGATGGTATCCCATTTTCCGTCTGGAGGGGTATACCGGCAGGCGTGCGTCGGAATACAACCTGGTTAAGGAATACCAGAACCAAGGGGGACAGGTCACCAGACGGGACACGGTATTAAAGCGGTATAGCTGGGATGAATCGGGGATCAGCCTGGACATGCGGGTACCGTTGGATTTCACCCGGGGGCGGTTTTACCGGATTCTCCAGCCGGAGGTGAAGTTGGCTGTGGCGGATTACAGGCACCGTGAATCCACTCCTGGCAGCTTCATCAGCGGTGATGTCTGGTCAGTGGTGTGGCGTCTCTACTTTCACCAACTACAGAGGAAAGCTGTCCGGGATATCCAGCCCAAATGGGGATGGATCCTGGAAGGTGCATACCGTCATACCCCCTTTGGCGATAACAACATGGGAAGTATGAGAAGTGCCCAGGCTGGCATCTACCTCCCCGGTTTCACGAAGACGCACGGGACTTACACCTATTTGGCTTTTCAGGATCGTACCCCAGGGGATTACAGCTATTCCGACGCGGTGAGTATTCCCCGCGGCTGGCATTCCTTCAGGAGCACCAGGCTCGTAAGCGCCTCCGTGCGGTACGTATTCCCGCTTTTATACCCCGACCTGAACCTGGGAAAATTTATCTATTTCAGGAGGATAAAAGCTGCGCTTTTCTATGATGCAGCCCGTATGGAGGATGATTCGGACACTTCAGGAAAAGGGAAAGGTTTAGTTTTCAGGAAATCTTTACAGTCGTTGGGTGCTGACCTGACTGCGGACTCCAATTTTCTGAGGTTTTATGCCCCGGTCGACATGGGGATCCGGGCGGTTTATCTGCCTGAGGGAAAGAGGATGGCCTATGAATTTCTGCTCTCTGTGGATTTCAATTCCTTCTGAGGGTGATCAGGGTGATTTCAGGTGGCATATCGATCCTGAATGGCATACCGATGATCCCGGTTCCCGGGTTCACATACAGGTATTTCCCCGATTTCCCGTATAATCCGCCCCAGAATTTTGCAAAAAGCGCTGCTGAACTGAAACAGAGTCCGGCGAAACGGATTCCCCATTGCATGCCATGGGTATGCCCTGATAAGGTTAGCGGGTAAGGGGCCTCCGAATCGATGACTTCCTGCCAGGGTGCCGGATCATGACTCAGCAGAATCCGGAAGGCATCCCCGGGAATTCCCGTTCCGGCTTTTTGCAAATCGGCATATCGGGGAAAGGGGGGATTGCCCCAGTTTTCGACACCCACAAGATAAAGGGAATCGGTTTCCCGTGTGATGCAGACCGACTCGTTGCATAGGAGCTTCAGTCCGGCACGGCTGAAAGCTTCGGCAATACTCCTGAAATTGGCCGCTTTTGCTTCTTGGGTCTGCCACCGGAAATAATCACCGTAATCGTGATTTCCCAAAACGGCATAACGGCCGCTTCCGGCGGTGAAGGGCACAAACAGGGAGTCGGTACCCTCAGTTTCCCATGCGTGATTGTTGACCAGATCTCCCGTAAAGACGATCACATCGGGCGAGAATGCATGGCTGACCCGCAACATCCGCTTCGGGAGGTGCCGGACTCTGTAACTGCCCAGGTGCAGGTCAGACAGATGAACAATCCTGAATCCGTCGAAAGCCGGGGGAAGCGTGTCGAAATTCAATGTAATCTCCTTTTTTTTAATAAGATAGATTCCACCCGTAAATCCCCACAAAAATAGCAGAAAGAAACCGGTTGCCAGGATGGCACCCATGCAGGAAACCACCCGTCGGGGGTAAGCCCCGGAAAGGAAAAAACGGAACAGGGAAGCCATCATCAAAGGCAACTTGATGAACATATCAGTAGTCAGCACCCCATCGAACAAGAAATAAAGGACAAAGCTGGTGCCATGCAAAGGAAGAACCTGCCAGCCATATAAAAGGAGCAGCATACCGCTTTGGATAATCGCCAGGATGAAATAAAACCGGGAGAGGATTCTGCCTCCCGACGACCGATGCCGGCTTATCAGATTGCGAAGGGTTGGCCAGGCCGACAACGTAAACATCCAATAGGCCAGCAGCAAGATCAGGATAATATCTCCGGACACACTTCTCATGATCATCCAAAACCGGGAGAGCCGGGCAACAATGCCGGATTTCCGTATTGCAAAGATGCCAAAAAATCACGGATAAGTGTCAAATCAGTCAGGGTAGGGGAGCCCTGTTTGAGATTACATAAGTAACCTATTGAATATAGAATAGTAAACTAATGACCTGTTGTTTTCAATCTGTTAAATTCACTATTATTTACAAAGATGAATCAAAGAAGAGAAAAATCAACTGCTGCAGTATGGCTGATTTTAAAAATTGAATTGAAATCTATAAAGTACAGATAATCAGTATATAATAATATGTTATTTAAATATAAAAATGAATTGAAATGATCTTGCCGGCTAAAATTAAATATAAAACATTAAAATAATAATCACACCAAATTGTATATCAGATATTTATTGTGTTTATATAATGTATATATTTAATTACTGATTTCAATTTATGTAATTATAAATCAATAATATACAGTTAAAGTGTTTCTTTGCTCTTTTAAAGCCTGATCGTATAAGATGTTTAAAAAATATGTACATTTGTTATCAGATTACAAAAATGAGGAATCATCAACAAGCGTCGGTCATGAAGGAGAGATTAAAAGCGTATATGGATTTCAAAAAGGTGAATGCTGCCGAGTTGGCGGACAGGATTGGGGTGCAGCGGTCGAATGTTTCCCACATTCTGAATGGGAGGAACAAGCCGGGGGCCCAGTTCATCGAGAAATTACTGCTTGCTTATCCCGAACTGGATGCCGGTTGGTTGCTTACGGGTCTGGGGCAGATGCTTACCAGCCGGATTGTTCCGGCACCTGAGAAGCCCCAGGCGGAACCTGTTGCACTTGGGGAGACGGAAAAGGAACCTCCTGCTGAAGAAGTTGTAAAAGTACGCAATGCCGTCTCCGGAAAAGTGGAGCGCATCGTGATCTTTTACACGGACCGGAGCTTTGTGGAATATTTTCCGGGCTGAAAGGGATCTCACCTTCGGTGCGGTGGGTTCCTGAATCCAAATCTTGCTTATATTTACCTCCAAAACCTGGATCATGCAAAAGGTAGTTGCTGATTTTACCGTTACCGCGAATATCGCGCTGAACAGCGGATGTCACGCCCTTGTTCTGCAGTCTTCCGGTGAATTGCTTCCCATATTGCCCGGACAGTTTGTCAACGTGGAGATACCCGGGAACAAAGAGGTTTTTCTACGCCGTCCTTTTTCAGTGTATGAGGTGGATGACGCTTCCTGTTCCCTGACCCTGCTGGTAAAAATTCTGGGAAGGGGTTCTGCGACCCTGGCCAGGGTTGCGGCAGGAGAAAAGTTGAGCCTTGTCTATCCCCTGGGGAAAGGGTTCACCATGCCCGCACCGGGGGACCGCGTGCTGGCGGTGGGAGGCGGCAGTGGGGTGGCTCCCTTGCTTTTCCTTGCCCGTCGTGCGGCATTGCCTCCAGATTCAATACACCTTCTCCTGGGCGCTAAAACGGAGGCTGATCACATCGATGTACAAAAATACACCGACTGTGCGACTTTCTATTTTACCACGGAGGACGGCTCCCAGGGGGTGAAAGGGATGGTGACGGATCATCTCTTGTTCGGGAAGCTTTCCCGATACAATAAGATTTATGCATGCGGTCCCCTTGCCATGATGAAGGCAGCGGCTGCCGGAGCTGTGGAGAAAGGAATCTTCTGTGAAGTTTCACTTGAAAATTTAATGGCTTGTGGTTTTGGTGTTTGCCTTTGCTGTGTTGAACCAACGGTTAAAGGAAATTTGTGTGTATGCTCCGAAGGACCTGTATTCAATATTAACGATCTGACATGGTAAATCTTGCCGTAAATATCGGTGGACTTCGTCTGAAAAATCCCGTCATGACCGCCTCGGGATGCTCCGGTTTCGGGGAAGAGCTGGCTGCCTTTTACGATGTTTCCCGGCTGGGGGCGATCCTTCTCAAAGGGATTACGCTGAAAGAACGGATGGGAAATGACTATCCCAGGATGGCGGAGACCGCCTCAGGCATGCTCAATGCCGTCGGTTTGCAGAACAGGGGGGTAGACTACTTCGTTAGGGAGATCTATCCTGTCATCAGGAATTATGACACTGCGCTGATTGTGAATGTAAACGGCTCGACAATCGAAGAGTATGTTGAAGTAACCCAAAAGATCAATGCCCTGGAAAGGATTGCCGCCATTGAATTGAATATCTCGTGCCCCAATGTGAAAGAGGGAGGCATGGCTTTCGGCGTGAGTTGTCCGGCTGCCGCCGCTGTGACCCGGGAAGTCCGGAAAAGTTGCAAGAAACCCCTGATCGTCAAACTTTCACCCAATGTCACCGATATTTCCGAGGTGGCCAGGGCGGTGGAATCGGAAGGTGCTGATGCCGTATCCCTGGTCAACACCTTCCTCGGACTGGCCATCGATGCCGAAAAACGCATACCAAAACTTTCGACCGTCACCGGCGGACTTTCAGGTCCGGCAATCAAACCCATCGCCCTCAGAATGGTCTGGCAGGTCTCACAAGCCGTGAAAATTCCGGTGATCGGACTGGGGGGGATCATGAACAGCACCGATGCGGTGGAATTTTTCCTGGCAGGTGCCGCTGCCATCCAGGTCGGAACCGCTATCTTCAAAGATCCCTTTACCCCTTTGCATATCATCGACGGATTACAAAACTATCTCGAAAGACACGGCTTTAGTGGCATCAGTGAACTCTCAGGGAGATTACAAATGTAATCTATGTTTTGTTACACATGTAACATTTCTAAGGGTTACAAATATACAAAGTTGCCGTCCATTCTTGGCAAACGGCAGATAAGGCGATCAAAAGATTATTTATCATAATGAACTTAAGATCCTTCCGGGATTTAATCGGAACCCCGATCATCAACCAGTCCCTGGTAGCCTTACAGGCGGCTCTTTTTGATCTGAATCTGGTTGATTCTGCCATTTTTGGTTAACTTTGGGAATCAGCATACGGTGGATCATGCCCAAAAAAAGGTTTCTGAAATATCCTGAATATCCTGGGGGGAAAAGTGAATTCCGGAAGTATATCCTTGAAAATCTGCGATATCCTGAAGAAGCTTTAAAGAACCGGGTGGAAGGTATTGTCTATTTGTCGGCTGAAGTTGACGACAATGGAAAAGTGTTTGACATCAGAGTGGAAAAAGGGCTTGGTTTTGGATGTGATGAAGAGGCGGTCCGATTGGTTGGCGGGATACAATTCGGAGGTGTGCGTAACCGGGGGATCAGGCTGAAGACGCGGAAAAAATTCAGGATAGAATTCAAGCTGCGGGAAAAACCTGGACCGGCAGTACAGCAGCAAAATCAAACCGGGCTGTCTGTTTCGTACGACTATAAAAAATCGGAAGCCGTCCAAAGTAATCCTCCTTCAACCAATCCTGTCCCCAAACCCGGGTATAGCTATATCATCAACCTGAATTGAAACTCTCTGACGCAGGATGGACGGTGAAACAAATCCCGGAATTGCGGGATGAGTTCGACAGGTTTCAGCACCGGCTAGGCCATAAGCAGAGACCAGGCATTCATGCTTACCTGCCACAAAGGACGGATGCAGTCAATTCGCTCACCGGAATTCTAACCACCTCTGAGGAATCATTGACTCCTCTTATTTCAGATTCCCTTTGTCCTATAATTGATATTATGTTAAATAAAATATGTAAAATTAAAGGGGAGTTTTCAGGGACTCCCCTCATTTGTTATTGCCCCAGTTTTTTAAGCACTTCTTCGTATTTGTCAAGTTGTTTCAACCTGTAATAGAGGTTCTTGAGAGATTCGAGCGAATAGGTATCGCCGGGTTTGATTTCCTGGCATCTTTCCATATAGGGCAAAGCTTTTGAAAACCAGACATCAGATTTTGCCAGTTCCTCATCATAGAGATCATTCTGATTAGCAGGAACCTTATTGGCCACTTCTATCTGTTTCACACCGTTGTTGTAATACAGGGCGCCCAGGTTGTAGTAAGCATCATAATAATCCTTATTCAACTCGATTGATTTCTCATAGCTTTTGATGGCTTCGTCCTGTTTTCCCATACCGTCGAGCAATGATCCCCGGGCGAAGAAATAGGAAGGATTTGAAGGATCCTGTTCAATGGCAAGGTTCAGGTATTTCATTGCTTCTTCGGTTTTCTTGGTGGAAATATAAATGTTGATCATTTCCACAAGAACGCTGTTATCGGTAGGATATTTTTCGAAGGCTTCGGTGAGGGTTGTAATGGCCGTAACTGTATCCTTGTTCTCAAGGTATGATTTTGAAAGAAGACTATAGGTGCGTCCCCCGTTGTAACCATATTTTGCAGCTTCCTTGTAATACTGGATTGCCTTGTTATAATTTTCGGCGTTAAAAGCGGCCAGCCCGGCATTGAAAATGATGACAGTATCAACTGCATTTTTATTATCCTTCTGGAAAACAGGAAGTTGTTTCATGTCAAGAATCTGTTCGAAGGAAGTCAGCGCTTTGTTGTAGTCTTCATTGTTAAAAGCATCCACTGCCTGGTTCATGAAGTCATTTTCCATGAGGGTCAGTTTGATCAGGATACTGTTTGAATTCCGGCCTTTTGTGTCAAGCTGGAGTGCTTTTTTGTAAGAGTTCAGAGCTTCGGAAAGCGGATCGGCCGACAATCTTTTGACGGCTTCGTCTTTTGACTGAGCAATGGCCTGAAAGATTTCACCCCTCACCTCCCAGGTCCGGGGATTGTTAATTGTCTTGGCACTTTTGGGATTTGTGGAATTCACTACGGCTTCGATGGCTTCCAGAGCTTTATCAAGTTTACCCTGATCTTTCGCAGAAAGTGCACCGGAAACACCTTTTTGGCCCATGGCTACACTTGTTAAGAAAACGAAGGTTAGCAGAATAAGAGATTTTTTCATTTCAGTTGTTTTAAATTTATGTTTGACACAAAAATATGAAAATAAATTCTCAGCAAATAACAATAAGCTAATTTATTGTTCTCCGGATATATTTTCAGCTTCGTGGTCGTCATTTTCCTTTTCCTCTTCCTTGCCTGACTCCTCATTTTCGTAACTTCTGACTTTGGCCACAGAAGCAATCTGATCATTGTCCTTCAAATTGATGATCCGTACCCCTTGTGCAGCTCTTCCCATCACGCGGATGGTTTTAACGGCAACCCGGATGGTCAGGCCATTCTGGGTGATGATCATCAGGTCGTTATCGTCACCAGCATTCTTGATCGCAATCAGTCTGCCCGTTTTTTGGGTAATGTTAATGGTTTTAACGCCTTTCCCTCCTCTGTTGGTAATCGGATAGTCGGCCAGGCTCGATCGCTTTCCGTAGCCCTTCTCCGATAATACCAGAACGTCATCGTCAGGATCATTTACACAAATCATGCCAATCACCTCATCCGTCTCATTTCCAAGGGTAATACCTTTTACCCCTGAGGCGGTCCGGCCAATGGGACGCACTATCGATTCATTGAAACGAATGGCTTTGCCGCTTCTGACCGCCAGCATGATTTCATGGTTTCCACTGGTGCGACGGGCCTCCAGGAGTTCGTCATCCTCCTTGATGGTAATGGCATTCACCCCGTTCAGCCTGGGACGGGAATAAGCTTCCAGGGTGGTTTTTTTGATGATTCCTCTTTTGGTGGCCAGAATAATGTAGTTGTTGTTGATAAATTCAGGATCATCGAGGGATTTTACCCTGATATAGGCCAGTACTTTATCATCACTGCTGACATTCAGGATGTTCTGAATCGCCCTTCCCTTGCTTGTCCGGCTTCCTTCGGGAATCTGATACACCTTCAGCCAGTAACATTTGCCTAACCGGGTGAAGAGAAGAAGGGTCATGTGCATCGATGCCACGAACATATGTTCTATAAAATCTTCATCACGGGTGGCCCCTCCCCTGGAACCCACTCCTCCCCTCCCCTGCGTCTTAAAATCGGACAAAGGTGTCCTTTTAATATATCCCAGGTGAGAGATGGTGATGATCATATCCTCATCGGCATAAAAATCCAGCGGATTAAAATCTTCGGCATTCTGCTCGATTTCCGTCCGACGGTTGTCTCCAAACTTCGCTTTCAGTTCGAAGAGTTCATCCCGGATAATTCCCATGCGGAGTGCTTCGCTGGCCAGCACCGCCTTGTAATGTTCGATTTGTTTCAGGAGTGCTTCATATTCTGCGTGAAGTTTCTCCTGTTCGAGTCCGGTAAGTTGCCGCAGGCGCATCTCCACGATGGCGCGCGACTGGATCTCGGTGAGGCCGAAACGTTCCATCAGGCGTTCCCTGGCCTCATCAGGGGTTTTTGAACTGCGGATGATGGCGATGACTTCGTCAATGTTATCGCTGGCGATGATCAGTCCTTCAAGGATATGGGCTTTTTTTTCCGCTTGTTCAAGTTCATATTGTGTTCTGCGGGTGACGACATCGTGCCGGTGTTCCACAAAATAGCCGATCAGTTCTTTGAGGTTCAGTGTCCTGGGGCGTCCGTGAACCAATGCGATGTTGTTCACATTGAAAGAGGTCTGCAGTGGAGTGAGTTTATACAGGTTGTTGAGCACCACATTGCTCATCGCGTCTTTTTTCAGCTCGAAGACCACCCGCATTCCTTCTCTGTCGGATTCGTCATTGACGTTGGAAATTCCCTCCAGTTTTTTTTCATTGATCAGGTCGGCGGTTTTCTGGATCATTTCGGCACGGTTCACCATATAAGGAATTTCGGTAACGATGATTTTTTCCCTGCCGCCTTCATTTTCGATATGGGCTTTCCCGCGGATGACAATGCGTCCTTTCCCGGTTTCGTACGCGTCCTTAACACCTTGGTAGCCATAGATGATACCTCCGGTCGGAAAATCCGGGGCTTGGATGATTCTGATCAGTTCGTCGACCGATATGTTGGGATTTTCAATGTATGCCACAATGGCATCTACGGTATCTGAAAGGTTATGGGGCGGCATATTGGTAGCCATTCCCACAGCGATACCGGAGGTTCCGTTGACCAGCAGGTTGGGAAGACGGGTAGGCAGTACGGTGGGTTCCTGCAACGATTCATCAAAATTGGGCTGAAAATCGATGGTGTTTTTGTCAAGGTCGGCCAAGGTCTCTTCTCCGATCCGTGATAAACGCGCCTCGGTATACCGCATGGCGGCGGGGCTGTCGCCATCGACAGATCCGAAATTCCCTTGTCCGTCTACCAGCGGATACCGCAATGACCACTCCTGGGCCATTCTCACCATGGTGAAGTAAATGGAAGAATCCCCGTGAGGGTGAAATTTCCCCATCACCTCCCCTACTATTCTGGCCGACTTTTTATAAGGTTTGTTAGAAAGGGTTCCCAATTCGTTCATTCCGAATAATACCCTCCGGTGGACAGGTTTTAATCCGTCACGTACGTCGGGAAGTGCCCGTGAAACGATTACCGACATGGAATAATCGATATAGGCAGATTTCATCTGCTCTTCGATGTTAACCCGTATAATTTTTTCGTTATCAGACATTTAAATATTTATTAACAGATTTGTATCCGGTTAGAACCGACCTGCAAAAATAGTAAAAAATCCCTGTCAAAAAGGCATGGCATCCATCCTTTCGCACTCCATCGGCAGGAAGATATTAACAAAAAGAATTGGTTTCGGGTGACATAAGCGCTTCATTTGCGTATAACTTGGTAGTTAATGATCCCTGTGGGGCCGTTTTTTTTTGATAATTTTGAACAGAACTTTTAGGAACAATTTTTGTTGCTGATAACAGTTAGTTAATTTTCAAATATGGATTCACAATTCTCGCCCAGAATAAAGGATATTATTGCTTACAGCCGGGAGGAAGCCATCCGGTTAGGGAATGATTTCATTGGGCCTGAACATTTGTTCCTGGGAATTTTGCGTGACGGAGAAGGGATGGCCACGGAGATTTTACAAAACCTGGGGATTGATTTGGCAGGCATCAAGCAGCAGATTGAGAAAAAGATCCGGTCAAACCGAAGGATTGATCTGGATGCGCAGGTTGCGATGTCAAAATCGGCGGAAAAAGCTTTAAAGGTGATTTATCTGGAAGCGAGGGCTTTTAAAAGCCAGTTGGCGAACAGCGGTCATTTGCTGCTGGCCCTTCTCAAGGACAGTGAAAATCTGGTTTCGACGCTTTTGGGGGATGCCGGTGTGAATTATGTTATGGTAAAAACCCAGATGCAGGAATACAAACAACCCAAATCTAAGTCTGAATATCCTGAGAATGAAGATGATGATCAGGATGATCCCTTTTCGAAAAAGCAGAATCCGGGTGCCGGAAAAAAGAGTTCAAATCCGAAGACTGAAACCCCCGTACTGGACAATTTTGGGATTGACATCACCAGGCTGGCCGAAGAAAACAGCCTGGACCCCATTGTAGGCCGTGATAATGAGATTCAGCGGCTCGCGCAGATTTTGAGCCGGCGCAAAAAGAACAATCCGATTCTGATCGGGGAACCCGGCGTCGGGAAGTCAGCCATTGCGGAGGGTTTGGCGTTGCGGATCGTTCAGAAGAAAGTTTCGCGGCTTCTCTTTGACAAGCGGGTGATCAGTCTGGATATCGCATCGATCGTGGCCGGCACAAAATACCGGGGACAGTTTGAAGAGCGGATGAAGGCCATTCTGAATGAGTTGTCGAAAGTGACCAATGTCATTCTTTTCATTGATGAGATTCACACGATTGTGGGAGCAGGCGGTGCGAGCGGATCGCTGGATGCGGCCAACATGCTTAAGCCGGCGCTGTCGCGCGGTGAGATTCAATGTATCGGTGCAACCACCCTGGACGAATACCGTCAGCATATCGAGAAGGACGGTGCCCTGGAGCGGCGATTCCAGAAGATCATGGTGGAACCGACTTCCATAGAGGAAACCATAGAAATCCTGAACAATATCAAATCACGATATGAGGATCACCACAATGTGACTTATACCCCTGATGCCATTGATGCATGCGTAAAGCTTACCGCACGCTACATCACCGACCGCTATCTCCCCGATAAGGCCATTGACGCCCTTGACGAGGCAGGATCGCGGGTTCATATCGCCAACATCAATGTTCCTGAGAAAATTGTAAAACTGGAGCAAAAGATAGAGGCTACCCGGGAGGAGAAGATTGCTGCCGTGAAAAGCCAGAATTTCGAACTGGCCGCCAATTTCCGTGACAAGGAAAAGAACCTGCTGCTTATGTTGGAGCAGGAAAAGGAAGCCTGGGAAAAGGAATTACTCAATCACCGTGAAATTGTCGATGAGCAAAAAGTTGCCGAAGTTGTGGCCCTGATGTCGGGGATTCCTGTTCAGCGGATTGCCCAGGCTGAAGGGAAGCGTCTGGCTGCCATGGATGCAGATTTACGTGGGAGAGTGATTGGTCAGGATGAAGCCATCGCCAAGGTGGTAAAGGCAATTCAGCGAAACCGGGCGGGATTGAAAGACCCAAACCGGCCGATAGGTTCATTCATATTCCTGGGGCCCACGGGTGTTGGCAAAACCCAGCTGGCCAAGGTTCTGACAACCTATCTCTTCGACTCGCTCGATGCGCTGATCCGCATCGACATGAGTGAATATATTGAGAAATTCAGTGTTTCCCGTCTGGTAGGAGCGCCTCCCGGTTATGTGGGGTATGAGGAAGGTGGTCAGCTTACCGAGAAAGTAAGAAGGAAACCCTATTCGGTAGTGCTACTCGACGAAATTGAGAAGGCCCATCCCGATGTTTTCCATTTGTTGCTTCAGATGCTGGATGAAGGCCGGCTGACCGACAGTCTGGGAAGAGTTGTCGATTTCAGGAACACCATCATTATTATGACCTCCAACATCGGAAGCCGTGAATTGAAGGATTTCGGACGGGGCGTGGGATTCAACACGGCCAAAAATCCGGCCGATGAAAATGAAAATGCAAAATATATTATCCAGAAGGCGCTGAAAAAGGCTTTTGCCCCGGAATTTCTCAACCGGATCGACGATGTCGTGATGTTCAATTCCCTGGATAAAGGTCATATTCACCAGATTATAGAGCTTGAAATTGCCGATCTCTTCAAGCGTGTTGAGGCGCTGAATTATAAACTGGTGCTGTCGGAGGAAGCCATGGATTTCATCGCCGACAAGGGATATGATCCGCAGTTCGGGGCACGTCCCCTCAAAAGGGCCATCCAGAAATACCTGGAAGATGAAATGGCGGAAATCATCATCAAATCGTCAGTGGCGGTCGGAGATACGATTTATGTGGAGCTGGACAAGGAAAATGACAAGCTTCTTTTCAAGTTTTCATCGCACCACAAACACTGATGACCTGTCCGCTGACATAGGAAGAAAGATCCGATGCGAGGAACAATGCCACGTTGGCGACTTCTTCAGGTGATCCTCCTCTTTTCAGTGGGATGGATTCTTCCCAGGCTTTTCTGGCTTCTTCAGGAATTCGTCCGGTCATTTCGGTAATGATGAATCCGGGAGCCAGGGCATTGGAACGGATGCCTCTTGAGCCCAGCTCCCTGGCAATGGATTTTGTAAATCCGATGATTCCGGCCTTGGAAGCCGAATAATTGCTTTGTCCGGCATTCCCGCTCATCCCTACCACGGAACTGAGGTTGATGATCGATCCGCTGCGCTTCCTGAGCATGCTTTTCTGAACGGCTTTGGTAAAGTTAAAAACCGACTTCAGGTTGACATTAATCACCGCATCCCATTGTTCTTCAGTCATTCGCATCAGCAAGGTGTCTTTCGTGATTCCCGCGTTATTGACCAGGATGTCAATTTCTCCGAAGTCAGCCATGATTTCGCTGACCACCCGGTCGGTATCCGCAAAGTCAGCAGCATCCGATGCATATCCCTTTGCCCTGACGCCCAGGAGCGTTAAGTCATTCTCTGTATTGAGCATGCTTTCATCGCGAAAAAGATCGGTGAATGCCACGTTACATCCTTCAGCGGCAAATTTCAGGGCGATTGCTTTTCCGATGCCCCGGGATGCCCCCGTGATGACGGCTGTTTTTCCTTCTAATAACTTCATATTCAATTTTTTATATATATTGCTTATTTTTCAGACGACTGATATAAGCCGTCGGCTGTATTCAGAGAGCCTGATGTAAAACTATTCTTTTCTGATCTCTTCCATCAGCCAGGGGAGCACGTCTCCCGCCTTTCCTTGCAACCAGAGGTCCGTGACTGAATAGGTAAACTGCGAGCTTTCCGGGTTGATTTCTATGATGAACGCTCCTTTCTGGCTTGCTTTGTGGGGCACATAGGAGGCGGGTACCACTTCGCCGGTGGAGCCGATCACCAAACATACATCGCACTGTTCGGCACATTCAAATGATTTATCCCATGCTTCCGATGGAATGCCTTCCCCGAAAAAGACGAAATCGGGTTTGAGGATCTCGTTGTCATATTTACACCGGGGAGGACCCGAACGGAGATCGGTGTCTTCGGTATAGTACGTGGTACCGCATTTCAGACAGACCAGTCTGCTCGAATTTCCGTGAAACTCATAGACATTTTTACTTCCTGCCATCTGGTGCAAGTTGTCTATGTTTTGGGTGACAATTGCCTGGAGAAGGCCGGCTTTCTCCATTTCGGCCAGCGCAAAATGAGCGCTATTGGGCTTGGCTTTTCCGAAGAAATCATAGAAGATTTCCCGGATAAATTTCCAGCAATCTTCGCCATGATCCAGGAAATAGCTGATATCCAAAACCTTGGGATCGTATTTTGACCAAAGTCCTGTAGCTCCGCGAAAGGGGGGAATGCCGCTTTCGACGCTGATGCCGGCCCCTGTAAAGGCCATCATAAAAGTTGATTTTTTAATTTTGCGAACAGCCTGTCTTACTTTTTCATCCATATTTTATACATGTATAACAAACAAATATAGCAGGAAAATAAGAACTCCTGCAAATATGCAGACAAAGAAAATCAGGGCACCCGCGAATATTTTACCTTTGCAATAAATTATTTTACATGAGCGACACCTCCACGATATGTGCCATTTCGACGCCTCCGGGAATCGGGGGTATTGCGGTTATCAGGCTGTCAGGTGAGTCGGCAGTGATGATTGCGGATTCTCTTTTTGATGGCGGGTCAACGCGGCAGCCGCTTTCGGAACTGCCGGGCGGCATTTTCCGTGTGGGACTTCTCCGCGATGGGGATCAGGCGATAGACGAGGTGGTGGTGTCGCTTTTCAGGGCGCCGCACAGTTATACCGGCGAGGATGTGGTAGAGGTTTCCTGTCACGGGTCGCTTTACATCCAGCAAAAGATCGTATCGATGATGATAGAAAAGGGAGCCAGGATGGCAGCTCCCGGGGAATTTACCCAAAGGGCTTTTCTGAACGGGAAAATGGACCTAAGCCAGGCGGAAGCGGTGGCTGACCTGATTGCGTCTTCGAATGCTGCGGCGCATAAAATTGCGATGCACCAGATGCGGGGCGGCTTTTCGGGGGAAATCAGGAAGCTCAGGGAGCAGTTGCTGCAATTCACCGCTCTGATAGAACTGGAACTTGACTTCAGTGAGGAAGATGTGGAGTTTGCAGACCGGGACGCCCTGGGAAAGCTTATCGGCGAGATCGAATCGCTGGTCAGGCATCTTCTGGAATCCTTCCGTCTGGGAAATGCCATCAAAAACGGAATTCCGGTGGCCATTGCGGGAGAAACCAATGTGGGCAAAAGCACCCTGCTCAACGCCCTTTTGAATGAAGAAAAGGCGATTGTTTCCGATATCCATGGCACCACACGCGATGTGATCGAGGATGTGGTCAACATTCACGGCACTGCATTCCGTTTTTTCGATACTGCGGGAATCCGGAACACCTCCGATGAAATCGAGATCATGGGAATAGCGCGTTCTTTCAGCAAGATGCATCAGGCAGAGATCATTTTGCTGGTGGTGGATCTTTCCGTGGTATCTCCCACCCTCCCAGGGTTGATCGCAGATATCCGCCGGAAAATCCGCAACCAACATCTGATCATTGTGGGGAACAAGGTGGACAAACCGGTGGCTGAAACCGTCGACGCTCTAAATTCCCTTGCTCTCAATCCCGGTGAGGATCTGGTCTTCATTTCCGCGAAAACAAAAACCAATATTGACCTGCTGATTGAAAAGATGCAGGAGACCCTCTCCCTCAACAAAGTGGCTCCGAACGACATCATTGTCTCGAATCTGCGCCATTATGAAGCCCTGACCCATGCACATGCGGCCATCCTCAGGGTACAAAAAGGTCTCAGCGACAGGATCTCAGGCGATTTTCTGTCGCAGGATATCCGGGAATGCTTGTGGTACCTGGGCAGCATTGTCGGTGAGGTTACCGAAGATGATGTGCTGGGTTATATTTTTAAGAATTTCTGTATCGGCAAGTGACCCAGGATTTGGAATGCACCTGTCGGTTAGATTTTCTATTATTCCTGTTTTACGGCTACGCAACCGGCATCTGAACCGTAGAGCAAAGATGTCGTTGTGTCAGACCCTGAATTTCCACAAAAGGGTTCCTGTCTCCATATCGATGCATATTATATGGAGCATCCAGATAATGATCAGTTTGTTGTCCTCCATTTCAAACTGGGAATAGCTGAAATCAGGACTTCCTTTCGAAAAGACAACCTTAAAGCTATTGGTTTCCCTAGCTGCATCGGGATTGTGGAAAATCCCGGGTATTTCCGTGGTCCACAACTCCGTCAGGGCGGTACTCCCCTTTCTTTTGATTCGGGAGATCATCATGTTGGCGTCTTTTGTCCTACCGGAGGAGTGCAACACAAAAAAAGAAGAGGTGTCGGGCGATAGCAAATGAGAAAACCGGTGGGAATATCCTTCCCGGGCAACTGTGGTATGCCCTTCTTCCAGTTCCCTGATAAGGTTTTCCGAATTCCGTCGTTGGCTATGGAGCCTGTTCAGAGTATCCCGTTCAGGAGTCCGGTAAGCGGGTCCCCTCCCCCCGTTCAGGTCATTCAACCGCAGAAGCTGGTTGTTCAGCGCTTCTATTTTTTCCATTTCAGCAGAGAGGTGATCGTTGATCCCTTCGTAGGTCCTTACCGGGTTGCGGTCCACAATGAATTGGCCTTCCAGGAAAGTAAGGGAGCTGTTGACTTCCCGGTTGTCCACCATGATTTGTTTCCGGAGGTCTCCGTTCATCGCCAGAACAGGTGGAGGCGATGAGATATAAGTTTCTAACTGACGGTTTCTCCGTGGATCAAAGGAACGGTATTCCTCGTCGATTTTTTTGGCAGCCAGTATTTCTGTATCTAGGAAATAGCGGTAACCCTGCTGATCGGTGAGCACCACATGGCGGGTAATTTCGTTGAACTGGAAATACTGCGGTAACTGGTAGGGTTCACAAGTGGCAAGCCTTTCCCCAAGTTCGGGATTGTTTTTAAGTATTTGATCCTGTGTTAGTTTTATTTCCAGGTTTGCAGGATTCAAGGTATGAATACCATTTTCGAATGAATAGAACCAGAGGTTCCCTTCGGTGCATCCAAGGAATTCAAAGGGATACCGGTCGATCCGTCCCGTTTTTTTTCTGGCAATCAGGATGCCGCTGTCCAGATCGTACACTGAAATGCGCGGATCATTGTGCCCCGTAATCATGGTATATCCCCTACCGCTTTCTTTCGACATTACCTGATAAACATATTCAATTGTCACCAGGTAGTTATTGTCCTGGTAATTATAAATCCGGGCTTTTTTAATATCATCGGCTTCTCCTTCCATGACTGATTTGTACATGCAGGAAAATCCTGAAATAACCAGGAAGAGCAAAATAATGAGCCTTCTGGCCACAGTAAGCGGCCGGAACCTCTCAGTAGGGATCCTCTTTTTCACAGATAATTCAGTTTTTTACGATTTTAAAGGTTTTCAGCGTTTCATGGCCTTCTCGAAAGAGTTTCAGCAAATAAGTCCCGGAAACGTAGCTCTCCATGTCAATAAGGCCGGGCAGTGCATCCAGCGGCTGGCTTCTTACAAGTTTCCCCTGGAAGTCGAAGAGACTGAAAGAGAGGCCGGAAAGGTCATGGCCGGTCACTTCCAGAATGAGTTTCGAAGAAACCGGATTGGGAAAAACGGTGAGTGTAAGACCGGGATACAGAAGTGGTTCGATAGCGGTAACGATGAGTTTGCTCTGATGAAAACCCTGCGTAAGGATATTAGTTCCGCCCGAAAAAGTTTCGATCACCGATTCCCCGACGGTCCAGGAAAGCTGAATATTGGTTCCCGACCAACTGCCACCTGCAGAGGAAACAACTTCCTGTGAATTGCAAGTGTTTGAAAATAAAATAATTGAAACAACAACTTGTAAAAAGAAAAACTTTTTCATGGCGTTGTGATTTTGAAAAAAAGTTAATGCTTTTTTACAAGATATGCAAGTATTTCTTTTATCAGAAAATCCTGTCTGGTTTTCAGTGGTGATGCATTACCAGGCCACCGGTGTTTTTCCGTGGGCCTGCAGATATTCGTTAGCCTTGCTGAAATGGCGGTTTCCGAAGAATCCCCTGTAGACTGACAAAGGGGACGGATGGACCGATTTCAGGACGAGGTGGCGGGAAGGATCGATGAATTTTCCTTTTTGCTGGGCATAGTTTCCCCATAGCATAAATACCAGGTTTTCATGGTTTTCAGCCAGCAAGTGGATCACCCGGTCGGTAAAGATTTCCCATCCCTGGTTCTGGTGCGAACCGGCGACGTGCGCTGTGACGGTTAGGATGGCATTGAGGAGAAATACTCCCTGGCCAGCCCATCTTTCCAGATTGCCGCTCCGTGGGGCTTTGATGCCCAGGTCACTTTCTATTTCAGTAAAAATATTCTGCAGCGACGGGGGAAATTCCACCCCGTCGGGAACCGAAAAACACAAACCGTGCGCCTGTCCGGGACCATGATAAGGATCCTGTCCGAGGATGACCACTTTCACCCGGTCAAAGGGACATTTATCAAATGCGTTGAAAATCAGGCTTCCGGGAGGGAAAACCCTGTGGGAGGCATATTCTTCCTTAACAAATCGTGTCAGCGCTTCGAAGTAGGGCTTTTGAAATTCATCTTCAAGCACTTCCTTCCAGGTGGGTTCTATGCGGACGTTCATAGGAAAAGGGATTTTAGGAGTCTTAAAAGTGAGCCATGCTGAAGGCACCCCCGACCACCACGTTATCGGAAAGGGACAATTTGCTTTCGGGAAGGATCTCTGTCATTTTCTGATCCTGATAACCGGTGGTTACCTTGGCTTTTTCAAGCACCCAGGAGTCCTGACCGGGGTTTGTTTTAACCAGCACATAGGAGAAACCGTCTCCCGGGATGATGGCTTCCTGGGGAAGTGCCATGGCCTGAAAGCTTTGGGTGATAATGGAGGCTTTCACAAACATTCCCGGCAAAAGCCGCAGTTCGCTGCCGGGTTTAAAAACGGCATGGACGTTCACCATGCGGTTTTCATTGAGGACTTTGCCTGTTTTGGTGATCCGGGCTTCCAGGATTCCGGGCGTTGCCTCGGGTACCCTGAACCTGACTACCTGACCTTCCCTGACATGGAGAATGTCTTTCTCAAAAACCTGCAGGCTGATGAGCAAGGGCGATGTTTCCACAATTTCAAGGATTTTGGTGTCCGGGCTTGCATATTGACCGTTTCCTGCATCTACCCGGGTGACAAATCCGGAAATGGGGGCGGTTACAGCTACCGAAGAAACCATCCTGCCATTTTTGAGTTGTTCCTTGTCGATATGCAGGAGGGTGAGCCTGTTTTCCAGAGCCTGAACTCTGGCCGCGGTGGTTTTCAATTCGCTTTCTGCTTTGACGAATACTTTTTGCGCTGTCACATTTTCAGAGGCCAGCAATTTCTGCCGCTCGTACTCATCCTGGTGAAGGGCAAGCAATGCCGTGGAAGTCAGATAATCCTCCTGAATTTGCAACAACTCCGGATTGGATATCCTGAAAAGGAACTGTCCCCGGCTTATCCGGTCCCCGGGAAGAAGGTTAAGTTCGCTGATGGTTCCACCCAGCACCACACTGATGGCATGATAATTCCGGGGCAAGGCTTCGAGATATCCTGATGCCGTTACATCCCGTGAAAAAAGATATTCCTGCGGTTTACCAAGAACCAGGCCGTTTGCTTCCACCTGTTCGGGGGTTAACCGGATCACACTGCTTTCATGCTCACCTCCTTCTGCCGAGGGTCCCGTTTTCTTCCCTGATCCGCACCCGGTGGCAACCATCAATCCCAGTAAGGCAACCCAAAACAGTTTGCACCTATTTGACTTATGGTAAGTTTTCATTTAAGTAATTGGTTTTAATAATTTGTAAAACAATATGTTATGGTAAAAGATAATTCAATTCGTACACAATTTGATTATGTTTTAACAGATTATCAAGATAAAGATTTTCAAGTTCGAAGGAATTTTCGAGAGAAAGGAGGAACTGGTAAAAATCAATTTCGCCGTTATGTAAGCCGATGACAGCGTTTTTTTTCAGTTCTTCAGCCAGTTGCCTGTCTCCGTTTTCAAATCTTCCGAGCGCAGTGCTGAGCAGTGCGAGATCGGTTTTCAGCTGTTTAATTTTGGTTTGGGTCGAAGTTGTAAAGTTCTGTTTTTCCAGTAAATTCACCTCATTTTCCAAGCGGGCTGCCCTGATCTTTGACTTCTGTTCACCATACCAAAGGGGAAAGGAGAGTCCGGCCCTGAAGCCCCGGTATAATTGGGAACCGGGAGCGTTGTTGGTCCCTTGGAAATATTCCAGTTCGATATCGGGGAGTAGGTTATGTTTTTCCAACCGGAGGGCTGCGGATGCCTGCTCCCCGTAACGGTCATAGAGAAGGCTTCCTGCGGTTTCCCCACCGTTTGAATTTCTGACGATTGCAGGTGAGAGGGTTGTTCCCTGAAAGGAATATTCCTCACTGACATTCATAAGCGTAAGCAGTTCGTTGACCGAATTTGAGAAGCTGTTTCCGGTTTCCAGAAGTTGGCGGTTTATCTGGCGATATTTGGATTCGGCCAGAAGCCTATCCAGGTAATTGCTTTCTCCGGCTGCATACCGCATTTCAGCCTGCCGTGCATACCGGGCATACAGGCTGTCGATTTCTTTCAGGCGGACTAATTTCTGGTTGAGAAAGATCACCTCATCGTATTTCTGATGTACCTGTTTTTCCATTTCCCGGATGGTCAGGTCCACTCTTACCTGCTCGGTCCGGGCACTTGTACGGAGCAGATTCCTCTGTGCCGCATAAACTGTCGGGAAACGGAGGTTCTGGCTGACGCCCCATACTTTGATGGGAAGACCGTTTTCGGCGATGTTGTTTTCATCGTAATTATAGAACACCGTGGTCTTGTCGGGATTAAATCCGGATGGGACGAGTGCGGCAGCCTGTCGGGCCTTGAGAAGGGCTGCCCTGACGGACGGATTGTTTTCGAGGGCTGTTTTCAGGGCATCTTCGCGGGAAAGCCTTTTTTCCTGAGCAAGCGATGGTAAAGGAATCAGGAAAAGCAACAGGAGGATGATGACATCGGGAGATTTTTTCTTCTTCATTTTCAGTTTTATCCTTCGTTCGGGGCGGTCAAAGAGGGAATAGAAGAGTGGCAGGATGATCATGGTCAGTAAGGTAGAGGTGATGAGTCCGCCGATGACGACAGTTGCCAGGGGGCGCTGAACTTCGGCTCCTGCCGATGTGGAGATGGCCATGGGGAGGAATCCCAGAGCGGCGGCGGCGGCTGTCATCACCACCGGTCTGAGCCGTTGCCGGGTTCCTGTGTAGATTCTTTCGCTGACATCGAGGATCCCATGGTTTTTCAACTCTTTCAGGTGTTCGATGAGTACGATGCCGTTGAGCACCGCGATTCCGAAAAGGGCGATGAAGCCCACACCTGCCGAAATGCTGAAAGGCATTCCCCGGATCCAGAGTAAAAGGATTCCGCCTACTGCAGACAGCGGGATGGCGCTGAAGATCATCAGGGCATCACGGAAGGATTTAAAGGCGAAATGAAGAAGTATGAAGATCAGGACCAATGCGACGGGAATGGCAATCATCAAGCGCTGCCGGGCGCTGCGTAAGTTCTGGTATTGCCCCCCATAGGAGATGGAGTAGCTTGGGGGAAGGTCAAACTTCTCCTTTACGATGGTTTGTATGTCAGTAACTACTGATTCCATATCCCGGTTTCTGACATTAATACCTACTACGATATGTCTTTTGGTCATGTCACGTGAAATTTTTGCAGGTCCCGTGGTATAATTAATTTCAGCGATTTCGCTCAGGGGGATCTGCACTCCTCCCGGTGCCGGCACCATCAGTTCACGCAAGTCATCTAAACCCTGCCGGGAATCCCTTTCAAGTCGGATGGCGAGGTCAAAGCGCTTTTGTCCTTCAAAGATGGTTCCCGCCGCCAAACCGGCAAAACCCATGGAGATCACCTGGTTGGCTTCCTCTACCGGGATTCCGTACCGGGCCAGTTTGTCCCTGTCATAGGTCACGGTCATCTGGGGCAGTCCCTCCACTTTTTCGACCGTAATATCCGAAGCGCCTTCCACGTGAGATATCAATCCTTTTAACTCAACTGCCTTGTTTGCCAGCATGGTGAGATCTTCCCCGTAGATTTTGATCGCCACATCGGCTCTGACGCCGGTAATCAGTTCATTGAAGCGCATTTCTATGGGTTGTGTGAATTCGATTTCAAATCCGGGAAGCACGGCCAGCGCTTCCTTAAATTTTTCTGCCAGCTCATCTTTGCTCTTTGCCGATGTCCACGTTTTAATGGGTTTCAGGGTGACGATAATGTCCGATTCTTCCATTGACATAGGATCAGTAGGTACCTCCGCAGCGCCTATGCGGGAAACCACCTGCTCCACTTCAGGAAATTCCAGCAGTATTTTTTCGATTTTTGTGGTAATGCCGATGGTTGTTCCCAGTGACGTACCAGTGGGCAATACCGGCTGAATGACAAAATCCCCTTCATCGAGGGTTGGCACAAACTCGCCTCCCATGCGCCCGAAGATCAGCAGGGAAGTGATAAAAACCACAGCTGTTGTTGACAAGATCAGTTTTTTATTGTGCATGGAAAAAACCAGCACCGGGTGATAACTCTTATGAAGAAGGCTCATAATCCTTTCTGAGATGTTCCTTTTACTTTTCTTTTCCGGACCCGGTCTCAGGAATAAGGCCGACATGACGGGTACGTAAGTGAAACAAAGGATCATGGCTCCCAGGAGGGCGAAACAGAAGGCAAGCGCCATGGGCCGGAACATTTTCCCTTCAACGCCGGTAAGCGACAATACGGGAATGAAGACGATCATAATGATCAGTTGGCCGAAAACCGCGGAGCGGAGCATCTTTATGGCACTGTCGTAAGTGATCTTATCGATTTTATCCTGTCGCTCCTCCTTGTGAAGGCCGATGATGGCAGCACTATTGGCGGCTATCTGGAAGGCGATGAATTCCACGATGATGACCGCACCATCAATGATAATCCCGAAGTCAATGGCGCCCAGACTCATCAGGTTGGCATCAATGCCGAAGATGTACATCATTGAGATTCCGAAGAGAAGACATATCGGAATGACAGAGGCTACCACCAATCCCGAGCGGTAATCCCCGATCAGCAAAATTACTACAAAGGCGACAATCAGGAATCCCAGAATCAGGTTTTCAGCTACCGTTTTGGTGGTTTTGGCAATGAGTGCGCTTCGTTCGAGGAATGGATTGATGTAAACACCCTCGGGAAGGGTCTCCTGAATTTCGGCAACCCGCTTTTTTACATTGTTGATGACGAGCTTTGAATTGGCATTTTTCAGCATCATCACCTGCCCCAGCACCTTCTCCCCTTCCCCGTTACCGGTGATGGCCCCGAAACGGGTGGCATATCCCAGTCCTACCCGGGCAATATCTTTGATCAGCAACGGAATGCCATCTCGGTTTGTTACTACGGTATTTTCAATATCTTCTACAGAAGCCACCAATCCTTCTCCCCTGATGAAATAACTCTGGTCATTCTTTTCGATGTATCCGCCTCCGGCAACATGGTTGTTCTTTTCCAATGCTTCAAAGACTTCACCGATGGTCAGCCCGCTGGACCTTAAACGGTCAGGATTGATGGTGACCTCATATTGTTTGAGGTAGCCACCCCAGGTATTTACCTCCACCACACCGGGAATCCCCGAAAGAAGCCTTTTTACATGCCAGTCCTGAATAGTCCGCAAATCCATGGGTGAATAAAGGGAATCAAAACCTGGCTTGGTATCTAAAATATACTGGTAAATCTCTCCCAATCCCGTGGAAATGGGTCCCATTTCGGGTACGCCGAACCCTTCGGGGATCTTTTCAGCAGCCGATTTGATCTTCTCGGCGATCAACTGACGGGGAAGATAGGTTCCCAGACGCTCCTCAAAAACAATGGTCACCACCGACAGACCGAATTTCGAGATTGATCTGATCTCCTTAACACCCGGAAGATTTGCCATTTCAAGCTCCACAGGCCAGGTGATGAATTGTTCCACATCCTGGGTGGAGAGGTTACGGCTGGTAGTGATCACTTGCACCTGGTTGTTGGTGATGTCAGGAACTGCACCGATAGGAATCTGTGTCAGGGCAAACAATCCAAATCCGATAATGGTAGCTGTAAATAGCATTACCATCAGCTTGTTCCTGATGCTGAAGCCGATTATATATTCTAACATAAAATCTGGTTTAATCTGTTCTTCTTTTGAACTTCGAAATTAGTGAATCGGAAACATTCTTTGCATGATCGGAACAATTTTCAATCTGGAATGTTTCATGAACATGAAGATTTTTGTGTTGACAACATTGACTTATTTTTTGCTGACGATGACTGCCGAAGCCCAGGATCGTGAATACCGCAAGCTGAATGCTTTTGAACAGCAGGTGATTCTCCGCAAAGGGACGGAGCGTCCCTTTACAGGTGAGTTTTACCTGACCAGGGAGAAGGGAACTTACCATTGCAAGCAGTGTGATGCTCCGCTTTACCGGTCATCCGACAAATTTGACGCAGGATGCGGCTGGCCCAGTTTTGATGATGAAATCAAGGACGCTGTCCTGCGGGTTCCGGATTCAGACAGCCACCGGACAGAGATTGTCTGTGCCCATTGCAAGGGGCACCTGGGGCATGTATTTACCGGGGAGAGGTTTACCGCTAAAAACACCCGTCACTGTGTGAATTCAGTCTCCCTGGTGTTTGTCCCCGATACAACGGAAATGAAGGTGGAAGGCAATTAGCAGATCGTTTACTTTCCGATCAGCGGTGCCAGTTTGTCAAGCAGCCATCCGGGGGTTTTCATGGCTTTCCCGGTGACCGGGTTGGTAGAGATCAGCACCACTTCCCCATGGTTGATCAGTTCTCCGCCGGGATTAAAGATTTCTGTTTTTATTTTAAAGCGGACCAGAGGTTGCTCCTCCACGGTGCATCTGACGGTTAGCAGGTCATCGTAGAATGCCGGTTTCAGGTAGGTGATGTGGAGTGTCCGCACAGGCCAGACGATCCCGGCATCTTCGATCTCCTTGTAAGTAATGCCATGTTCCCTGAGCATCTCGGTCCTGGCAATTTCATAATAGCGGGGATAAGTGCCATAGTATACCACTCCCAGTTTGTCGGTATCGCCGTAACATACCCTGATTTTTGTTTCGTGTATCAACATATTATTTTGGTTTTCAATTTTCCAGTTGTTGTTAACCGTTCAATGATCTCCAGTAACTGAAAAAGGGTAGCAGGTCACAAGCCACCGGTTGGTTTTCAAAGATTACGGATTACCTGAAGGGTGAATCAGGCTCTTTGGCCATGTGGTTATACGCCAGTTTGTCGAGGAGTGAAGGCCACCATTTCCCGAGGAAAACGGTGAGTTTTCCTTCGGTGAAAGTCAGGACCAGTTCTCTTTTCCTTTTTTTGATTGCCCTGAAAATATGACCGGCGCATGTTTCGGCACTCATCATTTTGTTTTCATCGCGGGGAGATTCTCCCTGTTGATTCCCATGGGCATTCAGGGCGGAAAAGCGGACCTCACTGGCTGTGAATCCTGGAGCAACGACCAGGACATGAAGACCCTTTTTCAGGTTTTCGATCCGGAGCGTGTCAAGGAAGCCGCGGACCGCAAATTTGGAGGCTGCATAACCAGTGCGTCCGGGTAGTCCCACATGGCCGGCGATGGAGATGATGCCTGCTACGGTACCTTTGCTTTTCAGAAGCCACGGGAGAGCATATTTGGTACAATAGACCGTTCCCCAGAAATTGACATCCATAAGGCGGTGCAACACGGAAAGGTCGACTTCTTCGAATATAGCGCGCATGGAAATACCTGCGTTGTTAATCAACACGTCGATGCGGCCGAAGCGGGAAACGGTTTTTTCCACCAGCATACGACAATCTTCCGGGTTTGTCACATCGGTCCGGACCGCGAAAATGAGATCATTTCCCAGTTCATCTGCCAGTTTTTCCAGCCTGTCGACCCTCCGGGCAGCCACTACCACCCTGGATCCCGCTGCGGCATATCTTCTGGCCAGGGCTTCCCCGATACCTGATGATGCCCCCGTGATGACAACAACCTTATCCTTCATATTTTTCTGCAAAATTACATTTTTATCGATAACATGACCGGCAGAATTTGATCACAGCGCTCCCCATCCTGCCGGAAATTGTTAATCCTGGATCAACTTTTTACATTTCGGGGAAATTCGCCCGATGATGAACTCCCAACATTTGTTTTCCGGATTATCTTTGCACACTCTTTTAAAAGTGAAAATTGGCCGATATGACTAACGAGGTACTCCTGATTAGTGGATTTGTCGTCTTGATCTTATCCATCCTGTTATTTGACCTGCTCGTTGTCGGGCGCAAGTCGCACATTGTTAAACCCCGTGAAGCGATGATCTGGACAAGTGTCTGGGTCTCCATGGCCCTTTTGTTTTATTTTTTCTTAGCCAATTTCGGGCATCTGCTGCACGATATTCAAACCCCTGAAAAATTAAGGGAAATTGCCCGGATGTACAATCCCGAACTTCATTTCACGTCGACGGGATTTGAAGCTATGTTGCGGGAATACCGGCTGAACATGGGGATTAACTACCTGACAGGGTATATCATTGAGCAAACCCTTTCGATTGACAATGTGTTTGTTATGCTGATCCTGCTTGAAGGATTTGGCGTGGCTCACAAAAACTATAAGAAGGTGTTGTTTTGGGGCATCCTGGGGGCCATCGTTCTGCGGTTTATTTTCATTTTTGCTGGATCGGCCCTTATCTTGAAATTTGAATGGATCCTTCTGGTTTTTGGTGCATTCCTGGTTTACCAGAGCATTCATTTGCTGGTTGCCAAGGATCATGGGATGAAGGACCCGCAACACCATCCTGTGGTGAAATTTCTCAGCAAGCATATCCGGGTGGTCCCCCATTATGTGGACAGTAATTTTTGGATCTTCCAGGGGAAGAAACTTTTTTTTACCCCGCTGTTCATTGTTTTGGTAATGATAGAATTCACCGATTTGTTGTTCGCTGTTGATTCCATCCCTGCGGTCTTTGCTGTAACCCGCGACCCTTATGTGGTCTTCTTCTCCAATATTTTTGCCATCATCGGCCTCAGGTCGCTCTTTTTCCTCCTTGCCGGATTGGTTGAAAAGTTCCAGTATCTCAAACAAGGCGTTTCCATATTGCTGGCATTCGTAGGGCTAAAACTACTCTTCCACAGTTGGCTTGAGAAGGTAGGATTTGAATCATGGTATTCCCTAGTGGTCATTGGTGCCGTCATCTTTCTGAGTATCGGGCTCTCCTTGCTCTTCCCGAAGAAGAGTGCTCAGGAATAGATTCCGGACTGATAAATCGAATGAAAATCGCTGTAACAGAGAATCATTTCATACGAACAGAAATGATTTAGTTATGTTAAATTCGTCAAAATGACAGTGGTTCCTGCACCGGCAATGAACAAGGTACTTTCTTCTGTTTTGCAGACCGGAGGGTCACTATGGATTCAGTATTTCCGGCAGCCTTAAGAAATAGTAAATAAGCATGCCTGAGAGTACCTGTGGAATTCCAAATCACAGGAAATAATTACGTGTCTGTTGACCCTGAACGTTATACAACTTCATCGATCAGGGAGGTAATGAGTTTCATGCGGCTGGGGTTTCCCTTTTTACGGGCTTCGAGGAGGTAATCAAAACCCAGGGGGGAAAACTCCTCAAGTCGATGCCGGTAATCGGGAGGAAAAAAACGGCTGCTGAGTCCGGCCGCCTGCAGAAGCATAAGTTCGATGCTTTTAAGTATTACTTTACCAAACTCTTTTGAAACACCATCCTTACAGTACTTTATATCTTCCATAACCGCCCTTCCAAAGTGAAAAGTACGGTTCGTGAGTTCGGGCAGGGAGGTTCTGTTCTCAGGGGCTGAGAAGAGGGTAAGGGTGCCATCGGCCAGGTCTTCTTCGAGATCCTGGATATCATCGGAAAGTTGGAGCCAGATGCCGTAGCCATAGAAGAAGCGGCTGATTTCCGGGGAGAGGTGTCCGGCCACCAGGTAGCCATCGGCCAGGACGGAGGAGCCTCCCTTGTCGAAGCCGATACGGAGGATCTCCCCGGTGGAAGGGGGATTGCCGCAACCGCAAAGGCGGAGACTGTGCGTTTGGGCACGGTGGATGGCCAGCAGACTTTGGTGTACTTCCAGGAAGCGGTCGCGGGGATATTCCTGGCAGATCATCTCCACGAGGGCTTCGATGGCCTGTTCACGTGGATTGTTGCCCATTTTTCCTTTGCCACGGAGACAACTTTCAAATCTGCGGCTGAAGACGACCTTTTCGGTGACCGGGACGGCACGGCCATCGAGCAGGTTATCGGAGTATGGATACAGGAGACTGTAAGCAAGGATAGATGGGGTGAGCCTTACAGGAAGACCCAATAGGAGTTGAAGACCATTCATGATCCAGGCGTTGCGCATGGCCTGGTATATCTCCTCTCGTGAAAGGGAGGAGTCGAAGGCACGGGCTTCGCGATAAAAATCACGGGATGCGTCAATCATCGCCCGATTGGTGATCAGTTCCAGGGATTCGTCAGCGTAATCATAGATCTGTTTCATGACGCTCCGAAGACCCCTGAAGAATTTCTCCGTATCGATGCTTCCGGCATTGCCCTCCTTTCTCAGTTCCCGGAATCGGTCGGTATAAGTTGAAAAAAGAGCTTCCCTTTCCCGTTTTTCCGCATCGGAATAAGTGTTGGTGAAAGCGGGCAACCTGTCGGAGGAGTTGTTCCAGATTTCTGAAAAATGGTCAATAAAGCGGCTGGTCTCCATGCAAACCAAATTTGATAGTTTCTCACAAATTTACGGGACATTCCTCCAGTTCCAGAGCTTTTCCGGTAAAGTGCCTGAAATAAACGGCAAATAGCAGGTTATACCCGGAAGAAAGGCAAGCTGCCAGTAGCCTTTTGTCTGAATGCTGCCCGGCAGCGAGACAGCGGCAGGACAAGTGTCCGGCGTTTTCAGGCAATATTGGTATAGACTGCCTGGACGTCGTCGTCTTCTTCCAGCTTGTCGATCAGTTTATCGATATCGACCATCTGCTCCTCGGTGAACTCCACCGGATTATTGGCATACCGTTTAAGGGTGGCGGAAGTGACTGCAATGCCCAATTTTTCAAATGCGGCCGACATGTCGCCGAAGCTTGTGAAATCGGCGTAAGCGAAATACTCCCCTTCGTGTTCTTCAATTTCCTCCAGTCCGGCATCTATTAGTTCAAGTTCCAAATCGTCGATCTCCATTTTGGAAGGTTTCTCAAACTGGAAAACCGACTGCCGGGTAAACATGAATTCCAGGGATCCCGTGGGTGACAGCTGTCCGCCCGATTTGCTGAAGTAATTTTTGATATTGGCGACAGTACGGGTGTTGTTATCGGTGGCACATTCCACGAATATCAGGACCCCATGGGGGCCCTTGCCTTCGTAATTGACTTCATCGTACGATTCCGCATCCTTCCCCGAAGCCCTCTTGATGGCAGCTTCGATATTTGCCTTGGGCATGTTCTGGGCCTTGGCGTTCATGATGGCGGTACGCAGTGCCGCGTTGGTGTCGGGGTCGGGACCGCCGGCCTTTGCGGCAATGGTAATGGTCTTGCCTAGCCGGGGAAAAACCCTCGACATCATCCCCCACCGTTTCTCTTTGGCCGCCCTGCGGTATTCAAATGCTCTTCCCATATTTCTGATAGACTATATTAATGGATGGTTTCCTGTTCATAAAACAGTTTACTAACGAACCCCAAAATTGCGAATTTTTTTCGTACCGGCATCATCCCTGTTCCAGTTCCCTGTGGACCAGAATCACGTTTACGGGAAAATTGTTTTTCAAGTGCCGGGCAAGGATTTCAGCCGCGAATACCGACCGGTGTTGTCCTCCCGTGCACCCGAAATTCACGGAGAGATGGGAAAATCCCCTGGCAATATACTTTTTCACCGATTGATCTATCAGCACTTTGATCGCCTGGAGAAATCCCGGCATTTCAGATTTGTCCTCCAAAAAATGCTGAACCTCAGCATCTTTTCCTGTCAGAGTTTTGAATTCCGGGTATTTGCCCGGATTATGGATCGCCCTGCAGTCAAACACAAAGCCTCCCCCGTTGCCTGACGGATCTTGTGGAATTCCTTTCTTGTAACTGAAGCTGGTAATGCGCACGGTGAGGTTATGTTCTTTCTGACCGATGGAACGAAGAAAGGAAGAATGGGCCACCTGGTTCAACACACTGACCAGTTCGGGGAGTTCCACGGGCAGATCCAGTTTCTGGAGAATCGCTTCCAGGTTGTCGAGTGCATAGGGGATGCTTTTCAGAAAGTGTTCCTTTTTTTCGTAAAAACCCCTGAATCCATAGGCTCCCATGCTCTGCATGATGCGGATAAGCACAAATCCCTTGAAATAACGTATGAATTCATAGCGGTCGACTGGCAGGATTTTTTCGAGCTGGTCCAGATAAAATTCAAACAATTCATCCCTGACCCTTTGCGGTATGTCAGCTTTCCCGTCATAAAGCAGGGAAGCCAGGTCATACTGTAATGCACCCCTTCTTCCACCCTGGTAATCGATGAAGAATACCTTTCCATCCCTGAGCATAATGTTCCTGGACTGGAAATCACGATACATAAAGAAGTGGTTGTCAGCACTCAGCAGGTAATCGGTAAACCTGGAAAAGTCATCTTCCAGAAGTTGTTCGTCAAAGGGGATTTTTGCCAGTTTCAGGAAATAATATTTGAAATAACTAAGGTCCCATTTCATAGACTGCATGTCGAAGGCCGCCCGCGGATAGCAAACCGAATAATCGATTGTTTTTCCTGCGGTTACCTGAATAGATGGCAGGATAGACAATACTTTTTTGTATTCGTCGATGATGGTCCTCGAAAACCCCTCATGTATCCTGGTTTTGTTCAAAAAATCGAAAAGGGTGACCGATCCCAGATCTTCCTGAAGGTAATACCGGGGATCTTCATCCTGAAGAAGAATTTCAGGAACCGGGATCCCCGATTCCCTGAAGTGCCGGGAGAAGGAGATAAATGCCCGGTTTTCCTTAATATCGGCGTTGTACGTGCCGATGGCGGAAAAGTTCTCCCGCCGCAGGCGGACATATTCCCTGTAAGATCCGGAATGAGGAAGAACCTCAGATAATTCTGCCTCTTGTCCGGTATATTCCCTGAACAGTCCGCCCAAAATCTCCAATACTTTCTGATCCAAATCGGGAAGTTTTAAAAGTTAAATTTTATATTTATCCATAATTTCGTGGTGATGATGAAACGAATTTCATTCAAAAATATTCAAATTTTGAAACTCACAGGAAAAATTCTGACGGTTGCTGGAGTTTTCTTTGTTCTTGCGCTTTTTCTGGCCTTTACCACGCTTCCTTTTTGGGGATTGCACTGGCTGGGAACCAGCCTTTCGAAGCCGGACAGGGTCCCGGCCCACATCATTTTGCTTGGGGGCAGCGGAATGCCGAGTGAATCCAATCTGATACGCGGTTGGTATGCCGCATGTGCAGCAGAAGCCATACCTGCCAGCAGGATCGTCATTGTCATGCCGGGAGACACATCGGATTTTGAAGGCACACCGCGGAAAATGGAAAGGGAACTGGCGATCAGGGGGATAGCAGGGGAAAGGATTCTCTTCGAAAGCACAGGGACCAATACCCGGTCACAGGCACTCGCCTGTGCTGCATTGCTAGGGACGAACCTGCCGGTGATGCTGGTGACTTCTCCTGAAAACATGCGGAGAAGTATCCTCTGCTTTCGCAAAGCCGGATTTGCGGAGGTAAATGCCCTTCCCGCCTTCGATAATCCTTCGGAAGCCGATTTTTCTTTCCGCGACGACGACCTCGGAAGCGCCCCTCCCCTCGTGCCCGATGTGGGCAATAATTTCCAGATCAGGTATCAGGTATGGACTCACCTGAAATATGAAGTCATGATCGTACGTGAGTTTATGGCTCTGGCGTATTACCGTTTAAGAGGATGGATTTAAACAATAGGGAACATCCCTGAAATCGGAATCAATGATTATTCTTTACATTTGCCTTCCTGATTTTTAATCATATTGATTTATTAAAAGAATTATGAGGACGAAACGTGTATTGGCGGGATTGGCTTTTCTGCTTCTGGTTACGTCAGGTTGTCAGCAGAAGAAGGATCCGGAAAGGATTTTCGACCGTAAATTCATGAAGGTTATCCATGCGGCCAGGCAGGAGGCGTATATTTTCCAGGCCAGGAATTTCATTCCGGGAGGATCGGTGGCGTTGTCAATCGACGGGAAACTGGTTTGGTCTGAAGGGCTGGGACAAGCGAGCACTGACCTGGAAGTTCCGGCGACCAGGTTCACCAAATACCGCATGGGACAGGTAACCCAGGTTCTAACTTCTTTGGCTTACTACAGAATGGCCGGGGAAAAGGTCCTGGATCCCGGTGAGATGGTCTGGAAATACCTGCCCGATTTTCCGGAGAAGAAATATCAACTGAAACTACAACATCTTGTTGATCAGACATCCGGGATCAGGCAGCCTACCGATCAGGAGGTCAATTGGAGGGGATTGAACACGACCCTGCGGAAGGGGATCGAGAATTTTTCAGCCGACACCCTGCTGTTCCCTCCGGGGATGTACCAGTATCCGACGATTTATAACTTCACGCTCCTCGGGGCAGTCATGGAAGAGGTTACCGGGCATCCTTTTTCAAAGGTTCTCAGCCAGTGGGTTATCGATACCCTGAAATTGGAAAACACGGTACCCGACAATCCCCTCGTCACTATCAAAGGGCGGAGCGATTTTTATGACCGCAACCTGATCGCTCAAACCATCAACGCCGTAACCTACGACCTTCGTTACCGGATGTCCTCCGACGGATATCTTTCCACAGCCGAAGATCTGGTTAAACTGGGAAACGCACTGCTCTCTTCGCCGGTACTGCCTGACAGCATCAAAAAAAGGATGTTTACGCCTCCCCTAGTCAATAATGAATCTCAGGGAAGCATGGGCAACGGGTTGCTGTTCCTCGCCGACAGGCAGGGTAAACCATTTTACGCTGCCAGGGCAAATGTCAGGGGAAGTGCCGCCCTTTTGCTGATTTATCCGGAGGAAAAATTGGTTTTCGCATGGATGACAAATCTGAGTGATGAAGGGGAAGAGTTGCCGGTTTTGAGAATCGCCAACATGTTCAGGGATTTCCTGACCGGAAATTATGGCAAAGCTGCGGAAACAGTCAAAGAGAGGAAAAAACCGGACAAGAAGGATTCAACAGAGGAAAGAGTGGGTGAAGATGGCCCGGAAGCTTGACTGCGACCTGGTCGACATGATATGTACATCATTGAAAGTATGTCACCTTAAACGTGTTCTGAAAAAACCCGGTGCTTTTTTATCTTTATATATAGACTTTTTTACTTGCGGAACTTAAATAAATAAATTAATCAATGAATAACTTCAAGTTCATTTCGGCTATAATAATCCTCGTCAACCTGCTTTCTTTTCAGAATGTCATGGCTCAGGATTTTACAGTTACTTCTCCGGATCAAAACATCAAAATCAAGATCATCAATGGTGAGCAGCTTACCTGGTCATGCACTTTCCTGAACAGGATGATCACGGAGTCTTCCGCATTGGGATTTGAGTTTAAGAATGAACCTGCAATGACAGGGAATTTCAATGTAATATCGACCGGTTTGAACGAGATTAATGAAATCTGGAACCCGGTAGTAAAATCCAAGCATTCTGAAATCAGGAACCATTTCAATGAGCTTTTTTTGCTTCTGAAAGAAAAAGAATCGCCCATGCGGGAAATGGGGATTACTTTCAGAGCTTACAACGATGGAATTGCTTTCCGGTATCACCTGCTGAGGGGGGCAAAAATCGTTGACCGGCAGATTACCAGGGAGCTGACCACTTTTGCTATTCCGGGAGATCCGAAAGCCTGGGTAGTGGAGTATGGTGGCTATTCTACGTCCCAGGAATCAGAGTTCAAAGAATTTCCGCTGAGTTATGTAACAGACAAAACCATCGCAGGCATGCCGTTTCTGATGGATTACGGTGAAAATTGCTGGGTGGCCCTTACGGAAGCCAGGATCGACAATTTCCCTGCTTTCTATCTGGGAACCAATGGAAAGTCCGGCCAGTTGACTACAAAACTTGTCCCGCTTCCCGGGGAACCGGAAGATGGGGTAAAAGCCCGTTTTGCAGACGAGGTTTTCTCTCCTTGGCGGGTTTTGATGATCGGGAATTCCCCGGGAACCCTGATTGAATCGGATATCATTCAAAACCTGAATGATCCCTGCGCCATCAGCGACCCATCCTGGATCAGACCGGGCATGAGTGCCTGGGATCATTGGTGGAGCGGAGAGGTAAAAATGGAGATGCCGGTTATCAAGCAATATATCGATCTGGCTTCTGAAATGGGATGGCCCTATATGCTGGTTGACTGGCAATGGTACGGGAAATTCAACACGCCGGAGGCGGATATTACCCGCTGGGCTCCGCAGATCAATATGCCGGAGATCATTGCCTATGCTGCATCAAAAAATGTAAGAATCATTGTCTGGCTCTATTCCACTGATGTCAACCGGAACAGTGCCTACAAAAAGGCTTTTCCGCTGTATCACCAGTGGGGTGTCGCCGGGGTCAAGATTGACTTTATGGACCGGGATGACCAGCAAATGGTGAACTGGTATCACGACATCATCCGCTGTGCAGCTGATAACCAGTTGCTGGTCAATTTTCACGGAGCCTACAAACCCGACGGGATCATCCGTACCTGGCCTAACATGATCACCCGTGAAGGGGTGTTGGGCGGGGAGTATTACAAATTCTCCGACAGAATGAGTCCGGAACACAATGTGAAACTGGCTTTCACCCGGATGTTGGCAGGACAAATGGATTACACCCCCGGCGGTTTCCTCAATGTAACCCGGGAAGAGTGGAAACAGCAGGTGCCGACACTGGTCTGGAACACCCGGGCAGCCGAACTTTCGAAGTTTGTCATCTTTGAAAGTCCGTTGACTGTGGTTTGTGACCATCCCGACCATATTCTGAACCAGCCAGGTTCCGATTTCCTGAAAATCGTCCCCACAACATGGGATGATATCCGGTTTCTGGGCGGTTATCCCGGTGATTATGTGGCCATTGCAAAAAGAAGTGGCGATCAGTGGTTCATCGGAATTCTGAATAACCAGTCTGGAAAACAGGTCACCATTCCTGTCAATTTTCTTCCAGCCGGCAATTATGAACTGGAATCGTGGAGCGACACCAAAAAGTCGGACAAAGAACCGACTGACATTCAGAAAAAAGTTCAGAAACTCAAATTTGACGAGCCGTTAAAAATTACACTGGCTAAAAACGGCGGATATGTCGGTGTAATCAGCAAACTAAAATGATAAGGGATACCGTTATGATCGACCATATCGGGAGTACTGACATTCCGGGATTAAAAGCCCAACCAACAATAAGTTGTGTATCAGATGAAGCATATTATTTTCTGTAATTGCCGGGGTGAACGGATCAGTCAGGATAAGTTGAAGATCATAGAATCTCACCTGACGGGGCTGACCTTTAGAATCACCATGTTAATAGATCTCTGCGGTCTTGCCGGAATGAAAGATGATTCCCTGGTTGGTGTTTTCGATAATCAGGAACAAAAGCTGGTTATCGGATGCTATCCCAGGGCCATGAAGCTTCTCCTGCACCCTGCCGGAGTGAAAAACTCAGATCTCCCTGGATCAAGGTTCATCAATCTTCTGGAAACGGAAGCTTCAGCAGCCATTGAACAAATCAATGAATTTTGCGGAGGACAGGTATCCGCGTCCTCGTTCAGGGAAATCAGGGAGGACTCAGGATGGCCGTCCTGGTTCCCGGTAATCGATTATTCAAGGTGCACAACATGCGGCCAGTGTGCTGATTTCTGCCTTTTCGGGGTGTATGACAAAACTGACGAAAGAGTCAGTGTGGTCAATCCCAAGGCATGCAAGAACAATTGCCCCGCCTGCGCAAGGATATGTCCTGCGACCGCTGTCATTTTTCCGAAATATAAATTTGGCGGAGCAATAGGCGGATCCGGTGAAATTGATGAAATTGCAGAACATGAAAGACAGGTTCAGGACATCGAGTCCATTCTGGGGAATGATATTTATTCAGCCCTCCAGGCCAGGAAAGTGAAAAGAGAATCGATCATCAGGCAGGAAGCTCTTAACAAAGCCATTTCCGAAAGGGACAACGCACTGAAAGAAAGTGACAGGAAGTGAAACCGGAATTATGTCAGTAATCAAAAACTTCTTCAAATCCGACAGCCGCTGCAGGAGAAAATTCCTGGTTAATATGGGTTTCAAAAGCTTAACGGGTTTAATGAAATTCAGGAAAAGGAGCAAAAACGGCGAGGTTTTTCCTGCTTTTCAGTTCATTTCCGTTACAAACGACTGTAACCTGCACTGCCAGGGATGCTGGGTGGTGGTAGATGGTCCGAAAGTATATATGGATCTTTCAACGATGAATTCCGTTATTGAAGCCGGCAAAAAGAAAGGCTCCTTCTTTTTTGGGATCCTGGGAGGGGAACCCCTCATGCATTCACAAGTGCCCTTGCTTTTTGAAAATCATCCTGACGCTTACTTTCAGCTCTTTACGAACGGCACCCTTTTTACCAAAGACTTTGCAATAAGGCTTAGGAGAGCCGCAAACGTCACTCCGCTGATAAGCTTTGAGGGGGATGAGCAAGTGGCTGATATCAGGCGGCGCGGACACGGTATTTATAACCGTACAATGAAAGCGCTCAGAACATCGGTCTCGGAAGGATTGATAACAGGGGCAGCCATAAGTGTTTGCAAATCAAATATAGAAATGGCTCTTTCTGACGATTTTGTAAAAATGCTGCATGATCTGGGAGTAATGTACCTCTGGTATTATATCTACCGCCCTGCGGGCAGCAGTCCGAATTATGACCTTGCTCTTGATGGTCCTGATATCCTGCGACTGAGGAAATTCCTTGTCGACGGGAGAACACGCCTCCCAATGGTTCTTATTGATTCTTACTGGCATGCAAACGGAGAACCCTTCTGTCCGGCTGCCGACGGGCTCAGCCATCATATTAACCCGTCAGGTCAGATAGAGCCCTGCCCCGTTATACAACTCACCCGTGAAAATATTCATGACGGGGAACTCATTCACATCTTTGAAAACTCTGAGTTCCTGAAGGATTTTAAAAATGAAATCCACCATAAAACAAAAGGATGTGTTTTCATGGAAGATCCGGCATGGCTGAAATCCTTTGCTGAAAAACATGGTGCTGTGAATTCCTCCAACCGGCCAGGGTACCTGGATGATCTTACAAATGCCCCTGTCATCGCAAGCCATGGCTCCTGCCCTGTTATTCCTGAAAAGAGCCTGATTTACAGGCTGGCAAAGAAAGCAGCCTTTTTTGGGATGGGTGCTTATGGCTGATTTAAATTGAATAGTATGGCTGAAAATGACTTATCATTGATCGTTCCTGCGGAGAGAAATGTGAGAGAGGAGATCCGGACCCAGACACGGTTTTATTTCTCGCTGAATAAAACATTTCCGCCGGTATCCTATGACAGGCTCGCAATGCTTGCCGATGAACTGATCGCATTGAACGGATGGGATCAAACTTATAAAGCTTTTATCATGGTCTGCAGCGGAAACGAAATATGGCGTCCTGTTGTCGGCCCGATCCCGTTTGAAAGGAGAATGCTGCTGCTTCCCCAGTGCCTGAGGAACAGCAAAATGTGCAAGGCACAGGAAGATGCATTGGGACTGCTCTGCTGTGATTGCGGGAATTGCAGCATTTCGGGATTTCTGCAGGAAGCCGACAAATTGGGCTATCTTACCATTGTGACTGAAGGAACTACCATTGCCACCCGACTGGTGGAAAGCGGAAAAGTGGATGCAATCATTGGCATCGGATGTTTGGAGGTACTGCAGAAAATATTCTATTCAGTGAACAGGTATTCCGTGCCTGCCATCGGAGTACCCCTCCTTACATGCGGATGCATGGACACCACAGCCGATACGGAATGGATAAACGAGGAGATCCATTATTTCACTTCTGTCAACCATTACCCACTTCTCAACATAAACAGGCTGAAAGAAAAAACTGCCTCATTGTTTACCTTACAGCAGGTTAATGATCTGCTTGAACTTAAAGATTCACTTTCAGATAATATTATAAGGGAAATCCTGCTTTCAGACGGCAAGAGAATCCGTCCGCTCCTGGTTGCCATAGCGTATGAAGCGTTCTGTAAGGAACCGGATACCGGAGTCTTTAAACACCTTGCCATGTCGGTTGAGTGTTTTCATAAAGCTTCTCTTATTCACGATGATATTGAAGACGGAGATGAACTCAGATACGGAAAAGAAACTCTTCACAAAAAATATGGGATTCCGGTTGCGATAAACACCGGGGATCTCTTGATCGGAGAGGGTTACAGGCTTATTTCGAAATGTGACCTTGAACCTCAAGCACTCAAAAAATGCCTTACTATTATTTCCTGTGGACACCAGTTAATGTCAATAGGTCAGGGAAATGAGCTGATAACCCGGAGGAATGGGAAAATCCTTTCCTTAAAAGAGACCTTCGATATTTTCGAAGCCAAAACTGCAGCTGCATTCAGGGTGTCTCTCCTGACCGGTGCTGTGGCCGGGAATGCTGATGTCAAATCTCTGGAATTGCTGGATCAGTTCAGCAGTCTGACCGGTATTGCCTATCAGTTGAAGGATGACCTGGAAGATATCACTGAAAATACGGATGGTTACCCTGTCAGAAATCCTTCCGCAATAATCTCGGTAATTGCTGAAGAAGCCGGCAGAGAGGAAAAAATCATTCTGGCACAAGCCCTTAAAAATAGTGACATGGTCAAACTCATGGAACTTATTCGGACGTTCCCTGTGGAAGAAAGGATTAACAGCATGATCGGGGAGTTCCTTCAAAAAGCCGATGACTGCCTGGGAAAGCTGCAGAATATACCTTTAAAACTTGCCTTGCATGAAGTTGTGGGAAAGACTTTCAAACAGTTTTTTTAAGCTCGTTTCGTCTCAACGGCTGAAGACCTTCGAAACCAAAAGAGTTGAGCTGATGCTCGGGAAATCTTTGAAGCTGATCGAAAATGGCCCGTTGAACGAGCTAAAAAAATATGTCAGGGGAAAGCAGCACCAGTCAGGAGGATTCATGGACAGGGCAGGAAATCCGGACCTGTATTATACCCTTTTCGGTTGTTATCTTTCTGAAGCGCTCGGTCTGGAAGAAATGATGCCGGGAACCAGAAAATATGTTGAAAATGAGATTTCAAAGAACGGACTGGACCAGGTTCACCTGTATTGCGCTGTCATACTGGCTTCAAAACTGGACATCCGGAATAAAAATGTCAGGAATATGCTGTACAGGATCAGGGAAGGCGTGTGTGCTGAACCTGACAGGCACGGTGAATTCAGGGCATTCATGAGCCTTTTGTACTGTTATTATTACAGGGAATACAGAAGCCTGTACCTTTTAACAAAAATGCCCTGGGAAACAACAGGCAGCCATACAGCGCCATTACCTGTTGTGGCTGCGTCGGCGCTCCTCAGGCATAGTTTCGGGAAGCCTCTGGCTGAGGATGTGAAAAAACTGCTCGGTTTTTACAATGACAACGGAGGATTTAAAGCCACGAAGGAAACTCCTGAACCGGATCTGCTTTCGACCGCTGTTGGTTTATACGCCCTGCGGGTTGCAGATTACGATATGCGTACGATAAAGCCTGATTGCCTGAACTTTATTGACTCACTATATACTGACGGGGGATTCGGATCCGGCATCCTGGACCGAACTACCGACATCGAATACACATTCTACGGATTACTGGCACTTGGATCACTTACAGACTGATTATGAACAATACCTTTTTAACCCGGAAATACCTTGATTTGAGCGACAAGTTAAAATCGGAGATCAATGCCGGCGGATTCTGGCAGGGAGAACTTTCAACAAGCGCACTTGCCACTGCCGTCGCAATCGTTGCGCTAAAAACTGCTGATAATACAGACGACCTGAAAAGAACCGAAGAAGGATACAAATGGTTGATCAGTAATATCAACCCCGACGGAGGTTATGGCGATACAACCTCCTCCGTAAGCAATGTCAGCACTACCCTGCTTTGCTATGCGGCTGTCAGTATGCTTCAGACAAATGGAAACGGCACTGCTGTGCTCAGGAAGATGGAAAACTGGCTAGCAGGAAAGGGAATAACCCTGGATCCGAAGACGATTACACGTTCGATCCTGAAATTTTACGGGAAAGATTACACTTTTTCAATCCCGATACTTTCACTGCTTATCGTGTGCGGGGTCATCCCCGCATCATCAGCCAAAGAAATACCCGGCTTCCCATTTGAACTGGCACTTTTACCATCTTCAATCTATCGTTTCGTTAACCTTCGGGTGGTAAGCTATGCTTTGCCTGCCCTTCTCGCGGTCGGTATTTACCTGCACACGATACGCGGTAAGAAGATCAATCCTGTCAGCGTGGTCAGGACCCTTTCCATTAAGTCCGCCATCGGCAAATTAAACAGCCTGGTTCCTGAAAGTGGCGGTTTTCTTGAAGCAATACCCCTTACGGGTTTTGTGGTCATGTGCCTGATTAAAAGCGGGGAAAAAGAAAATATCACGGTGAAAAAAGGCATTGAATTTCTGCGAATGCAGCAACGTAATGACGGTGGATGGCCTATCGACACTGATCTTTCAACCTGGGTAACCACACTATCCGTGAAAGCATTGGGCAGCAATATCAATAAGGTGCTGAATCAGGATGAGATTGTAAAAATCAGAAAACACCTGATCACGCTGCAGTATAAGGAAAAACATCCTTTTAACGGTGCAAAGCTAGGAGGATGGGGATGGACAAACTTTTCAGGGGCTGTTCCTGATGCGGACGATACCCCCGGAGCTATGCTGGCATTACTTGAATTATACTCCGGATCGGAAGAAGAAAACAGTGCACTGCTGAATGGCTGCAGGTGGCTGATTGACCTCCAGAACAAAGACGGAGGATTCCCTACATTTTGCAAAGGCTGGGGAAGGCTTCCCTTTGATAAGAGCTGCGCCGATCTTACCGGCCATGCTCTCCTCGCTTTGTTGAAAACAACTGAAGAACTTGCAAAAATCATTCCTGAAGACACAGGATTAAAAATCAAAAAAAGCATCATCAGAGCAATCGGGTACCTTGAAAAACATCAATTCCCTGATGGTTCGTGGTTGCCTCTCTGGTTCGGGAATCAAATGACTGAAGAAAAAACAAATCCTGTATATGGCACTGCAAAGGTCTGCACTTATCTTGTTGACTGCCTTAAGCTATCCGGAACTGAAAAGAGCGTCATTGACAAACTGAAGGTAATGATCAAACAAGCTCAAAAGTATCTGCTTGATAACCAGAATAATGACGGAAGCTGGGGTGGTAAGAAAAACATTGCCGGCACCATCGAGGAGACTTCACTGGCTGTCTGTGCTTTGGCCATGAAGGACAAGGATTCCTGTTTCAGGGGATTAAGCTGGCTCGAAACACATAAGAATTTAAAACCTTCCCCCATTGGACTCTATTTTGCAATGCTGTGGTATGATGAGAAGCTGTACCCTCTGATCTATTATACCGAAGCGCTAAGAAGATTTTTATACGATGAAAATTCATTTCAGAAATTACAGATATTGTAGTGCAACAGGTTTGTCAGGTTAAATTTCATAATTCCTGAATATTGCCTATTTTTATTTAAAAATAGTAACATGGCTTTCGCGAAAACAGATCTGTTTGAGAAAAACCTACGCCAGAAAGCAGTATATTTCAAGGCGCTTTCGCACCCGGTGCGTATCCAGATCCTTCTGCACCTGTCAAAAACAAAAACCTGCCTGCAGGGCGATGTTTCAGATGTGTTCCCCTTAAACAGAACAACCATCAATCAGCATATTCTCGAGCTTAAGCGTGCCGGACTGATCAAAGGACATATCGTCAACGGAAAAACGGTCCACTGTCTGAATCTGCCCAAAATCAAAGAAATGAGAAATTTACTGTCAGGTTTCCTGAATGAAATCTCCCTCCCTGATGAGTTTTGTTGCGAATACAATTCCATAATAATAAGAAATTCTGAAGCTGAGTAATTTTCTGTAGTAATGATTGTTTTTATTACTTCCGGGTCTTTGGTTTTGATCGTTTTTATTTGATGTATATTTACGTCAGTGTATTATTGTGAATCGTATATTTACCTTCAAAAAAATTCTGAATTATGGAAAAAGTAACCGAAGAATTCGCTGCCGGATGTTTTAAGACCGGAATAGATTGTTCTCAAATTGTATTCGGACACTGTGCCGGAAAACTGGGTTTGGACGAAAAGCAAGCTATGAGGATTTCTTCCCCCTTTGGTGGCGGGATGTGGCATGCTGAAACCTGCGGATGTGTGATTGGTGCATTGATGGCCATAGGCCTGAAACATGGGAACGACGAGGCCAATCAGCCTGATATCAAGCAAAATATGCTGGCTAAAAAGGTTGAATTTGAGACCAGATTCAAAGAAAAGAACAAGAGTCTGATTTGCCGTGAGATCCTTGGATATGATCTTTCAAAAGAAGAAGAAATGAAGATCATCATGGATAAGGGGCTTCTTTTCTCTGTTTGTCCGCGTGTGGTAGTATCCGCATGCGAAATATTGGATGAAGTTTTATAAAAGTGAGTAGTCATTCATTCATTGCAACTGCCCGGCAGAAATGCCTCGACGGGATTGTTTTAACCAGGGAAGAAATAATCAGATTGCTTGAGATTGATGAGCGGAGTGATGATTTTCATTATTTGGGCGAGACCGCTTTTGAAGTTGCAAAACTGAAAACAGCTGGGAAGGCATTTCTTTGGGGAGCCGTCGGGATTGATTATGCGGCCTGTCCCATGAATTGCGATTTCTGTTCTTTCGGTGAGAAATGGGGCAAAATCAAAGAGGAAAAGATTTATACAAGGGAACAAATTGCCGGCGACGTAAAAGAGTATGTAAAAAACAAGGTCCATTATATTGTTTTCAGAACCACACAGTTCTACAGTGTAAAGGAGCTGGTGAAACTGGTTGAATACATCCGCAGGGAAGTTCCCGGCAATTATGAACTGGTGTTGAATACCGGAGAATTTGATAAAGCTGCCGCAGATGCTTTTTATAATGCCGGTGTGCGTGGAATATACCATGCTATCCGGTTACGGGAGGGAATAGATACACGGTTCAATATTGACGAAAGAAGGGCAACTTTACAGGCTGTCCGTGATTCCGGTCTGAAACTCATACACCTGGTTGAACCAGTAGGGGAAGAGCATACCAGTGGGGAGATTGCGGAGAGGTTTCTGGAATCGGTGAAATACAACGTCTCAATTTCAGGAATAATGGCTCGTTTCCCTGTTGAAGGAACGCCCCTGGGGAACAGAAGAAGGATAAGCGATGAAATAATTGCAAAACTCATCGCGGTAACAAGGCTTTCCGGAGGAGACACGGTTCAGGATATCTGTGTGCATCCTGCCAGTGAAAAAGCTGTCAGGGCCGGTGCGAATGTGGTAGTTGTAGAAAAAGGCGCTATTCCGCGCGATGTGGAAATCAGCGACAGGGAGTGGAATAATTTCAATTGTGCCGACGCAATAACCCTGTTTGAAAAGAATGGCTATGTGGTTGATTGTTAACATCCACAGTCACACCATGTTACAAACGAGGGGTAGTTGCGAGATTCAGCGACCATCTGCCCGTGCTGCTTATGCTGCGGGAAAGAAGGTAAAAATCAATGAATTCAAAAGCATCAAAAAGGCCAAAGAACACACGGCCTAACAGGTCGGCGTACTTCTTTTGCTAACGCAAGCAAAACATCCCTTCAGACTGTTATAGCTCATTTTGAAAACAGATACAGCTCATAAATATTGCAAATTTGAGCTGTATTTAATATTTTAGTGAGCCAAATAAATGAACAATGAAAAACGAAAGAAACGCCGAAATACTGAATTATATTCAACAAAATAAAGGGTGTTCTTCCAAAGAAATTCATGAAGGAATTTCAGTTTCATTAAGTTATGCATCGGTCAAAAGGATCTTATTCAATCTGGCTTCTGAGAAACTGATTTCAAAAATCGGACAAGGGAAATCGACAAAATATGTCATCTCCCCTTCTTTTGAATTGCTTGTACCTGTTGACATTGAAGAATACTTTAAAAAAGAAATTGATGAAAGAACCATTAAAGAGACTTTCAATTTTAACCTGATTTCAGAAACCCTACCCCATACAGCACTTTTCACAGAAAATGAGATTAATAGATTAACAGAGCTTCAAAAAACTTATGAAAAAAATCTCTCTCGACTTTCAGGTATTGAATACAAAAAAGAATTAGAAAGACTCGCCATTGATTTGAGCTGGAAATCTTCACAAATTGAAGGGAACACTTATTCACTGCTTGAAACAGAAAGACTACTGAAGGAAAAAGAAACTGCAGCAGGAAAAACCAAAGAAGAAGCAACCATGCTTCTAAATCATAAAGATGCGATTGATTTTATCATCGAAAATCCTGATTATTTAATACCTCTGACTGTTTCAAAAATTGAGAATATTCATAGTATCTTAATCAAAGAATTGGCAATTGAGAGGAATATTCGAAAAAGAAGAGTTGGCATTTCCGGCACGAATTATCGACCTCCGGACAATGAATTTCAAATCAGGGAATCATTGGTAAATATGTGTGAATTAATTAATGGGAAAGAGGATATTTTCGAAAAAGCGCTTTTGACACTTGCTTTAATTTCTTACATCCAACCATTTGTTGACGGGAATAAAAGGACAGCAAGAATAGTAAGTAATGCAATTCTAATGAACAACAAATATTGTCCTATTTCATTCAGAACCGTCGATTCAGTGGAATATAAAAAGGCAATGCTGCTTTTTTATGAGCAAAATAATTTATCGGTGTTCAAAGAGATTTTTATTAATCAATTTGAATTTGCAGTGAACACCTATTTTTAAAAGAAAGTTAAAAAACGAACTGTAATCGAAGGACAACCTGACGATCGGCCCTATGTCTCAGGGCGTCCCCCTGGCACATTTTTAAAAACTCCGCCTGAACGAAACAAAAGGCATCATTGGAAATAATACCAGTTGTTTGAAGTTTCCATTGCCATCCTTGTAAATGCTGTATGGATTTTTGGTAGTGTTACAATTTGTGTGTCTCGCGACCTCGGTTTCCCATTTTAGTTTGGCATCACTAAACTACTTTTCTTTTGGCTTTCTTGAACTGTTAAACATCATTTTTTGAATGGCGGGGTCTTTGTCAAGGGTCCCGACCGTAGGGAGGGACTTGTATAGCCTTGACATGAGCCTGCTATTCTGTAACTTTGTTTATCAGATCAAGAAAGTGGTTCTTTTCATTTGGAAACAGCTTTTCATCATGGTCTATATAAGGCAAAGCCCTGTAATAGGAGGACTTATCCATGGCCGTTTTAGCCATAAGAACTATGACGGACTCTTCATCCGGCATGGCGCTGCGCATCCGTAATACGTAAGCGCCCAGCCAACTGCATCTTGTGAATCTTGCCCGGGAGTGGCAAATTGCCCGCAAAAATTTCATGAGCACAACTTACACTTCTCAACAAGTTAAAGAGATTGTTGCCGGCTGGCATAATTCAGGACTGACCCCAGGTGGACTTTGCTAAGTCCAACAACATTTCCATTCATACACTCCGGTACTGGTTATATAAGCGGCAGACAAAAGCGGGCAACGGGAATGCATTTATCGAGCTTAAAAATGTTTTTAATGGAAGCGGCATTTTATTGCGGTACACCAATGGGGTAGAACTGCAATTACCTACAGGAACTTCTCTGCAAATGCTGAAGGCATTGATCAACCTGTAGGGATCATGTTTTCGGTTACCTCCGCCAGATACTTCCTTTTCAGGGAGAAAACTGACATGCGAAAGAGTTTTGACGGGCTCTGCGGATTAGTAAGCGGCCGGTTGGGACAAGACCCACGTAGCGGTGATGTGTTTATCTTCATAAATAAAGGTAGAAATCGCATAAAACTTCTCAGGTGGGAACCCGGTGGGTTCGTTTTGTTTTACAAGCGCCTTGAACAAGGCACTTTTGAATTGCCACAAATTGAAAAACCGGGTTTGAGTCAGGATATTGAATATGGACAACTGGCGATGATTATTACTGGTTTTTCCATGAAATATGCAAAAAAACGGAGGCGTTTTTAGTAACAAAAATTTGTTGGTAAATCGTCTGTAATGCCAATAAAATCAATGCTTTTCATGAGTATTTTTACCTCATGGCAAGCGAAGAAATGATCACCATATCGAAGACAGAATACCAGGAGTTGATTACCTTCAAGTCCGAGGTTGAATGGCTTAAACACCAGCTTGCCCAACTTCAGAGGATGATGTTCGGAGCCAAAAGCGAACGTTTTATAGCCCCGGACCCGCTTCAGGGATCTCTGTTTGATTTTCCTGCGCTGCAAGCACCTGAAAAGACGATGGAAGAGATCACCTACACCCGGGAGAAGCCCGAAAAGGGAAAGAAGAAACATTCTTACCGTGCTGAGATCCCCTCTCATTTTCCACGCAGAACTGAGATAATTGAACCGGAGAACCTTCCCGAAGGTGCCAAGAAGATCGGCACCATTACTACGGAAATTTTGGAATACAAACCTGCCAGTATCTTTGTTCAACAGATCGTGAGACCTAAATATGTGGTTGAGACCAACGATGAAGCCCCCCGTATTATTACGGCTGAACTTCCTTCTCTTCCTGTCCCAAAGGGGAATGCCAGTGCCTCGATGCTTGCTCATATCCTGGTCAGCAAGTTTGTTGATCATCTTCCGTACTACCGCCAAAGTCAGATCTTCAAGCGTCAGAAACTCCATATTCCTGATTCAACCATTGGTGGATGGGCCAACCGTTCCCTTGAAGACTGGTTGGTTTTGCCATGGGAAGCATTAAAAAAGGAAGTTCGCTCATCGGATTATCTGAAAGCAGATGAAACACCTATCCCGGTTCTTTCGGAAGACAAGCCCGGTGCTACTCACCGGGGATTCTTCTGGGTTTATCATGATCCCATCAAACGCATGGTGGTCTTTGATTACCGGCAAACCAGGGGTCAGGATGGTCCGAAAAGTTTTCTGAAAGATTTTAAAGGCTATCTTCAAACAGATGGTTATTCGGTTTACGACAACTTAGCCCCGCCTGAAAAGATAAAACTACTGACCTGTTTTGTACATAGCAGGAGAAAATTTGACCAGGCCAAGGCCAATGATCCTAAACGAGCTGGTGAAGCCTTAGCCATGATCCAGGATCTGTATGAGATTGAGGGAAAAGTCCGTGAACAGGAACTCTCGTTTGACCAAATCAAGGAGTTGCGGAAGAATGAAGCTGTGCCGATATTGGATAAGTTGGAAAATTGGTTGATTGACCAATCCATAAAGGTCTTACCTAAAAGTGCCATTGGCATAGCAGTGAACTATACAAAAAATCTTTGGCCAAGGTTAAGAAGATATGTTGATGATGGAAGGTTCCAAATAGACAACAATTTAATCGAGGACTGTATTAGACCGGTGGCTCTGGGTCGGAAAAATAATATGTTTGCCGGTTCACACCAGGGAGCCAGGAATGCTGCTGTGATTTACTCATTGCTGGCTACATGTAAACTTCGCGGGGTTGAACCCTTCGAATGGTTGACAAATACTTTGACGGTCATACCGGATTACCCGGCAATTCAGGTTCACAAACTACTTCCCGGCGAATAAACTAAAAAATCGGGCATCGACTAGATGCAGTTTACTGGGCGCTTACGTTGTTTTGAATATTGTCGCGTTGGCAAAAACCGTGACACCAGGAGGGGGGCCCCGGCGGGAGCCGGGGCAGGCCGCACCGCCAACCACTTAACGGTCCTCTTTAGCCAGAAAGTTCTCGCGGTGCGGAGCGCCAATTGCATATACCGACCTGT
>DBPT01000003.1 GCA_002304925.1 Prolixibacteraceae bacterium UBA1413
CTAAAAGCACTTGCGAAACTTAAAATACTAATATTTCTAATTTTGCCGTTTATCCTGTATTATAAAAAGATGCAATGACCATGTGCTACTATGCACCAACCGGGATGAAATTGCGAAGCTATTCCTTGCAACCGCTAAAAACGGACAATAGCCGCATTAATTTCCACATAGTCATTACATGTGTTTCACCAAGTGAACCATTACAACGTAATAATATAAACACATGAAACCACGCATAACAACCATCACACTTTTAATAACAGCCTCCCTGCTGATGATACCAACCAGGGATTATGGTCAGTCGGGCAGCGAGTCCCGGGAACTCCGGACCGTGGTTATTGATCCGGGGCACGGAGGGAGTGATCCCGGAGCTGTTGCGGGGGGAGTCAAGGAAAAAGACCTGGTCCTTGCTATTGGTCTTCGCCTGGGCGATAAGATTAAGAAAAACTATCCCGACGTCAAGGTGATCTATACCCGGTCAAAAGATGTTTTCATTCCGCTCCACGTGCGTGCTTCCATGGCGGTAAAAAATAAGGCAGACCTCTTTATTTCGCTCCATGCCAATTATGTGAAAACCACTGCGGTACGAGGCACCGAAACATTCACCCTGGGATTGCACCGGAGTCAGGAAAACCTGGAGGTTGCAAAAAAGGAGAATGCGGTAATTCTGCTTGAAGAAGATTACTCGGCCAATTATGAAGGATTCAATCCCAACGAAACCGAATCCTATATCATGTTCGAAAATATGCAGGCAGAGTACCAGACGCAAAGCATAGGGCTGGCGGCTTATATCCAGAATGAATTTACCAGGAACCTGAGTCTGGTGAACCGGGGTGTAAAACAGGCCGGTTTTCTGGTGCTTCGCCAGACCACCATGCCCGGAGTGCTGGTGGAGGTGGGCTTTATCAGCAATCCTGAAGAGCGTAAATTTCTGGTGTCGGAAGGGGGCAAAGAAAAAGTTGCCGAATCCATTTTTAAGGCTTTTTCGATTTACAAAAAAGAAATCGACAGTAAAAGCAGGTTTACTCTGCAGCCGGTGGACGAAGTGGCCGATGCCACACCCCCCGGTCCCGCCGCGCCGGAAAAAAGAGGTGCCGGAAATACAAAAACCGCTGCTACCCCCACGTCGGCTGCAACAGATACAAAACCAGCCGGGGATAGCGGCAAAACCGCTACATTCACTTTAACAAATGTGGCTGGTTCTGCAAAACCTGCCCCAGAACCGGCGGTGGTCACAAAACCGGATACGATCCTGAAAAAGACAGAGGAAAAAAACACACAAGAAACGAATCATCACCCGACCAGATGGTTTTCGGTACAGGTAGGGGCGGTGTCAAACGCAGCCGAACCCTCACCTGCCAACTTCAAGGGTGAACAAAACATTTACCGGATCAGGGTGGCTCCGTATTACAAATTTTTCTCGGGGAAATTTTCAACAGTCGCAAACGCCGTAAAGGAAAAGAAACGCCTGACAGAAAAATTCCCCGAAGCATTTGTCGTCGTCATCGAAAATGACATACCCCGGGCAGTGCCTCAGAATGAGCTTCCATAATTTGAGATTCCACCACTTTGATGTACCTTTACCGGTAAAATAAAGGAGAGATGAAGCTTTCGAAATACGTAAAACTGGGGATCCTCATGGTTTTCACCATTTTTGTGCTGATCTGGGGATTGAGTTATCTCAAAGGGCATGATTTTTTTAAACCGGTTGATTACTATTATTCCCGGTATGAAAGGGTAGACGGGTTGCAGGAATCGAGCCTGGTCACCGTTAACGGCTACCGGGTGGGAAACGTCAAGGACATCCGGTTTGCCAATGATAAAAGTGGTGACCTGATCGTTACTTTCATGATTGACAATGATTTCAGGATACCTGTAAAATCGATCGCCCGCATTGTGAGCAGCGACATCATGGGATCCCGGTCGGTTAAACTGGTTTTCAGCGGAGAAGAAGCGTACTATCAGGCCGGGGATACCATTCCCGGAGAAATCGAAAGCGACCTGAAAGAACAGGTAAGCATGCAGGTGCTGCCGCTAAAATACAAAGCCGAGGAGTTGCTCTCAACCCTCGATTCAGCCATTACCGTCCTGACGGTAATTTTTAACGAAGATGCGCGGGAGGACCTGGCCGAAAGTTTTGAAAATATCAACCGTACCATCAATAATTTGGAGCTGACTTCAGCAGATCTTCAGCAGCTGATGTCGGCTGAAAAATCGAACCTGGGCCGCCTTATCCGGAACATGGAAGGCTTCAGCAGCACGCTAAACAACAATTCCGCCCATTTTGACAACATCATCACCAAACTGGCTGCAATCACCGATACCCTCGCCTCACAACCCCTCACCCCCCTCTTCGCCGATCTTTCTGATGCGGTCAATTCCATCCATTTCATCCTTAAAAAGGTAAATTCCGACCAGAGCAGCGCCGGACTTTTACTTAACGATGACGAACTTTACAACAACCTGACCGGGCTGACAACCAATCTGGAATTGCTGTTGGCCGATATCCGGAGCAATCCGAAGAAGTACATCCATTTTTCAGCCTTCGATTTTGGCAAACAAGTATATATCAATTCCCCTGAGAGTGATGCGTCAGGCAGCCAGAGCATCCTTTACAGAATCAGGCTGATCACCTCCAGACAGCAACTCCCCCCCGAATCAACCCTCTTTGAAAAAGCAGGCGTGATTTCAGAGATGAATATCAACGGCGAATTCACCTACTTCTCGGGTGAATATGCCTACTATGCAGATGCCGAGAAAGCCCGGATCATCCTGCTCCGGAATTTTCCCGATGCAACTGTGGTCCCTTTCAGGAACGGAAAAATCATTCCTTTGGAAAGAGCCCTCCGTTTGCAAGCGAAATGAGTCCCCGATTGTTAATATCCCTGACTATTCCGGAACAAACCCCACCCCCCCCGACCTGATATGTTGTTAGCTATCAAAAGCTTATTAGAAATGGATTGATTTTCAAGACATTAACACTCGCAGAAAAATATTGAATTTTAAGATCTTGATTAAGAAAGCCATATATTCTTTTTCAGAAAATCAAGAGCAAAACAATTTTTTTATTACTTTTTTTTCACAAATTTTGTTACGAAATGATATAAGGGAGTTTTTTTGTAAATCAGATAATCCTTCAATCCGATTATGACTAACGAGCATTGGACCGCATGGGAGAGTTGTCTGCGTATTATTCGGGACAATGTACCTGCCGGCAGTTTTAAAACCTGGTTTGAGCCTATCGTTCCGGTGCGGCTTGAAGAGAGGATTCTCACCATCCAGGTGCCCAGTGCCTTCTTTTACGAATACCTTGAAGAACAATTCATTGATATTCTGAGGAAGACGTTGCGCATGGTTCTGGGAGTCGGAGCCAAACTGGAATATAATGTAGTCATGGGAAACAATACTGCTGAAGTTCCCTATACGGTGAAATACCCCACCACCAACAACACGAGGATTCAGAACAGACCGCTTACCCTTCCGATCAGCAGTGAAGACAAGGCAGCCATTAAAAATCCCTTTATCATTCCCGGCATTCAGAAACTGCAGATTGATCCCCAGCTAAAGCCGGAAAATACCTTTGAAAATTTCGTTGAGGGGGAATGCAACCGTTTGGCCCGGAGTGCCGGTTTTGCCGTTGCTCAGAATCCAGGAGGGACGGCCTTTAATCCCCTGATGATCTATGGAAATTCAGGACTCGGGAAAACACACCTGGCGCAGGCCATCGGCATAGAAGCCAAAGAAAGGTACCCCGACAAAGTGGTCCTGTATGTCAACGCAAACAAATTCCAAACCCAGTTCACCGAATCAACCCGCAACAATAACCGGAACGATTTTCTGAATTTCTATCAGATGATTGACATCCTCATCCTTGATGATGTCCACGAATTTGCCGGCAAAGAGAAAACCCAGGAAACTTTCTTCCACATTTTCAACCACCTTCACCAGACGGGGCGACAACTCATCCTGACATCCGACAAACCCCCCATTGAGCTAAAAGGGATGGAACAGCGGCTGCTCTCGCGCTTTAAGTGGGGTCTGACAGCCGATCTGACCGTCCCCGATTTTGAAACCCGGATGGAAATCCTCAGGAGAAAAGTTTACAAAGACGGCCTGATCCTGAACGATGAAGTTCTGGAATACATTGCCTCGCACATCACCAACAACGTCAGGGAGCTCGAAGGAGCACTCGTTTCCCTTCTGGCACAGTCCATGCTCAACAAAAAGGAGATCACCCTCGACCTGGCCAGTAAACTGGTCAACAAACTGGTCAAGAATTCAAGGCGCGAACTCTCAATCGAATACATCTCAAAGGTGGTCTGCGACTATTTCAACATTCCGGTCGACTACCTGCAGGCCAAAACCCGAAAACGCGAGATCGTACAGGCAAGGCAAATTACCATGTACTTCTCAAAAAACATGACCAAGTATTCCCTGGCCAGCATCGGCGCACAAATCGGCAATAAAGACCACGCCACGGTGCTGCATGCCTGCAAAACGGTAAACAACCTGAAAGAGACCGATAAAAATTTCAGGATTTATGTCGATGAAATCGAGAAGAAGTTGAAAATGTAAATGTTATTGATGATCCCGTAGTTTCACGATCACTTGCCGGCGTGCTGACCAGCGATGCTGATTCCCCGGGAGCGATGAAGCCCGGGAGTAATTCTCCCGAATGAACAGCCAGGATGACCGATACCTATAATACTGTCTCCGCCCCTTCCGAAGGAATCTTTAAGGACAAGGGAAGCCGTTTCCTCGCGTTTCTGTATCCCGTAAAGAATGAAGAAGAAATACGGGAACTCCTTCAGAAAATCAAAAAGGAGCATTACAACGCCCGGCATCATTGCTATGCCTGGAGATTGGGCAAAGAGGAGATCCGCTTCAGGGCAAATGACGACGGAGAACCTTCCTCCACCGCCGGCAAACCCATCCTCGGACAACTGGTCAGTAAGGAGCTTACCCAGGTACTGCTGGTTGTCGTCCGCTATTTCGGAGGAATTCTGCTGGGAACCGGCGGACTGATCCATGCATACCGTGAGGCCGCCGCTGACGCCATCCGTAATGCCTCCATCGAAACACGCCTGATCGAAGAAGAATTCCAACTCAACTTCAACTATTCCGAACTGAATGCTGTCATGCAAATCATTAAAAATGAAAATCTTACCCAAACCTCTGTTAACCTGACCGAAAAGTGTAAGATCACCTTTTCCGTAAGAAAATCCGACATCGAAAGAATTCTGTCCTTATTCAGAAATATTTATGGAGTTGAAATATCAGGCAGCACTTCTGTTAATAATTAACTAAAAACTCACCTTCCCCCCTTTGTCAGTAACAAGGGCATAATTATTATTTTTGTCACATGAGATTCCGACAAGTATTTTTGTCACATGAGATTCCGACAAGAATCACAACCCATTTCTGAAACAGAAGCCATCTTTGGCCTGAAGCAAAAAAATCCATTAAGGAGGTGGTTTCTGATTTTCAATCTGATTTACATGATCGGAGGAAAACCCGTTTTCAGTTTTTTCCCCGAAAAACCAACATCCCTTCCCGGAGTGTTGGTTTTTTTGAATATTGGAATTAATTACGAAACCACGATATGAAGAAGGACCTGATTTCCATCACCGATTACACCAAGGAAGAGTATCTCCGTATCATGGAACTGGCCGCGGATTTCGAGAAGAATCCCAACCAGGACCTTTTGAAGGGGAAAGTTGTGGCTTCCCTCTTTTTTGAGCCTTCGACGCGGACGCGTTTAAGTTTTGAAACGGCGATTTCGCGTTTGGGAGGCCGGATCATCGGATTCGCCGATGTGGGGAGTTCGAGCGTCACCAAAGGAGAAACCCTTCACGACACCATCAAGATGGTGTCCAACTACGCCGACCTGATTGTGATGCGCCACCCCCTGGAAGGCGCCGCCCGCTATGCCGCAGAGATTTCCGCCGTCCCTGTCATCAATGCCGGAGACGGGGCCAACCAGCATCCCACCCAGACGCTCCTCGACATGTATTCCATCCTGAAAACCCAGGGAACCCTCGACAACCTCAACATTTTCATGGTTGGGGATCTCAAATATGGCCGGACAGTCCATTCCCTGCTCATGGCGATGTCGGAATTTCAAAATCCCATTTTCAACTTCATCGCACCCGATGAATTGCTGTTGCCGGAAGAATATAAAATGCACCTCCGCGAAAAAGGGATCAGATACTTTGAACACCGGGAATTCACCGACATCATCAGCGCTGCCGACATCATTTATATGACCAGGGTGCAGAAGGAACGGTTTGCCGACCCCATCGAATATGAAAAGGTAAAGAACGTCTATATCCTCAGGGGTAAAATGCTGGAAAATACAAAATCCAATGTAAGGATTCTCCACCCTCTTCCCCGGGTAAATGAGATCCATACCGACGTGGATAAGAATGAAAAAGCTTATTATTTTGAACAGGCGCTGAACGGGATCTTCACCCGCGAGGCCATCATTGCTTACACCTTAAACCTCAAGTGATCAGCCATGGAAGAGATTATCAAGAAAAAGCTGAAAGTCAGCGCCATCAGAAACGGCACCGTCATCGATCATATCCCCGCCCGTAACCTGTTCAAGGTAATCACCATACTGGGACTCGACAAAATCGAGAACCAGATCACCTTCGGGACCAACCTGGAGAGTGAAAAATTGGGAAGCAAGGCAATCATAAAGGTTAGCGACAAATACTTTGAAGATGACGAAATCAACAAGATTGCCCTGATTGCTCCGCACGCCAAGCTTAACATTATCCACGACTATGTCGTCACAGAGAAGAAAGTAGTGGAAATTCCGTCGCAGATCCAGGGGATTGTCAGGTGTGTCAATCCTAAATGCATCACCAACAACGAAAGCATCACCACCAAGTTCACCGTGGTTTCCAAGGCGTCCCTGGCCATGAAATGCCACTATTGTGAAAAGATTACCGACCAGGAACATTTGCACATCCTCTGAGGTCGTGGTTAAAATGATAAAAATATTGGCACCCACCCACCTGCTTTTAATCCATAAATTTATATATTTGCACCGCTTTTTAAAGCTTACGACAGCAGAAGCGGGGTTCATAAGATGTAAAATGCCCAGGTGGCGGAATTGGTAGACGCGCTAGTTTCAGGGACTAGTGTCCGTAAGGATGTGCAGGTTCGAGTCCTGTTCTGGGCACTGAAAGACCTCTATAATCAACAAATTATCAAGAGATTATAGAGGTTTTTTCATGGCGCTACCGAAACTGAAACCTGGAACAACATTTCGGTTCGCTTTGGATACTTTTTCAATCCATTCTGATGTTATTTTTTCTTTATCAATCATAATCTATAATTTGGCTGCAAGTTATGGTTGCTGCCGTAAATTGGAAACCGAAATTACATAATTCATAAAAGTCCCCTGTTATCTTCTTCTGTCCGAATATCGAACCATACGGTTCTCGATGCCATCTTCACTGTACACCCATCCCCGGAATCACTGAATTTGTCGTTCCCGATTACACTATAAGTACACGTACAAGTGGTGCGAGGGGTGCTCCGGTGGGCTTAACGGTTCACCGGCCGTCTGATAGATTGCCGCTGGTTATTATAATCAAATTTTAAATTTCAAATTTACACCAAGAAAATTATTCTTCGGATTTATCAGAAATGAACCTAACATTAATGTAAAATCATACCACATATGAGCAGCCACAGCTGGACCAATATCATATCCTCTCTTTTGAACGTCCCGACCTAAAAAATATCCTGCAATAGTAGCCTCTCCAACTTGAATAAGTGCAGATTTATAATCTGGTTTATCCGCAAATAATAAATTAGAGAAATGCATTCCTCCGAATACTGCACTTGAAATTATCAAACCTTTTTTTTGTCCATATTTATAATCAAGAAGAGGCATCATCCAGTTTCTGAAAACATATTCCTCACTAACACCGGCGCTCCAACTAATGGCAAGTGAAGTCGTGCCAAAAACTGCTAATCCTTGATTTCTGTCGATATAACGATTTAGAAAATACATTTTATCAATATCTCTGAATCTATTTGTTTCATTGTATTTTTCAATTCCCAAAAATGCAGTAGCCAATAACACCATTCCACCAGTTATTGGAGTTATAATGTTTCTAATTTTAAAAGGTGCTAAATATAAATCCTTATCGGACAAATCATCATATTTAAAATCAGGTCTATAATACTTGAAAAATTCCAGTTGATTTTTAAACCCGGCCAGTTTTTCTGTCTGAAACGCCTGTAATCCTATCAATAATGGGTAATTATAATATGGGGAAGAACTATTATTTTTCAAGGCTTTATCATATTTGATTCCAAGATAAATACCCCCTATTTCAAGAGTTGAAAAAATTGAACCTTGAATAATCTTACCTTGGTAAAAAAATGAAGAACCTGGAACCAAAAATGTCCAGGATGGCAACAATTTTGGTTTTTGTATCAATGAATCGGTAACTTGTCCAAAAGAATGAATACTTAAAGCAATCAATAGTAAAGCTAATATTTTCCTTATCATCATTTTACAAGTTGAAAGTTAATACTAATAAAGGCATTTCAGATTACGATATTATCGCAAGGCTTCTCAACTTGAGGCCAACGAAATAGCGTTTTATTCAACGTTCCTCCAAAATTAAGCTTATTAAAGCTGGCAGGCAACCAATTCCGGAAAAATATGATTAAAATGGCAGGGGAAAATATTGAATAAAATATTGAATAAAACCAAGTTGGATTAGGCCGCCAACCGGAATCCTATGGGCATTCAGTTTTGTGTTTCTTGTATACTGTAGTTTATAACAATCATTCTGATTTAAGTTGACTTTGATTTTGCTCCTGTTCCCAATTTGACTTGTAAATTTTGAATACTTTATTAGTATGCTTAACTATTAATTTGATGTATTATTTGGCATAATATTCAATAGCAATAAGCTGGAACCAGCACCAGCTCTTCGATTTTCTGAGCCATAATTATTGTTTGTTTTCCGATTTTGGTGATGTAATATTTGTACGAATTTGCCGTCTTTTTGATAAGGCCATGAACCATCAATCGTTTAATTAACCTGCTAATTTTACTGCTTGTGAATCCAAGTAGTTTTCGCAGATTTTTGTTTCTAAAGCCATAAATATTAAATTCACCACGGACGATGGCCATCAAAACAATTAAATCCTCTTTGCAAAAAAAGTTAAAGCCTTTGTAATTCCGAGGCTGTTGTTTCAATGCGGAGTATTTTGCTGAATTTATCGTACATCTTTATTGACACCGAACCCATGGTGTGTTTTATCCGGCTGCCTTCGATGCGGACATTGCAATTGCTCCCAATTTCACCCTGGTATCTGGGGTCAAGTTTTAGTCCCAAAAACGTGGCAATGTTTTCAGGTTTGACTGTGTGGATGGCAGTGGCCATAAGTTCACTGTAAATTTGTTGGAGATCTTCCTGCTTTTAAAAACAATATCGGTGGCGTACTCAGCTTGCATAACACTCCAATGATACCTCAGGTTAAAATCTTTATACACCGGACAAAATTGCCATGCAAACTCTTTTAATTTACGGTGAAGTTTTTCAATGCTTATCTTGTCTGAAAGTTCTTACGATTTACCGACATCCTGAAAGCTGTCAAAAGCATTGTCTATCATGGTATAATCAATACCTGCCTGTTTTAGTTCAGAGGCTAATATATTATGACCGTTAATATAAATCTGCAACCGGAAAGGACACCATGTTGGAACACGCACATATCCCAAACCAACCTGGGGATCAATGAAATAAAAATAGTAATGCAAGCATTTGCTGCGTCAATCATTTTTCCCCTTGTGTCATTTTCTCTTTCAGATTTCAAGGTTTTCTCAATAATAAGCATTTGCTTATTTACTGGAAGTTCTTTTATGGCTTAAAGAATCTCCTGTGATTCCATTATTACCGTGTCATTTTCACAAAAATAGCTCAATTATTCTTTTCTAATTTTTCATTGTGTAAAATGTTGACAGTCCACAACGGCTGGTTGTAACCTCTTGAAATAGTTTAAAAATACAAATAAGCTATTGTTAACAGCCAAACAGCAAACGTGTATTATCCCAGAGGGCAAAAGTCCCTTATGCGCGGAGTCGTGTCCGAAGCATCAGAAAGTGGCAAACTGGTTACCGGCAACGGTAGCAGCGAAGAAAACCAAACGGCAAAGCCCGGTACTGCCGCAAACAAAAAATCTGTCGTCAAAAAAGGTATATTTGAATCCGCAATTAAAAATCTACTTTTATGAAACAGGTGATTTCCCGACTTTGTGTGTTCCTGGCCGCCATTCTCCTGACCGGGACCATGCCGGTCTGCAGCCAGACCACTGTTGCCCTCGACAACTGGTTTAATCATGAGATTCATGCAAAAACCGGGAATGTTTTCCATTATACGTGGGAAGATACCCTGGACAGTGGTTTTTCACAATTGGGAGACCTTTTCACGCTACAAGGAGCCCGGTTACTTACCCTGGCCGGTCCGCCGACGAAAAAAAGCCTGAAAAACGCCGGCGTTTACATCATCGTTGATCCGGATACCACCCGTGAAAACCCTTCACCCAATTACGTGACGGACAAAGATGTCAGGACAATCTTCCGTTGGGTAAAGAAAGGCGGAGTTTTGCTGCTGATGTCGAATGATGGTCCGAATGCGGAATTCACCCATTTCAACCGTCTGGCAGGAGCCTTCGGATTCACCTTCCATCCCCTGACTCTCAATCCGGTTACCGGGCGCAACTGGGAAATGGGTGCTGAAACAAATTTTCCGGATCATCCCCTGTTCAAAGGGGTGTCCAAAATTTACATGAAGGAAGTAGCACCCATAACGCTGGCAGGAAAAGCCTCCTCAGTGCTAAAAAATGATGACGGTTCCATTTTCATTGCCGAGACCAATTTCGGAAAAGGATATGTCATGGCTGTGGGTGATCCCTGGCTTTACAACGAATACATCGGTCACAGCAGGCTGACCGTCGATTTCGAAAACGGCAAGGCTGCCAACAACCTGGTAAAACTTTTGCTGGGTAAAGTTAAAAATAAACACACGGATTGAGGAAAAAACCAGAGAAAGGCCTGAGGGACACAGGGAGTGTGTGACGCTAGAATGAATATTATTCTGAGGAATTAAAGGGCAGCAACGCCGGGAATAACCGGTAACCACAATTAATCCGGATTTTCGAACAAAGGCGGCCCGGTTTATGCCATTCTCCTGATCTGACTAACAATCTCAATGCTTTTGCGGGCATCTTCGATGCCATAGCTGTTGCCGGCAAGGATTTGTTCGTAGGACCGGGTATGCAGATCGGTGAATCCTTCGCTGAATTCCAGATCCGTCCCTTCAATGCTGATCTTCCGGAAGGTCCGCTTGCCCCCAGTCAATGCTTCATCGGGCAGATCGGCCTCATCGACACTTAAAAACCAGTTCACGTTCGCCCTTTCTAAAAAAAGCTTGCCACCCATCTTTTCAGGCCGGCTGGTTTGCAGTTCCACCCCCTTGAAATCGCCGAAAATCCATCCCAGCATATCAAAAAAGTGAACGCCGATATTGGTGGCCACCCCGCCACTTTTCTGGACGTTTCCCTTCCAGCTGATGAAATACCACTTCCCCCTGCTGGTGATATAAGTCAGATCGACGTCAAACACCTTTCCCGCTCTCTTTTCCTGTAAAACTTTCTCCCGCAACTGCAATATGGCAGGATGAAGACGCAGTTGGAGTATGGTATGAATTTTCTTTCCGGTTTCATGCTCTATTTCCTGGAGGGCATCCAGGTTCCAGGGATTCAAAACCAGCGGTTTCTCACAAATGGCATCCGCATCATTACGGAGCGCCATGCGGATGTGTGCATCATGAAGGTAATTCGGGGAACAAATGCTCACATAATCGATTTTTCTCTTCCCCTGGCGGCGCAATTTATCAAGGTGACGGTCAAAACGTTCCGGTTCCGTAAAAAAATCAGCTTCTGGAAAATAGCTATCCATGATGCCGATTCCATCGTAAGGATCAAGGGCACACACCAGTTCATTACCGGTCTCCTTGATGGCCCGCATATGACGGGGTGCAATATATCCCGCCGCACCGATCAGAGCAAAATTGTTCATCTTTCAATCAAAATTTGCGTGCAAAGATAAAAAAAAGAGGATTCCCGGCCTTGGGTTCATGCCGCGAACATCGGCGGAAAGCCTGAATGTCGCGTATGGCTCCCCGATGTCAGCCAACAGCGGTTATGTCCTCCTGGGGAATATCGATGATGAGGGTATTGCTGATTTGTTCAATACGAACGACCACCCTTTTCTTCCCTTTGATGGAAATCAGCTCAGCTTCCAATCCTATGAAAGGCCCGGCAATGATCTCCACCTTTTGACCGGGGGTGAACTCTTCATGGGTGATTTCCCAGGTGTAATCCGACTGTTTCAGCATCCGCTTGAGAAACTCTATCTGCTGATCCCTGATCACTGCCGGTTTTCCCTCGAACCTGACAAAGCCCACCACATGATTGGTTTGAAGGACGTGAATATAATTCCGGATGTCTATCCTTACGAAACAATACCCTGGAATGAGTGGCATATCAACCCACTTTCTCCGGTCGCTCCATTTCCGGAGGGACTTCTTCAGGGGGAGAAAGGATTCCATCCCTTTTTCATTCAAGGCAGCATCCACTTTCTTTTCCGCCCTGGAGCCCACATAGATGGCATACCACTGAAGTTGTCCGGGGGCAGCCGTATCATTACTCCGGGAAGCCGATGCTGTCATGAATCCTATGCTTATGTTTCTGATTATAGCCTTCCGTCAACGATGGAAACATCCAGAATACCTTTCACATCATAAATCACAGTCTCCGGTTTTTTCAGTTCGCGGAGGTTCAGATTGATAAAATCACGGTGGGCAACGGCAAGTATGATGGCATTGTATCCGTCTTTTTCAGGAAGGACCGGGATGGAGGGAATGCCATATTCTTCCAAGACTTCCCGGGGATTGGCCCAGGGATCATAAACGGTTACCTCAAGTCCGTATTCTGTAAGTTCCCGGTATATGTCAACCGCCCGTGTATTCCGGATATCGGGGCAGTTTTCCTTGAAAGTGACTCCAAGCATCAACGCTTTGGCGCCCTTCACCGGTATTCCCTTTTTGATCATCAGTTTTACCACTTCGGAAGCCACATACTCTCCCATGCCATCATTTATCCGTCGTCCGGCCAGGATAATCTCCGGATGATATCCGTATTCCTGCGATTTCTGCGCCAGGTAATAGGGATCCACACCGATGCAATGGCCGCCCACAAGACCCGGTTTGAAGGGAAGGAAATTCCATTTGGTACCAGCGGCTTTCAGCACGTCATGGGTATCTATGCCCATCCTGTTGAAGATCTTTGCCAGTTCGTTGACAAAAGCGATGTTGATATCACGTTGTGTGTTTTCAATGACCTTTGCGGCTTCCGCCACCTTAATCGACGGAGCCCGATGGGTTCCGGCATTAATGACCGAGCGGTATAAATCATCAACCAATTCAGCTACTTCAGGCGTTGAACCCGAGGTCACCTTTTGGATCTTCTCCACCGTATGCTCCTTATCGCCGGGATTGATCCTTTCCGGCGAATAGCCGGCAAAAAAATCCCGGTTGAATTTTAATCCTGAAACGCGCTCTATCACCGGGATGCAATCCTCCTCGGTGGCCCCCGGATACACCGTGGATTCATAAATGACCACAGACCCTGAGGAAATCACATTTCCCACCGTTTCGCTGGCCTTTATCAGTGGCGTCAAATCAGGCCTGTTATTCCTGTCCACCGGTGTCGGAACCGTCACGATAAAAATGTTGCAATTTCGGAGTTCCCCCTGGTCGAAGGTGCAAAAAAGCCCCGAAGAATGGCCGCCCTCCTCTTTTGTGAGCATCGAAGCAACCGGATTATCCGGCACCAGGACCGATTGTAACTGGGAAGATTCCACCTCAAGCGTGGAATCGTTGCCCTCCATGAGCTCCGAGATGCGGTTCCGGTTGATATCATACCCCACTACCGGATATTTCGTTGCAAAAAGGCGCGCCAGAGGAAGACCGACGTAACCCAGTCCAATAACAGCAATTTTAAATTCCGTCATATCTTCTCAATAAAAAACGGTTTGGTATCGTCCATTCCTGTTCACGATGCTAAACTGGTGTATGGAAGCTTACAAAAATATATTATTTTCTTTTAATTTCCTGATGAACGATAAAATGAGCAGGAAGAGCCGGTTGTCATTTCCGGTCTTTGCATGCCCCGATTTTCAATACTGTCAAAACAGGAAAAATCAGAGATGAATATTTTGAAAAGGAGAAGAAAGCATTATATTTGCAGCCACATTTCCAGGAGATGTTTCACAGGTTTGCCCGGATCGTTTCCCGGGACAAAACGGAGAGGTGGGTGAGTGGCTGAAACCAACAGTTTGCTAAACTGTCGTACGGGAAACTGTACCGGGGGTTCGAATCCCCCTCTCTCCGCCACCAAAGGAAAACCGCTTCCGGGAATTCCGGAACGGGGATAATCCACCGACAAAACATAAAAACATACTTTCGGGGCGTAGCGCAGTCCGGCTAGCGCACCTGCTTTGGGAGCAGGGGGTCGAAG
>DBPT01000031.1 GCA_002304925.1 Prolixibacteraceae bacterium UBA1413
TACGGAAAAACCGTTCAATCTATTTAAATATCAGCAGTATTGTATGTTCAACACTTGATTTTATCTCTCCTTCTTTAGTGCAATAAATTTAAAGAAAAAAAGGTAGTTTTTAATCGTTTTCGCAGTTTTATTTTTAAGTTTTTTGCTTCATTGAGAGCTTAACTCAATCTGGAAAACTTTTCTTTGAAACTATGGCTCATAACGGTTTGTGAAAATCGGGCGGTACGGAATTTACAACCACGCGACCAAGCGGAACCTGAGCTTACAGTTTGCCGCGGAAGAAATTCAACATGGAATAAACGCTGTCCCGATTCAATCGGGATGCAGACCGCCCATATTCCTATTTATTGGGTATAGTGCTTCTATTTAAGAAACTTTTGAATTTCGGATTTAAGCTTAGGGAGATAAGTAGTTAGAATGGCCCAAATGTTTTCATAAAGACACTTAAGCACTTTTTCGATCATAGACTAATCTTTTGTCCCTGTCAATAACCCTTCTGAAAATTGGATTTCTTATGGCTTGGTTTTCAACAAGATCAACTTGCCTATTGAGTAGTGTCTCAAGTTTCTCTTTGAAATCCATGTAGTTATCGAAATGGCTTTAACCTTGGGTTGAATTATTATCCATCGCTTGTGGTTTGGGATAATTCAGGATTCAAAATGCATTATAGTCATTTGATATTTTTTGAATTAATCTTTAGAATAGAGGCATTCAGACCAAGAAAGAAAAATTAAATGCCGGCTCATAATCCCATGATAACCCACTGACCCCGGCATGTTTTATGACCGCGTATCGGACCCGGTTGCTACTTCCTTAGTTTATATTTTAAAGCTTTCAAATTGTTGTTTCTCAACACATTATTTACTCCTCCGATTGTAAATTGAATGGTTATTGGATTTCCGGTAAAATCAATAACGTCGTTTAAGGAATAATCAACCATATTATATTTCGCTCGTAATCCAAGATAAAATGAATTGGTCACATAATATCTATATCCTAATCCAAAATTAAAATTATAACTCCCTGCTGATTCTGATGCTAAATCATTCTCTTTGTCTTCTACCAGTGCATCGAAGCCATCAAATGCAACACCTCCCGTTAATTGAATTTCATGTCCGTTATTTGAATAGATGTCTCTGCCAATGTCAAATCCAATATGTCCACCAAAAAAATGATGGGTCAATTCTAATAAACCTCCTGATTTTGTTCTTCTCGCATAATAGTCATTGGGCGAATTAATGAATTTGAAAGTCATAGTTAAATCATAGTTCATTTTTTTATGTTTGGCGCCCATTTGAAAACCCAATTCAGGATGTAGGCCTAATTTTGCCAGTTTTCCAGTTGGAATCCATAAACCAGTAACCCATGACATGTGAAACTCAGGCATATTCAAATATTTATTTACAGCTCTTTCATACTCTGTTGTCAGAGGGTTCTGTCCATATATTTTAGTCTGAATTTTAGAAAATATTGTATCACTATTTTCTCCATAAAATTCTGCAAATAAGTATTCAATTTGATTCGGGTCGTATTCCCTGATTAGATTCTTTGATAATTCCTGGGTATAATTATCAAATTCCTGTCCAGGTGGTATAAAACCATAGTAAGATTTATAATTATCATATAAATAATAATTTGAATATTTAATCATATCCATACGATTCTGATAATTGAATATATGATTAAGTGTTCCCTCTGTCAATATCGAATCATTATATTGTTTTTGTTTTAAAGCCAACAAAATCTTTGCTCTATAAATTGGTTCTCTCATGCCACATTTGAACTCCCAATATTCTAAGAGTAATTGTGCCGAATCAAGTTTGTTTTCCTGCATATATCTTATAAAACCCAATCCACTATTATAGGAGATATCGGAACAGTCTGCTTGCCTTTTTGTCATTAAATTATCAAAGCCCTGTCCAAGTAATAAATTTGCTATAAAAAACATTACTGTAAATAATCCTGTTTTCTTCATTTGGATATTTATTAAATTGTTGTTATTGTTCATTCAATTGGAAGTAATTCTATACTCCTTAAGAATTGGGATGGAGTCATAAGCGGCAGTTTTGCTTTTTGAAACTCTTTCAGGTTTCTGGCAATAATTGCATCCACTCCATTCTCTAACGCGGTGAAGTATAGTAAAGCATCTTCATTTATTATTCCACAGGAAATTTAGAAATACCGGGTTCACTGCATTCAAAAAGTCCTGTTTCATAGAAATAGTTAGCCATTTTTAAAGCGTCACCATTTGAATTTTTCGTCGCTCTCAATTCAAACCATTTTGGCATAAATTCATCTTGCTTTACTAATTCAGTATTCGTTTCCGCAATTATTTGATTTAAGTCTGACAGGTCGTTGTTGTCAAATACTTTCACATAAAAATAGCTTCCGTAACTGTTTATACACAAATTTCCAATCTTTTCCCAAATTGCGTTTTCACAGTAGTCCGTTTTCATTGCGTAATGAGCGTAAGAAACAATTTTATTTTGTTCTAATTCGGAAATTATATGGGCGATTTGTCCGCAGTTTTTGGAAGATTTAAGTCTTAACGGAATCTCTTTGAATTTGTACTTTCCTGTCCTGTGAATTGTGTAGGTGTATTTTTGGTCAAGGTAGCTTACAGTAGAAATAAAGCGTTGAATTTGACTGTCGCTATAAGCTGTGTCAACACCAAGTAAAATGTAGTTGTTTGACATTTCTCCCAAATTGTCTTTTGTTCCGTTGTAGTATTTAAAGTTTATAAACTCACAATTACCCTGCGGTGTTAAGGCGTCATCTACTTCGTCACCTTTTCTACAACCCGTAAAAAGTAACGCAAAAGTCATAATTGATAAGATTAGATTTTTCATTGCTTTCCTTTTTTACTGTTATCAATTTTTCTTGTTGTGGTGGATTTCAAGAAAACAATACCTTAACAATTTGTATTCATATGACTGCCTCAAAATTAACCTGTTTTGTTTTCTTGACCAAATTAAATTCCTGGCAATATTGTTCTTTTCAGGTGGTGTTGGCTTATCTCTTTATCGGTTTTCGTCCGGCCATGGGGCGGGAGAACCGTTGGCTTTGAAAGTGGGGCGCAGGGCTCCTGCATTGCGGAGAAAATTGCCCAAACGGACAGAGAGGTCAGCAACCACGTCGGGGTGCAGGGCAGCCACATCGTTCAGTTCGCCAAGATCTTCCTGCAGGTTGTAGAGCTCTTTTTTTCCGTCGCCGTACCAGTAAACCAGTTTCCAATTGCCATTGCGGATGGTGCTGGTGGTGCCGATACCCGGGCCCACCGCTCCCCATTTGTTGGGATAGTGCCACACCAGGTCGCGACCTGTGGCTGTGGTTCCCTTCCCTAACAACATGGGTACGAAACTTTTACCATCGATTGTTTGATTTGTTACATACGCAGTGATACCAGCCATTTCAAGGATGGTGGGAAAATAATCCTCGATAAGGAGATAGTCGTTACACACAGAGGCAGGTTTCACTTTTCCCGGCCAGGAAACGATCATGGGTTCACGGATTCCGCCTTCATACGCCGACCCTTTTCCACTTCGCAGCGGAAGGTTGTGCGTGTGGGGTTCCCCATCCCGGGCATGAGCGCTTAATCCACCATTGTCAGACATGAAAAGGATAATGGTATTTCCTGATATTCCCCTTTTTTCGAGGTGATCCATCAAATCTCCCAGACTCTGGTCCATCCCTTCCACCATGGAAGCGTACCTGGCTTCGCGCTCCGGCAAACCCATCTCTTTGTATTTTCGGTAAAAACGGAGGTCCGGCTCAATCGGCGTATGTACCGCATAATGCGACATGTAGAGATAAAAGGGTTTTTTCTCATCGAGCGCTTTGTCTATGGCGAGGATGGCTTCCTGGGTGAGCGCCTGACTCAGGTGGATAGAATCGCCATGGTATTTTTCGAGGCCGGGAACTCCCCACGGCGGGGTATGTATCCCTTTCCGGGCATTTCCAAAGTTCTTCATTCCCTGGTAACTGCCCGGGCTACCCGCTGCATGTCCAGCAATATTCAGATCGAATCCCAGCTTCAACGGATCGGAACCTGGTGTATCCATCGCTCCCCAGTGGGCTTTCCCGCAGTGAATGGTGAAATAGCCGTTTTGACGAAGAATCTCCGGCAGGGTAATTGCAAAGACTCCTCTTTCAACTGTATCGGAAGGTTGTAAACCATTCACATTCCAGGATGGGAAACTGAGTATTTCGTCGGGGAGATCCACCGAAACATTGCGTTTTAAAGTCCAGTTGGTCACCCCGTGACGGGCGGCATTCATCCCGGTCATCAGGCTGGTCCGCGTGGGGGAGCAAACGCTGCAGGCATAGGCCTGGGTGAATTTCATACCTGCCGCCGCCAGGCGCTCCATGTGGGGCGTGTGGTAGAGGTTGTTGAACGGGGTTCTTTCAGTGTGGAAGGGGACGGAAGTATCCTGCCATCCCATATCGTCGACCAGGAAGAGAAGAATGTTCGGGCGTGCCTGTGAATGGCTCTCCCCCGACCTGCAGGAACTTCCTGAAAAGAGTCCGGCGGCCAACACCGCGGTACCCACCAGTCCGGCCTTGACCCTTCCGGCATTCAACAATTCTAAGCCAGGCAGCTCAGAATCCAACCTCATGTTCTTAAAAAATTTAGATTTGTTCATCGCGTATTTGATTCTGCTTGTAGTATCGGAATATCTTTAATTATGTTTTAATATATTGATTACCTGATTTTTACATTTTTCCTTATTCGTGAATGCACCATTGATATTATTAGAACGATCCACCCCGAGGGATACTCTCTCAGGCGATATGAAGATAAAAAAAATAGGGCTTTTTTCAACTTTTACGTGATCACAACTGTTTATTTCATATTGATCGATGCCAATAAATTTTGTAATTGTATAAATACGATGTTTGATCTTGTTTTAATTGAGAAAGTGTATGCCGGTTTCAGTGGGCGGGTTTCGGCAGCCAGGAATGTTTTGAACCGGCCGCTGACCTATGCGGAAAAAATTCTTTATGCCCATTTGTATGATTCTGCAGCCCGGCTGGCTTTTGAGCGGGGAAAATCCTATGTGGATTTCGCTCCCGACCGGGTGGCTATGCAGGATGCCACGGCCCAGATGGCTTTGCTCCAATTTATGAATGCGGGTAAACGCACTACGGCTGTGCCCTCAACAGTCCACTGCGACCATCTTATTCTGGCCCATGACAACGGCCACGCCGATCTGAAGGCTTCCCTGCAGAACAACAAGGAAGTCTTTGATTTTCTGGAATCGGTGAGCAATAAATATGGGATAGGCTTCTGGAAACCCGGCGCCGGGATCATCCACCAGGTGGTGTTGGAGAATTATGCCTTTCCGGGTGGAATGATGATTGGTACCGATTCGCACACCCCCAATGCGGGTGGACTGGGTATGGTTGCCATCGGCGTGGGCGGCGCCGATGCGGTGGACGTAATGGCAGGCATGGCCTGGGAGTTGAAGATGCCCAAGCTTATCGGCGTCAGACTTACCGGCAGACTGAACGGCTGGACCGCCCCCAAAGATATCATCCTGAAGGTGGCAGGCATACTGACTGTGAAGGGGGGCACCGGGGCCATCATCGAGTATTTCGGGGAGGGGGCCCGCTCCCTCTCGGCCACCGGCAAGGGGACCATCTGCAACATGGGCGCCGAAGTGGGGGCCACCACCTCCCTCTTCGCTTATGACGAGGCCATGGAGCGCTATCTTCAGGCTACTGGCCGCAGCCAGGTGGTGGAAGCTGCGGCTGCCATCAAAGAGGAACTCACCGCCGATCCGGAAGTATACGAACATCCGGAGGAATATTTCGACCAGCTTATCGAGATTAACCTCTCGGAACTGGAGCCTCATGTGAACGGCCCTTTCACCCCCGACAGGGCCACCCCCATCTCCCAACTGGCTAAGGAAGCCACCACCCATGGCTGGCCGTTGGAAATCTCGGTCGGGCTGATCGGGAGTTGCACCAACTCCTCGTATGAAGACATCTCGCGGGCTGCCTCGATTGCCCGCCAGGCGCTGGACAAGGGACTCAAAACACGCTCGGGGTTCACCATCACCCCGGGATCGGAGCAGGTGCGCTACACCATTGAACGCGATGGTTTTATCGACATCTTCGAGCAGATCGGCGGCAAGGTTTTCGCCAATGCCTGCGGACCCTGCATCGGCCAGTGGTCGCGACCCGGTGCCGAGAAAGGAGAGGTCAACACCATCGTCCACTCCTTCAACCGCAATTTCTCGAAACGGGCCGACGGCAATCCCAACACCCATGCTTTTGTGACCTCCCCGGAACTGGTGACCGCCCTTTCCTTCGGGGGTCGTCTCGACTTCAACCCCCTGACCGACATCCTGATCAACGACCGGGGAGAAGCCGTGAAACTGGATCCTCCGACCGGCTTTGAGCTCCCCCCGGAGGGCTTCGACGTGAAAGATGCAGGTTACCAGGCTCCCGCGGAAGACAACAGCAGCATTGAGGTGGTTATAGACCCCGCCTCGAATCGGTTGGAGAAACTGGCACCCTTCGCCCCCTGGGACGGGCACAACATCACTGGAGCACGGTTGCTTATCAAGGCTTTCGGAAAGTGCACCACCGACCATATTTCGATGGCCGGACCGTGGCTGCGTTACCGTGGGCACCTCGACCACATCTCCAACAACATGCTGATCGGGGCAGTCAACGCCTTCAACCAGGCCGCCAACAAGGTGAAGAACCAGCTTACCGGCGAATACGGAGAGGTACCGGCCGTGCAGCGGGCCTATAAAGCCGCAGGCATTCCCACCATCGTGGTGGGCGACCACAATTACGGGGAAGGCTCCTCGCGTGAGCATGCCGCCATGGAACCCCGCCACCTGGGGGTCCGAGCCGTTATCGTCAAGTCGTTCGCCCGCATCCACGAGACCAATCTCAAGAAACAGGGGATGCTGGCCCTTACCTTCGTCCATGAGGCCGATTACGACAAAATCGGCGAAGACGACCTGTTTAACTTCACCGACCTGGCCGCTTTTGCTCCCGGGAAACCCCTCCACCTCGAGGTGGTCCATCCCGATGGTTCCAAAGATCTGATCGCCCTCAACCATACGTTCAACGAGCAGCAGATCGGATGGTTCCTGGCCGGTTCGGCATTGAATCTCATCAGTCAGCAAAATAAGGGGTGAGTCATTGAAAAACAATTCAAAAACCTGTTTGTCAGCACACTATAACTGAATCATTTGGTAAAATCATGCAAAAAATCACAGTACGCAATCCGGTAGTGGAGTTAGACGGCGACGAAATGACGCGCGTTATCTGGAAGTTCATCAAAGAGAAACTGATCCTCCCCTACCTTGACATCGACCTGAAATATTTTGATCTGGGCATAGAGCACCGCGATGCCACCGGAGACCAGGTGACCGTGGATGCCGCCCATGCTATTCTGAAGTACGGGGTAGGGATTAAGTGCGCCACCATCACTCCCGATGAGGCGCGGGTGAAGGAGTTCGGACTGAAGAAGATGTGGAAGTCGCCCAACGGGACCATCCGCAACATCCTTAACGGAACCGTTTTCCGGGAGCCCATCCTCATCCAGAATATTCCGCGGCTGGTGCCGGGGTGGAAACATCCCATCTGCATCGGCAGGCATGCCTTCGGCGACCAGTACCAGGCCACCGATTTTGTGACCAAAGGAAAGGGAAAGCTCACCATTACCTTCACTCCGGAAGGGGGTGACCCCATCACCAGGGAGGTCTATGATTTCACCGGCGACGGGGTGGCCCTGGCCATGTACAACACCGACGAGTCGATCCGCGGTTTTGCCCGGGCCTGCATGAACCAGGCGCTGGTAAAAAAGTGGCCTCTCTACCTCTCCACGAAAAACACCATTTTGAAACAATACGACGGCCGCTTCAAGGAGATCTTCCAGGAGGTGTTCACGACAGAATTCAGTGACCTTTTCAGGGAAGCCGGTATCACCTACGAGCACCGGCTCATCGATGACATGGTAGCCGCCGCGCTTAAGTGGGAAGGGGCATTCGTTTGGGCCTGCAAGAACTATGACGGCGACGTCCAGAGCGATACAGTGGCCCAGGGCTTCGGATCGCTCGGACTGATGACCTCGGTACTGGTCACTCCCGACGGGAAGAGCATGGAGGCCGAAGCGGCCCACGGCACCGTCACCCGTCATTTCAGGATGCACCAACAGGGGAAACCCACCTCCACCAATCCGATAGCCTCCATCTTCGCATGGACGCGCGGACTGGCATTCCGGGGGAAACTGGACAACACCCCCGAACTGGTGGAATTTGCCGAAACCCTCGAGCAGGTGTGCATCGAAACTGTCGAGAGCGGAAAGATGACCAAAGACCTGGCCCTGATTGTTCACGGCGAACAGCTCAGGGAAAGCGATTACCTCACTACGGAAGCCTTCCTCCATGCCATAGACACCAATCTGCGGCAGGCATTAGAAAGAGGTTAAAGTTGAGGCTATCACCTCCGCCAACTACCTTCTTAAAACTTTGGTAGTCAAGAAGGCTACGGCACCCGAAGAAAGCAGAGGTTGAGATTGAGATTGAGGCAGAGGTAAAGATAAAGATTGAGGCAGAGGTTGAGGTTACAGTTAAGGTTAATATTAATTTCATAATCATTTGACATTTAAGATTATAATATGTCTGGAAAAATAAAAATGGTTGACGGGCATTTGGTGGTGCCTGATTTTCCCGTGATTCCCTTTATTGAGGGAGATGGGATTGGTAAGGACATCACGGGGCCATCGCAAATGGTACTGGATGCCGCAGTAAAAAAGGCTTATGGCGACAGTCGCAGTCTGGTATGGAAAGAAGTGCCGGCAGGCAAAAAAGCCTATGAACAGACGGGAGAACATCTTCCTCAACAAACCCTGGAGGCTTTCCGGGAGTATCTGGTGGGCATTAAGGGTCCCCTGGAGACACCGGTAGGCGTAGGCATCCGTTCCCTTAACGTAGCGTTACGCCAGACTTTAGACCTCTTTGTCTGCATGCGGCCTGTCCGCTGGTTCAAAGGTGTCCCCTCTCCCATCCGCTTTCCCGACCGCGTCGACATGCACATCTTCCGGGAGAATACCGAAGATATCTATGCCGGCATTGAATTCATGGCCGGCAGCGAGAAAGCTGAAAAGCTGAGGAAGTTTATGGAGACTGAATTGGGGGTCGACCAGGTGAGGTTTCCGGAGAGTACTTCCTACGGGGTGAAGCCCATTTCAAAGGAAGGTTCCGAGCGGCTGGTTAGGGCAGCCATCCGCTTTGCCATTGAAAGGAAGCTGCCTTCGGTGACGCTGGTCCACAAGGGGAACATCATGAAATTCACCGAAGGGGCTTTTAAGAATTACGGATATGACCTGGCGGAAGAGGAGTTTGGCGGCCATGTTTTTACCTGGCGGCAATATGAAAAAATCAAAAAGGAAAAGGGGAAAGCAGAGGCTGACGATCTCTTGGCCGAGGCTCAACGGATGCGTAAGGTGATTATCAAGGATGTCATCACCGATGCTTTTCTTCAGGAATCGCTGCTACACCCCTTTGACTATTCGGTAATAGCCACCATGAACCTTAACGGGGATTACATCTCTGACCAGTTGGCGGCGATGGTGGGCGGCATCGGGATTTCTCCGGGGGCTAACATCAATTACGACAGCGGGTATGCCATTTTCGAAGCTACGCATGGCACTGCACCCAACATTGTGGGGACCGGCAAGGCCAACCCGGGATCGCTTATCCTTTCGGGGGTGATGATGCTGGAATACCTGGGCTGGAACGAAGCCGCAGAACATGTCTACGATGCCCTCGACCATACCTTCTCAAAACGCAAGGTTACCTACGACCTCTACAGCCAAATGGAAGGCGCCACCCTGCTCACCACGGATGAGTTCGCGCAGGAGATCATCGGAAACATGCACTAGGAAATGTTGAGGTTTAGATTTAAAAATATATGAATTATTAAATAAGAACTATTATGGAATACATTAAGAACAGGTTTTATCAGAAGGCAATCAAGTGCTCAGCGGAATACCAGCGGATCAGGAAAGAGCACGGGGAAAAGGTGATTGCCCAGGTGAATATCGACCAGGTATTGTCGGGACAGAAAGGGATTCCTGTCCTGATCACCGACACATCGAACTTAGATGCAAATGAAGGAATCCGTTTCAGGGGATATTCGCTTCCTGAACTGCGGGAGAAACTGCCCAAACTGACCCCGGAAGGAGAACCTCTTCCCGAGGGATTGTTTTACCTGATGCTGATTGGAGAGATCCCGGAAAGGGATGATGTAATGAACATTTCGCGGGACTGGTCCACCAGGAGCCATGTTCCGCAGCATGTTTTTGACGTCATTGATGTCATGCCCAAAATTGCCAGGCCTATGACCATTTTCAGTGCGGCCATTTTGGCTATGGCGACGGAGTCGGTATTCCAGAAGGCATACCGGGCTGGCGTTCACAAAAAGTTCTACTGGGATTTCATGTACGAAGATGTGATGAACCTGATTGCCCGGTTGCCGAGAATTGCCGCTTACATATACCGTCGCCTTTACCACAACGGTCATCACATCGATCCCAACCCGAGCCTCGACTGGGCGGGGAACCTGGCTTACATGATGGGATTTGACAGTCTGGAAGTGAAGCGCCTGTTGCGCCTTTACATGGTGATCCATGCCGACCATGAGGGGGGCAATGTATCGGCACATGCCACTCACCTGGTGGGATCTGCACTCAGCAATGCCTATTATGCTTTCTCAGCCGGGATGAACGGACTGGCAGGACCGCTCCACGGATTTGCCAACCATGAAGTCATTAACTGGATGTTTGAAATGACAGAAAACCTGTGCACGGAAGAACCCACCGATGCACAAATTGCTGATTACATAGAAAAAACCTTACGCGAAGGAAGGGTGGTTCCCGGGTACGGCCATGCCGTTCTCAGGATAACCGATCCCCGGTTTACCGTCCAGCAGCAATTCGCCGAGAGGTATGTCAAAAACGATAAACTGGTGAACCTGGCCAATGCCATATACCGGGTGGCCCCGCCAATTCTGGAAGCTACCGGTAAGATCAAGAATCCTTGGCCCAATGTGGATGCATTCAGTGGTTCTCTCCTCCACCATTACGGAATCACAGAATACAATTTCTACACCGTACTCTTCGGGGTCAGCCGCGCTCTGGGGGTACTGACCCAACTGATCCTCGACAGGGTCTACGGCATGCCCATCGAACGGCCCAGCTCGCACCCGCTGTCGTGGTACAAGAAGCAGGCGGAAGGAAGCAGCGAAGGGTGCTGACGCTCCATAACGCTCTTCTGCTGGACGCCGCTTTATGGGTTAACCTTAGTACCTGAGCCGTTGAAGGGTGCCGTCTGCCTGCATCTCCACACGATGGTGTGTAATGAACCAGGCAACCCGCAGGCCACTTCATGAGAGAAGCATGGATTGAACATCATTCCCCACTTGACATTCCCTTTGGGTTAATTCCATGTGGGGTTTTTTATTTTGTTACCCTTCAGTATATTTACAGCATGAAATTTTTCAAAAACCTGAAAGTTTACCTGATCCTTACGGTCATGGTGGTGGTGGCCCTGCTATTGATACTCAACAAATATGCGGCATACGGAATTATGCTCCTGGCAGTGGCAGGCGTGGTTTACCTCCTGTGGGAAATGGTGATCCGCGGCAAGGAGGAGAAGATCACGGAACTGACGGAGCGTCTCGGAAAGACCAGTCAGCAGATCACCAACCTCCAGGCAGAAAATAACGAACTCCGTTCGCGCAGGCTCAACATCTCGGAACTGCGGAACATTTTAGACCTGGGCCTGCTGCAGGTCAACAGCAGCTTCACCCGCACCTGGAACGACAAATTTGAAGAAAATGGCCGGTCGCTCCACTTTATCGGCGCCCTTCAGGTGAAGATCGCCGCCAAATATGGCATCGACATCCATGAACTGCGCATCAAATACGATAAAGAGAGAAACGAGGTCATGGTGGCCAATGTGAAGCCCAAGTTCCTTTCCTTCAATGATTTCGATTACGAGTGGAAGATTGCCGAGGTGATGGAGTATAAAAAGCCGTGGGTCGGTTCAGGACATTGGCGCACATCACCCGAACTGGAAGTGATGGCGGGGAACCTGAAAGAGGAACTCCGGGTGAAAACCCACCGGGAAGTCAGGCAAGGACCCGCAGAAATGGAGTGGGTACTTGAACCCCTGAAAAAGCAGATCACCGGCACCCTGGAGATGCTGCTGGGAGCCCCCTACCGGATCGTCACCCTCGTGGAACATGGCGACGAGAGTTTTAAAAAACTGGAGGATTACTTCGGTACCAACGCCCAGGCCCTCGAATCGGCACAGTAATGCCGATACCGGTGACTTTGCGACGGACCAGGGAGCGCCATTGTTCAAATACGGTCAGGCTACCGCTTTATCAGCCTTTTTCTTCTGAAAACGCATCATCAGTATCGGGGTCAGCAGGATTTAGAACTACGGATAATTTAATTCATTGTCGGGTTATTCCCATAGGGGTTGTTGTCGGCGATCCTGACGCTGTCGACGATATAGGGAGTTTCGCCAACCCAGGGCAATACCCCGTTTTTCTCCTGGTAATGAACGACCACATATTGCCCCTGCGACTGGTCAAGCGATTTGGCCACCTTTTCGTCGGTTACTGAAAAGAGAAATTTCTCGGAGGCAATGGCGATATCAGCGCGGGAATGGACGCTGCTAAGGATCATCTCTCCCTCGTAAGTTTTAAAGAGGGTTCCCTTTTTAGAGAACTTTTGGAGCAATCCCGCCCGGTACCCTTCGCTGTAGGTAAAGAAGAATTTCCAGTAAATGAAAGCTGCAAGAATCAGCAGCAAAATGAATAGGAACCAGCCCCAGAACTTTTTCATGGAATGGAAATTATGATGATTATTCTGCAAACTTAAATGAAAAATGGCAAATAATGATTCATAGCGAATGAAAATTAACGAGCCGTAATTAATACTCAGGACATGTGGTGCAATTAATTGTCAGGAATAACAAAAGATCAAACGAGTCCTGGGCTTCGACCACAAAAGAACATGTTTATTCAATCTTGAATTAAGCGATCGACTTCGATTTTTAAGTTGGGAAGATAATTCATTACAATGCCCCAAATATTTTCATCCAAGACAGAATCATATCCATGAACAATCTTTTTCGTTCGTAGACAAGCTGCTTTTCGCGGTCAGTCCGTTATCTCGGCGTGGTATTCCTGAAGGGATTTCACATGATATTTCCCTTTCCGGCGCTCCATGATTCCCCGGGTGGCTGCCAGTGCCGCCGACGTGGTGGTGATGTACGGAATTTTGTATTTGATAGCATTTTTCCGGATGTAGGAATCATCATATTCACTGAGTCTTCCGGCGGGGGTATTCACCACCAGGTTGATTTCGCCGTTCTTGATGGCATCCACGATGTTCGGCCTTCCTTCGTGGACTTTCAGGATGGTCTCGGCGGCGATTCCATTTTCCTCAAGAAAGATTTTCGTACCTTTAGTGGCCAGGATCCTGAAATCCATGTCCCTGAAGTTACGTGCTGCCGCAAGAATCTTGTTTTTGTCCCTGTCGGCAATGGTGATCAGAACACTTCCTTCCTCTGGCAGAGGGGTTTGAGTGGCTTCCTGCGATTTAAAGAAAGCCAGTCCGTAAGAATCGGCTATTCCGAGCACTTCTCCCGTAGAACGCATCTCGGGTCCCAGCACCGGGTCGACATCGGGGAACATGTTAAAAGGTAAGACCGCCTCCTTAACGCCATAATGGGAGAATTTGCGCTCTTTCAATCCGAATTCAGCGAGTTTTTTGCCGAGGACAAGCTGGGTGGCGATACTGGCCATCGAAATATTGCATACCTTGGAAACCAGCGGAACAGTCCGGGAAGCCCTGGGGTTGGCCTCCAGGATATAGACCACATCTTCATAGATGGCATACTGGATATTCATCAGTCCGACCACTTTCAGTTCGGTGGCGATTTTCCGGGTATAATCCCTGATGGTTTCGATATGTTGTTCCGTCATCACCACCGGAGGGATGACACAGGCTGAATCGCCCGAGTGGATACCGGCATACTCGATATGTTGCATTACGGTAGGCACAAATGCATCGGTACCGTCGGAGAGGGCGTCGGCTTCCGCCTCAATAGCATCTTCCAGGAATTTATCGATCAGCAGGGGCCGGTCGGGAGTCACGTCGACGGCCGCCGCCACATACTGTTTCAGCATCGATTCGTCATTAACGATCATCATGCCCCGTCCGCCTAAAACGTAAGAAGGCCGTACCATCAGGGGGTAACCGATCCGGGAGGCGATGGCCATCGCCTCATCCAGGTTGGAGGCCATTCCCGATTCCGGCTGAGGAATCCCGAGACGGGTCATAATCTGCCGGAAGCGGTCGCGGTCCTCAGCCAGGTCGATGGTTTCCGGCGTGGTTCCCAGAATCTTCACACCCGCAGCGGTCAGTTCGTTGGCCAGGTTGAGAGGCGTCTGTCCCCCGAATTGCACGATGACTCCCTCGGGCTGCTCTTTCTCATAAATGCTCAGCACATCCTCGGCGGTGAGCGGTTCGAAGTAGAGTTTGTCGGAGGTGTCGTAATCGGTAGAGACTGTCTCGGGATTGCAGTTGACCATGATGGAGCTGTAACCCGCTTTGCGCAAGGCGAAGGCTGCATGGACGCAGCAGTAGTCGAATTCGATCCCCTGCCCTATCCTGTTGGGACCGCCCCCTAAAATCATGATCTTCTTTCCGGGAGTTTGCGGGGCGCTGTCGGGAGCGTTGTAGGTCGAATAATAATAGGCAGCATTTTCCACGCCGCTGACAGGCACTGCCTCCCAACCTTCCACGATCCCCAGGGTATGGCGCCGGCTCCTGATTTTCTCCTCCGGAATCTCCAGTATCTTAGCCAGATAACGGTCGGCAAAGCCATCGAGTTTCGCACGCACCAGCAGGTCATCGGGCAAATCTTTCCCCTTGAAAGAGATGATTTCCTCCTCCAGGTCGACAAGCTCCTTCATCTGCTGTATAAACCAGGCTTTGATACGGGTTAGGGTGGCAAGTTTCTCCACGGGCACTCCTTTGCGGAGGGCTTCATATATCACAAATTGCCGTTCGCTGGAGGCATAGGTCAGCATGGCCAATAGCTCTTCGGATGAACGGCGGTTGAAATCGCGGGCAAATCCCAGTCCGTAGCGACCAATCTCCAGGGAGCGAATGGCTTTCTGGAGGGCTTCCTTGTAGTTGCGGCCGATACTCATCACCTCGCCCACGGCCTGCATTTGGGTGCCCAGTTTATCCTGCAGCCCGTTGAATTTCTCGAATGCCCACCGGGCGAATTTGACCACCACGTAATCGCCAGAGGGGGTGTATTTGTCGAGGGTTCCAGAGCGCCAGTAAGGTATCTCCGAAAGGGTAAGACCGCCAGCCAGCCATGCCGAAACCAGGGCAATGGGAAATCCCGTGGCCTTAGAGGCGAGGGCCGAGGAGCGAGACGTGCGGGGATTGATTTCGATAACCACCACCCGGTCGGTTATAGGGTCGTGGGCAAACTGCACGTTGGTGCCTCCGATTACCCCTATCGATTCAACAATGGAATAGGCATAGCGCTGAAGGCGTTGCTGCAGCTCCTCCGTGATGGTGAGCATGGGAGCTGTACAGAAAGAATCGCCAGTATGGACGCCCATGGAGTCTACATTCTCAATGAAACAAACGGTGATCATCTGGTTTTTGGCGTCGCGGACCACCTCGAGTTCCAACTCCTCCCACCCCAACACAGACTCCTCGATAAGTACCTGGTTGACGAGACTGACAGAAAGACCCCGGCCTGCCACCACGCGGAGTTCCTCCACATTATAGACCATACCACCGCCGATGCCCCCCATGGTATAGGCTGGGCGCACCACCACCGGGTAACCCAGTCCGGCAGCCACCTTCTCGGCATCCTCCACCGTATTGACGGCCGTGCTGCGAGCCATCTCAATACCCAGGGAATTCATCATCTCCTTAAAGGCAACCCGGTCCTCCCCCTTCTCGATGGCGTCGGGGTTCACACCGATTATCTCCACACCATACTTTTCAAGGATTCCCTTTTTATAAAGCAGCAGCGAAAGGTTCAACGCCGTTTGTCCGCCCAGGTTGGGCAGCAACGCATCAGGCCTTTCCTTGCGGATGATCTCTTCCAAGGCATACTCATTCAGCGGCTCGATATAAGTGATGTCGGCCATCTCCGGGTCGGTCATGATGGTGGCCGGATTGGAGTTGACCAGCACGATCTGATACCCCAAGGAACGGAGCGCTTTGCACGCTTGCGTTCCGGAGTAATCAAATTCACATGCTTGTCCAATGATGATCGGTCCCGACCCGATGATCAGTACCTTGCGAATGTCATTTCGCTTCGCCATGATCTTTTGGTTTTGAGTGCGCAATTTAGAGATTTCCGGAGCCCATCGCTGAAAAATGAAAAAAGGCGAAACACAATTTCAGAAAATGATAATAAAAGTGAATTCTTTTGTAACATTTGGTTTTTCACAACGCTCTTTTGGAAGAAAACAACCATTACGGAACCCTGTCAGGATTTTTTCAGTACTGAACTTACCCTGCGGGGCCGGCAACAAAGAAATGCACCCTGTCGTTCACGATGCAATGCCGGATAATCTACAACAAACATTTTATGTAAGTCAAATACGACTTTCAGGTGAAACTCACCTACCGGACAGGAAGGTAATAAAAAAGGCCAGAGATTTTATCCATGACAGTTCCAGATGATTCATTTGGTATCGATAGGAAATTCCTTTCCGGTAATACGGAAGCGGGTGGAGACCACCCGGGTGGTGAGGGCGTCGGCGAGGCCTGTGAACCCCGGCTGTTTGCCGCCCACGACCACCGTGAACCATCCCGGTTCCACAACACGTTGATTCTTGTGGTTGATCATTGATAACTGGCGGGGTTGTAGCGTGAATTCCACCACTTTTGATTCCCCCGGTTTCAGGAAGATCCTTTCGAATCCTTCAAGCTGCCTGGTAGGACGCGGCGTGGAAGCCTTCTCGTCAGTCAGGTAGAGTTGTACGACCTCCTCCCCTGCCCTTTCTCCGGAATTGGTCACCTTCACCGACACCGTCAGGGGTTGTCCGGCTGTCACCTTTTCAGCCACCCGGAGGTCACCATACTCAAAGGTGGTATAACTCAGTCCGAATCCGAAGGGGAAAAGCGGTTCTCCCGTGAAATAGCGGTATGTGCGCCCTGTCATGTCGTAGTTTTCGAAAGGCGGCAACTGGTCGACCGACCGGTACCAGGTGACGGGCAGTCTGCCAGCGGGGTTGTAATCCCCGGTGAGCACGTCAGCCACGGCATGCCCCCCTTCCTGTCCGGGATACCCTGCTGTGAGGATGGCTCCGGCAGTAGCAGCCGCCTTATTGACTGAGAGGGCACTGCCGTTAAGTAGAACCACGACCACCGGTTTCCCCGTGGCTACGATGGCTTCCAGAAGTTCCTCCTGCATCTCGGGGAGGTTCAGGTGGGTGCGGTCACCCCCGGCAAAACCGTCAACCTTGACGGGCATTTCCTCCCCTTCGAGGCGCGGCGAGAGTCCCAGCACAACCACAGCGAGGTCGGATTGCCGGACCAAGTCAACGGCTTCCTGCAACATGTTGTCATCGGGTATCGTCCAGAGGAAGCGGGCATCGCCGTCACCATGCCAGTTTTTGTATTCGTAGACGAACTTATATTTTTTACCTGTTTCAAGGGTTACCTGTTTTTCCTGATAATCGCCGTGGTGATCCGAGGTGTGGGTGAACAGCTTTTCCCCTTCGAGCCACACTTCCAGCATGGGCATCCCCCAGCTTCCGATGGCATAGGTTCCCGTCACCGGGGGGACCAGGTAACCGGTCCAGCGGATACTGAAATCGTCATCGGGGAGTTCCGGGGAGGGGGATCCCGACTCATAGTAAAAGTCAATATTGTCGTCGATACGCACGAAAGCAGGTTTTCCCTCGAGGCGGGCATTGGCGAAATATTCCCCGGTGACCCCCTGTTTTCCTTCCGCTGTCATCAGATAGCAGGAGGGAACGGGTTCCAGGTTGTGGAGGCCCTCAGCCAGATGGCTTCCGGGAGCGTAGTGAATTTTCACCCGGGGTTCCAGGCGGTTCCGGAGGCCCTGCAAGACGGTCACGGGTTTCTTCGGAATCCCGTTGTAATTTCCCAGGAGGGCGTCCACGTTGTTGGCATTGGGACCAACCACGGCGATGGTTTTGATTTCCGAGGAAAGGGGAAGCAGTTCCTTCTCATTCTTCAGCAGAACGATGCTTTTTTGGGCGGCTTCACGGGCCAGGGTGTTGTTGACGTCGGAACAGTTGGCGGAAAAGGGAATTTGCGCGTAGGGCACCTTCTCCTCCGGGTCGAACATGCCCAGTCTGAAACGGGCTGTGAAGAGGCGTTTCACGGCAATGTCGATATCCCTTTCGGAGATAAGTCCCCGTTGGATGGCCGTTCCGAGGTGGGAGTAAGAATCTCCGCAGTTGAGGTCGGTACCGGTCCTTACGGCCAGGGCCGACGCCTCGGCGGCATCTTTCGAATATCCCTGGAAGGTATAAAAATCGCTGATGGCCCAGCAGTCGGAGACGATATAGCCTTCAAAGCCCCACTCATTGCGCAGGATGTTGCAGAGAAGAGGGTTGGCGCAGGAGGGATGGCCGTGGAGCTGGTTATAGGCGCACATCACCGACCAGGCTTTTCCGTCAGTCACCAGGGTGCGGAAAGCAGGGAGGTAACTCTCGTAAAGGTCACGGTCACCTATTACGACGTTGAAATTGTGCCGGCCGGGTTCGGGGCCCGAGTGGACGGCATAGTGCTTGGCCGTGGCCACGCTTTTCAGGTAGGTAGGGTCATCGCCCTGAAGGCCTCTGACGAACTGAAGACCCATTTGTCCGGTGAGATGGGGATCTTCTCCGTAGGTCTCATGCCCCCGGCCCCAGCGGGGATCACGGAAGATGTTGATGTTGGGCGACCAGAAGGTAAGTCCCTGGTAAATGCCCCGTTTTCCGCGGCGCAGCCATTCGTGGTATTTGGCGCGGGCTTCGTCGGAAATCGCCGTAGCCACACGGAGCATCAGCGCTTTGTCCCACGATCCAGCGATGGTGACCGACTGGGGGAAAACCGTGGCATATCCCGCACGCGCCACGCCGTGAAGGCACTCGTTCCACCAGTTATAGGCGGGAACCCCCAGACGGGGAATGGCCGGCGCCGTGAAGACCATCTGCCCAATCTTCTCCTCCAAAGTCATCTGTGAAACTAGCAACTCCACCCGCTGTTCCAGAGGAAGGCCGGTATCCTGATACATGAACTTCGGCAAATCCTGCCCGGCAACTATCATGACCGGCCAGGTCAATGCCACAAAAATTAAAAAGATGATATTTTTTCTCATAATCGTTTGTTTTGGATCGGTCCCGTAAACATAACAAAAAACCAATCAGAAATCCGATATCCTGAGTGAATCCGCAATCCGCCTTCCGCAATCCGAAATCCCAGACTCCTCTTTCTGACCTTTTAATTCTCTGGGATTGCGATATTATGATCCTCCCTTTTCTCCTTTTGCCAGATCTCCATCTCCCTGATGTCGGTACCGTCGATGACAAAGCGCAGTGCAGTCTGCATGTTGTGAAAGCCTTTTCGCCCGGCGGCTCCGGGATTCAGGTGAAGCAGGTCTAACTTTTTATCGTAGATGATTTTCAGGATATGGGAGTGGCCGCAGATAAAAAGTTTTGGGGGACGGGAGCGGAGTTCTTCCCTGACAGAACGGTCATAATTTCCCGGGTATCCTCCGATATGAGTTATCCACACTTCCGTCCCCTCGCATAAAAAACGCTGGTGTAGCGGGTACACTGCCCTCACATCCCGGGTGTCGATATTGCCGTAAACGGCCCGTAAGGGTTTGAAGGCCGCCAGCCGTTCCGCGGTTCCGGCATCGCCGATATCACCCGCATGCCAGATCTCGTCGCAAGCTCCGAAGAAGGAGAACAACGCTTCAGGGAGGTCACCGTGGGTGTCGGATAAGAGGCCGATTCGCTTCATTTTATAAGAATTCACCGTTATAGTGCAAAATAAGCTATTTTAGCAGAAAAAATCAGCACGCCATGAAGCGATTGGTTCTTGTCCGACATGCCAAAGCAGTTCATTGGGGTTATCAGGATGATTTCAACCGTGAACTCAGCAAAAGAGGAGAACGAGATGCCGCTAAAGTAAGCAGCCATCTCCGCGAGGAGGGGATCCTTCCCGACCTTATGATCACCAGTCCGGCCCTACGTGCCTTTCAAACGGCCATGATCTTTGCAGAGACCTTCGGATATTCCGCGAAAGAAATCCGGAAAGAGAGTGACTTGTATCCCGGCTATTCCACACCGGAATTTCTCGAAAGACTCCAATCCCTTCCCAGGAGTGCCGAGATCGTTTTTGTTTTCGGACACAATCCTTCCATGGAAGAGTACGCCTCCCACCTCTCCACCTATTTCGGAAGGGAGGTTCCTACCTGTTCATCCATGGTTATTGATTTTGACATTGACAGCTGGACAGAAATCGGGATTCGCACCGGTATCCTTTCTCGCCAGGTAAATCCAAAGGAGTTGTAATCAAAGGATGGAGATCTTTTATGTTCCGCGTATTGACGGTGATAAGGTAGTCCTGGAGCCCGGGGAATCTTTACATGCGGTGAAAGTGCTCCGGTTAAGGGAACGGGATTCCGTTATGGTTACCGATGGCAGGGGCAATCTCGGCGAAGGCTCCATTATCCATGCCCATCCCAAAAAATGCAGCATTCATATTGACAAAATTCAGCGCAGTTCACGAAGAAGCCATTACACCCTCCACATGGCGATAGCACCTGTCAAGAACAGTGAACGTACCGACTGGTTCCTGGAAAAGGCCACGGAGATCGGGATTGATGCGTTCACCCCCCTGATTTGCCGTTTCAGCGAACGGAATAAGGTGAACCACAGCCGTCTGGAAAAAATTGCCGTGTCGGCCATCAAACAATCCCAATCAGTCTGGCTGCCGGTGATCCACCCCGAGGTTCCTTTCGCGGAATTTATACGTCAGCCCTTTGAGGGGGATGCGTTCATCGCCCATTGCCATCAGACACCAAAACCACATCTCAAAGAGGTCGTGTTACCCTGCCGGCCGATTCTGGTACTTATCGGTCCCGAAGGGGACTTTTCACCCGAAGAAGTAGAGATGGCCAAAGCAGCAGGATTTACAGAGATATCGCTGGGCAACTCGCGGCTGCGCACCGAAACTGCGGCCCTGGTTGCCTGCCATACCATCGCATTGATAAACCATGAATCAATAACCTCAATCTGAATTGAATGTACCGAATGACGAACCGGATTCTTTTTCTTTTAACGATATTGTTGTCCCTGGCTGCGTCAGGACAAAACACCTCGGTAAAAATTGCCCTGTTAAAATACGGAGGCGGCGGAGACTGGTATGGTGACCCGACAGCCCTAACCAACCTCATTGCCTTTTGCAACCGGGAACTGGGGTCGGGAATTTACCCTGAATATGCAACAGTAGAGACAGGAAGCTCTGAGATCTTCAACTATCCCTTTGTCCATCTGACAGGTCATGGCAATGTGGTCTTTTCTGACAGTGATGCGCGGAACCTCAGATTATACCTCGAAGCAGGAGGTTTTCTCCACATCGATGATAATTACGGAATGGATCCTTATATCAGACGCGAGATGAAAAAGGTCTTCCCGGAAAAAGAGTTTGTCGAACTGCCTCCCTCTCATCCCCTCTTCAGTAAAAAATTCCCTTTCCCCGAAGGATTGCCCAAGATCCATGAACACGACAACAAACCACCCCAGGCTTTCGGCATTTTCGTGGGTAGCAGACTGGCATGCCTCTATACCTATGAAAGTGACCTGAGCGACGGATGGGAAGACATCGAGGTGCACAAAGATCCCGAGGAGATCAGACAAAAGGCCCTGATGATGGGCGCGAACATTATCGCGTTTGTCTTCGGACAGTAAAGTCATTTATTTCGGAACGAGTTGGAATATGCGATATATCCTGCCGATAATACAGGAATAAAGAATAATTTACCATAAATGAGTTACAAGGGAGCTTCTGACACTGGCGGGGTTTATTTTCCTCCGGAATGGGCGGAACAGGAAGCGGTGATGCTTACCTGGCCTCACGAAGGGACCGACTGGGCGGGAATGCTGACAGAAGTGGAGCAAACCTACCTTCAGATTGCCCGTGAAATTCTCCGCAGGGAAAAAGTGCTGGCAGTATGCCGGGATTCCGGCAGGGTGAAGCAGCTCTTCACAGAAGAAGAGAGTGGCGGGATGATCCTTTTTGAAATCCCCTGCAACGACACCTGGGCGCGCGATCACGGTCCCTTATTCACCCTGAGGAACGGCATTCCGGTAATCCACGACTTTCAGTTCAACGGATGGGGAGGAAAATTCGAGGCATCGCTCGATAACCTGATTACCTCAGAGCTTTACAAACAGGGAGCTTTCTCCCGGGAAGCGGAATTCAAAAGTCACCCTTCTTTTGTCCTGGAGGGCGGAAGCATCGAAACCAACGGCCATGGAACCATCCTGACCACGTCCCGTTGCCTGCTCCACCCCAACCGGAATCCCTGCCTCACCAAAAAAGAGATTGAAAAAGAACTGATGCAATTCTCGGGAACGGGACAGGTACTGTGGCTCGACCACGGTTTTCTGGAGGGTGACGATACCGACAGCCATATTGACACACTGGCCAGGTTCTGCGACAAAAACACAATTTGTTATGTGAAATGCCGCGACCCAAAAGATATTCATTATGCGGAACTGAGAAAAATGGAGAAAGAATTGAAAAATTTCCGCACACCGGAAGGAACTCCCTTTCACCTGGTCCCGCTTCCCATGCCCGAACCGGTTTATAATGACGCAGGACGAAGGATGTCAGCCACTTATGCCAACTTCCTTATTATCAACAGAGCCCTGCTGGTGCCGCTGTACAACCGACCCACCGACCGGGAAGCCTTTGAAATCCTGGGTGAAATTTTTCCTGACCGGCAAACAATTGGAATAAATTGTTTGCCGTTAATTGAACAAAACGGATCTTTGCACTGTGTAACCATGCAGATCCCTCGGGGATTTTTAAGATTAACATGAGGAGAATAATAACAGGTCTGGTCCAGCAGCAGAATACCATGGACGTGCATGACAACATGCAGCGGCTGAAACAGAAGATTCTGGCGCTGTCGCAGCAGGGGGCTTCGCTGGTCGTGCTTCCCGAACTGCACAACACCCTCTATTTCTGCCAAACGGAAGACGTGGATCATTTTGACCTGGCAGAACCCATCCCCGGAAAATCGACTTCTTTTTATTCTACCGTCGCCAAAGAAGCCAGGGTTGTCCTGGTAACTTCCCTTTTTGAAAAGAGGGCGCCCGGATTGTACCACAACACTGCCGTGGTATTCGACAAGGATGGGTCCATGGCAGGGATGTACCGGAAGATGCATATCCCCGATGATCCGGCATATTACGAAAAGTTTTATTTCACCCCTGGAGATCTGGGGTTCCGTCCCATCGTTACATCCATAGGAATACTGGGAATCCTGGTATGCTGGGATCAGTGGTACCCCGAAGCAGCCCGGCTGATGGCCCTTGCTGGATCCGAAATCCTGATTTACCCCACGGCTATCGGGTGGGAAACCACCGACCCTGAAGAGGAAAAGGAACGCCAGATCAGTGCCTGGATGACGGTTCAACGGGGACATGCCATCGCCAACGGGATCCCTGTGGTGACCGTCAACCGGACAGGCCATGAAGCCGACCCTTCCGGGGTCACGGGCGGCATTGCCTTCTGGGGAAACAGCTTCGTATGCGGGCCCCAGGGAGAATTGACCGCCAGAGCTCAGGCACGGGAAGAGGAAATCCTGCTCGTGGAAATCGATATGGAACGGAGCGAAAATGTGCGCCGCTGGTGGCCTTTCCTCCGCGACCGAAGAATTGATAAATACAATGACATCACACAGAGATATATTGATTTACCATAATTCATTTGAATTAATAATTTAATTAAAATGAAGACCATGAAATACCCATACAGAATTTTTGAGCCTGCCGTAATGAAAGTGCGACGTGATTCCTTATGGCCGTTGAAAAGAGTCACCCTCCTGTTTATCCTGTCGGTTTTTGTGACAATGTCGGTTAAGGCTCAGGATTACCGGACCGGGATCGGATTAAGGACGGGGCCTTCCTTTGGTCTGACCGCCAAACATTTTGTCACTGAGAACCAGGCTTTGGAAGGTTTGTTACTGGCCCGCTGGGGAGGATTTCATGTCACCGGCCTTTACCAGTTCCACTCCGGGAGAATTCTGTTCGACGGACTGCATTTATTCTATGGTGCCGGCGCCCATTATGGGGCCTTTACCGGAAAAGCTGACCGGAAATATTACTCCGCCCCTGACAAAAAATATACTGCCATCGGAGTTGACGGCATCCTCGGATTGGATTACAATTTCAGCGGCTTTCCCTTTAATATAAGCCTCGATTGGAAACCTGCCATGAACTTCACCAAAGGGTCACTTTTCTGGCCTGACGAACTGGCTTTCTCGATCCGTTATGTATGGGGATATCGGTAGCGTTTTGAAGTGATTATTAATCTTTAAATTTATAGTTTAAAAAATGAAAAAGTTAATTTTTGTAATTGCATTTTTGGTCATCGGTTTGATTTCTGAAGCCCAGATCAACGATCATGCCTTGGGGGTTCGGTTAGGAGGAGGGAATTATTTCGGGGGAGAACTTTCTTACCAGAAAGCCCTGGGAAGCAGCAACAGGATAGAACTGGATTTCGGGTTCAGCGGGAAGAAGGATTACAGCCGGTTGGCAGTTATCGGAATTTACCAATGGCATTGGAACCTGAGCCAGGGATTGAACTGGTATGCCGGTCCAGGAGGAAGCGTTGGCCTTTACAGCGATAAAGGGAATAACGGTTATCTGAATATTGCATTAGGCGGACAGGTGGGCATTGAGTATAATTTCAATGATAATGGAGTGCCTTTGCTCCTGAGCCTCGATGTGCGTCCCATGTGGGACTTCCTGGGCGATAATCCCGGATTGGGATGGGGAGTGGCCCTCGGCATCCGGTATACCTGGAACTAATAACAGCGCTGTGCCGGAAAACCAAAACGGAATTCCGGCTGGTCTCATTATTGAAAGTCAATCCGGGCAATTACACACTCCATACGTCAACTCATGGAGTGTGTAATAATGTTCGATGCCACAGGGTAACTTGTCAAAAAAAACAAAAGAGAAGCAGATGAAGAGAGTTTTTATTGCCGCATTTTTATTGTTGACCATGAACTCCCTACAGGCTCAAATCAGCCCCAGGGTGTTTGGACTGCGGCTGAGCGGCAATGGTTCGGTCAGCGGTGCGGAAATTTCCATGCAGCAAGAGCTGGGAATGCGTAGCAGAATGGAACTGGATGCGGGATACAGAGGCAATGAAAACGTCAAAAGGATTTATACGACCGGTATGTATCACTGGTACCGGAACATTCACGGAGGACTATACTGGTTCGCCGGACCGGGAGGAAGCATAGGAATGTACAATGATTATAAGAAAGGGTATTATTTTAATGTTGCCTTGGGCACCCAGATCGGCGTGGAATATAACTTAAGTGAACTCTCCGTTCCTCTTCTTTTAAGCTTTGATGTCCGTGGGTTATATGATTTTATGGGTGACGACCCGGGGATGGGATGGGGATATGCATTGGGAATACGGTACACCCTCGATTGGTAATCACCTGGTGTGCCATTCTATTGCCGCGAGGATCGCTCTCTTGCACGCAGAGCAAAACTCCTCCGGCCCGTTGCTTTTCATCCGGCAATTCTGCATGGGGCTGAATATCCCCTTCGAAAGGTAGCCGCCTCCCTCAAAAACACCGGTAACCGTCAGATATTCAGGAGTTCGTGGCGTTGGCACCGGAATGGAATCAGGTACCAGATGCTTCCATTTGGAGGCGAAATCCACCAGGGTCGTCAGGTTGGGTTCCCAAGGTTCAACGGCCAGATTGTAGTAATTCTCATAAGCCACCTCCGAATCGTAATATTCATCGCCCAATCCGGCAAATGCGTGTCCCAGTTCATGGACGAGTACCTTGGGGGTAAGAGCATGCCCCGCGGTGCAAACGGTGAGAAAATTATAAAAACCACCCCCACCGTAACGCTCCGAATTGACGAGCACCAACAGGTGATCCCAGGGAACGCCGGAAACCGCATCGTAAATCGTCCGCATATCACTGGTGGTCAGGTAACGGGCAACATCAAAAGTGTAAAATGTGGAGTTGAAACGGGTATTCCTGTAAATGTTTTCTCCGGGGATATCAGTTCCCCCCTCCTGCGACGGCGTCCATACCGCCTGAATGTTGAATTTGTCCCGGTTCTCCCGGAAAGGGCTGACATTCATAATGTTTTCACACATCCGGGCCGCATCCATGACGAACTTCTCCTTTTCCCCGGCAGTATACCCCTCAGCCAGGAATACCAGGTCCACATGGGTATCGGGGAGACCGTTCCCCAGAACCGTAAAAACTTCATATTCCTCAGGTTTGTCCCTGATGATAAAATAATCGGCGGGATCGACCACTGTTTCAAAAACCGGAACAAACTCCCCCTGCCAATTCCGGGAATCAACCGACAACCGTACTTTTTGCTTCGGAAAGGGGAAAAACAGCGCCTGGTAAAATGCCTTTTCACTCCTTTTGGCTTCCGCAGTGGTCTGCCACTCCTGGGCCAGCGTGCAGAATCCCCTGCTGAAAATCACTTTCCCGGTTGAATCATCCATGACCCGATAACGATAGGTCCCGTACCCCATGGTATCCACCAGGCTTTTTTTGGACCCCGCCCAGTGCGGCTCCCTCTTTTGCGATAACGGGTACACCCGCAATTCTTCAAAATTCCCCGCCAGCACAAAATCATACCGGAACCTTTCCCCGGTGAAATAATCGGAAAAATCCAGCTGAGCCCGGGAAACTCCATTTACCAAAATAAGAGGAAAGAGTAGGATAAACCTTAAAATCAATTTCATTTTTCTATTTTTGCTGCTAAAATAATTCAAAGATTCTCCGGATGGGACACCACCTTTACAAAATATTGCTTGAACTGTTCAGGAAGTTAGATTTTTCTTCCGGAATGGCAAAACCTCTGGCCGCCCTGGCAGTGATCGCCACCATCCTCCTTGTGGCCTGGCTCTCCTTTCTGATTACCCGTTATATCCTTGAGCACTGGATCATCAAAATTGTCAGGAAGACCCGGACCGAATGGGATGATATCATGGTTAAAGACAAGGTTTTCAACGCTTTGTCTCATCTGGTTCCCCTCTTCATCCTTTACAACAGTTGTTTTTTTGCCACCCCACAGCTTGACAAATCCCTGGCAGAAATGGCTCCTGAAGCAGCCGCCGGGTTGCAGGCTGACTTCTATTTCTCACTGGGACCCTTACTGATGAAATTAGTCAAAGTCTATTTTGTCTTCACCTTCGTATATATCGCCATCAGGATTCTCAATGCCGTCAATCATATTTACGAGACAAGACCCTATTCACACCACCGGCCCATCAAAGGATACATTCAACTGATCCAGATCGTGATTTTTTTCCTTGCCGCCATCATCGTGATAGCCATCCTGATCGGCAAGGATCCTTCGGTACTTGTTGCCGGACTGGGAGCCATTGCAGCTGTCCTGATGCTGGTTTTCAAGGACACCATCCTGGGATTTGTAGCTTCCATCCAGCTTTCGGCCAACGAAATGGTGAAATTGGGAGACTGGATTGAAATGCCCGGGCATCGTGCCGACGGAACCGTACTCGACATCACCCTGACGACCGTCAAGGTTCAGAACTGGGACAAAACCATCACCACCATCCCCACCTATGCCCTAGTATCAGAATCTTTTATCAACTGGAAGGGAATGGAGGAATCGGAAGGAAGGCGAATCAAACGATCCATCTTCATCGATATGTATTCCATACGGTTCTGCACCCGGGAAATGCTGGAACAATTCAAAAAATCAGATATTCTCCGTGATTATATCACTGAAAAAGAAGAGGAAATCAGGAAGCACAATAAAAAGAAGCAGATCGGAGAGGAGGATGTACTCACGGGACGGAGACAGACCAATATCGGGGTTTTCAGGAAATACCTGGAGCTTTACTTAAAAAGCAATCCCCGGATTAACAGCAAGATGACCTTTATTATCAGGCAATTACAACCGACAGAAAAAGGTCTGCCCATGGAGATCTACGTCTTCAGCAAAGAAAAAGTGTGGGCGCGTTACGAAAAATTACAAAATGATATTTTCGACCATATCTTTGCCGTCATTCCTGAATTCGGGCTTAAGATTTTCCAGTCTCCCGCTGGCAATGATATGCGTACTGCCTTCCAGCATTCCCAACTAATGCCGGGAAATGACCTGGTCGGCAGTAAATAACAGCAATCTGCCCGATCAGCTGTCATTAACTGACATTTCCTATGTTATAAAGCACTCGTTCTTATAAAATTGTTTAAATTTATAACTTTGTAAGTTAAACTGAAAGTTACATTGAGATAATACCCTGGTATATGAATACAAATGAATTTATCGAAATCGTTCCTGATATTGATGCGTTGGATGAGAAAATTCTTAAGCTGATCACCAAAAATGCCAGGATTCCTTTTCTGGAAGTAGCCCGTGAATGCGGTGTTTCAGGAGCTGCCATACATCAGAGGGTGCAGCGTCTTCTCAACATCGGAGTGGTTTCAGGAAGCGAATTTATTATCAATCCCCAGAAAATGGGGTACAATACCTGTGCCTACATGGGAATATACCTCGACAAGGCCACCTTCCACAAAAAAGTGGTGGAAGAACTGGAAAAGATTCCTGAAATTGTGGAATGTCATTACATTACAGGACAGTATGCCATTTTCGTCAAGATGCAGACCAAAACCAACAAACACCTGAAAAAACTGATCGAGGAGCAGATTCAGCCCATCGAGGGGATTTCCCGGACTGAAACCTTTATTTCACTGGAACAGGAGTTCAAAAGACAGGTCCCGGTAATATAGAACCTAACCAAACCAGAACGATAATGACATTAAGGAACCATCTGGATGAAGCTGACCTGAAGATTCTTAATATCATCAGCCGGAATGCACGTATCCCTTTCAAGGATGTTGCCAGCGAAGTTGGCATATCAAGGGCTGCCGTGCATCAACGGGTTAACCGTATGATTGAACTTGGCGTGATCACCGGCTCGGGTTATTATGTCAATCCGAAAAAGATCGATTACCGTACCTGCACGTATATTGGGATTTTCCTGGAAAAGGGAGGGATTTATACCGATGTGACTGAAAAGCTGAAGGAGATCCAGGAAGTGGTGGAATGTCATTACACTACGGGACAGTACGGGATTTTCATCAAGGTATATGCCAAGGACAACGAGCATCTGAAAAGTCTTCTCAGCGAGCAGATTCAGAAGATTCCGGGGATTTCGAGCACCGAAACCATCATTTCCCTGGAAGAGACTTTCCGTCGCACCTTACCCGTTTATTCTTAAGAGGCATTCCTTTGCCTGACGGCTTCGAAGAGCATCAAGGAAGCTGCCACTGACACGTTCAGGGAACCTATTTTTCCGAAGAGGGGTATTTTAACCAGCTCATCCGCTTTTTGCAGAAGAATCGGGGAAATGCCATGTTCTTCAGAGCCAACGATAATGGCCAAAGGGCCTGCCATGACAGCGGCAGTGTATAGATTACCCCCCTTTTCGGTGGCAGCCACCACCCTGACCCCTGACTGACGGAGAAAGTCCACGGCCTTGCCGGGGTTGCTGACCCTGCATACCGGAACCAGGTTCAAGGCTCCGGCGGAGGTCTTCATGGCATCTTCGTTTACCCGTGCCGCTCCTTTTTCAGGGATGATCACGGCATGGACACCCGCGCATTCAGCCGAACGGACGATCGCCCCGAAATTGCGCACATCGGTGACCTGGTCAAGTACCAGGATCAGCGGATCCTCCCCCCGCTCGTAAATTCCGGGAAGCAGATCTTCCAGCCGGTGAAATTCCACCACTGACAACAGAGCGATAACTCCCTGATGATTCTTGCGGGTGATCCGATCCATTTTTTCTGCCGGAACATACTGAAACGCCACCCCATTCTCCCTGATCAGACCGTAGAGTTCTCCGAACAACTCGTTCGACAGGCCATTCCTGATCAACACCTTGTCAATCGGCCTGCCGGCACGGATGGCCTCCATGACCGCACGGGTACCGAAAATAAAATCGTCACGCCTTACCACCGCTTTTTTGCTTTCCATATCTCCAGTTCTTCATGTTCTCTTTCCCATTCCCTGAACGCATCGGCCAATTCTTCCCTTTTTGCCTCATATTTTTCAAATACGTCGGCCGGGGTGATCCCTGAGGAACCGGATAGCAGGAGATCCATGGCCGCCAATTCCTTTTCCAGGCTGGCAATAGACTCTTCCCGGGCCGCAATGCTCCTCTCAATCCGTGAAATGGAACGGTTGATGTTTTTCTTTTCCTCAAAAGAAATTCCCGGTTCCCCCTCTTCTCCCGTGGATTTCAGGCTTTCGGCCGCTCCCTGTCCGGCGGTTGGAGTCGCCCTGGCTTCCAGCTGACGCAGGGAGTCCAGCTTTTTCTTCCTAAGGAAATCGTATATCCCTCCCAAATGCTGCCTGATCTTTTTGTCCCGGAACTCATAAACGCAATCGACAAGGCCATCCAGGAATTCCCTGTCATGGGAAACCACCAGAATGGTGCCATCGAAAGCAATGAGCGCTTTTTTAAGCAGCTCTTTGGAACGCATATCGAGGTGGTTGGTAGGTTCATCCAGAACCAGAAAGTTCACTGGTTCCAACAAGAGACGGATCATTGCCAGCCGGGACCGTTCTCCCCCTGACAAAACACTCACCTTTTTATCCACATCCTCCCCCGAAAAGAGAAAGGCTCCCAGCAGGTCACGGATTTTCGTGCGGATCTCCCCGACAGCAACCCGGTCAATGGTTTCCAGAACCGTCAGGTTCTGATCCAAAAGGTCAGCCTGGTTCTGGGCAAAATAACCGGTTTTTACATTGTGCCCGGTCTTCACCGAACCGGTGTACCCGATTTCACCCATGATGATCCGGGCCAGGGTGGTCTTCCCTTCTCCGTTCCGCCCGACAAATGCCACCTTGTTTCCCCTTTCGATGGTCAGGTCAATGTGTTCGAGGACCTTCAGAGACCCGTAACTTTTTGAAACTGAACGGCATTCTGTCACCACCTGTCCGGAACGGGGTGCCGGTGCAAACCGGATATTCAGGAAGGCATCATCTTCAGGTTCAATTTCAAGCCGGTCGATACGGTCGAGGGCTTTTATGCGCGACTGAACCTGCACTGCCTTGGTGGCCTTGTATCTGAAACGCTCGATAAACCTTTCGGTTTCCTCAATCATTTTCTGCTGGTTGCGATAGGCAGCCAGTTGCTGTTCGCGCTGCTCCCCCTTCCATTTCACAAAAGAAGAGTAGTTCATTTTCTGGTCTGAAATGCGCCCCAGTGAAATTTCAATGGTCCGGGTGGTCACATTATCCAAAAATGCCCGGTCATGAGAAACCAGTACCACCGCACCCCTGTAATTCCTCAGAAAATCTTCAAGCCACTGGATCGATTCGATGTCCAGATGGTTGGTGGGCTCATCCAGTAAAAAGAGATCAGGTTTACGGAGCAACAGCTTCGCCAATTCAATCCGCATCCTCCACCCGCCACTGAATTCTGCGGTTTTCCTCCCGAAATCGCTCCGTTCAAATCCCAGTCCGATAAGGGTCTGTTCCAGTTCAGCCTCATAGTTGTCACCCCCCAGGATCCGGTAAAGGTCACTCTTTTCATGGACGACTTCCAGTAACCGGAGGTAGGTTTCGCTGTGAAAATCCCTTCTTACCAATATGTCGTGATTTAGCGCCTCAATCTCCTCCTTCAGCGCCAGCAACGGAGCAAATGCCAGTTTTGCTTCCTCCCAGACGGTATGGGTGTCGGTAACCGCCATCTGCTGGGGCAGATACCCGATCGTAAGCTCCTTGGGAAGTGATACTTTGCCCGAAGAGGGCTGGTCAATTCCGGCAATGATCTTTAACAAGGTGGTCTTCCCCGCCCCGTTCTTACCGGTAAGGCCAATCCTGTCACGGGAATTGATCAGAAAACTGATCTCCCTGAATAACTCAAATCCCCCAAAATGCAGCGATATCTTTTCAACTGAAACCATGCGATGACCTATTTTTTCTGGGGATCGGCCGGCCGGGTTTCCGTAGGTTTTGAGGCAGCCGGTTTTGCCCCTGACTTACCTGCCCCTGACTGTTTCCGCGAGGCAGATTTCTGTCCGGCGCTGCTCTGGGGAACAGGTTTCCTTAAAGCTGCAGGCGATTCCGGAATTACCTTTCTGATCCGGATATAGACCAGCTTGATATTGGCCTTTTCAGTCTTCCGTTCATCAATTTCAAAGTTCTTGTTCAAAGCCTTCAGCATGGGGGTTAACTTGCCGAATCCGTAGTTACGGGGATCGAATTCAGGTTTTTTCTTGTTGATCAAACTGCCCACATCACCCAAAAATGCCCATCCATCCTCGTCAGCAAGGTCATTAATGGTGGACGATATGAGGTTGATCGTCTCTTTATCGACACTCTGGAGCGACTTTTGAACCGGCATAAAGGTGCCGCTCCTGACTTCTTCGGCAGGAGTTTCTTCAAATGGCGCGTTAAGGATTTCCAGGAAAATAAATTTGTCACATGCGGTAATAAACGGGTTGGGGGTTTTCTTCTCCCCGATGCCAATCACCCTCATTCCCGATTCCCGGAGCCGAATGGCCAACCTGGTAAAATCACTGTCACTTGACACGAGGCAAAAACCATCCACCTTTCCCGAATATAAAATATCCATGGCATCGATGATCATGGCAGAGTCTGACGAATTCTTGCCTGAGGTATAACTGTACTGCTGGATAGGAGTGATTGCGTTTTCCAGGAGGACACCTTTCCATCCCGAGGTCTGGGAACGGGTCCAGTCACCGTAAATCCGCTTGGTAGTAGGTACTCCATACTTGGCAATCTCTTCCAACATGGATTTAACATTATGATACGGAACATTTTCGGCGTCGATCAGGACAGCCAGTTTGAGTTCCTTGTTGTCATCTATCATCGGTAATCAATTAAAATTGTGCAAAGGTAAAGCTTTTGCGGTGGAATTAAGAGAAATAGTTAATTTTAAGGTCAAGAAACCTTCGGCCTGCCTTGCCTTATCCAACCACATTTCGCCATAGCTTCAGCGTTGGCGCAAACTCCGGAAAGCAAAGACGAAGGTTCAGGTTCAGGAGGAGTACTTAACGTAATAATAAGAACGAAATCATGGAAAGGATGGAGATAAATAACGGGGACATAACCCGGTTGGAGGTGGATGCCATTGTGAATGCCGCTAACAGTACGTTGCTGGGAGGCGGAGGGGTGGACGGGGCGATTCACCGGGCTGCCGGTCCGGAACTGCTGGAGGAGTGTCGCCAACTGGATGGGTGTCCGACCGGGGAAGCCCGGCTCACCAAAGGGTACAGGTTGCCTGCCAAATGGGTCATTCACGCAGTTGGACCGGTGTGGAACGGGGGCCAGGGCAAGGAGGCGGAGAAGCTGGCCTCGGCCTACCGGTCGAGCCTGGAGATCGCCCGGAACCACCGGATGAAAAGCATTGCCTTCCCCAATATCAGCACGGGGATCTATGGCTACCCCAAGGAGCAGGCCGCCATAGTGGCCATCCGGACAGTCCGCAAATTTTTGGCGGAGAACGAGTGGCCGGAGAAGGTGATTTTTGCCATCTTTGATCAGGAAAATCTGACCATATACCGGGAGATCCTTGAAGGATATTAGAATTAGAATTAGGATATCAGAAAATCAGAAAATCAGAATAACCGGTTATCAGCCGAAGGCACCGGCAAGCGATAATTGAAAACAAGACTTTAATATTAATTCTATGGCTGACGACAAGCAGATTATTTTCTCGATGTACAAGGTAAGCAAGATTTACCCTCCCAACAAGATGGTCATTAAAGACATCTCCCTCTCCTTTTTTCTGGGTGCCAAAATCGGCATCATCGGATTGAACGGAAGCGGTAAGTCAACGTTGTTACGGATCATTGCCGGGCAGGACAACTCCTTCAACGGGGAGTTGGTTTTCTCGCCGGGTTATACCGTGGGATTGCTGGATCAGGATCCCCTCCTCGACGGGAGCAAAACCGTCAAAGAAGTCGTGCAGGAGGGGGTGCAGGAGGTTGTGGACATTCTGAAGGCCTATGAGGATATCAACCTGCAATTCGGTCTGCCCGAGGTGTATGAGGATCCGGAGAAGATGGATGAACTGATGGCAGAGCAGGCTGTTTTGCAGGAGAAGATTGACCAGCACGATGCATGGAATCTGGACACCCGCCTGGAACGGGCTATGGATGCCCTGCAGTGCCCGCCCGATGACCAGCCCGTGAGAGAACTTTCGGGAGGGGAAAGGCGCCGGGTTGCTCTTTGCCGGCTCCTTCTGCAGGAACCCGATGTGCTGCTGTTAGACGAGCCCACCAACCACCTTGATGCCGAGAGCATCCTCTGGCTGGAACAACATCTCCAGCAGTATAAGGGTACCGTGATCTGCATCACCCACGACCGCTATTTTCTCGACAATGTTGCCGGATGGATCCTCGAACTCGACCGGGGACAAGGAATTCCGTGGAAAGGGAACTACTCCTCCTGGCTGGAGCAAAAAGCAAAACGGCTGGAACTGGAGGAAAAGGGGATGTCGAAGCGGCGGAAGACCCTGGAGCGGGAGCTCGAGTGGGTACGCATGTCGCCCAAGGCCCGCCAGGCCAAGTCAAAAGCCCGGCTTTCAGCATACGACCGGCTTCTTAACGAAGATGTCAGGCAAAAGGAGGAAAAACTGGAAATTTACATCCCCAACGGCCCCAGACTGGGCGACAGGGTCATTGACATGGAAAAGGTATCCAAAGGGTATGGAGATCGCATCCTCTTCCAGGATCTCGGATTTTCGCTTCCCCCCAACGGTATCATCGGGGTGATCGGACCTAACGGAGCAGGAAAGACCACCCTCTTCAGGCTGATCATGGGGATGGAGGAAGCCGACAGCGGGACCATCAGCATCGGGAAGAGCGTCAGGCTAAGCTATGTCGACCAGACCCACAAGGCCATCGATCCCGAAAAATCGGTGTTTGAGGTAATTTCAGGAGGCCTCGACAACATGATGCTGGGGGGTAAGCCGGCCAATTCCCGCGCCTATGTGGCCAGGTTTAATTTTTCGGGGTCTGACCAGGAAAAGAAATGCGGTGTCCTTTCTGGAGGGGAACGGAACCGGCTCCACCTGGCCCTGGCCTTGAAATCGGAAGGCAACGTGCTGCTCCTCGACGAACCCACCAACGACATCGATGTCAACACGTTGCGGGCTTTAGAGGAAGGCCTGGAAGCCTTTGCCGGCTGTGCTGTGGTCATCAGCCACGACCGCTGGTTCCTCGACCGGATCGCCACCCATATCCTTGCTTTCGAAGGAGATGCGCATGTCCACTTTTTCGAGGGCTCCTTCTCGGAATACGAGGAAAACCGCAAACGACGCCTGGGAGACGAAACCCCCAAACGGTTCAGGTACAGGAAGCTCACAAAATAAGGTTGAGGTTGAGACAGAGGAAGAGGAAGAGGTAGAGGTAGAGGTAGAGGTGGAGGTAGAGGTAGAGGTGGAGGTGGAGATGGAGATGGAGATGGAGATGGAGGTTGAGGCGAAGGCTGAAACGGAGGTAGAGACGGAGGTAAGGAATGAGGTTCAAATTCGTCAGAGGTGGGTCCTGGCAAAGGGAACTACCTGCTGCGACGTGAAATCTCCCCTGAGATATTTGTAATAGCCTGCAATGGCGATCATGGCCGCATTGTCCATGGTATATTCGAATTCCGGAATATAAATATTCCATTTCCGTTTGCCGGACTCCTTGTGCAGGGCTTCCCGGAGGCCTGAATTGGCAGATACCCCGCCGGCAATGGCAATCTCACGTATCCGCGTTTGTTTGGCCGCCTTGACAAGCTTTTGCATCAGAATATCCACGATGGTTTTTTGCAGTGAGGCACTCAGATCAGCTTTGTTTTCCTCGATAAAAGAAGGATTTTCCTCCAACCGGTCACGCAAAAAATAGAGAAAATTGGTCTTGAGTCCGCTGAAACTGTAAGCGAGCCCTTTGATAAGGGGTTTTGTAAAGGTGAAGCGGCCGGGATCCCCTTCCCGGGCCAGTTTATCTATAAAAGGACCTCCGGGATAGGGAAGGTCCATCACTTTGGCGCACTTGTCGAAGGCCTCTCCTGCCGCATCATCGATAGTTTGCCCGATCACCTCCATATGGAGGTGGTCTTTCACCAGGATGATCTGTGAGTTGCCGCCTGATACGAGCAGACAGAGAAACGGGAATCCCGGGGTTTTGCGATCCCGGCCTTCCTCCCTGATAAACAAGGCAAGGACATGTGCCTGAAGGTGATTCACCTCTATAAGCGGAATATCCAGAGCCAACGCAAAACCTTTGGCAAAAGAGGTTCCCACAAGGAGGGAACCCAGCAATCCTGGCCCCCGCGTAAAAGCCACTGCCGAAAGCTGTTTTTTGGAAACACCCGCCCTCTTCAGAGCCACATCCACCACAGGAATCATGTTTTGCTGATGCGCCCGGGAAGCCAGTTCAGGAACCACCCCCCCAAAGGCTTCATGGACCTTCTGACCGGCCACAACATTCGAAAGGATGGTATCATTCCTGATCACCGCCGCCGAAGTATCATCACAGGATGACTCTATCGCCAGGATATAAACATCACATGTTGAAGATTTACCCGTGACCATATTTGTTTCACCTGAATCAGCTCTCAATTTGCAAGGTTTTTGCTTATTTTTGTCAAAACGCAAAATTATCAAAAAAGGCTGGAAAATCATCCTTGTTCCGCTGACACTCCTCTTTTTGCTGCTGTCGGCCCTTTACCTGGCCATTCATTCCCAGGGGGTCCAGACTTTCCTTACCCACAAGCTTACTTCCTATCTTTCGAAAAAACTGGACGCCGACATACACCTTGGCAGTGTCGACATAGCCCTTTTTAATAAACTCGTCCTCCACGATGTATGGATTGAAGATCAGCAGGGAGACACCCTGGTCTGGGCAGGGAAAATATCGGCCAAACTGAACTCCCTCATCCTGTCTGACAAATTTGCTGGTATCGGCCGCCTTACCATTGACAATTCCCGCTTTTTTATCAGCAAAAACAGCGACGGGGTTTTCAATTTCAGCTTTCTTCTCAACACCCGGGAAAAAGACACCCTTTCACAAAACGAATGGAAATTCGCATGCAACACCTTCCGGCTCAAAAATTCGGAATTCGTTTACCGTGACCGGAAGAAAGGAAACACGGAGTACAAAGTCGACGATATAAACCTGCGGATCGACGGATTCAAAATGTATCCCGATACTCTCCTGATGAAGGTATCTTCTTTCACCCTGATTGACAGCCAGGGATTCTATCTGAATAACCTCACTGCCGATATCAGTTCGACTGACGGAAAGTTTTCCCTGAAAAATCTCACTTTTGAAACCCTCCATTCCAGGGTTGATTCAGCTGAATTTACCTTCGAGCATAAAGAGTTGCCGGGAGGCGGAGGGAAGAGGCTGGCGATGGAATTACAGATGAACGAAGCCAGGCTGAACCTGGCGGATCTGGCTCTCTTTGTCCCTTCCTTCAGGGGGATGAATCAGGAACTTGAGATTTCAGGCCTCCTCACCGGGAACTTTCAGAATTTCAAGGCACGGGATCTGGTCATCAGGACAGGAGACAATACCATGATCGGATGTGATCTGTCCATCGACCTGTTCGGAGACATGCACGAGCCTTTTATTTTTCTGGACATCAATCAGCTAAGCAGTAATTTCCGCGACCTGTCCTCAATAAGGCTTCCCAACAGCGCCAAATTCCGTTACCTCTCCTTACCTGCCGACCTTCTCGAATCGGGGACGTTCACCTATCAGGGGAATTTCACCGGATTCCTTACCGATTTTGTAGCCTACGGAACCCTTATCAGCCCGATGGGATTGATAAAAACCGATATTTCCTTCGTTCCGGTCTCAGGAAATAACATCCGCTACAAGGGGCGCCTGAAAACCGAAGGATTCAGGCTCGGAGAATTCCTGAATTCCACAACCCTGGGAGATCTGAGTTTCAACGGAATGGTCGATGGACTTTACAACAAAACCAGAAAGAGGATAAACGGTAATTTCAATGGTGCAGTCTCCAGTCTGGCCGTCAATCACTATACTTACAAAAATATCTTGCTCGACGGAAATCTCGACAACAGAAAATTTGAAGGTAACGTAAAAATTGATGATCCCGGACTGAAGCTCAACTTCTCGGGAAAGCTCAACCTGGATGACAAGGTTCCGGCTTTCGATTTCATCATGAACCTCGACAAGGCCGATCTGGTGGCACTTCACCTCGACACCCTGCAGTCAGCCAGCAATCTGGAGTTTGAAATGGCGGCCAATTTCACGGGAAGCAACCTCGATAATATGGAAGGACTCATTCAGGTTTTCAACGGAAAGTATTCAAATCACAACGATACGATGGCTTTTGATAACCTGACGGTCAACACCCGCCTGGATGAAACAATAAGCCAGATTAACCTCACCTCCGATTATTTTGACTTATCTGTAGTGGGCACTTATCATTTCAACAACCTCCTTGAATCGTTCAGGATCGTTCTCGCACGCTATTTGCCCGCCCTGGGAGTTCCCCGTGTTGAAAACGTCAACACCAACCAGTTTGCCTTTGATTTCTATGCCAGAAACCTCGATGAAATCACCGCCGTTTTTTCACCCGGATTGTCGGTAACCACGCCTTTTCTGCTATCGGGACGAATTGATTCAAAAAACAGTTCCCTGGAACTGGAAAGTGAACTTCCCGGCATTTCATACAACCAGATCGCCATGCGCAACATTTCGGTGGGCATTTCTCCCTTTGAAGAACAGCTCACTTCGGAAATCAGGTTTAAGGAACTCCAGTTAAAAAACGGATTAAGTCTTTACAACCTGGCCTTCCTGATGGATGCTGCGGAAGACCGGGTTAATTCCAGATTGATTTGGAACAGCACCGAGAACCCCTCTTTCAGCGGCAAGGTCGTTGCCGCCATGTGCATCCATGAAGCTGACAGCACCGGCCTTCCTGCTTTCTCCATTCACCTGGAACCATCCAGGATCATAATTGCCGACACCGTCTGGCAGATCTCTCCGGCTTCCGTTGATATCAAAGGAAAAAGGATTGCCGTGTCGGACTTCTCATTCCGGAACAACTTCCAGGAAATCGCCGCCGACGGGGTGATTTCGCCTGACGAAAAGGAAAAGATGAACCTTTATTTCCGGCGCATTGACCTTTTCAACCTGGGCAGTTATTTCGGGAAACCAACGGGCATCAGGGGTATGATCAACGGAAACCTTACCATTTCTGATTTTTATGACAGCAGAAGGCTTGATTCGGATCTTTCCCTGTCAGGCTTTGAATTCAGGGAGCAACAGATCGGTGATATTACCCTGGCAAGCAAGTGGGACCGGGAAGCCCGGCTGATCAAGGGCGAACTGAAAATTTCAAAGAACGGACAGATCAGGACCTTCGCCGAAGGTTTCTTCAAACCTGAAAATCAGGAAATCGATTTCACTTTTGACTTCAACAACCAATCCCTGGGAATTCTCAGTGCGGTCATTCAGGAAACGCTCACCAATTTCCATGGTGACGGCACCGGAAGGATCAGGGTTCATGGCAACACCGGGAAAATTCTGATGGATGGCGCAGTGATGTGTACCAATGCAGGATTGACGATTGATTTCACCCAGGTCAGTTACCTCCTCAGCGACTCCATCCGGTTTTCGGGAGACAGATTGCTGTTCAGAAATATCGGAATAAGAGATTTCATGGGAAACACGGGTACCCTGAACGGCTTCATCCGCCACGACAATTTCAAAAACATGGATTACAATCTGGCTGTGAGATCACCGAAAATTTTAGCTTTGAACACTACCATGAGACATAACGACCGGTTTTATGGCAAGGCAATTGTCCTGGGGAACATAGCCATTACGGGACACGGAAACGATGTGAAATTATCGGGATCGGCCACCAGCCTGCCGGAAACAGCCCTGACCATTGTCCTTGGAGATGATGCCGAAGTGGCGAGATACGACTTTGTGAGATTTGTCGAGGCCGTTAAGGACACGGTTGTCAAACCGGTTCCTGCCGGCCGGGAACAAGAAGGAGGGTTGGTGATCGATCTGATTATCAATGCCACCCCTGACGCCAGGTTACAGATGGTTTACAACACCCAGATCAGTGATATGATCAGGGCACAGGGAGAAGGGACTCTCCGTTTCGAGATGGACAAACAGGGGAACATCTATCTGTCGGGAAATTATGTACTGGAAGAAGGAGATTACCACTTTACGGTGCAGAATGTTATCAACAAGCGTTTCAGTGTTGAGCCGGGGGGTTCCGTTGCCTGGTCAGGGAGTCCTTATGATGCCGTCCTCGAACTGAATGCCGTTTACAAGTTAAAAGCCTCCCTTTACGAGCTTTTGGTCGGATCCATCGAGAATGTCAACGCATCACTGCGTGTTCCCGTAGAATGTATTATTAAGCTCTCGGGCGAGCTTATCAATCCTGACATTGATTTTGACATTGAATTTCCCGACCTCGAAAACCGGCTTCGGGATGAAATGCAACAATTCTTTTCAACCCAGGAAGATCTCAATCGCCAGATGCTCTCTCTGCTTGTTCTCGGGAAATTCTACACCCCGGAATATGTAAGGGGGAGTTATGAAACCAGCACTTCCTCCCTCATCGGGAATACCGCCAGTGATCTCTTTTCAAACCAGTTAAGCAACTGGCTGTCACAGATATACAAGGATCTGGACATCGGCTTCAACTACCATCCGGGAAACCAGATCACCGGCGATGAGATCGAACTGGCGCTGAGCACCCAGATCTTCAACGACCGCGTGAGCATTAACGGCAACATCGGCAACAACCCCAATCCCCGAACTATGAACAACAGCGAACTGGTGGGCGATTTTGAGATCAACGTAAAGCTTACGCGCAATGGGAAGCTCCAGTTGAAAGCCTACAACAAATCGAACAACAACCTCATCTACGAAACGGCGCCCTATACGCAGGGACTGGGTGTCAGTTACAAGGAGAACTACAACCACATCGAGGAGCTCTGGCGGAACTTCCTGGCGCTCTTCGGCAAAAAATGATGGACATCACACAAGTTAAAGTAAATTATTTATTACTTTTGCAGTTTGATATTCAGTGAATTGCTGAGGATTTTAAAGAAGGACGGTTGGTATGAAATAAAACAATCAGGTAGCCATATTATTATGAGACACTCTTCAAAAAAAACCAGATTTCTGTTCCTAATCATTCGAGTGAAGAGGTAAAAAAAGGGATATTAAAGTCCATATTGAAAAATGCTGAAATTGACATCAAGAAAAGATGAAAAGGCCGAAAATTACCATAGTTGTCACCAAGGAAGATACAGGGTTTAGTGCTCATGCCCTTGTGGATGATGTTTCAATCAACACTCAAGGTGAAACCCTGGAAGAATTAAGCGAAATGATTTTAGATGCTGTAAATCTATCTTTCGAAGATAAGGGTTATCTTTTCAATAAAGAAGAATTAAATTTCACCTACGATTTGAAAAGCTTTTTTGAGTTTTATAAAGTGCTCAATGTAAAAGCGCTTTCGGAACGTATTGGCATGAATCAGAGTTTGTTGTCGCAATACATCCATGGGATAAAGAAACCTTCCATCAATCAAAGGAAAAGAATTCTTAAAGGTGTTCAACAAATCGGGAAGGAATTGTCAGAGGTGAATTTTTTACTTTAAACAAGAAAAAGGAAGGAAGACTTCAAAAAGTGCAGATTCGCATGAATGATAACAAAAGAGCCGGCGATGGGCCGGCTCTTTTGTTATCATCCTTAAGGCAGAAATGTTTTCTGTCAGGTTAGGAATTACTTCGTTGCTTTGGCATTTGCCTGAGCGGCGGCTACCCGCGCAATCGGCACCCGGAAAGGTGAGCAGCTCACGTAGTCCATGCCGACCATGTCGCAGAATTCAACAGAGGAAGGTTCTCCGCCATGTTCACCGCAGATCCCCACCTTCAGTTTCGGATCGACACTACGGCCTTTTTCAACGCCCATACGGACCAGTTGTCCAACGCCTTCACGGTCGAGGATCTGGAACGGATCATTTTTGAGAACGCCGGTTTTGAGGTAGACATCCAGGAACTTGCCGGCATCGTCGCGGGAGTATCCGAAAGTCATCTGGGTAAGGTCATTGGTTCCGAAGGAGAAGAATTCAGCCACTTCGGCAACCTTGTCGGCGGTGAGGGCAGCGCGGGGTACCTCAATCATCGTTCCCGTGAGGAAGTCGACGCGGGCGCCCTTCTCGGCGAACACCTTCTCTGCGGTCTCCTTGATGATATTCACCTGGAGTTCCAATTCCTTGACGGTGCCGATCAGGGGGACCATGATTTCCGGAAGGACGTTAACGCCTTTCATCTTCAGATTGACGGCAGCTTCGATGATGGCGCGGGCCTGCATCTCGGTGATCTCGGGATAGGTGATCCCCAGGCGGCAGCCGCGGTGACCCAGCATCGGGTTGAATTCGTGGAGGGATTCCACCTTGTATTTGATCTCTTCAAGGGAGATCCCCATATCTTTGGCCAGTTCCACCTGCTGGGCTTCTTCGTGAGGCACGAATTCGTGGAGCGGCGGATCAAGAAGGCGGATGGTTACCCCGAAGCCTTCCATGGCGGCGAGGATCCCTTCGAAGTCGGCACGCTGGTAAGGAAGCAACTTGGCAAGGGCTTTGCGGCGGTCGGCTTCGTCATTGGAGAGGATCATCTCGCGCATCGCCTTGATGCGTTCCCCTTCGAAGAACATGTGCTCGGTGCGGGTGAGGCCGATCCCCTGGGCGCCGAATTTGCGTGCGATCAGGGCATCTTTGGGGGTGTCGGCATTGGTGCGTACCTTCATGCGGGTGAACTTGTCGGCCAGTTCCATAACGGTGGCAAAGTCACCGCTCAATTCGGGATCCATGGTTTTCACCTTGCCTTCGTATACTTCCCCGGTGGAGCCGTTGAGGGAGATCCAGTCCCCTTCGTTGAAAACCTTGGCGCCTACATTCATCGTGCGGGTTTTGTAATTGATCTGAAGAGCGCCGGCGCCGGAGACGCAACATTTGCCCATTCCGCGGGCCACCACGGCAGCATGGGAGGTCATCCCTCCGCGGGCGGTGAGAATACCCTTCGCAAGGTGCATTCCTTCGAGATCTTCGGGCGAGGTTTCCTGGCGGACAAGAATAGAAGCAGGATATTTGGCAGCTTCATCGGCGAAGAAAACAATCTGTCCGGTAGCGGCACCCGGAGAGGCGGGCAAACCTTTGGCTACTGATTTGGTCCTTTTCAGTTCATCGCGGTCGAAGACCGGGTGAAGCAGTTCGTCGAGTTTGCCAGCCTCGATGCGGAGCAGGGCAGTTTTCTCGTCGATTTTGCCTTCGCGGAGCATATCCATGGCGATCTTTACCATGGCTGAGCCAGTGCGTTTCCCGTTGCGGGTCTGGAGCAGCCAGAGCTTGCCTTCCTGGATGGTAAACTCCAGGTCCTGCATATCACGGTAATGATTTTCCAGTTTCCGCTGGGTTTCATGAAGCTGGAGGTAGATTGCGGGCATGGCCTCTTCAAGGGAGGGGTATTTATTTTTGCGCTCCTCCTCGCTGACACCAGCCAGTTCTGCCCACCGCTTCGACCCTTCGAGGGTGATCTGCTGGGGAGTGCGGATTCCGGCCACCACATCTTCACCCTGGGCGTTAATGAGGTATTCACCGTTGAAGAGGTTCTCACCGGTCCCGGCATCACGGGTAAAGGCAACGCCGGTTCCGGAAGTCTGGCCCATATTTCCGAAGACCATGGCCTGCACGTTAACAGCGGTACCCCACTCGTCGGGGATCTGGTTCAGGCGGCGGTAGAAAATGGCCCGGTCGTTGTTCCAACTGTTAAAGACAGCAGCCACGGAGCCCCAGAGCTGTTCCCACGGATCGGTCGGGAAGGTGCGGCCGGTAACATTGTAAACTGCCGTTTTGAAACGGGTGACTAACTCTTTGAGGTCGTCGGTGGTGAATTCGGTATCGAGGTGGATTCCCTTTTCAGCCTTGAGGCCTTCGATGATCTCCTCAAAGGGGTCGATGGCCTCCTTGGAGTGGGGTTTCATGTCGAGCACCACATCGCCGAACATTTGCACAAACCTACGGTATGAATCCCAGGCGAAGCGTTCGTTGCCCGATTTCCTGGCAATTCCCTGAACTGCATCATCGTTCATACCCAGGTTGAGTACAGTATCCATCATTCCCGGCATGGAAGCGCGGGCACCCGACCGGACAGAAACCAGACAAGGATTATCTTTATCACCCCAAACCGTTCCTGTAAGAGCTTCAATTTGCTTCACTGCAGCCACAACTTCCTCCTTGATCAGATCGAAAGCATGTTGCTGACCTTTTTCATTATAAAGGGTACATACTTCGGTGGTAATGGTGAATCCGGGAGGAACCGGAACACCGATCAGATTCATCTCGGCAAGGTTGGCGCCCTTACCGCCCAACAACTCCTTCATGTCGGCTTTCCCTTCGGCCTTACCTGCGCCGAACGTGTAAACGTACTTTGTCATAAATAGAATTTTAATGAAATTGTATTAGGATTATCCATATTCTAAACAGGGTCGCTAAAATAATCGATTTTTTTACAATCGAACGATTTTAGCTTTAAAAATCATCAAAAGGGTTAACATACTTTAACTTTGCTTATCAGCCATTAACGAAATCGCAAATTACCTTTGTGACGGACAGACAAAAGTGTAATTTTTTCATAGAAAAGGTTTGGTTAGGTTTAGAAAAGGATGGCAGTAGCCTTCCTTTTTTATTTTATCGTTCACCGGATTATGCCCCATCAGGGTGATGAAACCGTTTCGGGAATAATGATCTCCTTTTCCTTCCGCATGGCTTCCTCCGCTGAAGTGCAGGGAGTCGCTCTTGGCCAAAGAAACCTTCATCAGTTTTCAGGAAATGCCGATCCTCCGAGGAGAAAAACCACAGGTATTTTTTCCATAAAAGGTACATTTTTTTTCCAAAAAGAGACCCTGTTTGTCAAAATAGTTTCGTTTTCCAGGGTCAGGTTGGCAGCAATACAGAGATACGTTTCCGGTTGGCATGTCCGGAGAAGATCTGCAATCAACTGATTGTTCCGATAGGGAGTTTCAATAAAAATCTGGGTTTGGCCCAGGGAAAGAGCATTCCTCTCCAGTTGTCTGATCGTTCTCACCCTGTCGGCCTGTTTCACGGGGAGATATCCGTTAAAGGCGAAATCCTGTCCGTTCAGGCCCGAAGCCATCAGGGCCAGCAGGATGGATGACGGGCCTACCAGGGGGACCACCCTGATGCCGGATTCGTGCGCCATCCTGACGATTTCGGCTCCCGGGTCGGCAATCCCGGGGCATCCCGCTTCGGAGAGGAGACCGGTATCATGCCCCCGGAGAAGAGGAGCGAGAAAACTCTTTTTCTCTTCAAACGACGTATGTTTATTCAATTCAAAGAAATGGAGTTTGTCGGGTTCTGCCAGCGGATGGATCTTCTTCAGGAACCTGCGGGCATTGCGAACATCTTCCACGATAAAACAGGAAATAGCTTCAATCACTCCGGCATTGAAAGAAGGAATCACCTGCTGCCATGGGGAATCCCCGAGCAGGTTCGGAATCAGAAAAAGTCGGGCCATGATCCAAATTTTCACCAAAGGTAGATATTTCCTCCAATTTTGTAATTTTGACCAATTTTCAAACCGAAATGGATCCAAGGGCAGAAAACAGGCTCACTTTCCTGGGCACCGGCACATCACAGGGCGTCCCCCTCATCGGATGCCACTGTCCAGTGTGCCGGTCTGATGATCCGCGTGACAAAAGGCTGCGCACTTCTGCCCTGATCACCCTTCATGGTGATAATTTCCTGATCGATGCAGGTCCTGATTTCAGGCAACAGATGCTTACCCATCACGTAGAAAACCTCAGGGCAATCCTCCTCACCCACGAACATGTGGACCATATTTTCGGTCTTGATGACATCAGGGCTTTTAACTGGATACAGAAGCGACCTGCCGATATCTATGCCGAAAGACGTGTCCATACTGCAATCCGGAGGATCTTTCACTATGTCTTCGCCCGATGGAGATACCCCGGAATCCCTCAGATGGAGCTTCACGATGTATCGGACCTTCCTTTCAGGATCGGGAATGCGGAATTCACCCCCATCCGATGTTTCCATCACAAACTGCCGGTACTGGGATTCAGAACCGGTGACCTGACCTACCTGACCGATGTGAATGCCATTCCCGAAAAGGAAATGAAAAAGATCAGGGGAACCCGCATGCTGGTTGTCAACGCCCTGCGGCATGAAAAACATATCTCTCATTTCAACCTGGAAGAAGCCCTGCGACTTATCGAAGAAATCAGTCCCCGGTACAGTTACCTGACCCATCTGAGTCATTCGCTGGGAAAACACCTTGATGTGGAGAAGACCCTCCCCGGAAATGTCTTTTTGGCTTATGACGGCCTTTCCGTCACCCTGTGAGCAACATCAAACCGGTATTAAAAATCAAAACAGGAAATAAAGATTCAGACCTGGCGGCAAAGAATCAGACCTGATCATAAATCCCAATTTATGCTATATATTTTAACATTTAGAAACCTTTAAATATTTTTTATGTCGTTTTGTTACAATTTAGATATATTTGCAAACAAATACAATAACTATCTATATGCAGCTGACCATTCCTCCCGATTACCGGTCCATCCTGGATGTGGCCCAGACCGAGCAAGCCATTAAACTGGTGAAAGATTTTTTCCAGATCAACCTGGCATCCGCACTGCGGTTGCGCAGGGTGACTGCTCCCTTATTTGTCAGAAAGGGAACGGGAATCAACGATGACCTGAATGGAATTGAACGACCGGTTACCTTCCCCATCAGGGAGATGCAGGATGAAGGGGCTGAGATCGTTCAGTCCCTTGCCAAATGGAAAAGAATGGCGCTTGCCAACATGGGATTGCCTGCCGGATATGGCATTTACACCGACATGAATGCCATCAGGCCCGATGAAGAGTTGACCAACATTCACTCACTGTATGTAGACCAGTGGGACTGGGAAAGGGTAATCGATGCAGAAGAGCGGAACCTGGAGTTTCTGAAAAAGACAGTCAGGCAGATTTATTCGGCTATCGTGCGTACCGAAAACCTGGTGCAGGCTTATTATCCTGAAATTATGCCTGTTTTGCCTGAGGAAATTCATTTTTTTCACGCCGAGGACCTGGCTCTACGCTACCCTGCCCTGTCGCCACGGGAACGCGAGACGGAGATTGCACGGACCTATGGAGCCGTTTTCATCATAGGCATCGGCGGGGTAATGCCCAACGGGGAGATCCATGACGGCAGAGCGCCTGATTACGACGACTGGACAACTGCCACCACCCAGGGGCACAAAGGGTTGAACGGAGATATCATTTTTTGGAATAAGGTACTGAATCGTTCCTTTGAAATATCCTCCATGGGGATCAGGGTGGATAGGGATACACTCACTGAGCAGCTAAGAATACGCAAAATGGAAGAACGCAGACGTCTGTACTGGCACCAACTGCTTCTCAACGGGAAACTGCCTCCTACCATTGGCGGAGGGATCGGCCAATCGCGGCTTTGCATGTTTTTCCTCCGGAAAGCCCATATCGGCGAGATTCAGTCCAGCATCTGGCCGGAAGAGATGATTATCCGCTGCCGGAACAACGGGATACACCTGCTGTAGGTTGAGGCTGAGATTAAGGGCAAAATCGAGGCAGGTTGAGGCAGAGGCTAAGTCAAGGTTGAGACTAAGTCAAGGTCGAGGCTGAGGTCAGGAGCTTTCCATTCCCCGTGAAGTTGTAGCTTCAGCAGTGCACATGGCCGGACAGTTTGAAGTTGAAGTTGGGGTCAGGATTAAAGCGTGACCCGATGCATGAAAATTTCCTACAGGGTAATTTGTGCTGCCAGGCAGACCGACCGGGATATTCATTATATTTGCACCGCTAAAAAAGGATGCCCTGGTAGCTCAATTGGATAGAGCAACGGCCTTCTAAGCCGTAGGTTATGGGTTCGATCCCCGTCCAGGGTACTTAATTACTTTTGCTATCAACTATCTTTCAGAAGATTATTGATCTTATTTCATTGTGTTACTGAAACATAACTGAAACATTTTGCCTGGATGTATCACCCTCCCTCACTTTCTAACCACTTTTTCGCTGAACAGACATTTGGGAGCTCATATTAAACCACCACCGTCAAAAACGGTGGATTTTTTAGTTAAATTAAAGCAGCCACTCTTTTTAGTAATGGGAATGATGTAACAAGCACTCCTTTACCAGTATTCCCTAAAGGGCTGTTCGTTGCGAGGTCAGATGATAAAACATTCCAATATTATTCCTGGGAAGATATTGCTGATGAAATTTTAAAATAGCGTATGTAACCTGAACTCTGTACTGTAATTGCCCAATTCTAAAGTGGCTGGGTCCACTTTTAAGGAAGCTACAAATCCACTCCAGAAAAAAATCATTGAAATAATAAGCTCATCATAATTTTGGGTGTCTTTTGCACAAAACAGGAAAAACGCTATCTTTAGTACAAATCTGTTAATATATGAAAGCATCTCTGTGGGCTTTTCCGGCTCTGGCCACAGTTGCCCTGGCGACCGTAACCACAAGTTGCGGCCGCCAGGGTCAGGCTTCAAGGGGAAACAAACAGCAACCCAATATCATCTATATTCTGGCCGACGACCTGGGCTACGGAGACCTGAGTTGTTACGGCCAAAAATTGTTTCAGACCCCTCATATCGACCGTTTGGCCAGTGAAGGAATAAGGTTCACCCAGCATTATTCCGGATGCACAGTTTCAGCCCCGTCGAGGTCTTCGCTGATGACCGGACAGACAACCGGCCACACGCCGGTCCGCGGAAACAAGGAGTGGAAACCCGAAGGACAATGGCCCCTGCCCGATTCAGCATTCACATTACCGGAAATGCTCAGGGCGGCAGGGTATGTCACTGGGGCCTTTGGGAAATGGGGCCTGGGGTACCCCGGTTCGGAAGGCGATCCGCTCAGGCAGGGTATTGACGAATTTTACGGATACAATTGCCAGCGGATGGCCCACAACTATTATCCCGGCCATCTCTGGGACAATGACAGGAAGGTGATTCTGGAAGAAAACAGGGACAACAGGCTGGAAGTGTATGCTCCGGAACTGATCCACGACCGGGCACTCCAGTTCATTGAGAAAAACCGGGACAAACCTTTCTTCCTTTTTTACCCCAACGTGATCCCCCATGCCGAACTGCTCCTCCCCGATGAATACTTGAAGGAATTCCGGGGAAAACTTCTCCCCGAGAAATCCTTTAAAGGTTCAGAAGCAGGAGACCCCGCTTTCAGGAAAGGGGGATATGGCAGCCAGCCGGAGGCCCATGCAGCCTTTGCCGCCATGGTGACCCTTTTAGACCGGCAGGTAGGGGAAATTGTCGATAAATTGAAAGAACTGGGGCTGGAGAAGAATACACTGATCATTTTCACTTCCGACAATGGGCCCCACAACGAAGGAGGTGCCGACCCTGACTTTTTTGACAGCAACGGGCCCCTGCGGGGTTACAAACGTGACCTTTACGAAGGGGGGATCAGGGTTCCCATGATTGCCCGGTGGCCGGGAAAAATAAAAGGAGGAACCACCACCAGCCATCTGTCAGCTTTCTGGGATGTAATGCCCACCCTTGCCGAACTCACCGGAATTACGCCTCCCCCCGGAATTGACGGGATCTCGTTTGCCCCTACCCTCCTTGGAAAAGGAGTACAGGAAAAACACGATTACCTTTACTGGGAGTTCCATGAATTGGAGGGAAGGCAGGCTGTGAGGCGCAACAACTGGAAGATGGTCCGCTACCACGTTCTCAATCCTGAAAAGGTCACTACCGAGTTGTATGATCTTTCGATGGATCCCGGTGAATCGGAGAATGTAGCCCCAACACATCCGGGGGTGGTAGAAGAGCTCCTGAAGATTATGAATGAAGCGAGAACTCCCTCTAAAGAATATAATTTCTGACAACGATCATGGAAAAGAAAGGTTTCAAAGCCCATCGCAAGGAAATGAACAGATTGTTTCTGGGAACAGCTTTTTTGGCTGCCACTGCCTCCTGTGCACCCGATAAAGCGGGGGAAGTTCCTGATAAGCCGAATGTGGTGATTATTTATGCCGATGATATCGGGTATGGTGATTTGGGATGTTATGGGGCTAAGGCGGTTAAAACACCCAATACCGACAGGCTGGCGCACGAAGGGGTTCGCTTTACCAACGCTTATGCCTGTGCAGCTACCTCCACGCCGTCGCGTTATGGTTTACTAACCGGGCAGTATCCCTGGCGAAGAAATGATACCGGTATCGCACGGGGTGATGCCCCGATGATCATCCGCAAGGAGCAATATACCGCAGCAAGCCTGATGCGCGATGCAGGTTATCACACCGCGGTGGTGGGCAAATGGCATCTTGGCCTGGGAGAAGGAGAATTCAATTCCCAGGAGTGGAACGGGCTGATCACACCCGGTCCGGCCGATATCGGGTTTACCTACTCTTATATTATGGCGGCCACAGGCGACCGCACGCCGTGTGTTTTCATCGAAAACCAGAGGGTAGTAAATCTCGATCCATCCGATCCGTTGGAAGTCAGCTATACCACCCCTTTTGAAGGAGAACCCCTGGGCAGTACCCATCCCCACCTGCTGAAAGTTCACCCGAGCCACGGGCACGACCAGGCCATCGTCAACGGAATCAGCCGCATCGGCTATATGCGGGGAGGAAATTCAGCCCGATGGATCGATGAAAATATCGCCGATTCCATCACGCAAAAGGCAGTCAACTTTATCAGGACAAACAATCCGGCCACTACAGGCAAGCCGTTCTTCCTCTATTTCGGCACCCAGGATATTCATGTTCCCAGGGTTCCTCATCCCCGGTTTGCAGGGGCGACCGGAATGGGCCCCCGTGGTGATGCCATTGCCGAATTCGACTGGTCGGTAGGCCGGATCCTGGCTACCCTCGATAGTCTCGGGCTTACGGAAAACACGCTGGTGATCCTCTCGAGCGACAACGGTCCGGTGGTCGACGATGGCTATCTTGACCAGGCGGTGGAACTCCTGGGTGACCACAACCCCTCGGGAGGCCTGCGGGGAGGGAAATACAGCGCTTTTGAGGCCGGCACCCGGATTCCCTTTGTGGTCCGTTGGCCGGGCAAAGTAAAACAAGGCGTTTCGGATGCGCTGGTGAGCCAGATCGACCTGTTCGCCACCCTGGCCACCCTGACCGGACAGCAGGCGCCGGCAGGTGCGGCACCCGACAGCCGTGATGCCCTCGGCACCTGGCTGGGAACGACCAGCCAGGGGAGATCGTTTGTGATCGGACAGTCGACCGGCACGCTGACCCTGATTGCGGACGGTTTCAAATTTATCGCACCCTCCAAAGGAGCCAAATACAACCGGAACACCTGCATCGAACTGGGACACGACACCCTCATGCAACTTTACAACCTCCGGGAAGATTCAAGTGAACATTTCAATATCGCAGACATAGCCCCTGACAAACGCACCTCCATGAAAAGGATGTTAGACAGCCTGACTGCAATACAGTAAATCAGTTCATCGCCGGATAGCCGGCATTCCGGGAAACAGCCGGTTCATGTAAATTACAGACCATTGAACACAAGAACCCTTCTTTTGCCTCTCTTATTGTTGCCGCTACTCCCGGGTACAACAACCTGCACGACAGACCGGAAGGGATCGCCTGACACGCTGGATATTCCGGTCAAACTGACCCACTGTTCGGTGATGTAACTGAATAGCTGGCTCATGGCAAGGCTGTACTAGTCCCTCCCTGCGGTCAGGAGCCTTGACAACGATCCCGCCTCAATTCTCCGTGGTGTTTTTGAAAATATTATCTACCCTGACTTCCATCAAGAGGGTTGAAAACATGGGGATTCCGGTAGTCGCACCGGAATTGGAACCATAAGCAAGTTCCGATGGAATAATGAGGGTGGCCACCGTCCCCTTTTGCATATATTGTACTCCTTCGTTGAGTCCGTCAACCACACCCGAACCGGAAGCTCCGATGGGAACAACGGTAAAAGCGAGGGGTTCGTAACAACGCCCTAACGAATCGATGTTAGAATCAATCAGGGTACTGTCGATCAACCAGGTCCGATAGTACACATGAACTTTATCGTATACCTTTACCGTGTCTCCGCTACCTTGTTTGGTTTCGATGTAATAAAGGCCTGTCTTGGTGGGTGTCACCGTTATGTTGTTATCTCTGATGTATTTGGCCAGTTTTTCAAGTTCCTTTTCCCGAAGTTTCGCGTAATCGTCATCATCACCGCAGGAAAAAAGTCCGGCAGCCAGAATGGGAAACAGGAAATACATAAGAATCCGGGATTTTCTCATATCATTTTGCTTTTAGCTTTACATCGTTCATAATGGCCACAAAAATCAGTGAAGAATAGGGAGGAATAAAACCATTCCAGTTATCACCATATGCCAGGTTGGAGGGAACCACAAACTCCATTTTACATCCCTTGTTCATCAACAGCATCATTTCCTCCCATCCCGGGATATTTTCTCTTTCGCCGATGGCATAGGTCCAGGCCGAATCGGGCAAAAAGTCAAAAGAGTGGCTGAAGACAGAACCATTCATCAGGTATCCGGCATATTTCACCGAAATGGTATCCCCCTCTTTTGGAAATTCTCCGCTTCCCTCGACCAGCCGCACGTAGTACACACCCAGGTCAGTCGTATCAACGTCCAGTCCCTGATCAACATAACCTTCAAGACGCACCCGCAGCAGTTCCAACTCCCTTTCAGCGGTATACTCCTCCCTGCCATCATCCAGGTCAAGACACGAGGTAAGAATCAGTGCCAGAAAAAAGAACAGCAGCCCGATTCCTGCAATTATCTTTTGTTTCATACGTAATTATTATGTTGTGATGGTTCATTCCTTGAAACACATGGATTGACCATACGGTTATTATTGCGGCTATTGTCCGTTATTAGCGATCGCAAGGAATAGCTTTGCAATTTCATGCCGGTTGGTAAATATTCGCGCATGGTCATTTCATTCGTTTATTTGTTAATTAATGTGCTGTTCTTCAGTTATGTTATGCAGACAGGCATGTGAGGATTCTTCATGCCCATGTAACTCGCATGGAGGCAATAAAAATACCCTTTTGTGTAAACCGTTACATGCTCGTTTCATCTTCACTTCTTATCTGCGTTTTCCAATAGATGTAAATATGCGGGTAAAAGTTGCGTAAATTTTTCAACCACATTCACCAGGGTATCCTTATCATCCCCTCCGGCCGCGTTCAGATGGCCGCCGCCGTTGAAATGGGAAGCGGCAAAAGCATTGGCCGGGAAACTACCTTTTGAGCGAAAGGAAGCTTTGACCACATGTTCCTTTTCTATAAACAGTGCGCTGAACACGATATTGCGTATCGAGAGCGGAATATTCACAAATCCTTCCGTATCGCCCGGTACAAAATTAAACATTTTTAATTCATCGCGTGACAGGAAGATGTAAGCGGTCCTGAATTCAGGCAATACCACCATTTTCTGCTGAAGGCAGAATCCCATCAGCCGCATGCGGTCGGCCGAAAAGTTATCATAGACGAGGGAATGAATGGCGGCGGTATCGATCCCGAAAGCCACCAGGGCGGAGAGTACCCGGTAGAGTTCAGGCCGCGAAGTGCTGTAGCTGAAGGATCCAGTGTCGGTCATGATCCCGGTATAAAGGGCTTCGGCAGCTTTCCGGCAGATAAATCCTTCCAGTCCCAGGGCAACGACCAAATCATAGACCAATTCGGCAGAGGAGCTGTAGGCAGGCTCTGAAACCATCAGATCACAAAAGGGGGTCGGATCGGGATGATGGTCCACCAGAATTTTCGTACCCTGAAAGGCAGCGATCGTTTTTTCCATCTCATCTGCCCTGCCGATTTCATTAAAATCGACGCAAAACATCACCTTACATCTTTTGAGAATGGCTTCTGCGGTATTTTTCCTTTTCAGGTAATTGATGATTTCAAGCTCACCATTCAGCCAGGCCAGGAAATCAGGATAATCGTTGGGAGTAATAATAAAAACCTCTTTCCCGGCATTTTTCAACACCAACCCCAGGCCATAGGCCGAACCTATCGCATCCCCGTCAGGATTGGAGTGGGGAACGATCGCAATCGGACCTGAACTGAGTACCAGCACTTCCAAAATAGTTCTAATTATTTCATTGCCAGTATTTTCCAAAATCATCAAAAAATTAGGTGGCAAATATACGAATTATGGCTGTGCCCTCCCCCCATGTGTAGGTTAAAATTTGTTATTTTGAGGCCGTCTAATCATTAATACCTCAATAGAGATGGCAGGAAGAATTACGCTCACCATGATCAAGCCCGACGCTGTGGCAAAGAATTACACCGGTTCGATAGTGAAGATGATCGGCGATGCCGGATTCCGGATTGCCGCCATGAAACTCATGCATTTAACCCCTGTTCAGGCGGCCCGTTTTTATGAGGTTCACAAGGGGAAACCCTTTTATGAGCCGCTGGTGGCATTCATGAGTTCCGGTCCCATAGTGGCGGCGCTTCTGGAAAAAGAAAATGCCATAGCCGATTTCAGGGAACTCATCGGCGCCACCAACCCGGCCAATGCTGCACCCGGAACGGTGCGAGCCCTGTTTGCCACCGATGTTCAGCGGAATGCGGTCCATGGTTCTGACAGCGACGAAAATGCTATCATCGAAAGCGATTTTTTCTTTTCCGGCCTGGAGCGGTACTGACCCAATTCCCTGTCTGAACCATTTCTCACAGCGACACCAAACCGGGGAAGAAGCTTTTCGGTGCAGGAGGGCTGAACTTCAACGGAAAACGATTTTCAGGACGACTTCGGTACCCGCATACTCATTGAGGCGCTTGCACAATTCCTCCCTGTTCATGAAGAGTTCCGACTTTACCACCGGGGAAGTAATCTCTACGTATAAGACTCCCCGCGCAATGTAAATCTTGCGGGTATATTTCGCCATGGCGGATCCCATCAGTTCATGCCAGTATTCCACCACGGCAATTTCTTGCAACTTGAGGTCGAAATTATTCTGCCGGATAAAGTCTTCCAACACATCACCAATACTCCTGGGTATACTCCTTCTCATCTGATGGCTTCAATTTTTCCGTTGGAGACATGGAAAATCCGGTAATCAGGAGTCACCGAATGAAGAATGGTATCCAGGTGATCACGGTTGGTATCAGTGATAAAAATTTGTCCGAACCGGTCGCCTGCTACCATTTTGACAATTTCTTCCACCCTGTTCTTGTCGAGTTTGTCGAAGATATCGTCGAGAAGAAGAATGGGCTTCACCCCCGATATTTCCCTGATAAATTCAAACTGCGCCAATTTCAGGGAAACAAGGTATGTTTTCTGCTGTCCCTGTGATCCTGCTTTTTTCAGGGGGTAACCTGCCAGGGTCAACCGGAGGTCATCTTTGTGGGTGCCGGTTGTGGTAAACCGGGCTGCACGGTCACACGCCAGCGACTCTTTCAACAGTTTTTCAAACGTTTGCCGGTTCAATTCCGACTGGTAAACAAGGCCGACCTGCTCGTTTCCCCCTGAAATCTGAGAATAAAAAAACTGAAACACCGGTTTCAGATTTTTGACAAACTCCTTCCTCTGCTGATGAATCCGGAAGCCGCAATACGTTAATTCTCCGTCGTAAACATCCAGCATATCGTTGTCGAGCCTGCCTGATTCAGCCGCTTTTTTGAGCAGGTTGTTCCGTTGCAGCAGCACCCGGTTGTAGCGGAGCAAATCCTCCAGATAGGCAGAATTGTACTGGGAGATGACGCCATCCATGAATTTCCTTCTTTCTTCGCTGCCTCCCAAAATCAGGCTTGCGTCGGAAGGGGAAACCATGACCAGCGGAAACAGCCCGATATGATCCGACATTTTTTTGTACGCTTTTCCGTTGCGCTTCAGCAGTTTCTTCTGACCACTCTGAAAACCGTATACCACAGTTTCTTCGGCCGATTCCCGCAAATATTTCCCCTGGATCATAAACCAGTTTTCATCGTAGGTCACATTCAACTGGTCGGAAGTACTAAAGAAGCTTTTTGAAAACGAAAGGGAATAAAGTGCATCCAGAAGATTGGTCTTTCCGGCTCCGTTGTTGCCGATAAAGGTATTAAGCCTGGGTGAGAAATCAATCAAGGCCTCTTTTATGTTTTTAAAATTCACAACCGAAAGTGTCTTCAGATGCATCTTTTTGGAATTTATCATGCAAAATTAGGGAAAAATCAGAGATGCGCACCAATAGATTAACCGGCCAATGTTGATTAATGGTCAAAATTAGGCCGCATGAATCCAGCTGATTTTGAAAAAAAGAGTATTTTTGCGGCACAATTTTGAAACAGAAAAAAATGGCAAAAAAGAAAACCACGCAGCATGACAATCTTCAGAACATTGAAAGTGCTCTGACAAAGACCGAACAGTTTATTGAGGACAACCAAAACCTCTTTTTATACATCATCGGTGGCATCGTGCTTGTTGTTGTAGGGTATCTGGCAATCACCAGGTTTTACATTCAGCCCCGTCAGAAGGAAGCACAATCGCAGATGTTCATGGCTGAGCAGTATTTTGAAAAGGATTCCTTTAATCTGGCTCTGAATGGTGATGGCAATTACCTGGGATTTCTGGATATCATGGATGAATACGGGATCACGCGCCAGGCGAAGTTATCGCGTTATTACGCCGGGATCTCCTATCTCCGTTTGGGGCAGTTCAGTGAAGCTGTCGATTATCTGAACCGGTTCAAAACCAAGGATATTTTATTGGGGCCTGTTTCCCGCGGAGCCCTTGGCGATGCTTATCTGGAACTCGGGGAGCAGGAAAAAGCTTTAAAGTTATACGAAAAAGCCGCCACGATGTCAGATAACGAGATGACAGCTCCCATCTATCTGATGAAAGCGGGCAACCTGCTCGAGAGTATGGGTCACCCGGAAGCCGCCCTGAAACATTACAACAATGTCAAGAAAAAATATCCCGACACCATGGAAGGGCGTATGATTGACAAATACATCTCCCGGGTTTCGGCAAAGAAGTAAAACGAAGAATTGCAGCATCAGTATATCCTCCCCTCACGGGAGGATTTTTTTTGTTATGGCGACAGGAAATTTATCAGTAAACAGGGGTGGGCCGGTGCCTTCAGCCCGGGGGATGTGTTTCGGGATCGTTGTGGCGGAGTGGAACCGGGAAATCACCGAAGCCTTGCTCGGCGGGGCGGAAGCCACATTGAAGGGAAAGGGTTCCCTGAAGGAAAATTTTGAAATGGTCCGTGTTCCGGGGAGTTTCGAGTTACCTGTGCAGGACAATGGTTAGCCCACATCGGCCGATTTGATGCCATTATTTTGCTGGGGTGCCTCCTTCAGGGAGAAACACGCCATTTTGACTTCATCTGCCAGGGGGTAACCCAGGGAACCATGGATCTTAACCTGGCATTCAATATCCCTTTTATCTATGGTTTGTTGCCCACCGATAACCAGGCTCAGGCACGTGACCGTGCCGGTGGAAAATTGGGAAAAGGGAGCGGAAGCTGCGTTTACAGCCACAAGAATGGTGGCGCTTCGTGACGCCATAGAATAAAAAAACCACCTGCCCGAAGGCAGATGGTCAAATTAAAATCTTTAAAAACCGTTACGAATGAATCGTTTTACGGCCGTCCTCCCTGCTGCATGCGTTCCATTCTTCTTTTCTGCATCTCTTCCTGGTAAACTTCATACTGTTTGTACTGTTCTTCCGAAAGGAGTGCTTTCAGTTCCTTATCCTGTTCTGCGCGCTGGGCTTCCATTTTGGTGCGCATTTCCTGCCGCTGGGCATCTGTCATGTCCCTGAAACTGCCAGGTGCTCCCCGCATTTCCTGCATTAATTTGCCATACTTAACAAACAGTTCGGTCACCTTGGCTTCCTGCCCCTCCGTGAATTTCACATATTCAGCCATCTGCTGAACCTGAAATTTTGCCATCTCTTCAGGATTGAACTGACCCCTGCCGCCCGGACCGCGCTGAGGATCCTGCATCCGGGGGCCTTCCTGAGCCTGAGCTTCTGGCTGAGACTGATCTGCAGCCTGTTTCTTGCCTGCCTGCCCACAGCTGATAGAAATGGCAAGCGCAATACATAAAAATAACATACCGAATTTTTTCATACCTCTCATAAGTTTATAAATATCATTTTTGACTACGACAAACACAAATAGTTTAAAGCGATGTTAAAATTATTTACGCCTGGGGGTATTCACGCTGACACCGCGTTCCTTGGCCATTTGTTCCAACCGCTGCTGGAATTTTGACTTGGCAACCGTTTTTTTCTTGTTAAGCTGTATCTGAGCCCTGATCTTATCCTCATCTACCATTCCCCTGACCAGATAGGTCTGCCCGATGGTGATTACATTGGCCAAAAAGTAATAGTAGCTTAGTCCCGAAGAATAACTGTTCAGGATAAAAAGGAACATGATGGGCATCATATACATCATGGTCTTCATTCCGGGCATGGTATTCCCGGAGGTAGCCTGTGAGTTGAGCCTGGTGGAAACGATGGTGGTGATGGTCATCAACAGGCACCAGAGACTCACATGATCACCGTAAAAGGGAATGTTAAACGGCAGATCGAGGATGGAATCATAGGTCGAAAGGTCATTGGCCCAGAGAAAACCCTGCTGACGAAGTTCTATGGAGGCAGGAAAGAAAAAGAACATGGCGATCAGGATGGGCATCTGGAGCAACATCGGCAGACACCCCCCCATGGGATTCACCCCGGCCTTTTTATACAATGCCATGATGGCCTGCTGTTTTTCCATCTGTTTATCAGGCCCGAACTTTTCATTGATCTCATCCATCTCAGGCTTCAGAACCCGCATCTTAGCCTGCGACATATAGGATTTGTAGGTGAACGGGAAAAGAATGATCTTGATAAAGATGGTTAGTAACAGGATGACAATTCCCATGTTGCTAATATAGTTTCGAAGGAAGTTGAAAACGGGAATGATCAGATATCTGTTAAAGGGTCTGACAATGGAATATCCCAGGTTCACCTGGCGCTCCAGGTTAAGCTTGTACTGCCTGAGGGTATGGAAATGGTTGGGGCCAAAATAGAACTGCATCCCGTAATTTTCGGAAGGCTTTGCTTCGTAGGGAAGCGACACTTCGGAGGCAAAGGTGGCCAGATATTTGTCATCATCGGCCATCCGGGTGCTTTGTACCTGGGCTGCAGGAAAGCTCTCGTCGGCAATAAGGGTACTCGTGAAAAAGAGTTGCTTCATCCCGATCCATTTGATACGGGTACTCAAACTTTCTGAATCCGATTTGGTCGGATTCAGCTTATCGACGTCGTCTTCGAAATAATTGTAATAGATGTTAGTATAGCGATCCTCCCCGTATTGCGATTTTCTCTCCTGGCGGGGAACGTCAAAAGACCACACCAGGTTTAAGTACGGCTGGTTAGCGGCCACAACACTGTTTAACCCCAGCATGGCAATGTCAAAATCGACCATGTAGGAGTTGTACTTCAGGGTATAGGTATGTTCCAGGTAACTTCCGGGAGCCAGTTCCACCCTGAATTTGATCATTTCGCTATTCCCCGGATTTTCTGCATTGAATTTTTCATCCCCTTTATCCCCTGTTCTGATTTCCGGTCCCTCAATAACAACGGCTTCAGGTGATTCCGTGGAGAAAAAGAGCTGGTCGGTCTGGATATTCCTGTTCTGTGAAAAAAAGTTAAGGCTGAACTGGCTCCTGTCTCCTTCGAAAAGGATCAGCGGCTTGCCGTCATGCGTCTTATACTCTTTGAGTTCAACGGAATAAACCCGACCGCCTTTGTTCGACAGTGTCATTTTAAGCAGGTTATTTTCCAGGGTATGGAATTTTTCTTCGCCGGAGGCAAAGGCACCAAAGGCGCCCAGTTGACTTTCCTTCTGACGCAGCACCTCCTCCGCCAACAAAGTGTCGGCAATCAGATCTTCACTGGCAATGGTTTCTGTCTGCTGTTCCAACTGACGTTGCCGCTCCGCCTCCACCTGTTGAATAGAATCCTGTCTATGCTTCATCATTTCGATCTGTTCCTTCGAAGGCCTGTTGATCACGGAAAAAACGACCAGCACAAGAAAAATCAGGATCATCCCGATGATTGAATTTTTATCCATATAATCAGAGTAATGCGTTTTTGATAAAATTGACAAAAAGGGGATGGGGATTCAGGACAGTACTCCGGTACTCCGGATGGAATTGCACGCCCACGAACCATTTGTGAGCAGGAATTTCCATTATTTCAACGAGATCGGTATCGGGATTTATGCCGACGGCTTTCATACCCGCACTTTCGAACCGTGAAAGATAGGCGTTGTTGAATTCAAAGCGGTGCCGGTGACGTTCAGTGATGCTTAATTTGTTGTAAGCACCGAAAACCTTTGACTTCCTGGAAATGAGCCTGCAATCATAGGAACCCAGCCGCATCGTCCCTCCAAAATCGGTCACTTCCTTTTGCTGTTCCATCAGGTCAATCACCGGATGGGGAGTCCCTGGATTAATCTCGGTGGAATCGGCATCTTCAAGACCCAGTATATTCCGGGCGAATTCAATGACGGCGACCTGCATCCCCAGGCAAATTCCAAAATAAGGGATATTGTTCTCCCGGGCAAAACGGGCAGCCAGGATCTTTCCTTTGATTCCCCGGTGCCCAAATCCCGGCGCAACCAGAATGCCATCCACATTGCGAAGTTTTTTTTCAACCGTCGTAGCGTTGATGCTTTCGGAATGGATCCATTTGACATTTACTTTTGAATTGTTTGCCGCTCCCGCATGGATCAGCGCTTCACAAATCGACTTATAGGAATCGTGAAGTTCGACGTATTTTCCCACCAGGGCAATGTCAACCGAAAATTCAGGATTCTTAAGTCTGAACAGAAACTGCTTCCACAATTCCAGATCAGCGCTTTCCCTGACAGGAAGGTCCAGTTTCCGAAGGACTGTCAGGTCCAGTTTCTCTTCCATCATTTTCAGGGGAACCTCATAAATGGAGGGGACATCGATCGATTGCACCACGGCATCGATGGAGACGTTGGTAAAGAGGGCCACTTTGGCCCTGATGTTTTCATCGATATGATGTTCGGTCCGCAGTACTAGCACGTCGGGCTGCACTCCGTTTTCCAGCAACTGCTTCACCGAATGCTGGGTGGGTTTGGTTTTCAATTCTCCGGAAGCTGACAGGTAGGGAACCAGTGTCAGGTGTATCACCAGTGCTTTCGCGCCCAATTCCCATTTCAACTGACGTACCGTTTCAATATAAGGCAGTGATTCAATGTCTCCGACGGTTCCCCCTATCTCTGTAATGACAATGTCGCACTTCCCCCTGGAACCAAGGATCTTAATCCTTCGTTTGATTTCGTCGGTAATATGAGGAATTATCTGCACGGTTTTCCCCTGGTAATCACCCCGCCGTTCCTTGCTGATCACAGCCTGATATATCTTCCCGGTGGTTACGTTGTTGGCCTGCGAAGTGGGAATGTTCAGGAATCGCTCGTAATGGCCGAGGTCCAGGTCGGTTTCAGCTCCATCTTCGGTTACATAACACTCTCCGTGCTCATAAGGATTCAGGGTACCGGGGTCTACATTTATGTAAGGATCCAGTTTCTGAATGGTGACGGAATACCCCCTCGACTGAAGCAACTTGGCCAGAGAAGAGGCTATGATCCCTTTCCCGAGAGAAGAGGTAACTCCCCCGGTAACGAAGATATATCGCGTTTCAACCACAGCAGAACATCACTTTAGGTTCAAAAGCCACAAAAATAATCTTTTATGCGTGAAAAAATATCAGGCACGGAAAATCTCGGGCACCCTGAAAGAAAAAAGCCGGTTTTGAAAACCGGCTCCTGGGGTCAATATTCTGATTTGTCAAGATCGTCAATGATCCTGATCTTCTCTTTGAGCTGCTCTATTTTTTCCCGGGTATCCCGGATCTTCTGGTTTACATCGGCAATCAACACCTGCGCATTCTTCGAATTGGCAAAAAAACCGATGTTGTTGTCCAGCAAGGTCAGATCGGTCTCCAACTGCTTCAGTTTCATCATGTACTTCTCCCTTTCGGACCTGACTTTTGACAAACCACGCGCATTGTCGGTCATCGACTCAATTTTACTCCTGAAGTTGAAAACATTCCTGTTAGAATTGTCAATATTCAGGGAATCAAATTGTTTGTTAATGGCTTCACGGAACCGGCGCTGAACGGTATCCTTGCTCCTGATCGGCACATGTCCGATCTCAGTCCAGCGTCGCTGAAATTCGCGAAGGATTTTCAACGATTCAGCAGGATCATCGTCGGGCTTGAAATTTTCCACCTCCCCGATAAGCTTTTCCTTTTCTTTAAGATTCTCAAGCTGTTCTCCGTCTATATCACTGAAATGCATCGACTTCCTTTCAAAGAAGTAGTCACATGCAGCCCTGAAACGCTTCCAAATGGCATCGGAACTCTTTCTCGGAATCGGGCCAATCTCTTTCCAGCGTTTCTGTATATCGATAAACTGCTGGGTGGTCTTTTTCCAATCAGTGCTTTCCTTCAGGGTTTCAGCTTCCAGACAAAGATCAACCTTCATCTGGAGATTCTCTTGCTGAAGATCTTTGTTCTTTGAATAGTATTCCCGCTTATTGGTAAAAAACCTGTCGCACGCCACCCTGAAGCGATCGTATACCTTGTTGTTTTCCCTCTTGGGGGCAAAACCAATGGTTTTCCACACCTTCTGAAGTTCAATCAGTTCCCGCGATTTCTCATCCCATTCACGGTGTGAATTATAGACAGGTGCCGATATCTCCTCAGCTTTCTCGCATAAGGCAACCTTCGCATCCAGATTCTTTTTCTGGTCGAGCTTCCTCTTTTCAAAATAATCCTGATGTTTCTGATTGATTTTGGAAGTGGCCGCCTTGAAGCGTTCCCAGATATCCTCTTTTTTATCTGCCGGAACGGGTCCTATTTCCCTCCATTCCTCATGGTATTTCTGAAGAAGGTTAAACGCCTTGATAACGGAAGGTTCCACAAGCAACTCCTCGGCTTTTTCACAAAGTTCAATCTTCGCTTCCAGGTTCTTTCTCAGGTCAAGGTCACGAAGTTCCTTGTTGATTTTTATATAATCATAGAAATTCTCCACGTGGAAATGATAGGTATCCCACAGATCTTTCATCTTTGCCTGCGGAACCTGTCCTATCTCATACCATTTCTTTTGTAAATCTCTGAATTCCTGGAAAGTACGATTTATCGATTCTTCCTTGTTCAGCAGACCCTTTATCTCCTCAATGATCTCATATTTCTTTTGCAGGTTGATTTCCTTCTCGGCATCAAGTTTTTTCCCTTGCTCAAATTTTATCTGTCTGTACTTTTTGAGAAGTTCCTTTACGTCGTTGCCGTATGGATCTTCCTCGGCCTCAAAATCCTCTTCATTCCCTCCTTCTTCGATAAATTTTTTCTTTGCCTCGTCTGTGAGTTCCCTGGATTTTCTGTAAAAAACCGCAATAATGGCATCTGCATTGTGTCCCTGTTCATCAGGATTTTCTTCCACCACTTCGCGAAGCAGATTCACCAATTCAATCCGGGAAAGGGAAGAATAATCAACCGTTGTTTCGACCGCATCTTCCTCCTCTGTATCAACATCTTCATCCCCGGATTCCAGTTCCTCTGAAAGCTCTTCCGCTGCCGCGGGGGCTTCCGCCTCAGGTTCCGTG
>DBPT01000002.1 GCA_002304925.1 Prolixibacteraceae bacterium UBA1413
AAATTTCAGGGAGTATTATAGTTTTCCGGTAAAGGTTTAACAGGCCGTCACAGCTTCGGTAATTGAGTTCCGGGTGACGGCCATCATCGAACATCTTTTGGACAAGATGGCCCAGTAGCAGTGATTTTTCTTCTGCCTGACCGATGTAGTACTGGGGACTCCTTTGAAGATAATGCCGATGTCGGGAGCAAAGATGATCGGCATTGGTGGTATACCCTGCTGGTTTGTAGTCCCTGATATGCACGGCTACCTGCTCACCTTTTGAATATATGTAAACCATGGTACGGGTATAAATCACCCTGACCTTAGACCCGGTTAACGTGTAAGGAACACTGTAATAATGCTTGTCCTGGGCCAGATAAACATGGTTGTTGTGCGCCACTTTCAATAGCCTGTAATACTTCAGTTCAAAGGGTTGAAGGGGAAGTGGTCTCAACATGGGCTTCTCTTCAGCCAGGAAAAGCTCTTCCCTGGTGTAGGGTTTTTGCTGCATCCTGGTTTGTGTATGTTCCCGGTTCTTCTCCTTAATGGCATGGTTCAGGGAAGGCAGGTCAAAGAACTGTTGGTTGCGCAGTTTGGCATAGATACGGTTATAAATCAACCTTACCTGGTTCTCTATCAGCGCTTTGTCGCGAGGTTTGGACACCCTGGCAGGAACGACCGTAAACTGGTAATGGTTGGCAAAATCCTCCAGTGCCTGGTTGATGTCAGGCTCATAACGGCTGGCCTTGATGATGGCCGCCTTCAGGTTGTCCGGCACCACCACCTGCGGAACTCCTCCTAATGCTTCCAGGCAGCATGAAAGGGCATACAAAAAATCTTCTATACTCTGATGACGTACCGCCATGGCAAAGCTATAGTCAGAATAGGGCATGCAGGCTACAAACACAAGGCACCGGATGATCTCACCTGTATCACGGTCTGTGTAGGAGATCTTATCTCCTGCAAAGTCGACAAAGAGCTTCTCTCCCGGTTGGTGGGCAGTACCATCGAAGGATTGCGTGCCAATAAATGCTGGGAAAGATGAAAGCAAAACTGGGAGTACATATACCCGTTGGGATTATCACTGCGGTATTCCTCCCAGAGTAATCTTTTGGTAATATGGCGTCTGCCAAGTTCTTCGACCAAATAATCCAGTCTCTCTTTGAAGTCTTCGAACCTTTTATCGGGGTAGGCTGCTGTGCCGGCATGGAACCACATCTCCAGAACCGGATCGTCAAGTTCCAGCAAGTCTTTAATATCCACACCGGATTCACTGACCTTTCGCAGGTAACTTTTTACGGTATTCTTACTCATTTTCAGGCTTCGGGCTATAACCTTGTACTTGAACCCTTGCCCATGCATCTGTAACAGTTGCTTAATCGTACCCATACGTTTTGTTTTTGCAGACATCCGTGATCACTTTAATGGTTAAAATGGCCACGAAGAAATCAAAAACCCGGGTAAGTCAGGAATCACAACAGGGGGTCAATATAGTCCGGAATGCCCCCCGGTGTCTGTTTTAATGGTTAAAACTGGAAGATCTTTATGGAGCAGTTTCCCCTTTTTGGGGGTCAACATAGTCCGGAATCTTTCCAACTCTATCGACACTGAGTGCAAACCATTTTTCTTGTGGGGCAATTTAGGGGGTCAGTATAGTCCGGAATGTATGCGGCCGTCCCCGGCCTCGCGCTCAAGAAATAAAAAATGGTGTCCCAAAAACCATTAAAAAGACAATATATTCTCAACTCAGGGGGTCAGTATCTGCCGGAATGACATGAAAAATAAATGCAAAATCAGCATTAAAATGGTCGTTCCACAGCCCGGATTTGGGGGTCAGCATGGTCCGGATTATCCACGCTGGGGATCGTATCAACAAAAAGGTATGTTTGCGGAAGTCCTGTGAGCCACCACCTACAACCGGCGCATCAACCTTTACATCAACGTTTGGGAGGTCTGCAATGACATTACCTGTATGAGAAGGATGAAGGACTCTGGCTCATCTCCACCAGTTGGTAATACCCACATTCACACGAATACTGCGGATTCTCGTTTCGCAGTTCCGTGTCCTTCGGGCATCCCCTACTTTCACCTAAGCCTTGACCTGGCCGGAACGAAGTGAAGGCCTGCTGACCTCAACCTAAACCTTAGTATTTATTGTAGTGGATCATCCAGCCGTCGAAGTCGAGCGACTGGAAGTTGGCTTCCTTATAGATGAAGTTGATGGGGAAAAGCTGCAAATAACGAACCGGCCTGCCGTCGAGGTGCGCCGGGTTCCATTGGAAACTCAGGTTTTGCAGGGCAGCGACGGCCACCTCATTCAGGCGGGGATTAAACCCTTCTATGACCCTGACCCCGGCAAGGTCGCCCGTTTCCATCACCACGAAGCCCAGCACCATGTTTCCCGTCAAGACGGTCAAATCGAGCCCCGACTTCTCCAAGGCATTTTTCATATACTGGTGCAAAAAGAGATTTCCGCCCGTTAGCATAGGTTCCTCATCCACACTGTAAAATACCGAATCAATATACTTGCTTCCGTTTTCCAGCCAATTAAGGTTGCCCTCGAGTTCATTCCGGCGGTATTGCGCCACCGATCGGGTTTTGCCATTGGGATAATAGTCGGTCACCTCGCCGTCGAGGAGCAGAGGAAACCGGCTCAGGGTAAACCCCTTTCGAATCAGTTTACCCCCGACTTGCTCCAGAAACTGCCATTTCCCCTCCCCGGCAGGAAGATACTGCCGCAACAGAACCCCCTCTTTACGCCCGGCACCCTGGCGGAGCTCCCAGGTATCCCCCTTCAATACGCGGATTTTCAGAGTAGCAGTTTTTTCCCACCGCCCATTGACCTTCTTCCAGGATATCTCTTCCTTCTTGTTCATCTTCGTGGTGACCACCTCCTTTTTGAACAGGGCCCCTTCCTCAGGAACCAGCCTGCCGTTAGTCCCCAGGTAAACCACCGTATCCCGCGGATTTTCTGAGGCGAGGAGTGCACCGGACATCATGACAAGAAAAAGAGATAACAACGCAGGGAATAAGCCCCCCCTTGAAAAAGACAAATTTAAGAGGTTGCTTGCTGAGTTTGAATGGGAATCACAATGAAACATATGAAAATGATATTTTAAGCTCTTGTTTTCCATGTACCTATAGCTGACTTGATGACTACTTATTGTCTGAAAAGAATTGCATACCTGTTGCATGACTGGTATGACATGATAATGGGACAAATATTTATCCCTGCTAAATTATATAATTCCTGCCTTATTCCGTTACGTAAATGGCCCTTCCCGTACCGGAATTCAAGTAAAGGGATTCTGAAAGGACAAGATGATGCTGCTCCGGCTGGCCGGTTTACTACCTCCGGGGTTATGTTTGGAATCCGTCGAAATATACTATTTTTAAGGGCATCAAAAGAACGAATTGCGTATAGCAGATATGGTCCGACGTATATTTCGGTTTTTGCTGAAAACTGCCGCCTGGTTCATCGGGCTGACGGTCCTTCTTGTGCTTTTTTTCAAATGGTTCCCGGTGCCGGTTACTCCGCTGATGGTAATCCGGACGGTCCAGCAGGCCACCAGGGGCAAAGAGATCCGCATGCAGCACGACTGGGTGGCCATGAAAAGGATCTCGCCAAACCTCCAACTGGCAGTCATCGCTTCCGAAGACCAGAACTTCGTTTACCACCGGGGATTTGACCTGGAGGCCATCGATAAAGCCCTGAAAGATTCACAGAAGAGAAACCGCAAACCCCGGGGGGCCAGCACCATCTCCCAGCAAACAGCCAAGAATCTATTTCTCTGGCCCGGGCGAAGCTGGGTCCGCAAGGGACTGGAAGTGTGGTTCACGGGTTGGATAGAATTGCTCTGGAGCAAAAAGCGTATTCTACAGGTCTATTTGAACATCGTTGAGATGGGTAACGGCATTTACGGGGCGGAAGCGGCCGCCCATCATTTTTTCGGTGTTCCCGCGGAAAAGCTCACCTCCCGTCAGGCCGCCACCCTGGCCGCCGTCCTGCCCAATCCCCGACGTTACAACGCCGCTTCACCGGGCCCTTATGTTTCGGGACGGATCGGTTGGATCCAGGGACAGATGCAACAATATGGTCCCCTGGACCTGAAACCTCCCCGGAAACACAAAAAACAGAAAAAGAAATAACCATTTTCAAGAGGGTAGTTCCCGGTGGCCTGACCATTTATATCAAGCCATTATATGCACATTATGAAAGCAACTGCAATGATCTTATTTTTCGCCCTTCTCGCGGGGTGCGGCATGGGAAAGAAAGGGGAGGCTCCCCTTTATACGGAGAACAGGGCACCCCTGCGTGCCAATCCTTTTATTGAGCTTCCGCTGGGTGCCATTCGCCCGGAGGGGTGGCTGCGGGAGATGCTTCTGCGCCAAAAAACAGGAGCCACGGGTCACCTTGATGAACTCTATCCTGCGGTGATGGGACCCCGCAACGGATGGCTCGGAGGCGACGGCGACCAGTGGGAACGGGGTCCCTACTGGATCGACGGTCTCCTTCCCCTGGCCTGGATCCTCGAAGACGACACCCTGAAAGCCAAAGTACAGCCCTGGATAGAATGGGCCCTCCAAAGCCGGCAACCCGACGGCTATTTCGGCCCCTCGACCGACTATCCCCCGGAAAAGGGCCTCCAGCGCAACAACAGCCGCGACTGGTGGCCCAAGATGGTGATGCTTAAAATCCTGAAACAGTACTATCAGGCTACCGCCGACACCCGGGTCATCGACCACCTCACTGCTTATTTCCGGTACCAGTTGGAGAACCTGCCCAAAACACCCCTGGGACACTGGACCTTTTGGGGGGAATTCCGGGCCGCCGACAACCTGATGGTAGTCTACTGGCTTTACAATGTCACCGGGGAACCTTTCCTGCTGGAGCTCGCCACCCTGCTGCAGCAGCAGGCCTTCGACTTCACCTCCGCCTTTCTTGCCGGAGATCACCTCTCCACCCCCGGAAGTCTTCACTGCGTCAACCTGGCCCAGGGATTCAAGCTGCCCCTGTTGGTCTATCAGCAGTACCCCGATGAGAAATACCCCCAAGCCACCCGGAAGGGATTCAGCGACCTGAGGCAGCACTTCGGGCAGCCCTATGGCCTTTACGGGGGCGATGAGGCCCTTCATTCCGCCGATCCCAACCAGGGTTCGGAGCTCTGTTCCGCCGTGGAGATGATGTTTTCGTTGGAGACCATGCTGGCCATCACCGGAGATATTCATTATGCCGATCATCTCGAGAAGATTGCCTTCAACGCCCTGCCCGCCCAGGTCAGCGACGACTTCCTGCAGCGCCAGTATTTCCAGCAGGCCAACCAGGTGATGATCACCCGGCAGATGCGCAATTTCGACGTCAACCACGACGGCACCGACGTCTGCTTCGGCCTCCTCACCGGCTACCCCTGCTGCACCTCCAATATGCACCAGGGCTGGCCCAAATTCACCCAGAACCTCTTCTACGCCACCCCCGACCGGGGAGTCGCCGCCCTGGTCTACGCCCCAGCAATGGTCAGGCTGAAGGTGGCCGGCGGCAAGGAGATCCTCATCAGGGAAGAGACCAACTACCCTTTTGAAGAGAAAATCACCTTCCATCTTGAATGGCACGGAGACTCCGGGTCCCTCAGGTTCCCCTTCCGGCTGCGGATCCCGGAATGGTGTGCCCACCCCAACTTGCTGGTCAACGGAGAAGAAACGGAGGTGGCTCCTGTTGACGGCCTGGTCACCCTCAATCGACACTGGCACGATGGCGACCGCATCGAACTGACCCTTCCCATGGATATCACACTTTCCACCTGGCATGAAAACAGCCGTGCCGTGGAGCGCGGCCCTCTGGTCTACGCCCTGAAAGTCGAGGCCGGGAAACGGATGGTTACCAATACAAAGGATCCGGAAACCTACGGGACGGAATATGAGGAATATCTGCCCCTTTCCCCCTGGAACTACGGACTGACAGAATCGGAGGTGGCTAATCCGGCCGGAAAAATGCAGGTGACCGCCAAAATTCAGGACAACTATCCCTGGACCACGAACAACGCCCCGGTGGAGATCCGGGCACGCGGCATCCGAATCCCCTCATGGCAGCTTTACAACGGCAGCGCCGGTCCCCTCCCCTGGAGCAACATGTACAAAATGGAACTGGGTGACCTTCCGGAGGAGGAAGAGATCACCCTAATCCCCTATGGCTGCACCACCCTGCGAATCACCGAATTCCCGGTCATCAGGGGAAGATAGAAAAATCTTAGTACACCAGTGTCTGGATAGCGTGGGCGGGAATGGAGACGGCAGTCTGGAAAGCCCCAGCAAACAACTGGTAATCAACCTTCACATCGCCCTGGTTCATCACCACCGTGACCATTTTGCCATCGGGATTCAGGAAGGAGGTGCTCAGGAGCATGCTGCGGCTGGAGGCCGTACTCACCCTGACGGCTCCCGGGCAGATAAATTTGGAGAGGTGGCCGATGTAATAGTAAGAAGGCGTATAGATCAGCCTGCCTGTGCGGGTGTCGGCATGGACAGGAGCAAAGCAGAAATTGCCCACATGGTTGGGACCTCCTGTCTCATCAAGCAGGATGTTCCAGTCGGTCCACCCCACTGTGCCGTTGTTGAAGTCGTTGATCATGGAACGGCCGTAGCGCTCCCCGTTGGGCCAGTACTGATACCGGGCCGTGTCGAAACGCTCGACACACCCCTCGGTGAACATCAGCTTCTTGCCGGGATAAGCTTCGTGGACCTTTCTGACATTCTCAAACATGGGATCTCCGCCGGTCCATGTTTCATACCAGTGGAATCCCAGTCCCCAGGCATATTTCGCAGCGTCAGGATCGTCAAAGATCACATTGGCCCGGTAATTCATCAGGTCGCGGTTGTGATCCCACACGATGATGTTCTTGTCGCCCAGTCCCTCCTTTTCAAGGGTGGGCCCCAGGAAATTCTTCAAAAAATCGCGCTCCTCTTCGGCGGTATATATGCACGATTCCCAAGTTTGGGTAGCCATGGGCTCATTCTGAACTGAGATTCCCCAGACGGGCATCCCTTCGGCCTCAAAGGCCTTAATAAACTTCACATAATAGTTGGCCCAGGCCTGGGCAAAGTCGGGCAGCAGTTTGCCGCCCCGCTGCATGTTGTTGTTGTCTTTCATGAAGGCGGGCGGGCTCCACGGACTGGCATAGAGCATCAGGGTTCTCCCGGCGGTTTCCGTAGCCGCTTTGATCAGCGGAATCCGGAACTGCCGTTCATGATCAATGTTAAAAGTGGCCAGCTCCTTGTCGCCTTCCTCGATATAGGTATAGCTGCCGCTGCTGAAATCACTGCTGTGGATGGTGGTCCGCATCAGTGAATAGCCGATGCCCCTCTCCCGGTCATAATAAGCTGTGAGGAACTCCTCCTGTTTCTCGGGAGAAAGACGGGCGAACACTTCGGCGCTGGCATCGGTAATGGCGCCCCCGATACCCAGGAATTCCTGAAAGGTGACCGAGGGATCCACAAAGACACAAATCTCGGTCTCCTTAGGCTGCTGTGCCGGGGAAAAGGTGAGCGTTTCCGCAGGGGTAAGCCGGAGATCACTGCTGTCGGCCGTCGTATAAACCTGAATACTCCTTCCCTCTGCGGAAAAGTGAGCCGTTTTTTGTTCTTCCCTTTGAGAAGGCACGCAGGAAAAAAGGAGGATAGCCGACAAAATGATGATAAAACAGTTTTTCATAACGTCAAATATTTGGTTGTTGGTTTATTTTCTGAAAAAAGGATGCAACAATGAAATTGCCTCTCTTTACCAGGCAGTCCTGATAACCCTGCATTGTCCCGGAAATCATTTTTCATCCAAATGTAATGACAAGAATTGAAAATACAAGCGCCGCCCACCTCCCGGATAGAGGGGTCCGGCCTCATGGAAACGACCTTCCTGCGAACCTGATCTTTGAACTTTTTTACATAACTTTGCAATACCGATACCTAAAGATGAACCGAGAATTCTTTAAAGCTGCCATCATGACCAACCATCCGGGGAAGTACTTGGTAATGTTGGCTCTTTTGTCCTTCTGTGCTTTGCCCCTGCAAGCCGGTTTTTTTCTACCGGAAAGGAATGCAGGGCATTGCCGAGACCTGGCGTTCAGCTTCCAATCCCAGGAACTGCCGCAACCCGAACAATCGCGTATTTCGGTTCATGATCCAGTGATGATCAAAGCCGGGGAGCGTTACTTCCTGTTTTGCACAGGAATGGGAATTTCGGTCTGGTCCTCCACTGACATGAAAGCGTGGCAGCGTGAGAAGCCGGTATTTTCAGAACCGCCGGTCTGGGCTACAGAGGCGGTAGAAGGATTCCGGGGTCACATCTGGGCGCCCGACATCACCTTCCACGACGGCCTCTATTACCTCTATTATTCGGTTTCCGCCTTTGGCAAAAACACCTCCTGCATCGGTGTGGCCACCAATAAAACGTTGGATCCCGCCGATCCGGAATTCGGGTGGACCGACCACGGAAAGGTGATTCAGTCTTTCCCGGGGATTACCAACTGGAATGCCATCGATCCCAACCTGGTGTTTGACAAAAAGGGGAATCCATGGCTCAGTTACGGCTCTTTCTGGGACGGATTGCAGCTGGTTCGGCTTGATCCTTCGCTGACGAAGCCTGCAGAGGGCTGCCGGCCGGAAACATTTGCCTCCCGGAAACCGGATCCCTGCATGGAAAATCCACCATCGACCGATGACAACCCCCAAGATGCGGGGGGAAACGCCATCGAAGCCCCCTTCATCATCCGCAGGGGCAAATATTATTACCTTTTTGCATCTATCGACTACTGTTGCAAAGGGGTGAACAGCACCTACAAGATGATCATCGGCCGGTCGAAGAAAGTTACCGGCCCCTATCTCGACAGGGAGGGGAAATCCCTGCGCACCGGAGGAGGCACCATTTTAATGCAAGGGGACCAGGATTGGCATGGGGTTGGTCACAATGGCATCCTCAACGCCGGCAACACGAGCTACCTGCTTTTTCACGGCTATGATGCTGCCGACCGGGGGCGCTCCAAGTTGCGGATTTTCTCCCTGGAATGGGATAAAAAGGGGTGGCCCTGGCCGGGTACCGCAGTGTATTGAAGAGAACATAAAAATATATAATTCCGAAGACAATGCGAAAAAGTTTGACTTTCCTCCTGTTGCTGGCAACCCTGGGGGTTGCCGGGAACGGCCCCTGGCAGCCTGCCGGGGACCGTATCAAAACCCCGTGGGCCGAAAAAGTGGACCCCACCCTTCCGCTGCCGGAATACCCCCGGCCGCTGATGGTCAGGGAATCGTGGCTGAACCTCAACGGATTGTGGGATTATGTCATCCTGCCAAAAGGAAAATACATCCCCGACCGCTTTGAAGGGAAGATCCTGGTTCCCTATCCCGTGGAATCCAGCCTTTCGGGGGTCCAGAAAAACGTGGGTGAAAACCATGAACTGTGGTACCACCGGACTTTTACCCTTCCGCCAGGCTGGAAAAACAAAAAAGTGCTACTCCATTTTGGCGCCGCCGACTGGAAAAGTGATGTGTGGATCAACGACATCCTGATCGGCGGACACTCCGGCGGATACACCCCCTTCTCCTTTGACATCACTCCCTTCCTGCTGAAAAACAGTCCGCAAAAGTTGGTCGTCCGGATCTGGGACCCCTCAGACCGGGGCTATCAGCCTCGCGGCAAACAGGTGGAAAGGCCCCAGGGGATATGGTATACCCCCGTTACAGGGATCTGGCAGACCGTATGGCTGGAACCCGTTGGTGACACCCATATTTCGGGTCTGAAAACGGTTCCCGACATTGACGGGGGAACCCTGTCGGTCAAGGCAGCGGTTGAGGGAGCCCTCCCCGGGGACCTGGTGGAAATAAAAGTTCTGGAACAGGGCAGGGAGATTACCACCGCCAGGGGAGCTGCCGGTGTGGACGTGTTGGTCGGCCTGGCGGATGCCCGCCTCTGGAGTCCCGAAGACCCCTTCCTTTACGATATGGAGGTTACAATCCTCAGGGGAGGAGATGTCATTGATAGGGTCAGCAGTTATTTTGGAATGCGGAAAATATCAACACGGCGCGACGCCCATGGAATTGTCAGGCTTCAGCTCAACAACCGGGATTATTTCCAATTCGGCCCCCTTGATCAGGGCTGGTGGCCCGACGGGTTGTATACAGCTCCTGCCGACGAAGCCTTACTTTTTGACATTCGGAAGACCAAAGACTTCGGCTTCAACATGATCCGAAAGCATGTCAAGGTGGAACCCGCCCGATGGTACTACCATGCCGACCGGGAAGGCATCCTGGTTTGGCAGGACATGCCCAGCGGGGACCGTTCCCCCCAGTGGCAGACCCGAAATTACTTCAGCGGGCAGGAACTGCGGCGGAGTGCGGCATCGGAAGAGAACTTCCGCAAGGAGTGGAAAGAGATCATCGACCTGACTTATTCCAACCCTTCAGTAGTGGTATGGGTACCCTTCAACGAAGCATGGGGCCAGTTCAAAACCGAAGAAATCGTGGAATGGACAAAAAACTACGACCCCTCACGGCTGGTGAATCCTGCCAGCGGAGGGAACCATTACGATACAGGTGACATGCTCGACATGCACAACTATCCCGATCCTGTCATGGGGTTGTATGACTCCAAAAGAAGCTGCGTACTGGGTGAATATGGCGGCATCGGCCTGGCCGTGGAAGGTCACCTCTGGGAAAAAGAGCGCAACTGGGGCTACGTTCAGTACAAAACCCCGGAAGAAGCCACCGAAGCCTACGCAGGAATGGCGGAAAAGCTCAAAAAACTGATCCCTATGGGTTACTCCGCAGCCGTTTACACCCAGACTACCGATGTGGAGATTGAAGTAAACGGATTGATGACCTACGACCGGAAAGTGATTAAAATGGATGAAAATCGCCTCCGCACAGTGAACCGGGAGGTGATTAATTCGCTTTGAAATTTCTTCATGGCATTGAACAGAGATGTGATTAATTCGCTCTGAAACTTCTTTATGGCATTGAACCGGGACAGATAACGACCGCCGGCTTTTGCAGGATCCTGTCCCACGGGAATAGAGAGTCTTGTCCGGAGGTCAATGACGACTTCCTGGGTTTGCTTTAAATCAGGTGGTTTAATAACGTTAAGTAACGGGAGGGGAAGGCGCTGTATGGTATTCCGTTCCGGAGAAATCAGAAGAAACCCAGTTCCAGGCGGGCTTCTTCGCTCATCATTGATTTTTCCCAGGGGGGGTCAAAGGTAAGTTCTACCTCAGCGTCTTTGACGCCTTCCACGATCAGGGCCGACTGCCGGGCTTCATCCACCAGCATGTCGGCGACCGGACAACCGGGAGCTGTCAGGGTCATGATGATATGGGCGACATCGTTATCATCGACATCGACATTGTAAACCAATCCCAAATCATAGATGTTCACTGGGATTTCCGGATCATACACATCCTTCAGGTTGGCGATGATCTGGTCTATTCGCTTATCCATTTTATAAACCGTTCATTTCCATTGCCCTGTTAAAAGCAACAGCGTAAAGCCTTATTTGTTTAACCATGGCCAGCAAACCGTTGGCCCGTGTGGGAGAAAGGTGTTGGTTCAGCCCAATCTGATCGATAAAATAAAGCGGATGATCCAGCAATTCCTTCGGGGATCGTCCCGAAACCACCTTTAACAGAAGCGCTACCAGCCCTCTAACGATCACCGCGTCGCTCTGGCCCCTGAACCAGATTAACCCATCGCGGAATTCCGGGACCAGCCAAACCCGAGATTGACAGCCTTTGATCAGGTATTCGCCGCTCTTTTCCCAAGGATCCAGTTCAGGCAATTCATTTCCCAGTTCGATCAGGTAACTGTATTTGTCCATCCAGTCATCGAAAGCCGAAAATTCACCGATGATCTCCTGCTGTGCTTCATCAATGGTACTCATCACCATGGTTTTTATTTAAGGGGACAAAGGTGGGAATTTTTCACTTTCTCACAAGTGCGGCAGTAAAAAATGACGTTCCCCGATTGATCCCCCGCTCCTGTTTCCTTTCCATTGTTGCCAATTAAAAACTACCGCCGTGCAACAGCATAACGATTTTATGGTTACTTTTAGCACACTTAACCCATTAATTTAAATCATATGGAATCATTAGAAGGAACCAGGACAGAACAAAACCTGCTGAAAGCTTTTGCAGGGGAATCACAGGCCCGCAACCGGTATGAGTTTTTCGCCAAGGAAGCCAGGAAGGAAGGGCTGGAGCAAATTGCAGCCCTTTTTGAGGAGACCGCCCTGAACGAAAAAGCTCATGCCAAGAAATTTTTCCGGTATCTTGAAGGGAGGATGGTCACCATCACCGCTTCCTATCCGGCAGGAAAAATCGGTACCACCCTGGAGAATCTTCAGGCAGCCGCCGAAGGCGAAAAAGAGGAATGGACGGAATTGTATCCTGAATTTGCCAGGATTGCTGAGGAGGAAGGCTTTAAGCAGATTGCGGTCACCTTCAGGACCATTGCCAGAATAGAAGCCGCCCATGAAAACCGCTTCAGAAAGCTTTATCAAAATCTGGAAGAAGGCAAGGTCTTCGAAAAGAACGGCAAGGTGATCTGGAAATGCCGCGTGTGCGGATTCCTGCATGAAGCCGCTCGTCCGCCGAAAAAATGCCCCGCCTGCGACCATGACCAGGCCTATTTCGAACTGGAATGTGAGAATTATTGAAACCTGCATGCATGGAATGAGACACCTTCCGGTACTCCTCATCTTTCTTCACTTGTGGGTCCTGACTGTTTCCGCACAGACCGGGGGACCGCCGCAAGATATGATCGTGGAATACGACGGGATCCCTTTCATGCCCTATTCCAAAGGAATCACAGAGAATTCGCTGGTGGTTTCGCCGGAAATCGCCCGAATGAGACCTTCTCAGGTCATCCTGCTGAAGAAAAAACTCCTCTGGTGTTTGGAGCTCTTTTCCCGGCATTCCTTGTTCAATCCATTGAACGGGCTGAGAGTCACTTTCACCGGGAACATTCTGCCTCCCGAAGTCCGTGGAGACAAAGAGCGATGGATCCCTTTGCGTTTTGATACGGAGATTTTCACCACCCTGGCCAGGGACTCCCAACCTGTCTGGGAGCCTTTTCCCGATGCCAGGGTCACCCTCTATTTCAATCATCCTGAAAAACTAGTCGGAACTCCGGTGATCAATGAAATCTTTGCGGAACCCAGGCAAACCGGCACATTTTTCAACCATCCCCTACTGGACAGGATTTCGGTCCCCAACAGGATTGTGGTAATGAAAAACCATAGCCTGCCGCTCTTTGAACCGGTTTCACGGGAAGACTTTCTTCTCACCCTGATCAGTTACTTCCAGGCATCCATTGAAAAGGAGGAAAATAAAAAGCCCCATCTGGGGGTGCTTTCCGAAAAACCTGAAAAAGAGGACCCCAGGGAAACGGAACTCAAGAAATTCTCCCAGGACCTGGAAAAGATCAGGAAAGTGGACCCCGAACTGGCGGAAAAACTGATGCAGGCATATCTTTCCGCAGGAATCGCTTCTCCGGAAAAAGAGAATGCACAATCCGGTTCAGCCCGGGTAGACCTGAACATCGTCCTCAATTCGTGGCGTGAAGCAGTCCGGAAATTAAAGGCAGAAATGAATGCCATGTCGCCCATGGAGCGGAAATCACAGGCCTGGTGGTCGAATAACGAAGAGAGCAATGTTTCGGGCCTCACCCCTTCGGGCTACAGCGGGTCAAGGCCGCTGGTCAGACTGAACAAGAACCTGATCGACCGGACCAGGCCGTCATCATCCATTCAGCTGATCGTCATAGAATGGTCGATGATTCCGGGAACGGAATTTGAAGAGACCGGCGGGTACAACCTCGCCTTCTCAAAACTGTCACAACTCAGTCAGCAGGAAAAGCTCTGGGAGGAGGTTTTCCGAATGCTGGAACCGAAAGATGAAATGTAATCCATTTTTATTCAATTCTTGCTATGAACCGTTTACTCATTTTTTCGTTACTTTTCACCATTTCCCTGGCACTTCCGGCCCAGGAACTTTTTTTCCCGTCAAAGGAAGGCATCAGGCTTACCTACCAAAACTTTGACAAAAAGGGCAAACCCACCGGAAAAGTCAAGTACACCATCAAGAAGGTCAAGCGCAACGGCGATGACATGGACATCACCTACCATTTGGAAGTGCTGGATGACAAGGAAGCCCAGCAATACGTTGATGATGAGGTGACCGTTCAGAAAAGAGGGGATAAGATGTTCTTAGATATGAGCAAATTCCTCAACAAGTCAGCTTTCCCCCAGAAGGAAGGAACTTCAACGGCTCTCGAAGTGACCGGCAACCATATGGAATTGCCGTTAGTTCCTCTTCCGGGAACGTCCCTCCCCGACGCCTATGTTACCATTTCCATGAAAACGGGTTTGCTGAACATGAAAATGACAGCCAATGTTTTCAACCGCAAGGTGGAGGCGGCAGAGAAGATTACGGTGAAAGGGAGGACCTTCAACGCGTTTAAAATTACCAGCGAAGTCAATTCGACCGTACTCGGGGTAAAAGTCAACACCAGAAGTGCCGAGTGGTACGCTTATGGTCTGGGAGTGGTGAAAAGTGAAAGCTACAACAAGAAAGGGGAAATTGAAAGCTCCATGGAACTCATAGAAATCCTGGAGTGATCAACCCGGTCAGGTTTCTCTTCCCATTTTCCGTGCCACCAGGCTGATATAAAAAAGCTGGAAGGCGTGGTATATCATGATGGGGAGGAGGAACAATCCGGCGCCGCTGATGCCGGAGAACAACACAGCTGCAAACACCGAACCATGCATCAGTGATTTTTTCGATCCCGCAAACTGGCAGGTGATCCGGTCTTCCCTGCCGAAACGGAGGCAATCGCTCAGGAATCCCGTCAGGAAAAAGACGACAAAGAAAAGTGCCAGGACAATGGCCAGGAGGGCTGCAAGGACCGCCGGGCTGACCGTTTCGAACATGCCCGACATGAAGGATTTGCTGAATGATTCATAGACAATCAGCAGAATGATCATTTGGTCGAATCTCGACAACTGTTTCATCCTTCGGCTGATCCAGCCAAAAAAATAACGATTGAGCATCAATCCCAGGATGACGGGAAGGATGATCTGAACCACCAATTGGAGGAAGATGCGGGGAAAATCAAAAGGTTCTCCGCTTCCGGCGAGGAACAGGCCCATCCAGAGCGGCGTAACCAGGATGCCGATCATCCCGGAAAGGCTGGCATTGAAGATGGCGCCAGGAATGTTCCCTCCGGCCATACTGACCATCACCACCGACGAAGAGACCGTTGACGGGAGGACGGCCAGGAAAAAGACCGCAAGCCACAACATTTCAAAAGGAGTATCTTTCACCAGGGGATAAAAAGGGAGTACCAGCAAGGGAAAGAGGAGGAAAGTAACGGATTGAATCACCAGGTGCATCCGCCAGTTGCGCATCCCTTGCCTGACTTTTTCAGGATTTAATTTCAACCCGTACAGGAAAAAAATCATGAAAATCCCAACGTCAATGATCATACCCAGGTTGGGGCGGCGGTCACCCATTCCCACCCCGGGAACCAACCAGGCCAAAAAGATCATAATGATCATTCCAATGATAAACCGATCGGGGATGAACCGGGTTTTCATACCGCCAAAATCTCTTTTATCTTTTTCATTGCCGCGATGAACCTGTCAACCTCTTCCGGGGTGTTGTAAATTGCGAAGCTGGCCCGCACAGTTCCGGGGATCCCGAAATGTTCCATCACGGGGTCGGCACAATGATGGCCTGTCCTGACGGCAATGCCCATTTTATCGAGGAGCATTCCGGCATCATAAGGATGGATTCCCTTCATGTTGAAGGAGATCACCCCTGATTTACGGGGGCTGGTTCCGTAAATGGTCACCCCTCCGATTTTCGAAAGTTCTTCTGTGGCCATCTCCAGGAGCATTTTTTCATGCTTTTCAATGTCGGCGAACCGCGTCTTTGAAAGAAAGGCCAATGCTGCTCCGAAGCCTGCCACACCGGTGATATGGGGGGTCCCGGCTTCGAATTTGTATGGAAGTTCATTGTATGTGGTTCCGGAGAAGCTGACTTCGGAAATCATTTCACCCCCTCCCTGATAAGGCGGTATGGCATCCAAAAGCTCCCGTTTGCCGTAAAGAACCCCCACCCCGTTGGGGCCATACATTTTGTGGGAAGAGAAAGCATAAAAATCGGCATCCAGTTCCTGCACATCCACCGCTATATGCTGAACCGCCTGGGCACCATCCACAAAAACCGTCACCCCCGAAGCATGGGCCAGGCCGGCAATTTCTTTCACCGGGTTGATGGTTCCCAAAACGTTGGAAACATGACAAACCGCGATCAGCCTGGTCCTGGAGTTTATCAACCGCTTCAGCTCTGGAAGTTCCAGTTCTCCTTTTTCATTGAAATCCCATCTGACAATCCTCGCCCCCTTTCTTTGCGCCGTCATCTGCCAGGGGACGATATTGGAGTGGTGTTCCATCTCAGAGACGATGATCTCGTCGCCTTCCCTGATAAAAGCCTCCCCGAAGGAAAATGCCGCCAGGTTAACGCTTTCGGTAGTCCCCTTGGTAAAAATAATCTCTTCACGCGATCCTGCATGAATGAACTGAGCCGTCAGGTCCCTGGAAGCTTCGAAAACCTGCGTGGTTTTGTCGGCCATAAAATGGGCGGCCCGGTGGATATTGCCGTAAAAATCAAGGGTCACCTGCCGTTCGGCCAGCAAAACATCGATGTTTTTCTGGGTTGAGGCCGCACTGTCGAGGTAGACCAGCGGCTTTCCGTATACCTGTTGTTTAAGTACCGGGAATTGGTTCCTGATTTTTTGAATGTCTATCATGTTTCAGCAATCACAACGGTAAGCACATTCGTGGCATCTGGCGACATCTCCCCGCAGGCGCTTGTCCACCAGCTCACTGATCCGGTCACGGAGGGGATCTGCGGCGATCTGCTGAACCACTTCATAGGAAAAGGCATTCATCAGCATCAGCCGGGCCCGGCTCTCTTCAATTCCCCGGCTGCGCAGATAAAAGAGAGCATCCTCATCGATCTGACCCACCGTCGCCCCATGGCTGCATTTCACGTCATCGGCTTCGATGATCAGCTGCGGTTTTGTCTGCATTAGGGCTTTGTCGGTAAGCAACAGGCTGTTGTTGCGCTGGTAAGCGTTGGTCTTCTGTGCGTCACGCAATACATGGATCCTTCCCGAAAAGGCACCCGAAGATTCATCATCGAGGACATTCTTGTAATGCTGGTTGCTCTGGCAGTTGGGAAAGGCGTGGATCACCTGAAGGGAATTGTCGACATGCTGTTTCCTGTCGATAAATGCCATGCCGTAAAGGTTGGCTTCGCAATTCTCCCCGTTGAGGAGGGCTTTCAGGTTGTTTCGCACCATCCCCCCGTGGAGGGTAACAGCATGACTGGTGATCCGGGAATCCCGTTCCTGCCTGAAAAAAACCGAATGTACCGAAGCAGCACGATTATGCTGGTTCTGCACTGAACAGACATCCACCCTGGCATTCTTCCCCACGAATATTTCCGTAACATCATTTACCATATAGCGGTTGGCATTCAGGGTATGGTCACAAATGATCAGGTTAACCTCCGCCCCAGGGTCCACAATGACCAGGTTCCGCTGTGTGACAAAGGTGTCATGCTCCGCTTCCTGCAGGTTGATCACCTGAATGGGTTTTTCAACACGAACACCCCGGGGCACATAAATAAAAAACCCGTCGCGGGCAAACGCACTGTTTAAAGCCACCAGGGGGTCTTCCGCCGGTTCGGCCAAACTGCCGTACCAGGGTTCCACAAGACCCGGATGTGCAGCGGCGATCTCTTCCAGGCTTCCGGCAATCACCCCGGGAGGTAATTCATAACGCTCACTGTTCAGGGAATGAAACCAGCCATTCATCACCAGCATCAATACGGTGTCGAGTTGCGGAATATCACACTGAAACACCTCGTTCAGCTGAAAATCCACATGATTCCGGGAATGCTGAAAATCATACTCCCAGGAGAAATATGGCTGAAGCGGCGAATACTTGTAGTTTTCGTTCTTTTTTGACGGAATACCCTGCCGGAGGAATTCCCGGATGGCCGTTTCCCTGTTCCGGTGAAGGACCGGAGGCGTTTCCTTCATCCAACGGTCGGCTGCCTCCCTGTACCGGGCCAAGTACATGAGCGACAGGTCTGCTGCATCAGTAATAGCGTTCATCATCAATTCCCGTTCTCCTGTTTGATCCATTCGTAACCTTTTTCCTCCAGTTCGAGGGCAAGTTCACGTCCCGCAGATTTCACGATCTTTCCTTTGTATAGCACATGTACGTGATCGGGAATAATATAATCAAGCAAGCGTTGGTAATGGGTAATTACTATCGTTGATCTTCCGGGAGATTTGAGGGCATTGACGCCATTGGCCACAATTTTCAACGCGTCGATGTCGAGGCCGGAATCGGTCTCGTCTAGGATGGACAACCGGGGTTCCAGCAGAGCCATCTGAAAAATCTCATTTTTCTTTTTCTCGCCTCCCGAAAAGCCTTCATTCACCGAGCGGTTGGTCAGTTCGGTATCCATTTCGACCATCTGCTTTTTTTCCCGCATGAGTTTCAGAAATTCCCCCGCCGTAAGCGGTTTCTCGCCTTTGAACTTCCGGTGTTCATTCACCGATGTTTTCAAAAAAGTAACCATGGGTACCCCCGGAATTTCAACAGGGTACTGAAAACTGAGAAAAATTCCCTTTCTTGCCCGTTCTTCAGGTGACAGTTCAAAAAGATCTTCCCCTTCAAAGGTAATCTCTCCCGAGGTAATCTCATACCCCTCCCTTCCTGCCAGGACATTGGCCAGGGTACTCTTTCCGGAACCGTTCGGCCCCATGATGGCATGGACTTCTCCAGGCCTTACTTCCAGGTTGATGCCGGTCAGGATTTCCTTTCCTTCAATGGAAACGCACAGGTTTTTTATAGACAACATACTGTTTTCTTATTCTGATCTACTGACAAAGATTTTGATAGATCCTGTTAATTTACTGACTATCAGGGACTTATGTAAATTTATTTACAAGTTATTTTGTTGATTATCAATTATTTAACATTGTTTTTAACGAACTTTTGTACTGAATAACAACTACTTAAAACAAAAGAGTCAGACCCTTATTTTTTTCAGACCTTCTTTTACCCTACGCTTCCTTCCAAGCTGATAGCCAACAATTTCTGGGCTTCCACGGCAAATTCCATGGGCAGTTTGTTCAGCACTTCGCGTGCATAGCCATTAACGATCATGCCGATGGCATCTTCGGTACTGATTCCCCGCTGGTTGCAATAGAAGATCTGGTCTTCGCCAATTTTTGAGGTTGTGGCTTCGTGTTCTACCACCGACGACTTGTTGCCAACCTCAATATAGGGGAAAGTGTGGGCTCCGCACCGGTCTCCCATCAGGAGGGAATCACATTGCGAGAAGTTCCGGGCATTGAGGGCTCTAGGCATCACCTTGACCAGTCCGCGGTAACTGTTGTTGCTCACCCCGGCGGAAATTCCCTTGGAAACGATGGTGCTTTTGGTATTCCTGCCGATGTGGATCATCTTGGTTCCCGTATCTGCCTGCTGGTGATTATTGGTGAGTGCCACCGAATAAAACTCGCCGACGGAATTGTCCCCCAGCAGGATGCAACTGGGGTATTTCCATGTGATGGCCGAGCCGGTCTCCACCTGGGTCCAGCTGATCTTAGATGATTTTCCCCGGCAAATTCCCCGTTTCGTGACAAAATTATAAATTCCGCCCTTTCCGTTTTTATCACCCGGATACCAGTTTTGCACGGTGCTGTATTTCACTTCGGCATGGCCGAGCGCTATGATTTCAACCACCGCGGCGTGCAACTGGTTCTCATCACGCATGGGAGCCGTACATCCTTCGAGGTAACTCACATAACTTCCTTCATCGGCGATGATCAACGTTCGTTCGAACTGCCCGGTATTGGCCGCATTGATCCGGAAATAGGTGGAAAGCTCCATGGGGCATCGGACTCCCCTGGGAATATAACAAAAAGAGCCGTCACTGAATACCGCTGAATTGAGCGCAGCGAAATAGTTGTCACCTACCGGAACGGCCATGCTGAGATATTTGCGTACCAGATCGGGATGTTCCTGCAACGCTTCACTGAATGAACAGAAAATGATCCCCTTTTCCGCCAGGGTCTCCTTAAAGGTTGTCTTCACAGAAACACTGTCCATAACCGCATCCACAGCCACCCCGGCCAGGTGCATCTGCTCCTCGAGCGGAATGCCCAGTTTGTTGAACGTATCGATCAACTCGGGATCCACCTCATCCAGACTCTCATATTTTGGCTTTTTTCGGGGTGCCGCATAATAACTGATCTCCTGGAAATCAATGGCTGGAATTTTCAGGTAGGCCCAGTCAGGCATCTTCATTTTCAGCCATTTACGATATGCATTCAACCTGAATTCCAACATAAATTCAGGCTCCTTTTTCTTTTCCCAGATGGTCCGGATTACCGTTTCATTCAATCCTTTCGCAATGATGTCGGTTTCGATGTCGGTATAAAACCCGTATTTATACTCACCCTGGGTAACCTCTTTCAATACTTTATCCTGGTCTTTCATTGTGCCCTTTTCAGTCCCGGCAATCATTCAACAAATAAAAGCTCCGACCGGTTTACAAAACCATTGCAAAGATATAAATTTAGGAATATTTTTGCCGGAGTTGGCATTATTTAATACCTTTTTATCTGAAATAGAATGACAGGGAGCAAAAACAGGGAGACCATCGCCTCTTTGGGGGAATTTGGTCTTATTGAAAGGCTGACCGGCAATCTGGTTAAGCGTCAGGGAAGCACGCTGAAGGGTGTGGGGGATGATGCGGCCGTGATCGCTTGCGGGGATCAGGGAATGGTGGTTACGACGGATTTGCTGTTGGAGGGCATTCATTTCAACCTGATGTACATGCCGTTAAAGCACCTGGGGTACAAATCGGTTGTGGTGAATCTCTCCGATGTTTATGCCATGAATGCCACACCGCGTCAGATAACCGTCAGTATTGCCATATCTTCGAAGTTCACCCTTGAAATGGTGGAAGAGCTGTACCAGGGGATTACCCTGGCCTGCGAAAAATATGGTGTGGACCTGGTGGGAGGGGATACTACCAGTTCCCTCACCGGGATGATGATCAGCATCACAGCTTTGGGGACCGCTCCCCTGGAGGAGATTACCTACCGTTCCGGAGCGCGCCCCAACGAACTCCTCTGCGTAAGTGGTGATCTTGGAGGGGCCTATATGGGACTTCAACTGCTGGAGCGCGAAAATGAAGTCTACAAGGTAAATCCTTCCACGCAACCTCAGTTGGAAGGATACGATTACATTCTGCAGCGTCAGCTGAAGCCCGAAGCGCGAGGAGACATCGTCGAAGCCTTCAGGAAGATGGAAATTAAGCCTACGGCCATGATCGACATTTCCGACGGGCTTTCCTCCGAAATCATGCACATCTGCAAAGCCTCCGGAACAGGTTGCCATCTTTACGAGGAAAAGATCCCCTACGACCAACAGACCCGCGACATGGCGCTCGAATTCAACATCAACCCCCTGGTGGCTGCCCTGAACGGGGGTGAAGATTATGAACTGCTGTTTACCCTCCCCCTGGCCTTATATGACAAGGTTAAGGAGGATCCCGATATCACGGTGATTGGTCACATGACGAAGCCCGAAGAGGGGACCATACTTGTCACTTCGGGAGGATCGCTTATCCCGTTGCAGGCCGGGGGATTCAACCATATGAAAGGCTGAGGGTTGAGGTTAAGGTGTAACCCTTGTGTTCATTCGGCAGGCACGATTTCCTGAACAGCCACTTGTTTAGGATCAAGGCGGGTGAATATTTTCAGGATATTCCCGTTGCTCCTCAATGTGATGTTTCTGTTGTAGAGGATATCATTGACCCGGTAGTTGCCGTTTTTCAGCACCCTGAGGTCGACCGTGATCTCCTCGCTCTTTTCACTGTGGTTGAGGATAAAGAGGAGGTAGCCTTGGGGATTTTCCTGGAGGCGTACTTCCACCTGGTTGGTGGTTCTTCCGTCGTGCGAAGTGGTGAAGGGCCTTTCAATGTCAGCCCATTGGAGCAGATTGAGGAAGAAGGTGTCGTTGACGGGATCCACCTCCGGGAAATTGGCCATTCCGGGAAAAGAACCCACCGTCATGGCTTCCCCTTTTCCGTAGGAGGCACACACGATGGCCGGGTCGCCCTCTCCGGTAAGGCCAAGGATTTGGACATCCCTGTTTTCCAGCGGTCTGAGCGATTGTGCATAGAGGGAGCCTTTAAGAAGCTCTCCGGCTTTCAGTCCGCTCAGGGCCGGATGGGTAGTTTCAGTGAGGGTCAGGTTGACCTTCTCCCTCATGCGAACTTCCTTCTCGCGGACTCCGAAAACTTCGTGAAGTCCAAGTCCCGGGATGATGCCCGGCGCATGGCCGTATTCGTCGTTCCAGGCCATGCGGGCTTCTGCCACCACGTATCCGCCGTTGCGGACGAACTCGCGTATTCCTTCCGCGGCTTTGGCGGTGAACATAACCTGGAAGGGAAGGATGATCAGCTTGTATGGCGAGAGTTCTCCCTTTTCAATATGTTCGCGGTGGATGAAGTCGACAGGGATGTTGTGGTTGGCGAACGACTGATAATAGCCCAGCAGGGAGTTGGACAAAGCCCCGGGGTAATCGCGCCGCTGCATGCCGCCCACCATTTGGGTCATGGGATTGTACACGATACCGATGCGGGCTTTCACGGGTTGGGAAGAGAGGAACAGTTGTTGGTTGCGGTTGACGACGGCAGCCATCTCCCCGGCTTTCACGGCCCTGTCGGTGAGGGTTCCATCGAGGTTGATCAGCCCGTAGCCTCCGGCTTCATAGCCGGTCGACATCGGGTAATAAGCATAGATGTTAACGCCTTTGGCTCCCTTGGCGATGGCCGACCAGGCCCATATACGGTGGTCGGCGGCAGTCACCGGGTCGCTCACCAGCAGGGCAACGGTGCCCATACCAGCTTGCAGTTCGCCGACATACCAGCCCCCTTTTTCACGGTTGGCGCTGCGGGTAAAGTCGGTCGTTGCGCGCAGGGTAGTCAGCGACCAGGCCCGGTCGGGCTGGTTGTGCTTGGGGTACATGGATACCCCGTAGTAGTCAAGGGGCCGGGCCATCAGGAAATCATCGGTAGCGCCGGCGCCCACATGGGGCGACTGGAAAAGGGAGGCCCCCACAGCATGGGCGGTGATCAAGTGAGTGGGGTCACCCTTGCGGATAGCCTGGTAACGGGAAGCCATGTCATCCATTAGTTTATCATAGATGAAACTCTTCCAGTCAATGAAGTCGGTGTAGCTTAGAATGGTGCTGAAACGCGGGGGATCGACCTGTTCCCAACCGGTGAAATTGCGGTACCAGGCCCTGTTGAGGCCGTCTATGGAGCCATATTGCTTCTCAAGCCATTTCCTGAATTTGGCCTTGGTTCCCGGGCAGAAACAGAACTGGGCATTGGGAATAAAGTCGAGGGAAGCCCAGTTGATGATGTGGGGTTCGCTCCAGAGATCCCAGCCAAAAAATGCCGGCGAGGCGGAAGCCACCCTTGCCGTGGCGGTGTAAAAGCCGAAAACCGCCTCTGCGGCATCGGTATTGTCGGTGCAAACCCCTGGGGCGGCCTGGGGATAAACCTTGTCACCGCTGTGGGCTTCAAACAGGGCATGTGAAAAATCGCGGGCCACCCAGTCGGGAGCTGAATCCACGTAAATCTGGATGAAAACCCTGAGTCCGGTTTCTTCGGCAAGCTTAAGCAGCAATTTCAGGTTTTCGAAATTGTACTTTCCCCGCACCGGTTCACAGGCCGCCCATTCCACCCAGGTGCGTACCGTGTTGAACCCCAGCTTTTTAATTTGTTGCAAATCGCGTCTCCAGGCTTCTTCTGACTGAGGGGTGATCTTCGACAACATAGGGGCACGTGCTTTACCCCCGCTGTACCAAACCGAAAACGGGAAAAAATCAACTTTCACCGGGGAATGCTTCCCCTGGGCAAACGTGCCAAGGTTAAGCAAAACCATTAAAAACACGCCGGACAGACAAAAAATAAAACGTTTCATGCTACAGCGATTGTTTGTTCAAGCCCGAAAGTTAAGGAAAATCCCGGGGATTATCTCCTTATTTCATCAGGGAGAAAGGTGTTAACGGCGGATGGGGGGGGCGGCAGGAAACAATCTTCTGCAGGGAATGACCCATCTGGTGTTCCATACCTATACCCATAATCCCCGCGCTGCTCTGCGGAAGGGAGTTTCAAATACCGGTCCCGGAATTTTGAAATGAAAAGATGTTCGTTTAATTTTGACTTGATATAAATCAATCTTGACGTCCTATGAAATATTTTTCTTGCAGGGTCCTGCTGCTGGCCTCACTTTTGATGGCTATATTTCTCCCTGCAACTTCCCAGGAGGTGATCGAAGGAAGTTGGACGATGCAGGCCAGCAGCTTCCGCAAACAGACGGGGAAGCAAATCACCATTCAGTTTCCCGCAGGAGGCACCTTATCAAACCGTATATGGGGCACCGACCTGTACACTGATGACAGTTCCGTAGGCACGGCCGCCGTGCATGCCGGACTGATTACGGTGAAGGAGGGAGGAACCGTCACCATCGAAATGAGGCCCGGAGCCCAGGAATACGAAGGCACTCTCCGGAATGGGGTTACCAGCAAAACATGGGGTCCTTTCCCGGGGAGTTTTGTGTTCGTGGAATCCTATACTTCTGCGCCCCGGATAGAATCAGAGAGCCTGACCCTCAGGGGAAACTGGGGAATGACGGCGGAACTGTTACGCGGGGAAAACGGCAGACAATTTACTATTTCCTTTCCCCCCGGCGGAACTTTATCGGAGTATGTCTGGGGAAAAGGAACCTATACCGATCACAGCAACATAGCTTCAGCAGCCGTGCATGCCGGATTGATCACACCGGAAAAGGGAGGAACCGTGACGGTTGAGATAAGGCCGGGACAGGACTATTACGAAGGGAGCTATGTCAATGAGGTTTACAGCAGGGATTACGAAGCCTTTGAAGGAAGTTTTGTTTTCGTGGAAAAGAAGAAGGAAAAACCCTGGAAAAGCCAGGTTATTCAGGAAGATGTCATTCAGGGGACCTGGACCATGCATGCGGGAAGCTTCCGAAAAAGCCAGGGAAAACGTTTTACCATCAGCTTTCCTGAAAACGGAAAATTATCGGATCGTCTTTGGGGGACCGACCTTTACACCGACGACAGTTCCATCGCTGCCGCAGCAGTTCATGCAGGAATCATCACCCCCAGGGAAGGAGGGACCGTGACCATTGAAATCAAACCAGGAGCCCAGGCTTATGAAGGCTCTTCCCGAAACGGGGTGACCAGCAAATCATGGGGTCCCTTCCCGGGGAGCTTTGTTTTTGTTGCAGAAAATCGATAAGGATCCTGGTTCCTTTCTTCTCATGCATTTAAATTATTACGTTGTATTGGTTCACGTAGTGAAACACATGTAATGACCATGTGGTTATTTTTGCGGCTATTTTACGTTTCAGCGGTCGCAAAGAATAGCTTCGCAATTTCATTCCGGTTGGTGCATATTCGTGCATGGTCATTTCTTCTGACGTTACGGGTTAAAAAAATTAATAAAGTTTTTTTCACTTTTATAGTTTTTTCTGAAAAATTTAATTACTTTTGAAGCACTTCACGTCAGATACAGATCTGACATTGTGTGTTTGGGGGTTAACATTTGAAAGAAGGGAAGCTGTTGAGCTTCCCTTTGTTCTTTCAGGATCTACTGAATTATGATTTTTCTTACTTCAACGTTAAATCCCCCGGAGTCTTCAAGGTATACAAAATAGACGCCGTTTGCCCAGGAATCCAGTTTTATACGTTGTTCCTGTACAATTGCCTCCGAGACAAAAAGCTGTTGTCCGAGGGCATTTCTGATCACCAGGGAATAGTTGTTCCGGATGGCATATTCGGTAAAGCGGATGTTCAGGACGGTTTTAGCAGGATTCGGATAGAGGGTAACCAGGTCATGGGCGATTTGATCTCCCGTATTTGCCCGGGTAACGGTAATAACCATCGTATCAGGCGTGATATATGAACGCGAATAATAAAGGGTGTCATGCTGAATGACCTGCACGGTGTCGTACCTGAATACCCGGATGGTGTCGTATTGTGTGACCACCACGGTATCGTATTTCATCACCTGCAGGGTGTCGTATTTCACAACCGTTACGGTATCGAAATGTGAACAAACGACTCCGGTAGTGTCATAAACGACAATTTCCCGGAAAGATGAACCGCTACATCCTTCCGGAGAAGTAAAAGAGTAGGTGATCACGCTTTTCCCCAGTCCGGCCAGCGATGGCAGGAATTTACCGTTGAGGATGCCATTTCCTGAGAAGATTCCTCCTTCGGGTTCGGCGGTCAGGGTGAGAGAATCGGATTGCAGGCTGATATAATCGTCATGTAGCTGAAAGACAATTTCCGGGGCATGGTGGACCGTGACCATGACAGAAGCGGAAGACTTACATTCACCCCTGGTGATTTCAACCGAATAGTTACCTTCTGCGGTTACGGTAATGCTTTGGGTGGTATCCCCGGTATTCCAGAGGACGGAATCTCCTTCAGCGGCGGTAAGGACAACGGTATCCCCGGCACAGAAGGAAAGGGGACCCGATGAAGTGATCAACTCACCCTGAAAAGACAAGACCTCCACGATGACCGGAGCACTTATGCTCTGGCACATGTTTTTGGACAGCATTACGGAATAACTGCCCGGGTTACGGGCGGTAAACAATGTGTCATTAGCACCGGAAATCAGGGTATCATTCCGGAACCATTGTATCGCAGCACCTTCTTCGGTATTGGATTTAAGGATTACCTCCCCCCCCTGGCAAAAGGCAAGCGGTCCGAGCGGAGTTATTTCCACCATTGTGAATCCGGGACATTCGGAATACAGCTTTCTGATCTCCTCCGGGGTGAGCGCCCTGTTCCACATGCCCACATCATCAATATTACCGGTAAAATAGTAACTCGTCGCACAGGTCGGTTGTCCTCCGGCGATTCTTCCGATTTCAAATTTCTGGGTGTACACCGGGATCGATCCCGAAGTACGGAGGGTATGAACCAGTTCGCCGTTGACATAAAGCTTGGCAGACAAACCATCGTAGGTTCCCACGTAGTGATTCCAGTTTCCGTTTCTGTAAATGACATCCATTTCGTGCGGATAAACCGTAGGATTCTTGTCCGTTTTAAGCCCGAAATTGATTCCGAAGTGAGTATCACTTACGTTGAAACAAAACTGTTCCTGACCCTCTCCTACCAATCCGTCCAGGTTGTTCCATTTGCCCATAACGCCGGCGAAACTGTGCGGGGTTGCGGTCTGCACCCACATGGAAAGAGAAAGGCTGCTCGTCGGGTTGAAAGAGGCATTGTCTGTAACATCAATATAATCCCCATCCCCATTAAACTGATAGGCGGCATTGTTATTCCCGAACCGGTCGGAAATGAGAAGCGCTCCGTGGACAGTTCCATGGTTTCCGTTCCCGCTATGGTCCTGTGCATTCCCCGACATGGGATAAAAGGCCACAAGCCCTTGGGTCGGGAACCAGGAAGGGAGGGTCTGTGAAAAAGCCGAAAGGCTTAATAACAAGAGAATTATCTGTAAAAAAAATGTCTTTTTCATCGATTTCCGTATATAGGAACTGTTATACTTAAGGCGTCACAAAATAAAGAAATTATGCATTGTCACCGACGGGAAAGTTCAATTTTGTCAGCAACAACGCGTAATTTAACACTCATTCTTGTTCCCTGATTATTTTTCCGCGGCTGTAAGAGAAATAAATCCCTGTGGCACTGATCAGGGAAAAAACTACAAAGCCCAGTTTCATGGCTTTCAGGAAGAGATGCGGGGGCACAGCCTCCACGGTTTGCCTTCCGAAGATGGCTGAGAAGAAGAAAGTGGCGATGGTCATGCTGACGATCTGCCCGATCACCCGCATGGTAGAGGCTGTTCCCGAAGCCAGGCCGTAACGGCTTCTCTCTACCGAACTCATAATGGTGTTCATATTGGGAGAGGAAAAAAGTGCGAAACCCAGTCCCACGCCTGCCAGTAGTGCCACGATCATTGCGACAGGTGTAGTTTCTGACAAAAGGGCAAAGGATGCCAGTCCGAGGGTACATAACAACATTCCCGCGGAGGTGAGATACCTGGGTTGTATGCGATCTGATATTCTGCCGGCGATGGGAGAAAAGAACGCCATCATAACGGGTTGGGCGATCAGGATCATGCCAGCATCCCTGGGATTCAGTCCCCTGATTTTCTGCAGGTACAGACTCAGGAGGAATACAATGGCAAAGGTAGCGCTGTAATTGATCAATGCCGCCAGGTTTGAAAATGCGAAGAGGCGGTTATGGGTAAACAGACGGATGTCGATCATGGGCATTGATGAGCGGCCTTCCATAAGCCAGAACAATCCCAGGAAGAGGACACCTCCTCCCAGGAGGAACCATCCCGTAAGGGCCGGTATGCGGGATGAGCCGGTCAGCAGGGCAACTAAGCCGGCGACATAAAAGAGGGTGCCTTTCAGGTCGATTTTCCGCTGTACATCAGGGAGGATTTCATCTTTGGGCAGGTAAAGAAAGGTAGTCACCGATGCCATGGCTCCCAGTACCGTGGAGATGAAAAAGATGGAGCGCCAGCCCAGGTATTGGGTGAGGAATCCCCCGGCAAAGGGGCCGAATGCCAGTCCCAGATAAACTGCCGAAACTGACATTCCCAGTACCCTGCCCCTGTAGCGGGGCGGAAAAGAGGCCACCAGGATGGCAGAACCCGTCGTACCGGTGAAGGCCGCTCCGATCCCCTGCAGAAACCGCATGGCGATAAGCCAGAATCCTGAGCCGGCCAGACCACACAGCAGGGAGGAGAGTGTAAAGATAACCATGCCCGACTTAAAGATCCGCCTGATGCCCGTCAGGTCGCCCCATCGGCCTACGGGGAGCAGGAAAATCGCCGTGGAGAGAAGGAATGACGTGACAATCCAACTGAGGGCGACCGCATCAAGTCCGAAACTTTTTCCAATCGCTGGCAGGGCGATGTTGATCGATGAAATCAGGAAGGTCCCCATGAAGGCGGTAACTGCCACAATGGCAATCAGGGACACCTGCTGTCTGGTCCACTCCATCCTATTTTCTTAAAACGGTATATACGACAACCGGCAGGTGGTCCGACGGAAAACGCTGCGCTTTGCTGTCGGTGAGCACACCATATTTGAACACCCTGAAATGGTTGCTCAGGAACACATAGTCGATCCGCTCTTTCAGGGGAGCCTGATAGTTAAATCCGTTAAAAGTGCCGGCCGGTCCGTAGGGTGGCATTTCTGTTACCTGCCATGCGTCGTTAAGAAAGCTCTGCATGGTTTGGATCTGCTCCGTTTCGGGGGTTGAATTGAAATCACCCACACAGATTACTGGTTTTGCACCCGCTATCTCCTTAATTTTCTGCACCATCAGTTTTCCCGACTCACGGCGTGCCACCATCCCTTCATGGTCGAAATGAACGCAGAAAAAGTAAAAATCGGACCGGCTGCCCTTGTCCCGGAATTTGGCCCAGGAGCAGATCCTCCTGCAGCATTTGCCGTCCCACCCAATGGAAGGCACATCAGGGGTTTCACTGAGCCAAAAATCTCCCGATTCCAGCAGTTGGAACCGATCTCTTTTGTAAAGGATGCAGGCATGCTCCCCTGTCTGCTTTCCGTCATCGCGGCCATGTCCGGTGTAGGCATATTCCTCCATTTCGAGCAGGTCGTTGATCTGGCCAATAAACGCCTCCTGAATCCCGAAAATGTCGAACCCATGGTAGCGCACCAGCGCTTTTACCTCCTCTTTCCGGTTGGGCCAGGCGTTGATCCCATCTCCCGGTGTGTTCAAACGGATGTTGTAAGAGGCCGTCACCATCGGCTTCGGGGATTTTGCATAAGAAGCTTCCGGCATGACCAGGAGCAGGAACCAGAACATTGCTGCAAAACATTCGCTTGTCGGAAATACTCTCATGGCATACTTGTTTTAAGAAATAGAAATCACGAAAATATTAAAAAATGAGAGGAATTCCCTTTTTTGATAACTTTAGGCTGGCATAATACGGGGACGCAGGCTTTGCAGACAGGATTAATGACCATAATCAGTGCAACATGAAGCCATACTACTGGAAATATTTACTCCTTCCGGCCTTCATGATTTTTTTCCAGCAGGGTCTGGTCGCCCAGATCCTGGGTGATTCGGCTTCCATTTCTATTCTGCGGAAGGGGGTGCATAACATATACAACTGTGAATTCAGCCAGGCCCGGGAGATTGTCGGAAAGCTGGAACCCGTTTATCCGGGCCATCCGGTGATCCCGCTGATGAAGGGGCTGATCCTATATTGGGAGAATTTTCCGTTGACACCCTCCTCCCCGGCGCTGGAGCCTTTTAAGAATGAGATGCTTACCTGCATCAGACTGTGCGAAGGAAAAAGGCTTCTGCCCGGAGAAGCCGAATATTTGCTGGCTGATATCGGGGCCCGCGGGCTGCTTCTTACCTTTTATGCCGACAACGGCCTCGGAAGGTCTGTGATCCCCATGGCAGCAAAAACTTATCAGGACGTGGTGAAGGCTTTTGATTACACCGGCACCTTTGCTGATTTCAGCTTTGTCACCGGACTATACAATTACTACCGGGAAACCTATCCCGACGTGCATCCCTTTTACAAACCCTTTGCATTGCTTTTTCCGCGGGGAAACAGGAAGGAGGGACTCCGGCAACTGGAACACGCGGCCAGCAACTCCATCTTCCTGATAGCGGAAGCACTCTCCTTTCTCACCTGGATCAACACCGGATATGAGCGGAATTACGCAGCTGCCCACAGGTACAGCAAAAAACTTCTCAAGACCTATCCGCGGAACAATGTATACCTGGCCATGCAAGTGAAGAGCCTTCTCCTTCTGCACAGGTATGACGAGGCAGAAATGCTGCTTTCCACAGCCAGGCAGCCCGAAAGCCATTGGTTCAATGCTGAAAAAACGGTATTGCAGGCGATTCTTCAGGAAAAGAAATACGAAAATCATGAAGCTGCGGAAATGTTATACCGGAATGCCCTTCAAAAAACATCAGCTTTCGGGGAATATGCCAATGAATATAACTCTTTCTGCTATTTTGGCTTAAGCAGAATCGCTTCAGAAAAGGGTGATCCGGGAGTGAGCAGAGAATTTCATAAAAAAGCAGCTAATCTGGCCACTTACAAACATTTGGACTTCGGGGATTAAATGATTTTGTTTTCTGCTGATTATTTTCCTAATTAGGAGAATAACAACAAAAAAGCATGATGAAACATCTACTTGCCGGCATCATGTTGGTGTTGTCCTGATAGGTTTAAGCCGCACGGTTATCATCCGGGGCCGCAGCAGGTGAGCCTGAGAAAAAGAAGAACTTGCACCGCAGGCCTTACCTGGAAATCAAACAGGGTGTATATTTGCACAAAGGTATGCCATGCAGCTTACAGCTCTGATAATTTTCGTGATCACCTACATCGGGATCATTTTCACCCGTCTGCCGAAGATCAATGTGGACAGGCCATCGGCTGCATTTTTCGGGGCAGTGGCCATGGTGGTTTTCGGCGTGTTGAATTTGGAGGAGGCGGTTAGAGCGATCGATTACAACACAATCGCCCTATTGCTGGGCATGATGATCATCATTTCGGTCCTCCAACTCGACGGTTTCTTCTCGCTGATCGCCGAAAAGACCCTTTCATGGTCAAAGACACCCCTGAAGCTGCTCATCATAATCACCTTTGTGACGGGCATTGCGTCAGCATTCCTGGTTAACGATGCGGTGGTGTTGCTTTTCACACCGGTCATCATCGCCATCTGCCGGGCTTCCTCTTTGAATCCGGTCCCCTATCTCATTGCAGAAATCCTTTCCGCGAACATCGGAAGTGCCATGACCATCACCGGGAATCCCCAGAACATGCTGATCGGGATCAGCTCGGGCATTGATTATGCCACCTTCTTCTACAAACTCCTGCCTGTTTCCCTTTTAGGAATGGCCTTGATCGTTGTGATGGTTCGCTGGTTTTATCCCTCCCATTTCGGCTCTGAAACGGTCATGGTCCCCAACGACCATAAATTTGAATACCGTTTTGATTCCATGAAGTTCTCGGTACCGGTATTTTTGGGGGTTGTGGTCATGTTTTTCCTGGGGAAGCTACTTCATCTTTCCATTCCTGTGATTGCCCTTACCGGGGCATCCTTTATCCTGATCTTCGGAAAGGTGAAACCTTCGCTGGTAATCCGGAATGTCGACTGGGTTTTGTTACTTTTCTTCGCCTCCCTTTTTATCGTGGTGGAAGGGGCCGTAAAAACAGGGCTGCTTGATTTCTTTATCCACTCTGAAGTGCTCACCGGAGATATCGGCGGTGTTGTCAAACTGCACGGATTGAGTCTTTTCCTATCCCAGATTGTCAGCAACGTCCCCTATACCGTGATGATGCTCCCGGTCCTGAAACCCATGTCAAGTGAAATCCTCTGGCTCTCGCTGGCATCAGCCTCCACGCTGGCCGGGAATGCCACCATCATCGGGGCAATGGCCAACCTGATCGTTATCGAATCGGCTGAAAAAGAACGGGTGAGAATTGGTTTTTGGGAATTTTTCAAAATCGGGATCGCGGTCACCCTCATCAGCTTTGCCATTTCAGTAGGGGTATTGTGGTTGTTATTATAAAAACAACCCTGCACCCTTTTGGAAAGTACGTTCTTATGATAATTTATTAAAGTTTCGCAAGTGAAACTGAAATACGTTATATTTTACGTTATTATGCAAAATAACCCTTTCCCCATATTCCCTATTGTACAAGTATACCGGTTGTTTTTGATCTGATACGCCAACGGGACACCCGCAGGAATTCATTCCAGGCCAGATTAAAAAATCAAAAGGTATTCCAATGGCACAATCCATTCACAAATTCCGCTGATCCATCGTTGACCCAACCGTCCAATTGGGCCATCTCTTTTAGTTGCTGTCCCCGGAACCGGCTGACTTCCACAAAACCAATCTTCAAACCGGGAAGTGCAGTCATATCACCCCAGAGTTTTTCAAACTGGGTCACCGGGAAGATATCTTCCTGTCCTTTTCCCCAGCGTTTCTTCACATCCTTGATCGTGATATAACTCGGCATTGCTTTCGACATTTCAAGGATCTGTTCTTGGAGTATCTCTTCCCTGTCAAGATCCTGCATGGTGAGGCCAAATGCTGCAAGCAGCGGCTCAATGGTGATCCAGAAAGTGTTTGTGTTGTAATAGCTCAGCCTAAATTCCACCGATTCATCGGGTAATGCCATCCCTTCCACCAGTCGGAGGGTATCGTTCACCCTGGCCAGTCCCCCACCCCGGTCTTCCATCCACCGGGGAATGACTTCCACGGTCATGGTATTGTTTTCTTTGATATGAAGTCCCAGCAGGGCGGGATCGACCGTAACACCCAGCGTATCGATATTGTGGACCAGCAGGTATCTGAGACCCGGATTATGCCTGATCAGCTCTTTCAGGGTGCCGTTCAGGATCATGTTGGGAATTTCAAACCAGTGGCCTACAGGATGGATACATTGTTCCGGTTTGTTTTCGGTGTAATCCTCTCCTTCGATTGCCTGTTTTGTCCATTTTACCAGCACATTCCGGAGGTTATCCCTGACCTTCTGAGCCTGGTCGTCCAATATCTGGTGTGGCATTTCATCCCAGTAAAAGCGGAGGTCCCGTTCCATGGGATACAGACGTAATCCGGTGAATTTCCCGGGGGAAAGGAAAACCTCTTTGCCCAGCCTGAAATTTCCCGCTTTCAGAAAATCAACCACAGGCTGATGGGTCATATAGCTGGTGGTAAATACATGCGGGATGGAGGTTTCAAATTGTTTTTCCACCCTGCGGTTCTTGGCAAGGTGGACTTCGATGAAGTTCCGGTGTCGTCCTGCAAATCTGAAAAAAGGGTGCAGGGCCTTCACCACTCCCGCTCCCTGGGTCCACCGGCTGCCGATACCTCCGGCGAGGGTGACGATCGCCACTTCCCCGCTTCTGATCGCCGCACTTCCCGAAGAAATGGCTGTTCTCCGATATGAACCGTCACTGTTCAGTACTTCCCCAGGAAGGGGATCGCTTATCAGGGTGTTCACCGGCAACCGGTTCTGTGCCAGCCCGATCCTTCCGGCTTTCAGTTCCGCTTTGATTTCTTCATGAATCTTCGGATTAAAACCTGTTTCCTTGAGCAGTTCCGTTAATTGCTGCTGATTCTGGCTGCCTGTTTCCTCCTGGGGAATCATCCGGTCGAAAAGATCGGTCACAAAACTTTGGTAAAATCCCCTGCTTTTATTTGACTTTCCCAGTAACTCCAGTTCACGCTGCTGGCAATGTGTCAGTTCCGTAATCTCCTTTTTCAGCAGGTTGGGAACCATCAGGGTATAATATTTCACCGGAAGGAATGCTTTTTCGCCGGTATAAAAGGTTGCGGAAGTACCTTTTTCATTGATTTTGAAATCATATACCACCGGATCCATGGCAAAGGGAACTGATTTTTCCATTTCCTTTTTTGTCGCCAGCATGGTGGTTAAGAGCCATTCACGGGCCTGGTCCCTGACGGAAGGATCAAAGATGAATCCCATGCCCCCTCCCGACATTCCTCCCATCATCCAGAAACCCCAGAATTGTTCCTTAAAGGCATCCCGGGTGGCTTCAATGATTTTTCCGGTGTAGGCATTTGAAACCGAAGGGATGATATCCTGCACCGGTCCGTCAAAATTGCTTTGGGTAAATGCTCCCAGCTCCCTGATGTTGCCGGCTTTGAGTTGTTCCACAATTGCATCGAAGATGGTCATGGCCTGTTTCCGGGCCTTCCACTCCTTTTCGGAACGGAGCAGGTATTTCTCGGTGACCATTTCGAGGATCGGTCCCACATTTTGGGCCATTCCGCCGTGCACCATCACCAGGGAATCCTGCAGTTTCCGACGGGTTTCCGGAGAAACCTCCTCAAAATCAAGTATTTCATGATCGGGCAAGAGTTTTCCCTTGCTGATCCCGTATTCCGGATCGCCAGGCCGGGCTTTCACGCCTTTAATCAGTTTGATCCCCGGCCATACGCCGCCCGAGTCCTGCCAGCCTCCGCCCGATCCCCCGAGCCATTCTCCGAGGATGGCTTTGGAAGCCACCAGCCGGCGTTCTTCTTCGTTCAGAATTCCGGTCAATTGAAGGGTTTGCCCGGTAGCCCGCATGCACACCGAGATGAGAGATGCCAATAAGGTGGTGGATACCGCCAACCTCGATCCTTTGGGGATGTTGTTCACCTGGCTGACCAGTTCCAGTCCGAGTCCCTGCCCTACCATTCTTTCGAGAAGGGAGGCCACGGGCATATCCAACCCCTCCATGCCGGGAGGGATGATTCCTGAGGCTATCACTGCCGCTTTAAGCAATCCCAGGTAATCGTCGGCAAAATTGAACACATCCGAGATTTTGCGGATCACAGAGACTGCTTCCAGGTCAGTACTTACCAGCCTGATGACCGGCTCATCGATCACCCTCAGGCAGGCTTCCACCGGAGGAACCGGGATTTCCCCGGCTCCGGCAATACAGAGATCCACAGAAATATTAAGCACCCGGGCACCCTCCGGGAAATCCATTCCGAGGAAAAAAATATCACTCCAGCAACTGTGCGACAGATCCATTCTTACTGGTGTGGTCTCCTTCAGGATGGGGTAAATGGCTGTAAGGGGATCCGGGGTGACCAGTTCCTTCCGTAACCGAAGCGGCTGATCGAGGGGATGACCGATCCGGAACATCCAACTGTTTCCGACGGTATTTCTCACACTCATCTTCACCTGGTCGGTCAGGGTCTGAAATCCAAGTTTACGGTAGGCATCGGCCAGCGCACTGCAAATACCCTGGTTCAGGCCATGCGCCTTCTGCACACTCCTCAATATTTCAATGCCCTCCTCAAACCGCCGGTTCATAATATGCTTATATGCTTTGTAGGGGATCAAGGCCTTCCGGCTTGCCTGCGGCAGAAAAGGGAGGGCAAACCGGTGAATGTAATACAGGAAGAAGAGCGCCCTGACTTTTTCGTAAAGGTTATGGCTCTGGTTCCTGAAAAGCTCCAGTTGATCACATTCCAATTCCAGTTCCTCAGGGGAGGCATTCCGGCAAAACCCTCCGATAGACTGATCCCTGACTTCAGATTCACCTGATGTAATGATATCGACTAACTTACCCATCGCCTCAATGATTGGTGTTTCTTTCCCTTTCGATAAAGAACTGCAACAACTCCCCCATAAGAAGTTCCCTGTCCATACCGGTGAGTGAAAGGGCGATTTGGGCCTTGAGCAGACCGTAGTCCTGGCCGATATCAAACCGGAGGTCATTTCTCTCCAGGGCAAGGTACTTATTGGTCCTCGAAAGTTCATTCAGCGACTCACTAAGGCCCAGTTTCTGATCGGGGAATTCCTGCATCCTTTTCCTGAGCAATTCAAGGATTACGGGTGAACATACGTGCATCCCGAAAAAACAGAAGTAGTGGCCAGTACGTAATCCAGGAACCAGCAGATTCTGCTCGGCATAAGAGGGGACCGGTTTTTCGATCACCCGGGTAATGCGGAAGAGATGCTCCTGCCCCTGGACCCGCTCGGCACCTATTGTTCCATAGTTGCTGATCTGGGTTTCCCGGGTTTGCTGGACCACCGATACGGAACAACCGTTTTTTTGCGCCGTATCCAAAACCAGACGGGCCACATTTTCACCCGACTGGTTCACATAGAGATGGTCGCCCACAAGGTGTAGAAAAGGTTCATCCTGCAGAAAAGGAGCCCCACACAAAATGGCGTGACCGTAACCCCTGGGGTCATCCTGAGGGATAAATTCCACCATCCTGGTATACTCCTTCAGCGTACTCCGGAAGATATTTTCATCGTCGGGGTGAATTACAATTCCGATTCTGGAAATTCCGGCGGCCACAATCTCTTCAATCAGGATCTCAAGGACAGTTTTTTTGATTCTTTTCCGGTCGATCAGGGTTTGCAACGGCAATTTCCGCTGATCGGGGCCTGCAGCAGTAATAAGGGCTTTGGTGACTTTCATGGCGTCAGTAATGTTAGAAATGTAAAAATAAAGGTTATAGATGAAATATCCATGCATCATTTATGCACCAACCGGGATGAAATTGCGAAGCTATTCTTTGCGACTGCTGAAACGGACAACAGCCGCAAAAATAACCACATGGATATTACATCTGTATCTCAATTGTAACAATAACAACGTAATACCTTGACTCAAATCCGGAAAAAGTCGACATTGCTGTGGAGGTGGTTGATTTTAGCTTAATTGAGAAATCTAACCCGGGAACACAAGTTTTGCTGATTGTTTTTCACTCAGGTTTCATTTAAAAAAAATCAATTACCCGGTGGCTTCAAGTCTACCGAAAAACCTGCCATCCCCTCCTGCTTTTACTTTGAATGTGGCGGCATGCAAGGACGAATAGTTGTCTTATGCACTCAGTAATTAATCCTCCAGACCTGAGTTACAAATTTTTATTTTTCTGTTTATCTTTATCAAACATAACTCCAGGAATGGAATCCCTGGCTGGTATAAGGATCGGTTGCCGTTGTTCAGAATAGTTAAAGGAGGATAATGAAAAGAATAAATTGTTTGTTAGCACTGATTATTACAGGTTTGCTATGTATTGAAAAAGGTTATTCACAGAATAACCAAGTGCCCACAGGTATCGAAATAGTTCCTAAACTGGAAAAACCCAAAAAATGGAAATTCAAAGAGAAGGACTTATCAGGGTATTTGTTGGTGTATTTCAAAGATCAGACCCAATCGGCTTATATGGCTATTAGTAACGATGGCTATACCTTTACCGACATCAATGGTGGCCATCCTGTATTTATAGGTTCTCAGTTAGCTGAGCAAAAGGGCGTTCGGGACCCTCACATTACTCGTGGCCCTGATGGTGCATTTTATTTGGCCATGACTGACCTTCACATTTTTGGTAAACGGGCAGGATTCCGTGATACAGAGTTCGAACGTCCTGCTGAAAAATACGGTTGGGGCAACAACCGTGCTATTGTCCTCATGAAATCGTACGACCTGATTCATTGGACCCATTCTGACTTTCGAGTCGACAAAGCATTTCCAGAACTTGGAGATATCGACTGTTCCTGGGCACCAGAAACTATTTTTGACCCGACGGCAGGAAAAATGATGGTTTATTTTACCATTCGTTACAATAACAAGGAGTGCCATATGTATTATTCGTATACCGACTATGATTTCACCAAGCTGGAAACAACTCCCAAGAGAATAACCGAAATCGGAGGTCTCGATGGCGACATCACAAAAACAGGCAATCAATATCAGCTCTTCTATGTCTCAAATGCCAGGGTATTGCACTCGGCTTCATCCAAGATTAACGAGGGATATAAGATTGATACCACACGAATTGATCCTGAAAAGGTTTCAACCGAAGCACCTAATTTGTTTAAGCGTTTGAGTACCGACAAATACGTGCTTATGTACGATGTGTATGGCGCCAGACCTAGTAATATGGGTTTCAGCGAAACAACCGATTTTATCACGTATACGAATTTAGGCCATTTTAACGAGGGAGTTATGAAAACCACCAATTTTAAAAGCCCTAAACATGGCGCTGTTACCTACCTTACCAAAAAGGAACTGAAGACAATTGCCAAACATTGGAAAATAGATTTTAAAGTTGATTGATTAACAGGATACTTTCAAATTAATTATCCAACATCGAAAGAGCAATCCTAAAGAGCAGACGACTGTGCAATAATTTCGGGACTCGATTCTGGCAAAAAAAAAGAGTCACAGCTTTTGACTTCTGTAACTCTTTCAATTCTTGCGTTACCCGGAATTATTTTTTATCGTAGGCCGCTGTCGTTTTTACTTCATTGCCATCACGGCCCGTCCTGACATTTTCTATCATCAGGACTTTTCCGCCTTCAGTAAGCTTCCATATCTGCGATGAATTCATCGTTCTGGATTCGCCGCCCATGTCAAACGTCATGGTAGTGGCAATGGTCATGACCGCTTTATCTGCCGACCAGGTAGCCGTCGACTTACTGACATTATCTCCGAACATGGGATTTTCACTGACACTGCCATCCAGGTTATACTTGGCAGTGCGTTTCATTTCTTCACCGCCAGGACCCGGCTGGGTAGTTTCAACGTTCAATACTTTGGCATCCTGGGTAACTACCACAGAAGTGGCGGCCATTCTGAAACGGCTGTCTCCGAAATTGCTCTTTGATTCGTTTAAAGCCCAGGTACCTGCAAAATTGGTTTGGGCAAAAAGGGTCACCGGGACCAGCACAAATAAAAGGAGTCCCGCAAAACTCATGATCAATGATTTGAAATTAGTTTTCATAATGATTTAATAATTAAATAGTTAAAAAAAGTTATATGATCTGTCCTATTATATTAAAGCATTCATAATCCATTTATCCTGCGATCAGTTTTCAAAAATTTTCTGTATGGAATCGATTATGCTAACCTGCATTCAAATGTTATGAACGTTAGATTGAAAAAATGGGTGCAGGTTTAATTCAATACCCGGAAAAAACATTTATGGTCATTCGATGGTTAGGTTGATAATTAAATTCTCAGCAGCCCTTATCGTACTATGAAAATATTAACAAAATTATGGCAGCTAAAAAACCTGAAACTGCAAAATTATATCCCCCTGCGAAACAATTTGGTCTTTGGTTTGAACATCCAGAATGATAATATTGCCAAAAACAGCAACGATATTCCAAAAATAGTTGTAAACCAATGGACTAAACTCTTACTTGATGATTTGTGCAAATCATTGAACTTTTTGATCCATAAGGGAAGTTCTTTCGTTGATTATTTTGCAATTCCGGTTTTTTTGTTGTATGTACCGTTTTGAAAATGAACGATTTGTCCATCTGTCTTCACCACCTTAAAATCCCTCAAACGTAAGACTTTTCCAAGTTCTGACACATCCATGTCCGGAGATAGTTTTTTCTCGACAACAGCATCATGCTTCAAAAAGTTGGTATCTCTGTAAATAAGGACAACTCCACTTATACTGTATATGACAATAAGTCCGATTACAAAAAAAACAATGTCGCGATGCAATGAACGCATATAATGGGTTTTTGATTTCTTTTCTTTGTTTTCCATTTTTATTCCTTTTATGTGTTAATGTGCTAAGATAGAATATTTCAGACTATACTGACCCCTTGTTTTAATATTGATGAGATAAGTAGTGTTGATACCAGAGCCTCCCAGAGCTCTTCTGATGAGATTCAAGGCCAATTAAACTTCAAGTGAAACTACGTGCCAATGCTTAAAAATGGGGCTTCCGGCGAGCGCATTGACTACATCCCTTCTTTTGTCAAGTAAGCATTAATGCCTGGTCTCTGCTAATGGCTGAACCGGTGATGAAACCCGTCAAATTCATCCTGGTTTCGCGGGATTCGTTACCCCGCTGCTCTGCAGTGGGGTAAGCGAGTCTTTACATCCTTTGCCTTTGTGAGCTTCTCTGAATTTGGCACACAATTATTTTGCATAGAATCCTTTTCGGCAGAACTTGTTTTATTTTGCAAAGAATCGTAAAATTTACTCAACAAGTCATTCTGGCTCTCATGCAGTTGAATACGGTAATTAATTTCTCAATACCACAAATTCACTTCTCGCAGTACAATTAAAATAATAACTATACCATTCTGCATTGACAGGGAAGATGGTTTTTCAGTTATGCCGCTGAAGGCGTTAAAAACGATTTTCGTGGCCTGGTTAATCCCGCTTTTAGTTTTGATTACAATGAAACTTTTCTTTAACTTCGTCTTCGAATTAAACCTGTAATGGACTTAAATAGAAATATTTCAGACGACGAACTTATTGAAAAGCTTAGAAAGGGAGACCTCGAAGCCATCGATATAGTATTCGAAAAATATGGAAACCGTCTGTTCGGATTTGCGATGAAATATTTAAAGTCAAAGGAAGAAGCGGAGAGTTTAGTCCAGGATGTTTTCCTCACAATATGGGAAAATCATAAAAAGCTAAAAAAGGATTCTTCATTAAAATCCTATCTGTTCACCATTTCTTACCACAATATCTGTAAAATATTCAGGAAAAGACAACTTCAGGGAAAGCTGAGAGTAGAAATTGGTTTGGGTTCCGATGTTTCTGTTGATACGGAAGAGCAAATAGACTATGATTTTACATTGGAACAGATTGAAAACCTGATTGAACAATTACCACCAAAACAAAAGATTATCTTTTTAAAAAGCCGTAAAGAAGGGAAAAGCACCCGCGAAATTGCCAAAGAATTACACCTCGCTCCCGGCACAGTTGACAATAACATATCTGCAGCCTTGAAATTTTTGCGCAAACATGTTTCTGGCGACAATTTAGCAAGATCTTTATTTTGTTTAACCCTAATAAGGTAAGCATTATTCAAGAAAGTTATTAACAATTCTCTGTGGTGCCCCATCAACGAGGCATAAACACAAAGATAAGGGCTGTAAGAATCCGTCAAGGGCAAGTGAATGCATTCTCCACCGCACGTAACCATCCTGCCTGGTAAAGAACCTT
>DBPT01000001.1 GCA_002304925.1 Prolixibacteraceae bacterium UBA1413
TCTAAATTTCAGGGAGTATTATACTTGCCATTTTAATAACTCAGGAATGCTGATTGTCATTATGGGGTAAATTGGTTTCCGGGGGTCTCCTGCGGCGTGCCGGAGTGAAGGATTATGACCGGGAAAAAGTATGCGGATACTGACTTTTTAAAAAAGTATGCTGATATTGACCGGGCAAAAAAAGAGACTTCATCACTTCGCCTTTTTTGCTATCTTGCTCCCTTGTTTAACAGTTTCAGTAATACTTGACCGCCATGAGAAAACATTTCCTGACCGCCGCACTGGTGATCGTCGCACTTTTTGTTTTTGCCCAGGGCGGGGACCGGTTTTTTCCTGCGTCGCAGCTGACCACTGTGGGGGCTTATTACTATCCTGAACATTGGGATTCCTCACAGTGGGAGCGGGACATCAAAAAGATGGCCGACATGGGTTTTGAATTCACCCATTTTGCTGAGTTTGCCTGGGCCCAGCTGGAACCGGAGGAGGGGAGGTATGATTTTGCCTGGCTCGACAAGGCGGTGGCCCTGGCCGCGAAGTACAACCTGGGGGTGGTCATGTGTACCTCAACGGCGACACCGCCGGTATGGCTGACCCGCAAGCACCCGGAGATCCTGATGAAAAACGAGGACGGTACTCTCTATGACCACGGAGCGCGGCAGCACGCTTCCTTCAGCAGCAATTACTACAGGAGCTATTCCCTGAAAATGGTGGAAGAACTGGCCCGGCGCTACGGGCAGGATGACCGCATCATCGGATGGCAACTCGACAACGAACCGCGCACTTTCCATGATTACGGTGACGATGCCCATCAACGGTTCCGCGTGTGGCTGGAAGAGAAATACAAGACCGTCGACGCCCTGAACAAAGCCTGGGGCACCAGCTTCTGGAGCTCCGTCTACAGCAGTTTTGACCAGATCAACATTCCCCGCCCTTCCCAGTGGGGAACCAATTATCACCAGCGCCTCGACCACAACCGCTTTGCCGATGAGGAAACTTCCTCATTCCTTGATGAGCAGGCGCGGGTCATCAGAAAGTATGCTTCCCCGGCTCAGTGGATCACCTCCAACTACATTCCCATGTACGATGTAGGCTATATCGGCCAGAGCCTGGAGCTCGACTTTGTCTCTTACACCCGATACATGGTCTATGGAGGCGATCGCGGTATCGGCAGGAAGGGGTACCGTGTGGGCGAATACACACGGATTGGCATGGCCAATGATTTCTTCAGGCCTCTGAAAGGCTATTACGGGGTGATGGAGCTTCAGCCCGGGCAGGTCAATTGGGGCTCGGTGAACTCCCAACCATTGCCGGGAGCTGTCAGACTATGGCTCTGGCATGTGTTCGCGGGGGGAAGCAAGTTCACCTGCACCTACCGTTTCAGGGCTCCCATTTATGGCTATGAACAATACCATTATGGTATCGTGGGTCCCGACGGGGTCACCCCCACGCCGGGCGGACTGGAATTCAGCATGTTCATCAGGGAGATCGGCCAGCTCCGCAATAATTATGATCCTGAAGCCCGGAATCCCGTCGCCTATGAAAAACGGAAAACCGCCCTTCTTTTCGATGCAGGAAATGTGATGGCCATCAATATGAATCCCCAGACCCGCGAGTGGAATACCGAAGGTCATTTCCTGAAATACTACCGGGCGCTGAAATCTTTTGGCGCACCTGTCGATTTTGTCAGGGATACAGTCCGTTTTGAGCAGTACCCTGTGCTGATTGTTCCCGCCCTGCAGCAGATCAGCCTTCCGATGGTCGATAAACTGATGGCCTATGTTAACGGGGGTGGTAACCTGGTGATGACGGTACGTTCAGGTCACCAGGATCCCCGGGGGCACTTCTGGGAGGCTCCCTTTGCAGCTCCCATCAGGGAACTGACGGGCTCCGATATCGAATTCTATGACCTGTTGCCCTCCCATTCCCCCGATTCGGTGGTTTATAACAAGAGGAAATATGGCTGGACCAGCTGGGGGGAGATCCTGAAGCCTCACAGCGGAACAGAGACCTGGGCTACCTTCAGCGGTGATTTTTATGCCGGGAAGGCCGCGGTCACCTATCACCGTCTGGGCAAGGGTACCGTGACCTATGTGGGCGTTGACAGCCGCTCGGGTGACCTGGAAAGGGAAATCCTCCTGAAACTGTTCAGTAAGGTGGGGATTCCCGTGGAAAACTATCCCCACGGCGTGATCGTGGAATACCGCGACGGATTCGGAATAGCGCTTAATTACGCTGATAAATCCTTTACCATGGAACTGCCGGCAAGCGCCAGGATCCTTTCCGGTACCAAAGAGATCAATCCGGGAGGGGTGCTGGTCTGGAAAGAGTAATGCGGAATCATTTCCTCATCTTTGCGACATCATCGAAGAAAGTAAGTTCACGAATGGAGAATAAAAAAAACAAAAGCAGCGTTTCCCAAAGGCCCGATCCTGTCTTTCACGTGAAAGAAGAGTGTGAGCTGATGCGTTTTCTGATGGAAAAGATGCCGCATAAAAATCGTGACAATATCAAGACGTTTCTGAGGGATCAGCAGGTTTTGGTGGACGATATTCCCGTTTTCAAATATAACCATCTGCTGATGCCGGGACAGGTGGTCACGGTCACCCGGAACAAGATAGGCCCGAAAAAGAGCTATTTCGGGATTACCATCGTTTACGAGGACAACGACATCATCGTCATCGACAAACATTCGGGAGTGTTGTCGGTGGCTACAGGGCACCGGGAAAAAAATACGGCCTATTCGCACCTGTACGACCATGTCAAGAAGAACAATCGCGACGGAAAAATTTTCATTGTTCACCGTCTCGACAGGGAGACCTCGGGATTGATGCTTTTTGCCAAGAGTACCCGGGTACAGAAAATCTTCCAGAAATCATGGAATGAGATCATCAGGGAGCGGTGTTATGTGGCCCTTGCCGAAGGTGTAGTGGATCCCCCTGAGGGAGAGATTTCTTCATATCTGAAGGAAAACAGGCAGATGGTGGTTTATTCAGGACAGGAGGATGGGGACGGTCAATGGGCGGTCACACGGTACGAAACGATAAAAACGGTTCCGGGCTTTTCCCTGTTGAAACTCTCACTCCGCACAGGCCGTAAAAATCAGATTAGGGTGCATTTGAAAGACATCGGACATCCGGTGACGGGAGATAAAAAATACGGTGCGACGATGAATCCCATTGGCCGGTTGGGATTGCATGCCATGGTGCTGGCTTTCCGACATCCGGTAAACGGCAGGGAAATGCGTTTCGAAACTCCTGTTCCCCGGAAGTTTCATGAGGTGGTCTGAAGACCAAAAAACATGAATGAAATAAAACATGGACAGGAGCCCGGGACTGCCGTCATCACGGAAGGTGCCCAGGGGATCGGAAGGGTTACCGCGGAAAGGTTAGAACTGCTCCAAACTTTTATTGCCGGCCAGAATTTTACGGTCGACGGGGGTATAACCAGAAAGATGATCTATGTGTAGGACAGGTTAAAGGTCGGAGGCCGGAAATGTAAAATAGACCCGGGTCCCCTTTCCTTCTTCACTCTCCGCCCAGAGCTGCCCCCCCTGCATCTCGATGAAGTCTTTGCAGAGGATAAGACCAAAGCCGTTTCCGTATGACGATGGCAACGATTTCCGGGAGGTGTTCCCGGCCCGGGAAAACAATATGTCAATTTGGCGATGGGTCATCCCAATGCCGTCATCAGCAATGCAAAACCTGTAAAAGGAATCGGACCGGTCTGCTGTAATATTAACGCTCCCTCCTTCATTGCAGGATTTGATGGCGTTGCCTAGAAGATTGCGGAAAATGGCTTCGAACATGTTCAGATCCCCTTTCACCATCAGTTCGACCGGGATCCGGTTCTCCAGTCTGATGCTCTTCCTTTTGAGATTCATGGCCTTGGTCTTTACCAATCTTCTGATCCCCTCGCCTGCGTTGAAGACTTTTCTTTCAGGGGCTGAATAGGCGTTCAGTTTTTTGTTCCAGTCCAGGAGGTCGTTCAGCATCTTATAGGTGGCGTCACTGGTATCCCTGATTTCATTCAGAATATCCATCTTTTCATCATCGGAAAAATCAACCCAGTTATGGATCAGAATGTCGGAGATTCCTGCAATGGCAGAAAGCGGATCTTTTAAATCGTGCGCTATGATGGAGATTATTTTGTCGGTTGTGATTTTCATGTGCCGAAGTTGTTAAACCTCAATGCAAAAATAACTATTCTTTCATAAATTAAAATACTTATGTGGAAGGGATTTTTTTTTGGGATTTTTGAGTGAAAGGGATCAGCAGGAGAAAGGCATTCAGGCCCAATCCCAGCAAAATCAATAAATTACCGCCATTTCCCGGGACCGTATTGCTGACGATTTTTCCGGCCAGCGTTGTTATGCCTCCGGTGATTATTGCAGCATATGCCAGGTGACGGTTCACCTTCCAGCCGGCGATTCCGGCGATGACCGGAATGATGAATGCTCCTGAAAAGAAGGAGAGGGAGATGAGAAAGGCATTCAGGATGGAGGTGACTTTCAGGGCGATCAGGATGGAGAGACATCCCATCACGGGAATAATCACCCGGGTGGTATTGAAAGACTCTTTTTTGTCGAGATTTCCCGTGACCAGTTCTGCAAGGATCAGCGATGAGGTGAGCAGGGTGGTGTCGGCCGATGACATCACCGCGGAGAGGAGCGCTGCCACGAGCAACCCCAGTGCCCAGGGCGGGAGAAATGATGTCCCTGGCAATATAAAGCCGTTTTCGTTGGCCGGGGGAATATCATTTCCGGCGGTGATTCCCAGGAAAGTCAGCATATAAGCGACCGGAATGATGAGAAGAGCGGTCAGGATCACACTTTTTCGGGCCACCTTTCCATCGCGGGCACAAAAAATGCGGGAATAGATATCGGGCCCTACCACAAAAGTGACGGAATAAGTCACCAGGAGGAAGAAGAGGTCCATGGCTGAAAAATCCTCATTGAAGAGGGTTGAAGGGGAAAGCTGCGGAAAGTTATCCCCGGCGCAGGCCTTTCTCCTCAGAACGAACAGCACAACCACCCCTGCCAGAATGATCAGGGCCTGGACAAAGTCACTTTTCAGAATGCTTTTTTGTCCGCCGAGCAGGGTGTACAGGGTGAAAACAACACCGCACAGCCACGCACTCCCCGAATAACTCATGATGCCCAATCCGGAGAGAACTTTCGCTCCCGCAATAATCTGAACGGCGATAATGCCCAGCCAGGCGAAGGGGATCATGAAGGCGGCTGTCCGCTCTGCCCTCCTCCCGTAAAAATTGCGGATCATCTCGGGAAGTGTATAATGTCCAAGGCGGCTGACCTTTGGCGCGATGATAGCCAGTACAAACAAACCGGCCGACGCACTCGTCAAAAACCAAACAGCAGCCCATCCCGCCTTCTGGCTTAGTTCTACCGTTCCCAGAATCGCCGACCCCCCGATGATGGTGGCAAAAAGAGTGCCGGTAATCTGCCACAAATTGCCCTGTTTCCCGGAAATGTAATAATCGGAAATACTCTTTACCCTGAAAAAAGAGTAAATACCTATTCCTGTCATCAGCAGGAAATAGGCCAGCAATATCCATGTGATCACCGTCATGTTACAAAAAGCAAATATGACTATTTTTTAAGACCCGAAATCCCCTTACCCGAACATTTCTTGCTACATTGCAATCCCGGCTTTTCCGTCGGGGAACATCAGGTTTTGATTTATGTGTTGAGAATCATGATGAGAAATGTTTTCATCGACCTTCAGGCTTTTGTCTTGCTTGTTTTTCCGCTGGCTGTCATGGCTCAGCGTCATGGAAAACCGGAACATCTGACTGTTAATTTGCTTTCGCGGGCAGGGCAGGTATACCAGAACGGATATCCCGTCAATGCCGGCCTGGCGGAAGCGGAGAACAGTAAGGGGAATTTTCAATTTGCGGAGATTAATCCGGAAAGACCTTTTTTTGGCTGGGTGGTGCCATCATCGGCGGACAATACTTTTCAGACAGCTTTCCGTCTCCTGGTTTCGTCGGATGCTGAAAAATGCCGGGAAGCCACCGGTGATATGTGGGACAGCGGAAGAGCGGAAGGTTCGGCATCGGTCAATGTCGTTTACGGGGGTCGGCCGTTGGAGCCGGGCAAGGTATATCACTGGCGGGTTAAGATCTGGGACAACCATGGCCGGGAGTCTGCCTGGTCAGACATCATGGGATTCGGCACCGCCGCGGAACCCGGCGCACTTGCCACAGCCGTCTGTCCTCTTCAGAAACAGGATGAATCTCCTGTGGAAGTCAGGCGGGTGGATTCCTCGACCCATTTTGCGGATTTCGGAAAGGCGGCATTTGGCAGGATCCGGATCTCCCTCGATGGGAAACGAGGCGGCGATACCGTGAAAATCCACCTGGGCGAGGCGGTGAAAGAGGGGAGGCTTGACCGGAGTCCCGGGGGTACCATCCGCTATTCGGTTCACAATCTGGCATTGCTGCCCGGATGGAATACCTATGTCGTGGCCATCCCCCCTGACAAGCGCAATACCGGCCCGCAGGCCATCCCGATGCCGCAATATACGGGTGAAGTCACCCCTTTTCGCTATTGTGAGTTGGAGAATTACCCCGCACGGGTCAACCTGCAACAGCTCACCCGTGAAACGGTATTCTATCCCTTCGACGAAACATCTTCCTCGTTTCACTCTTCTGATACCGTCCTGAACAGGGTGTGGGAGATGTGTAAATACACCATCAAAGTCACATCCTTCGCCGGCATCTATGTGGATGGAGACAGGGAGCGGATCCCCTATGAGGCGGATGCGCTGATCAACCAATTGTGCCATTACGGGGTGGACAGGGAGTACAGCATGGCACGCAGAACGTTGGAATACCTGATATTTCATCCCACCTGGCCTACGGAATGGATCCTCCAAACCGTGCTGATGGCCTGGGAGGATTACCTCTATACCGGCAACAGCGACCTGTTATTGAAACATTACGACGACCTCAAGGCCAAAACCCTGGTGGCCCTGGCCGATGAAGAGGGTTTTATCAGCACCCGGACGAGCAGGATCACTCCTGAAATCCTCCGGTCCGTCCATTTTAACGGCGATCTGCGTGATATCGTCGACTGGCCCCATTCGGGGATCCTGGGACTGGGAAAGAACGAAGGAGGGGAGACCGACGGATTTGTCTTTACGGATATCAATACGGTGGTCAACGCCTTTCATTACCGCGCCCTGGTGTTGATGAGCTGGATCGCCGGTGTTACCGGCCATGATGAGGACGGCCGGTTCTTCAGGTTGCAGGCGGAAAAGCTGAAAAAATCCTTCAACCGGAAACTCTTCGACAGAAAGCGGGGCGTTTATACCGATGGGGCAGGAACAAGTCATGCCTCCCTTCATGCCAATATGTTTCCGCTGGCGTTCGGCTTGGTGCCGGAAAAACAGGTGAAAGGCGTCCTGGGCTTCATCCGCTCCCGCGGCATGGCCTGCAGCGTTTACGGCGCCCAATTCCTGCTCGATGCACTTTACGAAGGAGGAGATGCGGAATACGGACTGCACCTGCTCTCTTCCACTGCGGAAAGGAGCTGGTACAACATGATCAGGGCGGGATCGACCGTTGCCACGGAAGCCTGGGACAACAAATACAAGCCCAACCAGGACTGGAACCACGCATGGGGGGCAGCGCCCGCCAATCTGATCCCCCGCAGGTTGATGGGCATCGAACCCCTGGAACCCGGTTGCGGAAAAATCCGGATCAAACCACAACCCGGGTCCCTGCAACAGGCTGAAATCAAACACCCTACTCTCCGGGGCGATGTGAAAGTTTCCTTTGTTAATGACCCCGGAAAATCATTCGTCCTTACCGTGGAAATTCCTGCCAACACGACAGCTGAAATCCATCTTCCCTGGTACTCCCCTGAGCAAACCGTCAGGGTGAACGGAAATACCGCCTCTCATGTGAAGAGCGGGAATTTTACACTTTTCGAGAACGTCGGCCCCGGGAAAAAGATATTTGAAATCACCAGATAAATTAAAAAATCCCGGTCAATGGCGGGCAATGAAGAAACGGCTTAATTTTTGGAAACCGGGGTACATCTCATCCTGTTTTTCTTAATTTTGTTGTTTTGGCGTCGCCAGAATCCATCCTTTTGCAGGTTGAGAAGCTTGGGTGCTTTGCGAAGCAACATGAGGATCAGGTTTCAACGGGTCGTCTGAAGGTCAAAACAACAGTGGAATTATATCTGACAGGAATATGGATCGCAGGAAATTTATCAAAAACACCTCCCTGGGGGCTGCTGCTGTTTCCGTTGGAGCGGTTTCTTCGGGGATGACAGCAAGCAGTTATTCCAGGATTATCGGGGCTAATGACAGGATTTTTATAGCCATTGCCGGTTTGGGACGGCGGTTGGATGCCTTTCTGGAGCCTGTCTCCCTGAAGTCTTCGAATGTAGAGTTGCTTTACCTATGTGATGTGATGAAGAGCCAGCGAGAGAAAGCTGCTTCCCGGTTTGCCCCTTTGCTGGATTACAAGCCCAAAATGGAGAATGACATCCGGAAGGTTTTGGCAGATCAGCGCGTGGATGCCCTGATCAATGCCACCCCTGACCACTGGCATGCCCCGGGGACGTGGATGGCCCTGAAAGCAGGAAAGCATGTTTATGTGGAAAAACCCTGCAGCCACAATCCCCGTGAAGGTGAGTTGCTGGTGGCGTATCAGGAGAAGTATGGCAAACTGGTGCAAATGGGCAACCAGCAGCGGTCAGCTCCCGAGTCGATTGAGATTATCGGTGAAATACACCGGGGGATCATCGGTGATCCTTACAAGGCGGTGGCTTTTTATGCCAATACCAGGGGGGAAGTTCCGGTGGCCACTTCTGCACTGGTTCCGGAAGGGCTCGATTGGGAGCTATACCAGGGCCCGGCACCCCGAAAACCCTATATGCACAACACCTGGGATTATAACTGGCACTGGTATGGGTGGGATTACGGCACTGCGGAAACCGGCAACAACGCCAGCCATGAGCTGGATATCGGCCGTTGGGCGCTTCAGGTGGTCTACCCCGACAAGGTGGAGAACGAATCGGCAAAGCGTCATTTCCTGAATGATGGCTGGACGATGTACGATACCATGGATGCCACCATGTACTTTCCGGGAAACAAGATCATCAAATGGGACGGCAAATCGCGGAATGGCCATTTTACCTATGGTGCCGACCGGGGAACCATCATTTACGGAACCGAAGGGACTGTCTTTGTGAACCGGAGCGGATACAAGCTGTACAACCGGGGAGGCAGGCTGATCCGTGAACGCAAAAGCGGCGGGCAGGAAGCAGGGACAGCCCTGGGAGGAGGCGGCGACATGTCAACCCTCCATGTGGTGAATTTCTTCGATGCCATCCGGGGCAAGGCGGAACTGCGTTCACCCATCCGCGAAGGCTCCATCAGCCAGATGCTTACCCACTATCCCAACATCGCGTCCCGCATTGGGAAGGGATTTGAGGTAGATTCAGCCACAGGGCGTATTTACGACAGAGACGCGATGCGCCTCTGGAGCCGTGATTATGAGCCGGGCTGGGAACCCGATCTTTAGGAGAAAATTTCAAAGGAGATATTATGGAAGAATCACGCAGATCGTTTATCAGGAAAGCGGCGCTGGGATCGGCGGGCATCGCCCTGGGAAGCCGCGTCATCGGGGGGATTGCCCCGGGTTTCAGTTCCCGAAGTTACGGTAACATCCTGGGAGCCAATGAGAAAATCAGGGTAGGTGTAGTCGGGTTTTCCGACCGGTTTCGCCACTCTTTGCTGCCCGGTTTTATGGACCACGCCGGGACCCTTAACTTTGAGATGGTGGCCCTGTCGGATATCTGGAACCGCCGCCGGGAAGAGGGAAAAGCTTTTATAAAGGAAAAATCAGGGTGGGAGGTTGCGCTGTGCCGGAACAATGAGGAGTTGTACGACCGCAAGGATGTCGACGCGGTCATCATCAGTACGGCCGATTTTCAGCATGCCCTTCACCTGGCGGAGGCTGCACGGGCAGGAAAAGATGCTTATGTAGAAAAGCCTTTCGCCGAAACCATGGATGATGCCAATGGTGCGCTCAGGGCTGTCAGGGAAGCGGGCATCGTTGTCCAGGTAGGATCGCAGCGACGCAGCGCTCCCAATTACAGCGCTGCCGATGCGTATATAAAATCAGGAAAATTCGGGGAGATCGTCATGGTGGAGATGAGTTGGAATGTGAACCAGCCCGGACGCTGGCGCCGTCCTGCCCTTTGTAATTCCATAAAGGAAAGCGATACCGACTGGAAACGGTACCAGATGAATCGGCCCAGCACCCCCTGGGATCCCCGGAAATATCTTGAATACCGGTTGTTTTGGCCTTATTCCTCAGGGATCCCCGGACAGTGGATGTGCCATCAGATTGATACCGTCCATTGGTTCACCGGACTCGCCTACCCCCGCAGTGTCGTGGCAAACGGCGGAATTTACCAGTGGAGAGACGGCCGTACAAATGCCGATACCCTGACGGCCGTTTTCGACTACGGTTCGGTGAATGACCCATCCATAGGCTTCCAGGTGGTCTATTCCTCCCGCTTCAGCAACAGCGCCGGCGGAACCAAAGAACTCTATTTTTCCAACGGCGGAATGCTGAACCTCGATACCAACATGGTTACCCCCGAAGGTGGACTCCGCGAAAGGGATGCTGCGGCCATGAACATGAAACCTAACCTGCTGACGGAATATGAATTGCCGAAGGTGTACGTCGAAACTGCCGCCAATACCAGCGGTGACAGTATGACATCCGCCCATATGTTCAACTGGATGGATTGCGTGCGTTCCCGGAAACAAACCAACGCCCCTGTGGAAGCCGGTTACAACCACTCGGTGGCTTGCATTATGGCCAATGCAGCCTTCCGGACAGGCGTCCCGGTGACTTTTGACCCGAATTCAAAGCAGGTAAAGGCAGGAAGGAAAGTATTCAAATACTAATAGAACTCATCTCCGAAGTAGATGATCTTTTTGCTTTTCAAAACATTGACCATCACTTCCACGATCTGATCGTCGGAAAGGCTGGCATAATTGAAAACGATGTCAAAATCGGAATTTTCATAGATCCTGCCGATAACTGATCTGGTGAATCTGCACCTCTTTTCGTCAGAGCGCAGCACATATTCTTCGGCTTCCTTGTGACTCATGTTTTTCATTTGCGCAACGCGGTTGATCCTCCATTCCAGGGGAGCTTCCAGCCGCACGCTGAGTTTGTTGGGAAGATCGGCCAGCAGGTTTGTCGCACCCCTTCCGAGAATGATGTAACGGCCCTGAATGGCCAGTTTCAGGATAACATCCTTCAAAATGATCAGCGAGTTCTCATCCACCTCCCCTTCAAACTGCTCCTTTGCAAAGGCCTTTGAAATCATCTGGATCCGTTCTGCCATCTCCGGATTGTCATAATTCCTGGCAGCCAGCTCTTCTTGAACTTCCCCGATGGTTTGCCTGAAAGTATCCTTGTCGGCCCAAAGCCATTCCCTTTCAGTCTTCGTATCCGACATATAGCTGTATCCGGTCAGGATCTTTGACAACTTGATGGCAATTCTCCTGGCCGAACACCCCGTCTGCCGGGATATCGTGACCACGGGACCTGCAAAATCACCCGTCTCCAGATCTGTGGATTTTACATATTTCAGGTAATTCCTCAAAAACTCTTTCATAAAAGCCTGTCAATTTTGATTTTCAAACAACTTACGAAAATACTACCAAAAGTCGGGTTTTATATCGTCATTCCATAGAATAATGGCTTGTCAGCTCATGTTATAAAACAACCTTTTTGATCTGACAACCGGTTTTTGATGTTTTGCGCCGTTATTTGGAAAGCTGGTTATCCGGAAATCCTGATTTTTAAAAACGCATGACAGTGTCTGCGGTTCAGGAGGTGAGTTCCCGGTATAATTCCTTCAGCTGCTTGTCATAAATGGTTTCGATCTCTTTTTCATACTCCCCGATAGGACGGAAAGGGATCAGGTTCATAACCTCATCGGGGGGCATCGTGGAGTTGAAAATGGTCTCAAGAGCGCCGTACATGCACTGGAGTACCGCCTCTTTGGATTCGTTGCTCTCCAGTCCGAATTCCACACCCAGATCGACCAGTTTTTTCCACTGGAACCAGAAATAGGTGGGAGCCATGGCGGAAATCACGGCATAGGCCTCCAGTTTCTTCTCTTCCACTTCCAGGGTCGTTCCCAGAAAATCGAGCATTTGGAAAACGACCTCTTTTTCGTCGGAAGGGAATCCCGGGGCAAACCAGATAGGATTGTAGCCTTCGTTAATGACAGAGGGGGCGATCGGGATCAGGCGCACAAGTTTGGTCAGCTGGGGCAGTATTGATAATATCCTTTCACTGTTGATTTTTGGAGCCAGGGAAGCAAATACCGTTTTGGATGTCACTACCGGAGAAATCTTTTTCAGGGTTTCCTCGATCATCGGCGGATGGAGTGCCAGGATAACAATATGCTGGGATGCCACCTTCTCAAGCGACCTGAGATGAATATCCGGAAATCTCTTTTTCAAGAGTTTTGCCGTTTCCTTGTCCGTGTCATATACCGATGCCTGTAAAAGATTGATTTTTTTGTTGGCAAATGCTTGCAGAAGAATTCTGGTAACCCTGCCGCCTCCGATAAATCCAATGGTTGGTGTTTTCATAATCCGTTTTTTGGTTATTTGGTTTAAACGTTATTGATGGTGTATATGTCGCATACCTTCCCGTGGTATATGCTTTGTTGTCCGGGAAATTGAAAGTCGGTCTCTGTGAAGGCTTGATTCATGGTTTTACTATTTTACATCAATCCTTTCTGCTTTTTTTTCTTCTGTCCAGACATCGTAGGCTTCAACAATGTCTCTGACCAGTTTGTGCCTGACGATATCTTTTTTGTCAAACCAAACGGTAGAAATCCCTTCGATGTTTCTGAGGATTTTCAACGCCTGCACCAGGCCCGACTGGTTTTTGTCGGGAAGGTCTATCTGGGTGATGTCCCCGGTTACGATAAACCTGGTATTCAACCCCATGCGTGTAAGGAACATTTTTAACTGGTTGATGGTGGTGTTCTGTGCCTCGTCAAGAATGACGAAGGCGTTGTTGAGGGTACGTCCCCGCATAAAGGCCAGCGGTGCAATCTGGATGGTCCCCTCCTTCATAAACTCCTCCAGTTTTTTTGCCGGGATCATATCCAGAAGGGCGTCATATAACGGCTGAAGGTAAGGGTCGATCTTTTCCTTCAGGTCACCGGGAAGAAATCCCAGTCTTTCCCCCGCTTCAACTGCGGGCCGGCTGAGGATAATCCGTTTAATCTCCCTGTTCTTCAACGCCCTGACCGCCAGCGCAATGGCGGTGTAGGTTTTGCCCGTCCCGGCAGGACCGATGGCAAAAACAAGATCATTCTCCTTAGACGTATCCACAAGAACCCGCTGGTTGGGGGTGCGTGCCCGTACCGGCTTCCCGGAGATGCTGTATACCAGAATATCAGGCTCTTCGCCGCTGCCACCGTTCCCTCCTTCATATTCGTTCAGCAGAATCTGACCAATAATCTCCTCAGTGAGAATGTTGAATTGGTAATAATGATCCAGCAGATAACTGAGTTTCTTTTCGAAAATGCTTAATTCCTTTTCTTCACCCTGCAGAAACAGGGAATTTCCACGGGCTGTAATCCTGATCTTGGGAAAATGGTTCTTGATCAGATTGATCTTAAAATTGTTGATCCCATAAAACTCCAGGGGATCAATTCCTTCCAGAATGATTTGTTTTTCCAAAAGCTATTTATTTATCTCCCCAAAAATACTTAAAAATTAGCTTATGCTTGCTGCCTTGGACGCACGATTCAACAATAATTAATTGTCTGATTTTGAGTGGTATGGTCCGATTTCTCCCATGTCGAGTGAGAAAAAGGGCGTTTCCGTGAAGGGATAAGGCTGCAAAATGATAATTTCGCTGGCTGATGACAGGGGAACGGCCGGTCATTTTTTTTCGTGCCTGGGATGTCAGGTAATGGTTTACGGAGTGAATTGAAAATGAAAAGATTGACAACATCAGGAAAATCTTCTGACTCGGAGAAAGCGCTTGCCGAATTCCGGAAGCTTCTGGAAATCATGGATGAGTTGCGGGAGAAATGCCCGTGGGACAGGGATCAGACCCTGGAATCACTGCGTAAACTGACCATTGAGGAAACCTATGAATTGGGGGATGCCATCCTTCGGAATGACCTTATAGAGATAAAAAAAGAACTGGGGGACCTGATGCTTCATATTGTTTTTTACGCTCGGATCGGTGCTGAAAAAGGCGTTTTTGACATGGCAGGGGTACTGGAAAGTATCAACCAGAAATTGATATACCGTCATCCGCATGTTTTTGGCGATGTGGAAGTAGCCGACGCCCGGGAAGTTCTGGAAAACTGGGAAACGCTGAAACTGAAGGAAAAGGGGAGAAATCACAGGGTCCTCGAAGGGGTCCCCACATCCATGCCCGCTCTGGTGAAAGCCAACCGTATCCAGGAAAAGGCGAGTGGCGTGGGTTTTGACTGGGAACGAAAAGAACAGGTTTGGGAAAAAGTCATGGAGGAGATATCAGAGCTTGCCCGTGAAATCCAGGACATCAATCCCGACCGGATGGAAGCGGAGTTCGGAGATCTTTTTTTCGCCCTGGTGAATGCGTCACGCCTTTACGGGATTGATCCCGAAGCTGCTCTGGAGCGCACCAACATTGAGTTTATCCGGCGTTTTAATTTTCTCGAAAGTCACACCTTGCTTAAAGGCCGTGACCTGAAGGGGATGACCCTCGGCGAGATGGATGAGATCTGGGAAGAAGCCAAAAAAAAGGAATGAATGCCAGATACCTGCTGATATTTTTGCTGGGGACTGTCCTGCACGGCAACGCACAGGTGGATTCAGTCAGGCTGAACAGCTGCTGTCTCCATCACTGTTTCAGGGACACCCGTGACCTGGTGACCGCTCCGGCACGCTGGACAGGGGAGGATTGGCTGAAGGCTGCGGTATTCACAGGTGCCACCATCCTGGTGACCACGGTGGATGAGCCGGTGCGGCATTTCTTTCAGGCGCACAGGACCCCTTTTTCCAATCAGTTGTCCCGGTACGGTTTTGAACCGATGGGGAACTGGTATGCGGTAGCTGCCATCGGAAGTTTTATCGGCATCGGGGAAATTTCAGGCCGGCCGAGGAGCCGTTCCACCGGTTATCTGGCTGCGGAAAGCTTTCTGATCAGCGGCTTGCTGGTCAGGGTTCCCAAACTCCTGGCAGGCAGGCAGCGCCCCGATGCGTGGCCACCTCCCACTCCTTACAGCTTCAAAGGGCCTTTCCGGGGCTCCAGTTTTCCATCAGGCCATACTGCCGCTGCTTTTTCCGTGGCTTCCGTGATTTCCTGGCAATACAAGGATAAGAAATGGGTGCCCATGCTGGCTTATTCCCTTGCGGGACTTGCCGGAATATCCCGCATCCACGATAACCGGCACTGGGCAAGCGATGTGCTGGCAGGAGCCGTGGTGGGAACAATCACCGGAACATTCATCTGCAAGCACCATCAACGGAAAAAAATAACCCTTCTTCCCGTGATTTCGGAAGATACCTGGGGTATCCGCCTGTTGCTCACCCGGTAACCAGGCACCTGTCGAAAACTGCCTGCTGCGAACCTTCAGAACTCGTGCTCCACCTACAGGGTCAGAGTCACTTCTCCTTGTTCATCTCTTTGTATATGAGCAGTACCTTCTTCCCGTCAATGGGTGAATAGCCCTGATCATAACAAAAATAATAAACCCGTCCATACCTGGTGGTGATCAGGTTGGTAAAGTAATTGAAATCAAACTCCTTCTTCAGAAGTTCATCCCGTTTTACCGTTGTCCTTCCTTTGGTATTCAGGACGGAAAGCAACGACTGGTTCCTTTTGAGTATCCGGTTAATGCGGCGGATGTGGTTGTTGGTTTCACCGGATAACCTGTTGTTGAAGGTATTCCTGCATTGGTCGTTGCAATATTTCTGATCGGAACGACCATGCAAAACCTCCCCGCATTCCAAACATTTACGGATGGTTTCCATTTTGGTTTGTATATCTGGTAAACAAAAGCGTCTTATGGACAAATGTCCATGTGCTCAATTTACGATATATTTTTTATATTATTACTACGAAAACCGGATTGGTTTCAAGTTTTTTAAAATTATTTTACGAAGGGATCCAATCCGATGTGCCCTTCCAGGCTTTTCAGGTATTCGGTTGATTTCAGGAACTTCAGTTTTTCTTCCGCGGTCTTCAGGTTCTGCTGGATTTGCATCTCTTCCTTTTCATCCATATTCAGGGACATGACCAGATAATTTTTCAGGTATTTCACATGTTTCTGGAAAAGGGCGATGTCGCTCAGTTGTTTGTTAAGGAGACGGTCCTGGTACCAGTCACTGGACAGCAGGTATTCGCGTGAAAACAGATTTCTGATTTCCGGATCGCTGACGTTTTTTCCTTCGAAGTGGCTATACGCCATGATGTGAAGGAGTGCTTTCAGCGGGGGACAGGCCCCTTCGATGCTGCCGTCGTTGAAATAACTGAGGGCTACTCTCTGCTGAGCCTCCACGATATTGGCAACGCCGTCGGCGAAGATTTCCATGCTTTGGAGTTCCGGTTTCAGCATATCCTCGCTGAATACCGAGTTGGGATTTTCAAAGATCCTGCCGAAATAGATGCGTACGAATTTTCCGGTGATCCGGTATCCCAGGCGGGAAGCAAGTACCGGTTTGTTGTTGAATTCAAAATCTTCGAGTTTTTCCAGCAATCCGTTTTTGATCATGAAGTCAGGCTGCACTTCCTCGGGCCGCAGGCGGCTCCACAATTCCGGTACCAGGAGACTTATATCATGGTCAACCCGGTAATTGGGTCCGATATAGCCTGCGGCGCTGGTGAAACCCGGATATCCCGTCAGGATGAAGGAGACCAGCGCATTGTTGAGGTCGGTCACCGGACTGAGTGCGTTAAAAGGACCCTTGGTCAGTGCACCTTCTGTTCCGGCACCTGTCGTGGAGGGTGATTTTCCGGTGAGGCTGCAAACAAAGTCCATGAAGAGTTCAGGTAATTCCTGGAAATGGATCGGGTTGTACACGGCAAGAGACCGGATCCCTTTTTCCGGCGGATTGTTCCGACGCCCGGCAAGGACCGCATTCACGGGGAAGAGGACCGGCTCCCCGGCAGGGATCTTCCTGAAAAGCCGTGTGCCTATCTCTGCTATGTATTTGTCCCGGTGTTTAACGATGTCAGGCCTGTTTTGCAGGTAACGCATGTTTTTGGAGGGCTTTCCCTCGATAATGCGCGGATGGGATGAAGAGACAAAGTAGGTGCAGTCTTTGTTGTTTGCCACCTCCTCGATGAGTTTCTTGATGGGCGTAGTGTATTTATCATACTCGATGGCATCTTCCATGATGGTCACCGCATCCTGCACGGTGAGGGGCTGAAAGTTGGAAATAAAGGTATTCGGGGTAGCCAGGTCAGCTTCGGCCTGCTTGTCAAACCCCCTGACGATGGCTTCGTCGGGTCGCTGGAAAAACCGGTATTCGCAGTTGTGGGTAAATTTCACAGCCGGCTCATGATGATCGGGAGAGAGATGTTTCAGTTTATGGGTGGGGACCACCGTCGATGCCGAAATATCATCTTCCATCTGTAATTTGTCGGCAGCAATAAAATCCTGCCGGAGTTTGAAGGTGCGCCAGGCATTGTCGCCGGTAAGGCCGATGCGGAGGTAACTGGCAACAAGCTTACGGTTCTTGAATTTCAGTTCATTTCCGTATTTTCCGTCGATGATGTCGACCGTGAAGTACTTCCGCCAGTCATTTCCCCATTCCGGTTTGTAGAACCGTTTGACGATATGGACCAATCCTTTGATGTAATGGGGAATGCTCTCCAGCCATTCGTTGTATTCGTCGGTATACAGGGTGGGTGAGGGGCTGAGGAGTTTGATTACCGATCCCAGCGACCGCGCAGAACTCAGCAGGGGTCGGCTCTTGCGGAGATTTTCCTTTGGGTCACGGAATTTATCGTCATAATCCTTGTTGATGATTTCCCCGACGATTTTGAAGTCATTTTCAAAGTCTGCTGTAAAAAAGGGACCATAGATGATGGCATCATTGATCGATTTGGAGATTTCCGATTTTCCGCCTCCGGAAACCGTGCAGGGTTTGTGGCAGAAAGTTCCTTCAGCTGCGGTTCCGATCAGGCGCCATGAGGGAACCCAGGGATTCTTTTCCATCCTGATTTTATATCCCGAAGGCAGGATATACGTACAGGAAGGATTCAGCCGGATCGATTTGATTTCATTTTCCTTCTGCCAGGTGATTTTCTGTTCCACCAGGCTGAAAGCAGCATCCCGGGGAACATAAATGACATCGGGGTAGTTTTTGTCAACAGCATATCCTTCGGGATGGACATCCATGAAAGATGCGTACATCTGCATCATTTCCTCAAAGCCTAGTCCATTCTCCCTGATCTGGCTGTCCTTCCGGAATTCATCCCCCAGGTTGTACCCGGGGAAGGCAATAGCCCCTCCGGCATGTTCTTCCTCCGCATTTCCGAAAAGATTGGCTGAATAGCTGATATGGGTTTTTACCTCTTTCTTGGAATATCCGAAGTAGTTGTCGGCGATGACAGTTACAATGACTCCCTCGTCGGTGCGGGCGGTGATTTTAAAGGCTTTCCCGTCGTTGTACCTTTCATGTTCGTCTTTCCAGCACATGCCATCTCTTTTCTGGCGTTCGGTAGCTTCTTCAAAGGGGGGAAGCCCCACCTCCTTTTTGGTCAGATTCACCAGGTGAGGAGCCAGGATGATGCACCCCGAATGGCCGGTCCATCCTTCAATGTCGAGTGCCGAATCATTCTCCGGGAGAAACGGATCCCCTCCGTTGCCGAAAATGGATTCTACGAAGTCGAGGTTGCTAACCAGGTTCCCCGGAACAAAAAAACGCACTTCCATACTCTTCTGGCCGGAAACACCCGGAACTTCAGGAGAGACAACGGGTCGGAGCAGAAGAGAAACGAAAACTTCTGCCTTTTCTTCCTGGGTGGAAGTGAAGGGTAGTTGCATCAACTCATGGGGAGGATGCAGCGCTTCATTCAGCAAAATGGCGAAAGAGTATTTAGGGACCGCTTTTTTGTCATCGGGAATGGGCAGTCCTCCTTCGGCTATATGAAACACCCCTTCGGTGGTCCTCCGGTCATTTTTCGGATTGTGAAGAACGCCCTGCTTGATCCGGTAACTGTTGATGATGCCCGAAACAAAAATGTCCTGGTCGGGTGGCAGGGAGAGCGCCCGTGCAACCCCGTGACTGTCGGCGATGAATGTGTGGGATGGCAGCCGGGGATGGACTTTGTCGCGAAACTCCGTCAAATGGCTGTCCAGGAAATTCTGAATCCTCTGGTCAGCCGGACAAAGGTAGGTGGAAAGCAGCCTGTTTTTTTCGCGGTGATTCTTGATTAGGTCGTTGGCAAGTTCCAGGAAATCAAACCCGGAAGTGCCCTTCACCACAGGTTGACCCAGTGCGGCCAGTTTCAGGTTAATATATTCATTCACCCTTTTGGGCCTGGGTATTTCGTTGGTTCCCGCTTTGCTGAAACCGAATGATTTCTTCAGATCCATACTCTTGTTGTTTAATGTTTTCTATGTATAGCAAAAATAGGGAAAACGATTAAGAATGTCTTGTTCCCTCGTGTGAAACGGACAATGTTAACCTAAATAAAAACTGGTGCGGCGAAGTATACTGTCAGCTCCTGAGCATGCTGATAAGCATGAAAAAGAGGAAGACGGAAAAGAATCCGGTGATGATTTTCAAGACTTTGGCGGCCTTTTTCCGGAAAAGATCTGTCAGAAGAACAGCCAGGGCCAGCACCCCGTTGAGTATCAATCCGAGGTAATGGGGCAACACTCTCCCCTCCACGGGGAGTTCTTCGGGCAAGAAGGCTTTTTCACCCGTAAAAGGGTCAACCGGATCGATCAGGTTGGCAGGAGCCACCATGCCTGACAAGACAGCCCATCCTGCATAGAGTCCCAGAAGGACCAGAATTCCCGATCCGATCAAACCGAAACCCCTTTTTTTCTCTGCCCAGCCGTAAATCAACACTGTTATGCCGGCAAAAATCCCCCACTGGGGAATGGTAACGACCCAATAATCACTGATCATATCTTCTATGCCTGTTTGTTCAAAAATAACCTAAAAATCAAAGTGAATCAATTCTCAGGCAAAGAATGTTATTTTTGTCGTTTTAATCCATAAAACAACAATGCACTTTGTAAAAACAGGCAGGTGGATGAGGAATTCTCTGATCATTCTGGCGGTTATGGGTTTTTCGGGATGCCAGCCGCGGAAAAAGGAGCCGTTGCGGCCTGATGACCATACACTCACCTTTGCTTTTTACAATGTGGAGAATCTCTATGATATCGAGGATGACCCTCGCACCAATGACCAGGAATTCCTTCCGAAGGGTTTGAAGCGTTGGGATGAGAGAAAGTACAGTAAGAAAATCGGTGATTTGTCCCTGGCCCTGAAAGCGCTGGGGGGGAAGGAACTTCCGGAAATCATCGGATTGTGTGAGGTGGAAAATAAAAAGGTAGTGGAAGATTTGGTCGCCCATCCCAATCTGGCGGAGGGAAATTACCAGGTAGTTCATTTTCACGACCGTGACAGCCGGGGGATTGACCAGGCGCTGGCCTACCGGAGTGATGAGTTTTCTCTGGAATCCTCCCGGCTGATAGCTGTCAGAAAAAGCGGAGGCGGTATGCATGCCAGGGGAATTCTCTATGTTTCGGGAAGGTCCAACAACGGGGAGATGTTTCATATTTTTGTAAATCACTGGCCCTCAAGGGAGAATGACGAGGTGTCGAGGGAGCAGGGCAGGAAGGATATGGCGGCAGCCTTGCGCAAGTTGTCTGATGATATTCAGTGCAGGCAGCGGGACGGGCATGTTGTGATTATGGGTGATATGAATGATGAACCGGATAATGCAAGTCTCAGGGATGTCCTTGGGGCCACGCCGCCGGGACAGGCCGGCCGGTCAGGATTGGTAAACCTTATGTTCCCGGCGATGGAAAAGGGTCATGGGAGCTATAAATTTCAGGGAGATTGGAAAATGCTGGATAACCTGGTGGTATCGGAATCCCTTCTGGATTCAACGGGATACCGGGTGGAGAACAACCGGGGTTATGTTTTCAGCATGCCCTGGATGGAGTTCCGCAACAGTGCAGGAGAAATGTCACCCGACCGCACCTATGCCGGTGACAAATATACCGGCGGGACCAGCGACCATTTTCCGGTCTATTTCAGATTATTCAGGCCGGAAAGCCGGTAAATCATAAAACTTCGTATAACAGTTTATGAAGATGGAGTTCAGGGTTTCGTCCGATTATCAGCCTACCGGGGACCAGCCGGAAGCCATCCGCCAATTGGCGGAGGGACTGATCAACGGGGAGAAATTCCAGGTATTGCTGGGGGTTACCGGATCGGGAAAAACCTTTACCATGGCCAATGTCATTGAAAAGGTACAGCGGCCTACCCTCATCCTGAGCCATAACAAAACCCTCGCCGCCCAACTGTATGGGGAGATGAAACAGTTCTTTCCCGACAATTCCGTTGAGTATTTCGTTTCTTATTACGACTATTACCAGCCCGAAGCGTACATCCCTACCACGAATACCTATATCGAGAAGGATCTTTCCATTAACAAGGACATTGAAAAGCTGCGGCTCAGTACAACCTCCTCCCTTTTATCAGGGAGGCGTGATGTAATTGTCGTCTCATCGGTCTCCTGCCTTTATGGTATTGGTAATCCCGAAGACTTTCACGCCAACGTGATTACCCTGAGCAAAGGGGAGAAGGTTTCGCGGAATTCGCTCCTTCACCGGCTTGTGGATGCGCTCTATTCGAGGAGCGATGTTGATTTTCAGCGGGGTAATTTCAGGGTAAAGGGGGATACCGTGGATATTTTTCCGGCATACGCTGATGTGGCCTGCCGGATCATCTTCTGGGGGGAGGAGGTTGAAGAGATCTCTTCATTGGATCCTGTTTCCGGAATGGAGATTCAGCCGATGGATCAGGCGGTCATATATCCTGCTAATATTTTTGTTACGACCAGGGAACGGATGCATAACGCCATCCGGCTGATCCAGGATGATTTGGTGAAGCAGATCGATTTTTTTCAGGAGAATGGCAAGCCTTTGGAGGCCAAGCGGATCCAGGAGCGTGTCGAGTATGACCTGGAAATGATCCGCGAACTGGGTTATTGTCCGGGCATTGAGAATTATTCCCGTTACTTTGACGGACGCACTCCCGGGACGAGGCCTTTCTGTCTCCTGGATTATTTCCCCTCCGATTTTCTGACCATCATTGATGAGAGTCATGTGACCCTGCCCCAGATCAGGGCGATGTTCGGAGGGGACCGTTCACGGAAGGTGACCCTGGTGGAATTCGGATTCAGGTTGCCTGCCGCCATTGACAACCGGCCGCTCCGTTTTGAGGAGTTTGAATCCCTGGTAAACCAGATCATTTATGTGAGTGCCACCCCTGCCGACTATGAATTGGAGCGCACCGAAGGGGTGGTGGTGGAACAACTCATCCGGCCTACCGGGTTGCTGGATCCGATGATTGAGATTCGGCCGGCCCGGAACCAGATCGACGATCTGATGCATGAGATCAGCCTCCGGGCGGAAAAAAATGAGCGCACCCTGGTTACCACCCTGACCAAACGGATGGCGGAAGAGCTTACCCGTTATCTTTCCGAAAACGGTTTTAAGAGCCGGTATATCCACTCCGACGTGGATACCCTCGAACGGGTGGAGATCATGGAGCAGCTGCGGAAAGGGGTTTTTGACGTGCTGGTGGGCATCAATTTGCTCCGGGAGGGGCTTGATTTGCCGGAAGTGTCTCTGGTCGCCATTCTGGATGCTGACAAGGAGGGATTTCTGCGGTCGGAACGCTCCCTGACCCAAACTGCCGGGAGGGCAGCCCGTAACCTGAACGGAAGGGTGATCATGTATGCCTCTTCGGTGACGGCATCGATGCAGAAAACCATGGATGCCACCAATTACCGCAGGGAGAAACAGTTGAAATACAACCTGGAGAACAACATCACGCCCCGGCAGATTGTAAAACCCACCCGGGAGATCATCGGATACGCCTACCGGAGTGATAAACAGGACGAAACGGGATATTCAGGAGGTGAGGTCCATATCGACGTGGCAGCCGACCCGGTGGTTCAGTTCATGTCGCCCGAAGCTTTGGAAAAGAGTATCACCGCTACTAAAAAGCTGATGCAGGAAGCCGCCCGGCAACTCGACTTCATAGAAGCCGCCCGTCTCCGCGATGAAATGTTCCGCCTCCGGGAACTGCTCGCTGAAAAAAAGAGCCGACACTGAAAAACTCCATTAACTTTGCATGGCGGTTGAAGCAGAAAAACCGCCATTACGAATTAGCATCCGGACCATGTCAGCGATAAAGTCAGATATTCTGATCAAAAACAAAAAGGCTTACTTTGAATATGAGATCATCGAAAGCCTCGAAGCTGGTATCCAGTTGGTGGGTACCGAGATCAAATCGATCCGCAACGGAAAAGCCAACCTGACCGATTCCTACTGTCAGTTTTTTAATAATGAGTTGTATGTCAAGAACCTCCATATTTCAGAATATGAATTGGGAACCTGCAACAACCATTTGGCCAAGCGCGACCGCAAACTGCTTTTGCAAAAGCGGGAGTTGCAGAAATGGCAGAAAAAAATCAAGGAATCGGGATTGGCTCTGATCCCCCTCAAACTGTTCATCAATGACAAAGGATTGGCCAAGCTTGAAGTGGCCCTGTGTCGCGGGAAAAAAGTGTACGACAAAAGGGAGAGCATCAAAGAAAAGGACAACCGCAGGGAGATGGAGCGGAGCAGCAAGTATTGAAAGCAGCGGCGAACCATCACTCATCATATACCTCCTGCCGGAATTTAGATTCCGTTGAGGATTTCCATAGTGTCTTGTTCGCTTACCCCGCGGTAGAGCTGATGGGGGTGCGCTCACCGGAATTCAGAGAGCAGAAGCGCTGTGGATGGCCTGTTTCCCGAATTTTTGACGGATAGAATCCATGCTGTGGTAAAGCCTGATCATTTCAGGCGCGTCTTCGAAGAGGTTCATCTGGTAAGTTCCTGAAATCAAATTGCTTAACCTGACCCCGACTAGACGGATCAGCATCCGGCGGTTATAGAGCTGGCGGAAAAGGGTCTTTGCCACTCCCCTGATGATGTGATCAAAGGAAGTATAGGGGATCTTCTTTTGCAGGGTATGCGTGTCGAAATTGGAATAGCGGATTTTTACGGTCACACAGGAGGTCATTTTCTGTTTGCTTCGCAGTTCGAATGCGAGTTCTTCACTCATCCGGATGATCATTGTTTCGAGTAGCTGCACATCGGTTGTATCCTGTTCGAAAGTCCGTTCGCTGCTCATGGATTTTTGGCTGCTCCAGGACTGCACCGGCGTGGGATCGATGCCGTTGGCTTTTTTCCAGAGGGAGATTCCGTTTTTCCCCAGAAGCCGTTCCATCATTTCCGGGGGGATGGTGCTCAGGGTGCCGATGGTGATGATCCCCATGGAACGGAGGAGCTTGAAGGTCTGAGGCCCCAGCATCGGGATCTTGCGGATGGAAAGGGGATTCAGAAAAGGTTGTACAATGTTGGTGGGCACATTTCGCAGTCCGTTGGGTTTCGCCTCCCCGGTGGCAATCTTGGATACCGTTTTGTTCACTGACAATCCCAGCGAAACCGGCAATCCGGTCTCACGGATGATCCGTTGCCGCAATTCAGTGCTCCATTTCAGACAGCCGAAGAAGTGATCCAACCCCGTAATGTCGATATAATGCTCGTCGATCGACGCTTTTTCATACAGCGGCGCCGCTTCGGCCACAATTTCAGTGACCTGGTCCGAATATTTGCTGTACAACTCCATGTCACCCCTGACATAAGCCGCTTCACTGCACAACTGACGGGCCATCTTTACGGGCATCCCGGAATGGACACCGAAGGAACGGGCTTCGTAACTGCAGCCTGCCACCACCCCCCGGTCGGAAGTACCCCCTACCACAACCGGCCTTCCCACAAGCTTCGGATTCACCAACCGCTCAACCGAAACAAAAAAAGTGTCCATGTCAATATGTGCTATGCTCCGCTCCATATCTTCAATAATAAGGCACAAAAAACCAACGGCGTTAAAAAAAACACAGGATTAAAAAATTTTCTTTCTGACTTTCTCTTTTTGTATTAAAATATGTTTTAAATTTGATCATTATATAATCAGTTTTAGTGACTATAATTTAATCATTTTTAAATATGTTGTTCGCACAAAACATTAAATTTTTAAGAAAACGGAAGGACCGCACCCAGGATGAGGTGGCTGAGGCGCTGGGCATGAAGCGTTCCACCCTCAGCGGTTATGAGAATGAAGTGGCCATGCCCGCTATTCCGGCATTGATACAATTCTCCGATTATTACGGCATAGCAGTGGATACCCTGGTGAAGGTGGATCTTACCGCCCTCAACGGTCACCAGCTTTATATGCTGGAGCACGGGGAGGATGTTTTCCTGAGGGGGGGTAAACTGAGGGTATTGGCCACCACAGTCGACAGGCAGAACCGGGACAATATCGAATTGGTGCCCGAGAAGGCCAAGGCGGGGTACACCCGTGGATTTTTCGATCCGGAATACATCAATGAACTGCCCCGCTATCAGCTGCCTTTTCTTCCCCCTGACCGGAAATACCGCACTTTTCAGATCAGCGGCGACTCGATGCTCCCGATCCCGGAAGGGGCCTGGGTGACCGGCGAATTTGTGCAGGACTGGCTTTCTCTTCCCGACGGGGAAGCCTGCATCGTGCTGACCCTTGACGAGGGCATCGTCTTTAAAATCGTGGAAAACAAAATCCGCGGGGACGGAACGCTAAGATTGATATCCCTCAATCCGGTGTATGAACCTTACAGCGTGAATGTGGCGGAAGTCCGTGAAATATGGCGTTTCGTAAATTATACCAGTAATGAGATCCCCACAGGCAACCTCTCCGGCGAAATGATCGGCAGGGCACTCTACGACATCCGGTCCGACCTCCGCGATATCAAGGGTAAGCTACTTTAATAGGCTGATATATAAGAATTTCGTGTGGCTTTGTGACAGGTCACGCAGTCGGCCGTATTCCGTTGATCCGGGAAGGTGATCCCATTTCAACCGGTGAGCCCGGTAAAATTTTAAAATTTTCTGATCTGCGTGCAACATTCCGCAGGCGGCCGTCGTCATTGATTCAGAAAACGACAGGAGTTTGGAAACGGAATACCAGAACATTCACCAGGCCTTGATTGACAGGTGCCGTTCAGGTGATAGGAAAGCCCAGGAGGAGATATACCGGGTTTACTGCAGGACGATGTACGGTGTAAGTCTCCGGATCACCGGCAACAGTGCCGATGCGGAAGATGTCATGCAGGAGGCGTTCCTGAGTGCTTTCAGGAAGATCGGCACCCTGATGAAAAAACTGGAACTTACGACCGCATACGGCTCGGTAAGGGTGGATCACATTCCGGCGGGATTTGAATTCGTCAACATCACGTCGGGATGTAGCCAGGTATCACTGGGGATTGCCGAAAATGCCGGTTATCAGGTAGATGCCGTTTGCGATTATTGTAACATTGTATATCCCCAGGGAGAATTCAAAGGAAACCGGATAAAGGAAAACACCCGGGAGCGTATAAACGGGAAGGTAGGAAGCGGGACGGACAGCCGGGTGTCGGTTACCAGCAAATACGGCAACATCAAGTTGAGCAGGTAAAAGGGGAGGATCCCGGATTTCTCAGGAGATGCTGCAAAGATATCCCGTTCTGTAAAGGTCGAAGAGGAAGAGCCTGGGATGCGGGCCTGTCAGATTTTTACGGATAAGGGGTTCACCCATACGGAAAAACCATGCTACCACGGGGAGCAAGCCCGTTTTGCGGAGCTTGCTCCCTGTTCTGAGCAAGCCTGATCCCTTGATGAAAACGGGGTCGGTGACTTCTTCTTCCGAAATTTTCACCAGGTTGTCAATGGCGGTCCGGGTTTTCTCCAGGTATACCGCCGAAGCTTCCAGACCGGTATGGTATACCGGATTGTCGATATGCCCGATGGGAATGGCTGCCGTGGAAAGGTCATATCCCAGCACGGTATCTTCATGGCCGTATTCCCTGATCGACTCCCTGAAGGAGATTGCGGCAAGGGTCTCTTTCCTGATCATGAAGTTGTTGGCGGTAATGGCAAAGCTGTTTTTTGCCGATCTTTGCGCGGCTGTCAGAGCTTCCCGCGCCTTTCCGTAAGTCCAGCGGAGAAGCTTTTCTCCTGCGGGGGGTTCATCGGAATAGCGTGTTCCGCCGCAGATGACCCTGTTTTCACCAGTTTCGGCCGCATAGCGCTTCAGAAAATTTCCCGAAACTGGCAGACAGTCGGCATCCAGGAAAAGAAGCCAGGGATGTGAAGCAATCTTCCCAAGATAGTTGCGCAGGGCGGAACGGCCCATATTCCGTTCTCCTTCATGATATACAACACCACGGATTTCCATTATTTCCCGGTTCACCGCCCGGAACCGGGCTTCCGAGAAATCGTCGAAAAAGAGCAGTTCCACCGCAATCCCCGACGATGCTGCCATGCCTGATAGTTGCCGGGCAAGCACCCTGACATCCGCATTGTAAACCGGTATGCATACGGTGATCATACCTTTGAAATTTTACCAAAAGTAATTTTAACCGCTCAAATCAGAAAGGCAAATCCCGTTTTTTTCGGGAAAATCCGACAAAGCCATCAGGATCTGCCCTGAATTATTAAAATGTGGTGCTATTTTTGCAGCTGTTCAATCTTTAACAAACAGTATTCACGATGCGACGTCATTTCCTGGTGTTTTGTCTTTTGCTTTCCCTGGGTTTTTCCGTTTCAGGAAAGGGATATAAAATCACCGTTCATCTGGCAGCCGCTAAGGAGCGGCAGGTATTTCTGACCCATTATTACGGAGCCAGCGTGTTCATCGATGATACAGTCATGACAGACATATCAGGGACCGGGATTTTTCAGCGGGACACCCTTCTGCCGCCGGGGCTGTACAAAATCTACCTCGATCAGCACAATCATTTTGACTTTCTCCTGGGGGAAGACCAGACCCTGGTCATTTCAAATCCCTCTTTCAACATGGATAACCTTACAATATCGGGAGCTGAGGAAAGTGAGGAGTTTCTGGCTTATATGCAGTGGCTCAGACAGCGGCAGGGTGAGCTGGCCTTGTTGGATTCGGCCCTGAAGGTAGCCGCCGAAGAGGATAAAGCGCCGATCAGAAACCAGATCAGTGACCTGAACAAGAATGTGAACAGTTACTGGAAGGAAAAATCGGCCCGATATCCGGGAACGCTGCTGTCGGCCTTCCTGATGTCCAATTATTATGAGGAACTGAATCCGGAGGATATTCCTGAAGAATATTCCGTCAACGACTCGCTGAAATGGACCTACGAGTACAACTATCGCAAGAACCATTTTTTTGATTATTTCGACCTTTCGGATGAAAGGTTACTGTATACCCCCCTGGTGAAGTCAAAACTGGATACCTATTTCGAGAGAATTTTGCTCCAGATGTATGATTCAGTGAAACCTGCCATTTACCAGGTGATCAGTACCGCCCGGGAAAATCCCAAAACCTTCAGGTATGTAACTTCTTATTTTTTGAATGCATCGTTGACTAGTAAAGTAATGGGGATGGACGCCCTGTTTGTGGATCTGGCAAGGGATTTTTACCTGTCAGGGAAGACGGCATGGGCTGATTCCGCTACCCTGGCAAAAATACGGGAGAACGTAATTTTTCTGGAGCATAACCTGATCGGCCAGCATGCCCGCGATATCGTCATGGAAACCCTTGACGGACAGCCTTTCAGGCTTTACCAGCAGAAAAGCAAATATACCATCCTTGTCTTTTTTGAACCCGACTGTTCCCATTGCAATGAGTTCATACCCCGTCTTTACAAGGAAATTTATCTTCCCTTCCGGGAAAAGGGGCTCGAAGTGGTCGCCGGTTATACCATGGACAATAAGGATGATTGGATCGAATTTGTTGAAAAATACCAGATTTACGACTGGATCAATGTTTGGGATGAGCACCATTTGTCAAGGTTCAAAATCATTTATGATACCCGTACCACTCCTTCGGTCTATTTGTTGGACGAAAACAAAAAGATAATTGCCAAGAGGGTTTCCATTGATTTTTTCAAAAATTACCTCACAAGCTATCTGGGGGACCCTACACCCGGAAAGGAATAATACCTGCCGGTCAGGAAAGGGAACTTAAGCGATTTGTACCTTCATTACTTGGAATAGCTTTAAATTAGCTTCCCGGTTCCAAAAAATAAGGATTGTCATTTTGTCTGTAGCCCGAATTATGTAGATTTGTTCTCTTTTCTTACGGAAATAATGGAGGAAATAAGGCACAGCGGGATTGTAACGGGAAAGAAATCAGATACGCTTTTTGTTACCATTGTCAGCCAATCCGCCTGTTCTTCCTGTCATGCCAAAGGTGTTTGTCATGCCGGTGACATGAAGGAAAAAGTCGTGGAAGTAGCTGATCCTGATCATTCGTATGAGATCGGACAGCATGTGACGGTTTTATTGCAGGAATCGGATGGGTTCAGGGCGCTTCTGCTGGGGTATGTTACGCCCTTTTTCGTTGTGCTGGTATCTCTGATCATTGTGCTCTCCGTTTCAGGCGATGAAATTGCCGCCGGCCTGATCGCACTCTTTATGCTGGTTCCTTATTACGCCGTATTGTATCTGTTTCGCGACAGGATGAAAAAGAGATTCCGTTTTAAAGTAGTGGACACTTATCAGAACAGCTTATGAATGCTCCGATTATTTATACCGTTGTGACTCTGGTTGCCATAGGTACCACGGCAGCAGTGATTTTATATGTAGTTGCCAGGAAGTTCATGGTTTACGAGGATCCGCGGATCGATACCGTGGAAAGGGCCCTGCCGGGTGCCAATTGCGGCGGGTGTGGATACGCCGGATGCCGGGCATTTGCAGAAACCTGTGTGAAGGAAAACAACCTGGAGAAGCTCTTCTGTCCCGTAGGAGGGAATGAAGGGATGGAAGAAGTGGCCAAAATCCTCGGGCTGGAGGCCGTGAAAAAGGATCCCCGGGTGGCAGTGGTCAGATGCAACGGTACCTGTGAATACCGTCCTAAGATCAACAGGTATGATGGCGTGATGACCTGTGCGATTGTTTCCTCTGTCTACAGCGGCGAAACCGGATGCCAGTATGGCTGCCTGGGATGCGGCGATTGTTGCGTAGTCTGCAATTTCGATGCTGTCCATATGAATCCTGTGACAGGCCTTCCTGAGGTGACCGACGAAAAATGTACTGCCTGCGGAGCTTGCGTGACTGCCTGTCCCAAAAACCTCATTGAATTGCGGAAGAAGAATGCCAGGGAACGTAAGATCTATGTGGCCTGCCGGAATGAGGAGAAGGGCGGAATTGCCCGTAAGGCTTGTAAGGTGGCCTGCATCGGATGCGGCAAATGTTTCGACGTATGTGCCTATGATGCCATCACCATCGGTAATAACCTGGCCTTTATTGATTCTGACAAATGTAAACTATGCCGCAAGTGCGTCGCGGTTTGTCCGACAGATGCCATTATAGAAGTGGGATTTCCCCCGCGGAAGATCCAGAGTGAGACAGCAGAAACCAGTCAAGTAAACTAATAAATCGGGATCAACGTGTTAAAGACTTTTAAACTCGGGGGTGTGCATCCCCCGGAAAATAAGCTGTCGGCAGACAGTGAAATTGTGGAACTGCCGCTTTCTCCGACGGTATTTATCCCGGTGGGACAGCATATCGGAGCGCCGGCGACGGCCGTTGTGAAAAAGGGAGATCAGGTAAAGACCGGTCAGCTCATTGCCCGGAGTTCGGGTTTCGTTTCGGCCAATGTCCATTCTTCGGTTTCCGGAACGGTCACCAAAGTGGATTTGGTGCCTGATTCGGGTGGTTATCCCAGGGTGGGAGTTGTCATTAAGGTGGAAGGAGATGATTGGGATGATCAGATAGACACCTCCCCGGACTTGAAAAGCGAAATTTCGCTTACGGGACCTGAGATCATCGAAAAAATCAAGGAGGCAGGCATCGTGGGCATGGGAGGGGCCACCTTCCCCACGCATGTGAAACTGGTTCCGCCCCGGGGAATGAAGTTTGAGATGTTGCTTATCAACGGGGTGGAATGTGAACCCTTCCTGACTTCCGATAACCGGTTGATGATAGAGAAGAGTGATGAGATCGTGGTCGGCACCCGCTTGCTTATGAAAGCTATGGGGGTTGACAAGGCGTTTATCGGGATTGAGAACAACAAGCCGGAGGCCATCCGGAAGATGGAAAAGGCCGTCAACGGGATATCCGGGATCTCAGTGGTCCCCCTGAAGGTAAAATATCCGCAGGGTGGGGAAAAACAACTGATAAAAGCTGTTACGGGACGGGAGGTTTCTTCGGGAGCATTGCCTGTTTCGGTGGGATGTCTGGTCAGCAATGTCGGGTCGGCCTTTGCGGTTTATGAAGCGGTTCAGAAAAACAAACCTCTCTTCGAACGGGTCGTCACCGTCACGGGCAAGTCCCTGCGGAATCCCTCCAATGTGAAGGTGCGGATCGGAACGCCTGTTTCCGATCTGATCCTCTTTGCCGGAGGGGTCCCGGAAGATACGGGAAAGATAATCAGCGGAGGTCCCATGATGGGGAAAGCCCTGGCGACCTCTGATGTGCCGGTCACCAAGGGAACTTCGGGGATTGTGCTGATCCCGGAAAAACAAGCCGCCCGAAAACCGCAGCTTGCCTGTATTCGCTGTTCCCGGTGTACCAACGCCTGCCCCATGGGACTTGAACCTTTCCTGCTGATGACGCTTTCTGAAAACAGCCTTTGGGAAAGGCTGGAGAAGGAAATGGTGCTCGACTGCATTGAATGCGGCAGCTGCAGCTTTTCATGCCCGGCAAGCCGCCCGCTCCTCGACTACATCCGCTATGCAAAGGCAAAAGTAGGACAACTGGTCCGTTCCCGGAAACACTGATCCAAAAAAATGAAAAACCAAATATGAACAAACTATTGACCATATCACCCTCCCCCCATCAGCATACCGATGATTCGGTGAGGAAGATCATGTACAGGGTATTGCTGGCATTGGTGCCTGCCCTGATATGGTCTGTTATTTATTTCGGTATGGATGCCGTCAGGGTGACTTTGCTGGCCGTCCTCTCCTGTGTGGCCTTCGAATACCTGATCCAGCGCTTTGTCATGAAGGTTCAGACTACCGTAACCGACGGTTCCGCAGCTCTGACAGGTTTGTTGCTGGCATTTAACGTGCCTTCCAACCTTCCCTGGTGGATCATCCTGATGGGATCTTTCTTCGCCATTGCTATCGCCAAGCTCTCCTTCGGAGGACTGGGAGGCAACATCTTCAATCCCGCCCTGGTGGGACGCGTTTTCCTGCTGATCTCCTTTCCGGCACAAATGACCACCTGGCCGGTCTCCCGGATGGCCGAGACCGATGCCGTTACGGCGGCCACCCCACTGGGAATCCTTAAAGGAGGCGTGCTCAGCGGCAGACCTTTGCAGGAACTGAGCGGAAACCTGCCGGGCATCGATAATCTCCTCCTTGGAAATATGGGCGGATCCCTCGGGGAGATATCGGCAGCCCTGCTGATCCTGGGCGGAATTTATCTCCTGTGGAAAAAAATTATTACCTGGCAGATCCCGGTTTCCATCCTTCTGACCATGGCCGTTTATGCCGGGATATTCTGGCTGATCAATCCGGAAAAATATATAGACCCGCTCTTCCATATCCTCGCCGGAGGCGCCATTCTGGGTGCCATCTATATGGCCACCGATATGGTCACCTCGCCCATGACAGGGAAAGCACAACTGATATACGGGATTGGAATCGGAATCATCACCATGACGATCCGCCTCTTCGGAGCCTATCCCGAAGGTGTCTCCTTCGCCATTCTCATCATGAACGGATTCACTCCTTTGTTGAACAGTATGATTAAACCCAAAAGGTTCGGAGGAAAACAACCATGAAACAACGTGAGTCGACATTTATAAATATGGTGGCCGTCCTGCTGGTCATTTCCCTCATTTCGGGCGCCTTGCTGGGATTTGTCCATCAGATGACCAGCGATGCCATCGAAATTTCAACAATCAAGTTGCAAACCGATGCCATTGCCGGTGTCCTCCCTGAATTTGACCTGGTGAAACCTTCATTGAAAGTGTTGCCTGACAGCGAATCTGATTCACTGGAGATCTTTCCTGCCTACAAGGGGGACAAGCTGGTTGGCGTGGCAGTAAAAAGTTATACCGACAGAGGTTTCAGCGGACATATCTCCGTCATGGTGGGCATTGATACCATGGGGAATTTTACAGGTTACGAGGTTCTGGAGCACAAGGAAACCCCGGGGTTGGGATCCAAGATGACGGAATGGTTCCGGGATCCCGAAAAAGAGCGGCAGAATGTCATCGGGAAAAATCCCATCAAGATGAAATTTGCGGTCTCCAAAGACGGAGGGGAAATTGACGCCATCACAGCATCCACCGTTACTTCCCGTGCATTTCTGGATGCGCTGAAAAGGGCCCATACCGGATTTGGCAAATTTACCGGGAAAACAAACCCTGAAATGGTTCAACCCGAACAATAAAAGAAGAAAGCTATGAATCAGATGAAGAATTTCACAAAAGGTTTTCTCAGGGAGAATCCGATCCTTGTGTTGATCCTGGGAACCTGTCCGACACTGGGAGTCACCTCTTCGGCGGCCAACGGACTGGGAATGGGGCTGGCCACCACATTTGTGCTGGTGATGTCAAACCTGGTCATTTCGTTGGTGAAGAGCCAGATCCCCGACAAAGTGCGCATCCCCTCATTCGTTGTGATCATTGCCGCATTCGTAACCGTGGTGGAATTGGTCATGCAGGCTTACACCCCCGGGTTGTTCAAGAGTCTGGGGATTTTTATCCCTTTGATTGTGGTGAACTGCATCGTCCTCGGGCGGGCTGAAGCTTTTGCTTCCAAAAACAATGCATTGTCGTCGGCCATCGACGGATTGGGCATGGGACTTGGGTTCACCCTTGCCCTGGTGGTGCTGGGGAGCATCCGTGAATTCCTCGGAAACGGAAGCATCTTTAACATAAGAATCTATCCCGAAGATTACACCACCCTTCTTTTTGTGCTGGCTCCGGGGGCTTTCGTTGTGCTGGGATACCTGATTGCCGTCACGCAGATGATTAACAAAGCAAATAAATAGGTGCTATGAATTACCTGATCATTTTTATTTCAGCCGTCCTGGTCAACAACATTGTGTTGATGCAGTTTCTGGGAATCTGTCCCTTCCTGGGGGTTTCCAAAAGGATATCCACGGCAGCAGGTATGGGAGCGGCCGTGACATTTGTGATGGTCCTGGCCACCATTGTAACCTATCTTGTCCAGAAACTGGTACTTCAGCCCTTTGATATAGGCTATTTGCAGACCATCGCCTTTATCCTGATCATCGCTGCCCTTGTCCAAATGGTGGAAATCATTCTCAAGAAAGTCAGTCCTTCCCTGTATCAGGCGCTGGGGATTTACCTGCCCCTGATAACTACCAACTGCACCATCCTGGGGGTGGCTCTCCTTGCCATTCAGAAAGATTACAACCTGCTGGAAGGGGTGGTTTTTGCCTTTTCCAATTCCATTGGGTTCAGCCTGGCCCTGGTTTTATTTGCCGGCATCCGGGAGCACCTCGAGTTGATGGAGGTCCCCTCTCAACTTAAAGGAACTCCCATCGCCCTGATTACCGCCGGAATCCTGGCAATGGCGTTTATGGGATTTTCAGGCCTTATTTGATGAACCAACCCTTAGGCTGTGAATGACAGGAAAAAAGCGACTTCAAAGAGAAGCGGCAGAAGTGCCGGCCCCGGGAAGAAATTCCGGTGGGGTAGGTTTTTCCTGAAGCTTTTCGCGGCTGGGATCATCCTTTTATTCCTGTTATTCTTCACGGTTTATCTCGGTTTCCTCGGAAAGGTCCCTTCAAAGGCGGAACTTGTGGATGTAAAGACTCCCCTGGCCAGCGAAGTCATCTCGGCTGACGGGAAACTGCTGGGCCGCTATTATACCGAGAACCGGAGTTATGCCGCCTATGATGAAATCTCCAGACACATCATCAACGCATTGGTGGCGACGGAAGACGCACGTTTTTTCAAACACCGGGGAATCGACGAAATCGCCCTTTTCCGGGTATTTTTTAAAACCATCCTTTTTTTTGACCGCAGTTCAGGAGGGGGGAGCACCCTCAGCCAGCAGATTGCAAAAAACCTCTTTCCCCGCGAGCGGTATGGCCTGATCTCCCTGCCTGTCAATAAAATCAGGGAGGCAATCATCGCTTACCGCCTGGAAAGGATCTATTCCAAGGAAGAGATCCTGACCCTTTATCTCAACACGGTACCTTTCGGGGAGAATATTTACGGAATAGAGCTGGCTGCAGAAAGGTTTTTCAGCAAACCTCCCTCGCAGATCACAATTCCGGAGGCCGCCGTCCTGGTGGGCATGCTTAAGGCCAACAACGTTTTTAATCCCCGGCTGCATCCTGACCGGGCGCTTGAAAGGAGAAACGTCGTCCTGGACCAGATGGTCAGACAGAAATTTATTCCGGAAGCTGACGTGGACATCTATAAAAAGCAGCCCCTGAATCTCCGGTACAGCCTGATCACTTATAACCAGGGACCGGCTCCCTATTTTCTGGAACACATCAGGCCGGCATTGATGGACTGGTGCATCAAACATACCAAACCTGACGGCTCGGCTTATAACCTTTACACTGACGGGCTGAAAATATATACGACGGTTGACTATAATCTCCAGCGTTATGCCCGGAATGCAGTCAGTGAGCAGATGAAGCAACTACAGGCGTTGTTTGACAAGCACTGGGAAAACCGTGATCCCTGGGGTACTGATAAATCGGTGGTAGAGCGGGCAATCAGGCGCACTGACCGGTACAGGAAAGGGATTGCCAACGGCAGGAGCCACCGGGAAATGATGGATGAGTTTGCCCGGCCCATTGAGACCACCCTTTTTACCTGGGAGGGACTGAAAGCGGTGAAGACCACCCCCCTCGATTCGGTAAAGCATTACCTCTCCATGCTGAATGCCGGCGTGGTGGTGATGGAGAATAAAACAGGCGCTGTCAAAGCATGGGTGGGCGGAATAGATTACCGTTTTTTCAAGTACGATTACTGCATGGCTTCCCGGCAAACCGGTTCCACATTTAAGCCTTTCATTTATCTTGCTGCCCTGGAAAATGGATATAGCCCCACTGATTATTTTTCGGCCGAGGAGCAGACCTATGATGAATATGACGGATGGACCCCGGGCAACGCCAGTGACCGGTACCAGGGCTATTACAACATGAAAACCGCCCTGGCAAAATCAATCAATACCGTGACCGTAGACATCTTCATGCAAACAGGAATTCATCCGACCGTCAGGACAGTCCGCAATCTGGGAATTAATTCGGAATTGCCCGAAGTACCCTCCCTTGCCCTGGGTGTGGCCTCCGTTCCCCTGCAGGAGATGGTGACTGCCTATGCGACGATCGTCAACGAAGGGAAGCAACTGAAACCGTATTCGCTTCTGTCTATCGAAAACAGCAAAGGGGAGCAGCTGGATATTTTTGATATCCCTGCGCCGGGACGAAGCAAGGTGGATCCGGAAAACTGCCGCATCCTGGTGGATATGCTCAAGACTGCGGTGGACCAGGGAACAGGATTTGCCATCCGGTCAACCCACAAAATTCCAGGGGAATTTGCCGGGAAAACAGGAACCACCCAGGAGAACGCCGACGGTTGGTTTATCGGATGCACCCCTGATTTGACGGCAGGTTGCTGGGTGGGCGCCGATGATCCGGCTGTCCATTTCCGGACCATGACGTACGGACAGGGAGCATACCAGGCTTTGCCGGTAATCGGCCGTTTCTTCAGCCAGATGTACAGCGACAGCCGCTTCAGACCCCTGTCGGAAAATCGGTTTGCTGCCCCCGACTCCCTGACCCTGGCCCAGATCAACGAAATGCCCGGTCATATTGAAACCCTCGAAGAGGATTTCAACTTCTTTGATATTTTCCGGAAAAGGGAGGATCGGCGTAAAGGAAGGGGAGATCCGAAAAAAGAGGACGCGGAAGAAAGTTCCGGAAAAAAATTTGAAAAAGGAGAACCTGCCTGGGAAATCATTAAAAAAATCTTCAGAAAAAAATGAGAGGGTTTGCGAATTTGCAGGACCAAGCCGGTCAAATGTTCAACAGGATCATGGTATGGCGGGATTCACACATCAGCGAACGCAGCTTTATCAATCTCCTGAGTTTGCTTGTTGGGATCGTGAGCGGAATCGCCGCCCTGGTGCTCAAGAAACTCATTCACCTCGTGGAGTTTCTCCTCACCAACATGTTCCCTGTCAATACCTTCAACATTTTTTTCCTGGCTTACCCCCTCATCGGTATCGCCATCACCTATTTTTTTGTGAAATACGTGGTAAAAGACGATATCAACCACGGTGTCAGCAAGGTTTTGTATTCCATTTCGCGCAAGAACGGCCGTCTGAAAAGGCACAATACATGGTCTTCGATGGTCGCCAGCAGCATAACCATCGGGCTTGGAGGTTCTGTGGGCGCGGAAGCCCCCATCGTACTTACCGGGGCGGCCATTGGTTCCAACCTCGCAAGGCTTTTCAGGATGAACTACAAATATGTCATCCTGATGATCGGATGCGGGGCTGCAGGGTCCATTGCGGGAATCTTCAAAGCCCCGATTGCCGGGTTGGTGTTTACGCTTGAGGTGTTGATGCTGGACCTGACCATGGCCTACCTGGTCCCCCTGCTGATTGCCTCCGTAACGGCGGCTTCCCTCTCCTATATCTTTATGGGGAGTGCTATGGTGCTTCAATTTGATCTGGTGAACTCTTTTTCGGTAAACAATATCGGGTATTACATCCTGTTGGGCGTTTTTACAGGGCTGGTCTCCTTTTACATGATCCGCGGGGTCATGTGGCAGGAATCCAGGTACAAAAAGATGGAGAATCCATTGGTGAGACTCCTGACAGGAGGTGTGATCCTGAGTCTTCTTGTTTTTTTGTTTCCGCCGCTCTGGGGAGAGGGGTATACCAGCATCACCAGGATTTTCAGCGGGCAGGGTTTTGCCCTGCTCAACAACTCCATTTTCTTTGACTGGCGGGAAGATCCCCGGTTATTGCTTTTGTTCATTCTGATCATTTTGGCACTCAAGGTGGTGGCCACAGCAGCGACCACCGGTGGGGGAGGTGTTGGCGGAGTTTTTGCGCCTGCCCTGTTCATGGGAGCCCTGAGTGGTTATGGACTGGCATTGGGTCTCAATACCTTTTTTGGAACCTCTCTTCCGGAAGAGAATTTCGCCCTGGCAGGAATGGCCGGTATGATGGCAGGGGTGATGCATGCGCCCCTGACTGCCATTTTCCTCACTGCGGAAGTTACAGGAGGGTATGGCCTCTTTATCCCGCTGATGATTACCTCCACGGTCGGATACCTCGCGGTGATGCGCCTGGAACCCCATTCGATCTATACGAAACGGCTTGCCCTGCAGGGAAAACTGATCACCCACCACAAGGATAAGGCGACCTTGATGCTCATGCAAACCCGCGACCTGGTGGAAACTGATTTTGAAATCCTGAAACCTGAGGCAACATTGCGCGACCTGACCGTTGCCATTTCCAGGTCAAACCGCAACCTCTTCCCCGTGGTCGACAATCATGGCATCCTCCGGGGTATGGTCAAACTGAGTGAAATCCGCCATCTGATCTTTGAAACGTCCCTTTACGATTCGGTGAAAATCAAAGAACTGATGTATATGCCCAAATACTATGTGTCGCCCCGTGATAGTATGGAGGATGTCGTCAAAATTTTCGAAACGTCGGGGAGGTATAACCTGGCCGTCATCGATGAAGGAAAATATGTTGGTTATCTTTCCAGGGCGAAGGTTTTTTCGGAATATCGTGACAACGTAAGGGAATTTTCGAGTCACTGACCGTTGAAGTTTTTATACTGGGAAGCGTAGAGTACCACGAATAACAGGGTAAAGATGATTGCCACGGCCGAAAACGCCTCTTTTCCCAGCACCAGGGGCGGAAATACCAGGATGGCCGCCCGGGCAGCCATATAAATAAAAAAACCCTGCCTGCGGAGTCTGCGCATCATGAAAACTCCGGCCAGAGAAGCCAGAAAAAAGATGCTGAAGAGAAAAAAATAAGCCGGAGACAGCGGAGTTGTGTCACCCACCGAACTCAGCGTACTGATGAGGTTTTCTGCGGTACCGAAAAAGAGAGCTGCCGCCAGGCTGAGCAAAAAACCGGTGCCACTGCCGGCGAACGACAGCAGGCACAAGGCTTCCAGCAGAGGAGGTCTTCCTGGGTTTTCCATTGCTTTGCAAATCGTCAGAATTAGCCCGAATACCAATTACCCGGAACCAGGATTTAAAAATAAAGCTTTTGCTGGTTTAAACAGTTTTCTGCCGATGGAAAAAACTGTACATTTGGCCCTCCAAATCATTCAAACGATTTTTCATGAAAAGAGATCAAACTGTCTTTGACATTATCAACAAGGAACATGAGCGTCAGCGTTATGGTATTGAACTGATTGCATCGGAGAATTATGTCAGCGACCAGGTTCTGGAAGCCTTGGGATCGGTGATGACCAACAAATATGCCGAAGGGTACCCCGGAAGGCGGTATTACGGAGGTTGCCAGTTTGTGGATATGACAGAGCAGCTGGCCATAGACAGAATTAAAGCTTTATTTGAGGCAGAGTGGGCGAACGTACAGCCTCATTCGGGTGCCCAGGCCAACCAGGCAGTCCTGAGTGTCGTGTTGAAGCCGGGGGATACTTTTCTGGGTTTAAACCTGGCCCACGGAGGGCACCTCTCCCATGGTTCCCCGGTTAATTATTCGGGGATTCTTTACCGTCCCGTGGCATACCATGTGAAGGAAGATACCTCTTTGGTGGATTACGACATGATGGAGGAACTAGCGCTTCAGGAAAAGCCGAAATTGATCATCGGCGGTGCCTCGGCGTACAGCAGGGATTGGGATTATGAGCGGATGCGCGCCATCGCCGACAGGGTAGGGGCCTTGCTGATGATTGATATGGCTCATCCGGCCGGGCTCATTGCCGCCGGTCTGCTAAGAAATCCCTTGCGCCATGCCCATATTGTTACTTCCACCACCCACAAAACCCTCAGGGGACCCCGCGGCGGAATCATCCTGATAGGTAAGGATTTTGAAAATCCATGGGGCTTCGCCACCAAAAAGGGTGAGGTCCGCAGCATGTCATCCCTGCTCGACTCAGCTGTTTTTCCCGGACAGCAGGGAGGCCCCCTGGAACATGTCATCGCTGCCAAAGCAGTGGCTTTCGGAGAGGCGTTGGATCCCTCGTTTTCTGAATACCAGTCTATGGTAAGGAATAATGCTGTCGTCATGGCACAGGCATTCACCGACATGGGGTATCAGGTGGTATCGGGAGGTACCGAGAACCATTCCATACTGATCGATTTACGTACAAAATATCCGGATATCAACGGCAAACAGGTGGAAACCATCCTGGGAGTGGCTGAAATCACTATCAACAAGAACATGGTCCCCTTCGACAGCCGTTCCCCGTTCCAAACCTCGGGGATCCGCATCGGGACCCCTGCCATCACCACCCGTGGATTAAAAGAAGACTCCATGCCGCTGATCGCCCAGATGATCGACGATGTGATCTCCCATGCCGATGATGAGGGCTACGCCAAAGACGTCAGAGAAAAGGTGCATGCCATGATGAAGGATTACCCGCTTTTTGCGTGGTAGGATAAAAATGGACGGGGTCAGGAATCGTCGCTGGGCGCAGGCGGGTTGAGGTTAAGATTGAGAAAGTGCCCAGGCGCCGTAATTGATGAAGGGTCGTACGTCGGTGACGATCATTCCGGCGGCATGTCCTGCTTCCATCCCCAGGATCCCGTCTTCAAAGACCTGGCATTCCTCCGGTCTGACACCCATTTTGCAGGCACATTGCAGAAAGGTTTCAGGATAAGGTTTGTGGCGGGTGACATCATCGGCGGTGATGATGTAATCGAAGTAAGGAGTGAGACCCAGTTCGCCGAGCTGCAGGGTGGCGCTTTTGCGGCTGGCCCCCGTTCCTACCGACATGGGAAGTCTTCCGTGCCACGCTTTAACGATGCTGACCACCTGGTCGACAGGCTTGACCAGATGCACCGCCTCCCAGAAAGCCTCCTGTTTCATCCTGACCAGTTCCTCCGGGGAAAGATGTAGTCCGTTCTCTTCGATGATCCTGCGGGCAAAGGCAATGGTGGGCATGCCGGTCATTTCAAAGACCAACTGCTCTTCAAAAACGAAACCGATGGAATTTCCGATCTTTTTCCAGGTGGCCAGATGCACTGGAAGCGAATCGGACAGGGTCCCGTCCAGGTCAAAAATAAGCGCTTTGGCTTTCGGATCCACATGCAATCCCATACGCGGAAATTTGCCGCAAAAGTAAAAAAACCGCTGACATACGGCAACTCCCTGTGTCAGGCATGCTACTCCACCTGTTACTTTCTGATGAGGGTATGGCTTTCAGAACGCTCCCGGGTACTGATCCGGAGAAGGTAAATGCCTTGCGGGAGCCGGCGGATTTCCACGGTGTTGGGGCCGGGTTCCACCCAGAAGGTCCGGAAGGTTTTTCCGGACATGGAAATGATTTCCACAAGGGCTGATTCGCCCTCATGGTCGATGGTTATCTGATCCCCTGCCGGGTTGGGGTATATTCTGTTTTTTCTGTTTTCCGGGATGATTGTCGAGGAGGTGATTCTAATTTCTTCCAGCTTCACATCGTAAATGGTGACCGCAGGGAGGGCGTTTCCCAGGTCGAAAACGATGCGGGCAGCCCTGTCGGTTTCACTTTTCATGGTAAAAGTGAAGGAAAAGGCTTCTTCCGTGGTGGATAGCGATGAGGAAAAGTAATCGCTGTAGGCATTCCAGGGATCCGAGGCCTTGCCGGTGTACACGGAGATTGTCCGGGGTGCTGTTGCTCCGGCTTTAAAGGATAAACGGTACGATTTGCCTTTCTCAAGGGTGATTGACCCCCGGTGGAGCTGGGCATGCCATGCTTGGGTCCCTGCTGCGTTGAGGGTTATTATCAGTTTGCCACCTGACCGGGTCATGCTCCCCGATGCTCCCTGCTGGGCATAAAACGACCATCCGTCATTGCTGGTCGAGAAGTTACTGATATAAACGGGGAAGACCTCCACCGGGGTGGGCTGGGGCATGGGATTTACCAACAGGGCGTTGGCCAGGGGCGTCAGGATTTTTTTTGTCGAAGGATTGTAGATGCCGAAGCCTGCGCTGAACTCCCAGTAAGCCCAGCTAAATCCTTGCTCTTCAAACCATCGGCTGAGGAAGGTGGTCCACCGTACCCTGGAGGCTTCGTCGGCTTTGGAATAGGCTCCGAATTCACCGATGTGAATGGGGATGTGTTGATTCTGCGCGAGCTGGATGGCGTTCCTGAACTCGGTCTGAACGGTCTGACGCTCAAATTCCGTATCATTCCAGGTGGTCCCCAGCCATGCGGAGGATCCTTCCGACCATTCAGCCCCCTGGTGGGTAAAATGAAACGGATTGTAATAATGGATGGTCAGCAGGATGTTTTCATCGTCAGGGAACTGAAGGGCGTTGATGGCTGAAAGACCACCCCATTCTGCCACCCCCATCACTACGATGCGGGTGGGATTTGTTTTCCTGATCTCAGCCAGAGCATCGGCGAAGTGGGTGTTCCATTTGGCTGCCGTCAGATTCCCGTTCGGTTCATTCAGCACTTCGAAGAGCAAACTGTCGGGATAGGTGCTGAAATATTGGGCAATTTGATTCCATTGTGACAGGAAGCGGGCTTTCTGTCCTTCCGGATCGGCGATCAGGGCTTCATGATGATGCATGTTGATGATGGCGTGAAGCTTGTATTTCAGGGCGGTATCCACCACCTGTCTGATCCTGTTCAAAAATGAAGGCGCGATGGTGTATGGCGGGGAAGCGCTGCCCCTGTCCGCCGTTTCCCAGCGGATGGGGATGCGTACATGCTGAAATCCGAGCTCCGCCATGATCCGGAAATATTCGGGCCTCCAGGGATTGCTCCATGCACTTTCCGAGGGAGCTTCAAAACAATTGCCCATGTTGATCCCCCTGCCAAGCCGTTGGTTCATCGTGAACGCGGCTTCCCGCTGCTGACTTACGGCACCCAGGGAACCCAGGGCCAGAAAGAGCATCAAAATCATTCTCTGTTTCATAAAACTCATTTTATCATCTTAATCACCACTGACGATCTCTTAGATTTCTCCAAAATTAGCGATTTTTTACCAACCACCTGAAGGGAACAATCCCTTCGTCATTTTGTTTTCAGTACATTTGCAGGAACTGTAGGAAAATGAATCGAAATGCAACGTTTTTTGGAATCCTGCACTTCTTATATCTTCCGGAAATACAGATCTGATTTTTCCCGCATTTGTATTGTGATGCCCAACCGGAGGTCAGGACTCTTTTTTACTGCCTATCTGAAAAAGATGCTGAAAAATGCAGTGATCGGACCTGCAGTTACGACGGTCAATGAGCTGATGCTCTCCTTTTCAGAACTCCTGCCTGCTTCCCGGCTGAAACTGATCGCCGACCTGTTTGATATTTACAGGGATGAAATCAGGTCGACAGAAACTTTTGATGATTTTTACTTCTGGGGCGAAGTGCTGCTTGGCGATTTCGATGACGTTGACAAATACAGGGTCAATGCCGGAGCGTTGTTCACAAATCTTTCTCAGTTCAAAGATATTGAACATCATTTCGATTATCTGACAGAAGAGCAACGCAAAATCCTGGAGCAGTTCTGGGGTTCCCTGCGGAATTTTAAAAAATACCCTCAGGAGCGGGATTTTTTGACTTTCTGGGAAAAACTCCCCGTCATTTATTCCGGATTCAGGGAGAAACTAGCTTCGGAAGGGTTGGGATACAACGGGATGATCATGCGTGACGGGATTGAAAATGTGTTGTCGGGGAAATCGAAGTTTGCCTATGACCATTACTGTTTTATCGGGTTGAATGCCCTGAATAATTGTGAAAAAGTGCTTTTCAGGGTACTCCGGGAAGGAGGGAGAGCCTCTTTTTTCTGGGATTATGATGATTATTATGTCGGGAATCACCTGAACAGCGCCGGCAACTTCATGCGGGAAAACCTTCTTCTTTTTCCTCCTCCCGATGATTTTACTGTCGATACGACAGCTTTTTCCGAACCCAAAAATATTGAATTGGTTGCTGCTGCTTCGGGGGTTGGGCAGGCCCAGGTAATTCCGTCCCTTTTTACGGAGCCCATCGGAAAGTCGCGGTTTGACTATGCTGCCATCGTCCTGGCCGATGAATCCTTGCTTTTCCCTGTTCTGGGAGCCATCCCTGAATCTTTTGGGGAGGTGAACATCACCATGGGGTATCCGGTGAGAAATTCTCCCGTAGTGAGTTTGCTCATGCAGATTGCCTCCCTGGTTCTGAACGCCAGGCCCTGGGAAAACAAGATCCCCCGCCTGTATCACCGGCTGGTGACAGGCATCCTTGCCCATCCCCTGTTGGCAGGTATTGAGCCTGAAAAGGTTACCTCGCTCCTCCGGGAGATTAAAACCGTCAACAAAATTTACCTCACTGCCGGGGATCTCGATCTCTCCCCGCTGCACCGCACCATCTTTTCTCCGCCCCGGAAAGTTGCGGAATTTTCGGGCTACCTTCTGGACATCCTCCGGCAGGTATATTCCCGGACAGGAGAGGATAAGGAGCATCTCGTCATCCGGGAAATGATTTATCACATCTATAGTGCCCTGGAAAAGCTGAAGTCCGTGGTGGATGAGATTCTTGCACCGGGGAAAACAGAACTATCCCCGTCGGTATATTTCAACCTGATGATACGGGTTCTGAACCTGGAGTCGGTGGCATTTGAGGGGGAACCTCTTTCGGGATTACAGGTGATGGGAATTCTGGAAACCCGCTGTCTCGATTTTGATGATCTGGTGATCATCGGCCTGAATGAAGATAACTGGCCGAAGAGCACTCCGGCCCCTTCGCTGATCCCTTTCAATCTCCGCAAGGGTTTTGGGTTGCCGGGAATAGACGACCAGGAGGCTATGTATGCCTATTATTTTTACAGATTGATTCAACGGTCCCGGAGAATAACCGCTACCTGGAATACGGTACGGGAAGGCGTCACCGGGGGCGAACTCAGCAGGTACGGATTTCAGCTGATGCTTCATTCGCCGCATCAGGTCAGGCAAAGGAGATTCGATTATGCCTTTTTTAGCAATCCGGCAAGGCCGGTCACCGTTGCTTCAGATCGTACAATCAGGGAGACGATGCTGGCCCGTAACCGGGATGAGAAAGCCCTTTCTCCAAGCGCCATTATTCGTTTTATGACGTGCAGCCTTAGGTTTTATTTCCGTCATGTGGTAGGCCTTCAGGAGCCGGAAGAGGTAACAGAAGATATAGACCGTCAGCTTTTCGGGAATATATTTCACAAGGCTGTGGAGAACCTATACCAGCCTTTTACAGGCAAAATCCTGACTGCCGGTGATTTTGAAAGGATGGCGGCTGACAAGGAGAATATCCGGAAATGTACCCTTCAGGCATTGGCGACCGAATATTTCCTTATGCCGGCTTCCGAATGGAAGAGCCTTTCCTTAGAAGGTAAAACACTCCTGATATTTTCGACGATAGGAGTCTATCTCCGGAATCTTCTTCGTATGGAGATGAACGGTGCCCCTGTTTTATTGCGGGCATTGGAAAACAGTTATGAAGTTCCGGTCACCGTCGAAATTGACGGAACCCCCCGCACAATCAGGCTGGGCGGAAAAATAGACCGCGTTGATGAATCACAGGGCGTGATCAGGGTCGTGGACTATAAAACAGGTTCCCTGAACAGCGCTGACCTGGCATTTGGAGATCCGGGGGAGTTGTTTGACCTGTCGGTGGCCAAACTCCGGAAAGAGGTGATCCAGACGTTGACCTATGCCTGGATTCTGAAAAAGGGGTATTTTCACGATTCCCCCATCGGGGCTGTCGTGTTGGCGATATTGAACCTGAACGACGAAAACTTCAGGTTTGATGTCCGGATGAACCAGGCGCCAGCAGAAATTTCCACTGTGGAAAAGGAACTTGAAGATAATCTGAAATCCATAATTCAGAAGATCTTTTCGGAAAATAGCGTGTTCCGGCAGACTGAGTTTACAGACCGCTGCCTTTACTGTCCTTACAACGGGATTTGCAGGAGGGGATAGAAAAAGGGCTGTTGTGAACGGGTCAATTCTCAGAGCCGCTGTATCTGGTTATAAGTTCCCCCAGCGTTTCCTTTGCATCGCCAAGGAGCATTATGACTTTTTCGTTTTTATACAAAGGATTGTCAATTCCGGAATATCCCGGTTTATCGTCGAGGTTACAGACAAGTACCCTTTTGGCCATATGGGCCAGAAGAATCGGCATACCCGATATCGGGGTATTTTTCTGAGTAATAGCAGCAGGATTAACCACATCACATGCTCCTACTATAATGGCAACGTCAGTTTTTTCAAATTCCGGATTTATATCATCCATTTCAATAAGCTTATCATAAGAAAGTTCAGCTTCTGCAAGCAAAACGTCCATATGTCCCGGCATCCGGCCGGCAACCGGATGAATGGCAAACTTTACATCCTTTCCCGACTCTTCCAGCATTGTGGCAAACTTTACCACATCAAACTGAGCCTGGGCAAATGCCATTCCGTACCCGGGAACAAAGATGATCTTTTTTGCATTCCGGCAAACTTCAGTAGCTTCTGCAAGCGGATCCGTAATAGCCGGCTTTTCCGGGGATAAGTGATTTTGAACATCTACCTGTCTATCAGAAACATCTTCCAGATTCAGGAATTCCGAAACCGGGTCTTTTGTGTCCCTTACTTTGAAGCCAATAAAAACCTGGAGCAGATTTCTGTTCATCGCCTTGCACATCACATGGGTCAGGATTGAACCCGATGCAGCAACTGTCGCACCGCAGGCAATAAGTAATCTGTTGTGGATTATCACCCCGCAGAAAGCAGCAGCGAGACCGGCGGTTGCATTTAAAAATGAGATCAGGACAGGCATATCAGCCCCTCCGATACGTATTGAAAATACCAGGCCTAACAAAATGGATTCAACTACCATAACAATAAGTACAAAGGTAAGCCAACCTTCCCGGGGATAACCTGTGAAAAACCCTGTTATGATTATCAGAATCAATAATCCGGTTGTTATCAGACTATGACCGGGTAAAGTAACCGGAGGTTTCCTGATCACATTCCCAAGCTTTCCACTGGCAATCATACTTCCGCTAAAGGTAAGAGCTCCTATTGCAAGTCCGAGAAGCCCTGAAATTTTTTCAATACCAAAACCAGGGAGGGTATTCCTGGTAAGTTCAATAAAAGAGACAAGGAATGCTGCAATACCTCCTGCTCCATGCTGAAAAGCCACCATTGCCGGTATCTGTATCATTTTTACCCGGCTTGCCACATACCAGCCTGCTGCCGAACCAATCAACAGAGCAATCATTACAATATGTGGCTGCATGATCCTGTGCCGGATGATAACCACAATTACCGCAAGCGCCAGAGCAAATGCGGCGCTGAAATTACCTGCACGCGCCCCTTTTGGAGTCCTGAACCTGGTAAATCCACCAAGGAATATTAGTATGATTATCAGATCTATAACTAAATCAAGCCAATTGTCCATCGAGTTCTGTATCTATTCGTATTGTTATTCCTTCTTATTCTTAAAAAGCTTCAGCATCCTCTCAGTAATCGTAAATCCGCCGACAACATTAAATGCTGCCAGAGCTATTGCAATTGCACCGAGTAGAGTGTCTGTTAAATCAGATGTAACAGCAAAAACGAGGAGCGCTCCCAGTATCGTTACTGCCGAAATGGCATTGGTCATCGACATTAATGGCGTGTGCAATAATGGCGGTACTTTTGAAATAAGTAAATATCCTATGATGATTGACAGGATAAATACAGAGACCATTATCAATAATTCATTCATAATTATTCAATTAAAATTCAATGTGACTCACCAAGCGCTTTAAGTGTCCCTTTATGCAAAATCATTCCGTTATGTGTAACCAGGGAATTTTTTACAATTTCATCCTCAAGGTCGGGTTTAAAATCACCATTCTTGAAAAGATTTTCCACATAATTGTACATATTGATTGCATAAAGCCAGGTTGAATGAATGGCCATTCTTCCGGGAATATTCTGTAACCCGGACACCAAGACATTATGTCTGATGATTTGTTTCCCGGCCTCAGTAACGGCACAATTACCTCCCTGATCAATCGATACATCAACTATAACCGATCCGGGTTTCATAGAGGCTATCATTTCATCGGTAATCAGTACCGGTGCAATTTCTCCGGGCACCAGAGCGCTCAGTATCACAGCATCGGCATCCTCCAGGAATGGTTTAATCAGCTCTCTTTCTTGTTCAATCCATTCTGCCGGCAGACTTTTCGCATAACCTCCTTCTCCTGTAGCCAGGTCAGCGGGAACATCAAAACCGCCGACTTTGGCGCCCAGACTTATAGCTTCCTCCCTTGCCTTTGGCCGTATATCGATAACTGTGATAATGCCGCCAAGCCTTTTTATTGTGGCAATTGCCTGAAGACCTACAACACCGGCTCCAACAACAAGAAATTTAGAGGGTTTTATGGAACCTACCGCGGTACCTATCATTGGAACGAACTTTTGAAGATGATTTGCAGCAATCAGAACTGATTTATAACCGGTAACGGTGCTCATAGATGTCAGAGCATCCATCTTCTGAGCTTTTGTTATCCTTGGGATGCCATCCATGGTCAATGATGTGATCTTTTTATCCTTCAACATCCTGACTATTTTATGATTGGATGGGGTTGCCGGATGTAGAAAAGTAATCAGGATACTTTCATCTTTCATCATTTCAATTTCATGCCTGCCTGCATTTACATTATATTTGGGTTCCTTAACCTTAAGTATAATATCGGCCCGGCCAAATAAAGTCTCCACATCGGCAGTAACCTCTGCGCCGGCCGATCTGTAATCTTCATCACTGAAATAAATACCCGCGCCGGCATTTGATTCAATAATAACATCAAAACCAAGCTTTATAAGTTTCTCTGTCGTCTCCGGAGTTGCCGCAACTCTTTTTTCTTCTTCCATAATCTCTTTTGGAATCCCGATAATCATAACGAACCTCCTTTATTATTTAGTTAAAAATTATGTTAATATGTTTATCTGGTCAACGAATTTCAATCAACGAATTTTAAATACACAAAGAAACCTATTTATTATCTGATATTTCAATAACGACGAAAAATTTCTGTCAGGAAGGAGTGTTATTCCGGGCAGAATAATTCAGTTTAACAATACAAATACATTACTGTCATCTTTCTCTGAAAAAAATGTGCTGATTTCCGGATACAAATATTGGTGGAAGAACTTACAGAAACTATGATAAAAATTATTCATTCCGATCACAGAAATCCATTTCTCCCTGTCATTTTCAGATGCGAAACCCTGTCTTGACAATTTGAATTCCGGTAATTGCTTTCCTCCACCGGTCTGCGGCGGGGAGTTTCAAAAGTAAAGTTTGTGATATATTTCATTTTGGCGGTGAGGATGGTATTATGATATTAGAGTGACACCATTTATATTTGCCCGGTTTCAAATTTTAATGTTATGCCGCATATCTCGCAACGGGGGGCTGTCATGCCCGATTCACCCATCAGGAAACTGGTTCCCTATGCCAACCAGGCCAAAGCGCAAGGGGTCAGGGTATTCCACCTGAACATCGGACAGCCGGACCTGCCCACTCCCCAGATTGCGTTGGATGCTATCCGGAACATAGACCGCCAAGTGCTGGAATATTCGCCGAGTGAGGGGAATCTGTCATTTCGGAAAAAATTGGCCAAATACTACCACCGGTTTAAAATTGAGGTCAATCCTGAAGAGATCATCATCACTTCCGGAGGCAGTGAAGCTGTTACTTTTGCCTTTATGGCCTGCCTGGATCCGGGCGATGAGATCATCGTGCCCGAACCGGCCTATGCCAATTATACGGCCTTTGCCATCAGCTCGGGAGCGGTGATCCGTTCCATCCCATCCAGAATTGAAGATGGATTTGCCCTGCCTCCGGTGGCGGAATTCGAAAAGCTGATCACCCCGAGGACAAAAGGGATCATGATCTGTAATCCCAACAACCCGACGGGTTACCTTTACACCCGCGAGGAGATGAGGCAAATCAGGGACCTTGTTCTGAAGTACAACCTGTTCCTTTTTTCCGATGAGGTATACCGGGAATTTTGCTATACCGGAGCGCCTTATATTTCGGCATTTCATCTGGAAGGAATAGAGAATAATGTGATCCTGATCGATTCGGTATCGAAACGGTACAGTGAATGCGGTCTCCGGATCGGCGCCCTGGTAGTCAAAAACAAGGAGGTACACGACAATGTAATGAAATTTTGCCAGGCCCGGCTCAGCCCGCCCCTCATCGGGCAGATCGCTGCGGAAGCTTCCCTGGGAGTAGACGGGGAATACATGTTGGTCAACTACAACGAATATCTTCAACGACGGAATTTTCTTATCGATGGGTTGAACAGGATCCCCGGTGTTTTTTCCCCCATCCCCATGGGGGCATTTTATACAGTGGCCCGGCTCCCGGTGAACGACGCGGACGACTTCTGCAAATGGCTGCTGACGGATTTCCGGCTGGACGGAGAGACCCTCTTCCTCGCTCCCGCATCGGGATTTTACACAACGCCGGGATTGGGCAGGGACCAGGTGCGTATTGCCTATGTGCTGAAAAAGGAGGATCTGGGCGCCTCCCTTCGTATTCTGGAAGAAGCGCTTCGCGTTTATCCGGACAGAACGGCACAAGGGACGAATCTTTGATTATATTTGCACTATGGTTTGTTTGCGGAAGGTCTTTGCCACGTTTTTTGCCGCACTGATCCTGATTTTCAGTGCGACATGCCAAATTCCGGCAACTTATGAGGTATCTCCCGGGTCATGGGACCATAGCGGGGAGCTTGCCTGGGTACTGCCGGCAGCACATCCAGGATACCTGGTCCAGGAGGGTGCCACCACGCAGGGATCACCGGTGTGGAGATCCGAAATATCCATCCCGGGATTGTTCTTCAGAAATCAGGCTGCCAAGGAACCACCCCGGATGCAACTTCTCCGGAAATTTTATGTGGCTGACACTTTTACCTATTCCCCCTGCAAATCGGTTATCCTGTATCCTTTCCACGAGTTTTCATGATTTTTTCCGGGGTGACACCGAAGTTCCCCCGTTACACGGTCAGGGTTTTTGAAGAAGTCTCCCTGTTGCGTCCTTTCCGGGAAAGGGCCGGCTGTGGATTTGGCTTTTCAGAGACCTGAAAATCAAATCTTTTCTTATCAACATTTTAAAGTAAAAAATCATGAATTCAATCGTTATTATCGGAATTATCATAACTGCATTAATTGTCGGGCCCATTTGGTGGCTGATCCATACCCAGGGGGCAGGAAAAAGAAAACTTGAAAAGGAACTGGCAGCTCTGGGGCAGAAAGAGGGAATCGAAATCAGCGAACACCAATCATGGAGTAATAAGGTCATCGGCCTGGACCGTGAACATGAAAAGGCAGCCTTCCTTATTCAGGGAAATCCCCAGAATAAAATCATCCTTGCCGACCTGAAGAAATATACCGGTTGCTCTGTGGAGAAAAAATTACTCGAAAACGGATCAAAGGAGAATGCCATTTTGTTCAGCTCCATAGCGCTCTGTTTTACCCCCCGCGAAAAATCAGCGCCAGCGTTGGTTTTTCCGCTTTACACCGATGAGGAAGATATGACACTCAATAATGAATTGCATATCGCTGAAGAGTGGAGCGGTAAATTTAATGTGATTATCCGCAGAAACATTTAGCGCTATCGGAAAATGGTTCAAAGTTGCCAATCATCCCTGAGGGAAGGTCCTGCAAGGAGAACTTCCCCTCAGGGATGATTTTGGGGTTTGGGTGTGCTTTGAGGATGCCGGGCTAATCTCTATTGCAGGGTGTAAGAAAGCACGACGGATGAATCGAGACCTTAGGGTTCCGGCATCATGGAATTGTCTCTTCTGATTTTGCCACCTGGGGTTGCCCGGCGGTATTGTCAAGGAGGTCGTCGTATTTCTGTCTTCTTTTTTTCCAGCGGTCACGGGCAAATTGCTGCATATCGGCTATTTTGTCTTTCTCATCAACAATCTCAAAGCCCAGAAGCGTTTCCACGATATCTTCCATGGTGACGATACCGTCGATTCCACCGTATTCATCGACTACAATTGCAATTTGTTCTTTTTTATTCAGCAGGGTTTCCCAAACACTGAACAGGTGTTTTGATTTATAGAAGACCACAATTTCTCTCCTGAGGTCTTTGAGTTTAAGATTGACCTGGTCTTCGGCCAGTTTCTCAAAAACCTGTTCCCGGAAGACATAGCCTGTAATATTTTCGAAGTACCCGGAATAAACCGGAATTCTTGAGTAATAGAGAAACTCTTTTTTCTGAAGGAACTCCTCTAATCCCATGTTTTCATCGGCGGCTGTCACCACCACCCGGGGCGTCATGATTTCTGACACATTGACCGATTTAAGCCGTATCAGGTTCTGAATGATCCGTTGTTCCTTTTCCTCAAAAACACCCTCGTTACGTCCTATGGAAGCCATGACCGAAATTTCCTCACGGCTTACGGTTTGCTCGTCCCCTTTTTTGGCAAAGATCCTGGTGATAACTCCGGAAAGCAATACAAAGGGGTAGGTAACAAACATCATGATCCGGATGATATTAACCGAAACCAGCGATAGTTCCCTGCAATAACGGGTACCGATTGATTTGGGAATGATTTCCGAAAGGACCAGGATCAGCAGGGTAAGCACTACCGAAACCACCCCGAACCATGCCTCGCCGAAAACGATCGTTGCCTGGGCTCCTACGCCTGCCGCCCCGATGGTGTGAGCAATAGTGTTCAGGGTAAGGATTGCCGTAATGGGGCGATCCAGATTTTGTTTCAACTTAATGAAACCAGGGGCTGATTTTGAACCTTCCTGGGCTTTAACCGCTACATAGGACAGGGGCGTTGTAAGCAGGACCGCTTCCATGACCGAGCAGAGAAACGAAATACAAAGTGCGAGAAGAAGATAGAGTATAAGGAGAAACATAGGGCACGATTGATTTATAAGCTGCAAATATCGGAAAATCATGCGGAAATTCATAAGATTCATTCTTTCCAGCCTGCAAGCGGGTAAGATTTAACATGGCCAATTCGGGGCCGGGTCTTCACGGGAGATTGGGTTCAGAATGACATTGGAAAGATATTTCCCCTGAAAGAAAGCAAAAAAACCTACTTTTGTGGTTTGAATCATCATTTGTGACAGATGGAAGGAAATGGTAACAGTGAGGAAATAAGGGCCGGAAAGGCAAACAGGGTTACCTGGGTGGGTTTTTTGATCAACCTTGTGTTGACGGTTTTTAAGCTGGCGGCCGGGGTTATCGGGAGGAGTGGAGCTATGCTTGCCGATGCTATTCATTCTTTGTCTGATTTCATCACCGATATTGTGGTGTTGGTGAGCTTCCGGATGGTGAAAAAGCCCGCGGACGAGGATCATGAGTACGGTCACGGGAAATATGAAACCCTGGCCACGGCTTTTATCGGGATCGCCCTCCTGTTTGTGGGGTTGGGAATTTTGTACAATGGGGCGAAAAATGTATGGTCCGTGCTGGTTCTCGGGCAATCCATCGATGCTCCGGGGATCATAGCCCTGGTGGCGGCATTGGTTTCCATTATTGTTAAGGAATGGCTCTTCCGCTACACGAAAAAAACGGGGGATGAAATCAACAGCCAGGCCGTCATTGCCAACGCCTGGCACCACCGTTCCGATGCCTTTTCTTCTGTGGGAACCCTGGTGGGGATTGGTGGCGCCATCCTCCTGGGAAATCGTTGGAGAATACTGGATCCCCTGGCAGCCATCGTGGTCAGTTTGTTTATCCTGAAAGTGGCATGGCAGATTACCCGGGGAAGCCTCCGGGAGTTGCTCGAAGAATCACTCGACGAGGAAACTAAGAAAAGCATCATGGAAATCGTTGGCCAGGTGGAGGGCGTCCTGGAGCCCCATGACCTCCGGACCCGCAAAAACGGCAATAGGATCGTGGTTGACATTCATGTCAGGGTAAAGAACGAAACCACCATTGTCGAAGCTCACAACCTTAACAATGTCATCGAATTCCGACTGAAGGAGCGGTTCGGGGAGAACACGCTGATCAGCATCCATACCGAACCCGAACATGAATGATGCAACCCAATTTCCGAAACCAGGTTTTTGACCGGTAAGATCTATCCGCATTTACCCACAGTGTACGTGAAGAACTCGAAAAAGCAGCCTTCGAAAGGTTCGGAACCCATTTTTACTTGTCCGGGATGGCAAATGACCGGTAAATGAGGCAGGAAAGATTTCCTGCCTCATTTATTTAGACCAGATATAAAGAATGGGTATTGTCCTGTTGGCTAAAGAAAATCAGGGTTTGGAATCATTTCTTTCCGTTATTTTGACCGTTATGACTATTTTAACTGAGACAAAGAATTTATAAATATCTGATTATGAATATTACTCATATTGAGCACATTGGAATTGCCGTGGAAAACCTGGAGGAGGCGGTTGCCTTTTATGAAAAGGTTTACGGTTTGAAGTGTTATGCTGTGGAAGAGGTGGCCGACCAGAAGGTTAAAACTGCTTTTTTCAAAGTAGGTCAGACCAAGATTGAACTTTTGGAGTCCACCGATCCCGAAGGGCCCATCGGCAAGTTTATTGCCAACAAGGGGCAGGGTATCCATCACATTGCCTTTGCCGTGGATAAGGTGGGTGAAGCTTTGGGGAATGCCGAGAAAAATGGAGTACGGCTCATTGACAAAGTTCCCCGGAAGGGTGCTGAAGGCCTGAATATCGGCTTTCTTCATCCGAAATCCACATTCGGAGTTTTAACGGAGTTTTGCGCGGAATAAGAAAAACAAAATTCATGACCTATGAACAATCAGGACAAAGTAAAGCAGTTGATCGACTTGCGCATGAAAGCCAAAATGGGCGGTGGTCAGAAGAGGATCGACATACAGCATGAGAAGGGCAAGATGACTGCCCGTGAGCGGATTGAGTTATTATTGGATGAGGGGAGTTTCGAGGAGTTTGACATGTTTGTTTCGCACCGCTGCACCAATTTTGGCATTGAGAAGACGAAGTTTCTGGGTGACGGGGTGGTGACCGGTTACGGCACCATTGATGGCCGTCTGGTGTATGTCTTCTCGCAGGATTTCACCGTATTCGGCGGGTCGTTAAGTGAGTCTTTTGCGCAAAAGATCTGCAAGGTGATGGATGCGGCCACGAAGATGGGGGCACCTGTGATCGGGATCAATGACTCGGGGGGTGCCCGTATCCAGGAGGGGGTGACTTCCCTGGCCGGTTATGCCGAGATTTTCCAGCGCAACATCATGGCTTCAGGAGTCGTGCCGCAGATTTCCGCCATCTTCGGCCCCTGCGCCGGAGGTGCGGTTTATTCACCCGCCCTGACTGATTTTATTGTGATGAGCAAAGCCACCTCTTATATGTTCGTTACCGGTCCCAAGGTAGTAAAAACGGTTACCGGCGAGGTGGTTACCGACGAGCAACTGGGAGGCGCCATGGTTCATGCTTCCAAGTCGGGGGTGACCCATTTTGTAGCCGATGATGAGCAGGAAGGGATTTCCTTGATCCGGAAACTGCTCTCCTATCTTCCCCAGAATAACCTGGAGGAGGCGCCCCTGGTTCATTGCGATGATCCCATCGACCGTCTGGAAGATAGCCTCAATGAGATTATTCCCGACAATCCCAATAAGCCTTACGACGTGAAGGATGTGATCCATGGTATCGTGGACTATGGCGAATTCATGGAGGTGCACCGCTATTATGCTTCCAACATTGTGATCGGTTTTGCCCGTTTCAACGGCATTTCGGTGGGTATCGTAGCCAACCAGCCGGCCTATCTGGCAGGGGTGCTCGATATCAATGCTTCGCGCAAGGCTGCTCGGTTTGTACGTTTCTGCGATGCCTTCAACATTCCGATTATCACCCTTGAAGACGTTCCCGGCTTTCTGCCCGGCACTGCCCAGGAGTATGGCGGCATCATCAGTCACGGTGCCAAACTTCTTTATGCTTATGGGGAGGCTACGGTTCCGAAAATAACCATCATCCTGCGGAAGGCCTATGGCGGCGCTTACTGTGTGATGAGTTCCAAGCATTTGCGCGGAGATATCAATTATGCATGGCCTACGGCTGAAATTGCCGTAATGGGTCCAAAGGGGGCCATCGAAGTGCTGATGAGCAAGGAGATAAAAAAGATAGAAGATCCGGTGGAAAAAGCCGCCTTTATTGCCAATGCAGAGGAAGAGTACAAGAATGAGTTTGCCAATCCTTACAATGCGGCAAAATACGGTTATATCGACGATGTGATCGAGCCCCGCAACACCCGTTTCCGGATCATCAGGGCGCTGCAGGCACTGGCTACCAAAAAGGATGTCAATCCGCCAAAAAAGCATAGCAATTTACCTTTGTAATACCCGGAATGATGAAATTAAGGCAATTCATTACAGTAGCCGGCGCCGTATTACTGTTTTCCATCTTTTCTACGGAATCAGGAGCTCAAAGTACCATGGATCTGCGGATCAATGAAGTGCTTGTGTACAATGATTCCAACTATGTGGACGATTTTGGCAAACACAGCCCCTGGATCGAGATCTTCAATACGGCATACAACAAAGTGGACATCGGGGGGCTGTACCTGACCGATGACCTGTCAAATCCCACTAAGTACCCCATTGCCAAGGGCCAGGAGCTGACAAAGATTCCTCCCAGAAGTTATCTTGTTTTCTGGGCTGACAATAAGCCTACCTATGGAATTCTGCACCTGAATTTCATTCTGGAGCCGGGCAAGACCATTGCCCTGTTTGAAGGGAACGGAAAAACCCTGATTGATTCCCTGACCATTCCCCATGACATGATCACGGATATATCATACGGCCGCAGGGAAGATGGTGGATCTGTGTGGATGAATCTGCCTAAAACCACGCCCAATGCCAATAACAATACGGAACCGGTGATCTCTTCCGGAGATCGGTTTGCACAATTTGACCCTTCAGGGGCAGGAATGGCCATGATCGCCATGGGAGTGGTTTTCATGGCGCTGGCAGCACTTTACTTATTTTTCAAGATGACAAGCAGATTGCTGGCCATTAATGTGAATAAGCAACTGAACGCCCGTTTGATCACCAAGGCGAAAGCTGGAAAGGCAGAATCACCAGATTCCGACCAGGAGGGTTTGGCGATTACCGGTGAAATCAACGCCGCCATTGCTATGACCCTCTACCTATACTCCAGTGAGTTGCACGATGCCGAGAACACCGTCCTGACAATCAACAAAGTATCCCGGGCCTATTCGCCGTGGAGTTCCAAATTTTACGGATTAAGAAAATCACCAAAATAATAATCAATGAAGCGGTTTAAATTTACAATAAACGGTAACAAGTATGAGACGGAAGTGCTCAGCATCGAGGACAATGTTGCCGAAATCGAGGTGAATGGTACCAAGTTTTATGTGGAGGTCAACAAGGACATCAGGCCCTCCAAGACGCCCAAGCTGGTGCGATCGGTAGCGGTGCCCTCGACCGATTCGGTGCCGTCGCAGGCCAAAACGAGTCGACCGGATGCTCCCAAGGGAGCAGGCAGTATCAAGTCGCCCCTGCCTGGGGTAATCCTGGAAGTATTGGTCAGGGAAGGAGATACGGTAAAATTGGGACAGAAACTACTGATTCTGGAAGCCATGAAGATGGAAAACAGCATTGAAGCGGATAAGCCCGGAAAGGTCACTTCCATTCTCAAACAAAAGGGGGATGCGGTGATGGAGGGAGATGTTCTAATCGTCATAGGAGAATAAAGTATGGACTATTCCGGAGATTTTTTCAGTTTTGTGCTGGAGCATCTGGAGAAGTTTCTCTCCTTCACTGCTTTTGCCAATCTTACTGCCGGCCATCTGATCATGATCGCCTTCGGCCTGATTTTTATTTACCTGGCCATTGCCAAAGGATTTGAGCCCATGTTGCTGGTGCCCATCGGATTCGGGATGCTGGTGGGCAATATCGCCTTTTTACCCGGGAACGAGATTGGGGTCTATGAATCAGGAAGCGTACTCAACTACCTTTATTTTGGGGTTTTGCATGGAATTTATCCTCCGTTGATCTTTCTCGGGATTGGGGCGATGACCGATTTTTCAGCATTGATTTCCAATCCCAAGCTGATCCTGATCGGGGCGGCTGCCCAGTTGGGGATCTTCGGAGCCTATGCCATTGCCCTGGCCTTGGGGTATACTCCTACAGAAGCAGGTGCCATTGGAATTATCGGCGGTGCCGACGGTCCGACGGCCATTTTCCTCTCTTCGAAGCTGGCTCCTGACCTGATGGGCGCCATTGCCATTTCGGCTTATTCTTACATGGCTCTGGTACCGGTGATCCAGCCCCCGGTGATGAGGTTACTCACCACACAAAAGGAGCGGCTTATCAGGATGAAACCGGCCCGTGCCGTTTCTAAAACCGAAAAGATCGTTTTCCCGATCAGCGGATTGTTGCTGACTACTTTTTTAGTGCCCAGTGCTCTGCCTTTGCTTGGCATGCTTTTTTTAGGCAACCTGTTGAAGGAAAGTACCGTAACAAAACGCCTGGCTGACACAGCAAAAGGTACCCTGATTGATATTGTCACCATTCTGATCGGTCTGACCGTGGGCGCTTCCACCCAGGCCACCACTTTCCTGACCGCCAAGTCAGTGGGAATCTTTATTTTGGGGGCAGCTTCCTTCTTTATCGCTACATTTGGCGGGGTGATGTTCGTTAAAATCATCAACCTTTTCCTGAAAGAGGGGAATAAGATCAATCCGTTAATCGGGAATGCCGGAGTTTCCGCAGTGCCCGCAAGTGCCCGTGTCTCTCAGGTCGTGGGTCTGGAGTATGACAAAACCAACCACCTGTTGATGCACGCCATGGGACCCAATGTGGCGGGCGTGATCGGCAGTGCCGTGGCGGCAGGTATCCTGCTCAGCTTCCTGGCTTGATAATACAACTCAGAAACGCTATAAAATACCAGATTTGGCAGCCCTCAACAAACGGGGCAGTGTATGATGCCGGCATCAGCATGTTTTCTGACCGGCCAGGGGGGGCTGTTATCCGGCTTTAATGACATTCCGGGGATTTCCCTCAAGAAAGCTTCTGAGGTTTTCGACGGCAATACCCATCAGCCGGTTTCTGGCTTCTAGGGTGGCCCACGCCATGTGGGGGGTGATAAAGCAGTTGCGGGCGGTCAGGAGAGGATTGTGTGGGTGTGGCGGTTCTTTTCCCAGCACATCCAAACCGGCACCGGCAATGATCCCCCTGTTGAGGGCGTCGGCCAGGTCGGCTTCGTGAATCAGGGGCCCCCTGCCAGTATTGATAAGAAAAGCTGAAGACTTCATAAGGGACAGGAGCTTCCGGTTCACGAACTCCCTGTTGTCGGGGGTCAGCGGACAGTTGAGGCTGATGAAATCGCTGTCACGGGTGAGCTGTTCCAGGGATACTTGGGTGGCCCATGCCGGGGCATCTTTTTTGGTGCTCCGGTTATGGAAAAGGATTTTCATCCCAAAGGCATGGCCCAGCCGGCCCACGCTGTGCCCGATTTTACCGAAGCCTATGATTCCCAGGGTTTTCCCCGCAATTTCGGTCTGGGGAGTGCTCTGATAACAGAAATCACGGTGGCCGGTCCATTTCCCGTTGCGCACCTCCGTGGCGTGCAGTTCCACGCGGTTGGCAAAATTGAGGATGTGGGCGAAAACCATCTGCGCCACGGAAGGGGTGCTATAAGCAGGGATATTGGTTACAACGATTCCCTTTTCCGCGGCGGCGGCGATGTCTACGACGTTGTATCCCGTGGCAAGGACGCCGATAAACTGCAATTCCGGCAGGTGAGCAAGCACCTCCCTGGAAAGGATGACCTTGTTGGTGAAAATGATTTCAGCCCTGGCGGCGCGCACCACCGTTTCAACGGCTGCCGTCCGGTCGTATACCGTCAGTTCTCCCAGTTCGGCAAGCCCATCCCATGTCAGATCCCCGGGATTCAGCGTATATCCGTCCAATACCACAATTTTCATAATTCAAAGAATTTTAAAAACATCAAAACTACATTTTTATCTGTTATTCAAGTCCGCTAAATCAGTTATTCGGTCAGATGTGTAATGATGTAATGGAAACCAGTTATCTTCAATTTGATGATTCTGAGAATATGCAAGCCCGAATCAATCTGGCACTACGGGATTCATTCCACCGATTGACTTGACTTTGTTAGTTTCAAAAGACATCGGAATAACAATAAATAGAAACCTGTGAGAAAAGGTGTAAATTAGGGACGTGGAAATTAAATGAAGCACCAACTTGTTCAAAAATTGCACTAGTTCAAAATGGAGGGAACAGGTGAGTTCGCTGAATAATCGCATTCATAAATCTGATTTTTTACAGACCGTTGAATTAAAAACATCCGGCATATGAGGTTTCTAAAACGCTTTTCGATAAGCATCCATTTGGTTATTCTGTTTTTAGTTTTTCCGTTCACCGGGAGTGCAAAGATTCCCGGTGGCAAGACTCCCGAACAGAAGATTCTGAAAAATCTGAAAAAATGGGTCTCTCCTTTTCCGGAGTGGAAACATACCGGGCGGTTTTCCCCTGATTCTGTTTTTGTACATACAGGTGAAAAGCGTTTGGAAGTTTTTTTCTCCCCAGCACTTTCCCATATTCCGGTCAGGGAGGAGCATTGTGTCCGGCTCCGGGAGTCGGTCAGGGATCTTCTGGGAAGGAAATACCGGGATTATGTGTTAGAAATGTTTGCCGGTAACTGGAGGGTGGAGGAACTGGTGCCCGACTATTTCAGGAATTCGCTTTCGGGTGATCTTTCACGCCGGGTTCCCTTAGGCAGGGGAATGCGCATTCCGCTGGTCAAAAAGGCCGTTGAGCGCCCTGCGGAATCAGGGCTTTACAACAACAACATCGCCTTATGGAGCAGTCATGGCTGGTATTACGAGTCGAAGCTCGACCGCTGGGAGTGGCAGCGTGCGCGGCTCTTCGGAACCGTTGAGGATATATATACCAAAGGGTATGTGATGCCCTTTCTGGTACCCATGCTCGAAAACAGCGGGGCCACGGTCCTGCTGCCAGTCGAGCGGGACTGGCAGCCCCGGGAGTTCATCACGGACAACGATGTTTCCACTGACGGGGGACAGGTTATCCTGCCTCAGGGAAAAGATTACCGGGTGATTTCTAAAGGTTTTATGATGGCCGACACCCTCTTCCCCGGTCAAAATCCTTTTGAGGCGGGGACCTCCCTGCTTTTTGAGTCCACGCCCGGTAGCAGGGAAGAGGTTCTCTTTTCTGCTTCTCCGGAACCCGGGGAATATGCGGTTTATCTCTCATGGCAGCGTTTTCCGGAGAGTTCTCAGGAAGTGAGGGTGACCGTTGCTTACAGCGGGGGCAGGGATACCCTATTGGTGAACCAGCGGATCGGGGGAGGCACCTGGGTATACCTTGGAACCTATCTCTTTGGTCCCGAAGAGGGTAGTGGTCATTTCGGGGAGGGAGCCTTCACCCGGGAGACTGGCTTTGATAACGTTCCGGCAACGATAGATTCCGGAGAAATACAAGAAGAGGGATCAACGGACGCCAAAGAAAAGAAAAGGGGGTTCGGTGCGGTGTCGGTGAGTCTTTCCGGGAAACCGGGGGAGGTTATTTCGGTGGATGCCGTACGTTTTGGCGGGGGAATGGGAAACGTGGCCCGTCGTCCGGGCGGAGCCGTGATTCCCAACCAGAAGTCGGCGACCGACGGAAGCACTCCTTCAGGGGAGGTGGCCACCACGGATTCCAACTGGTTTTCCTGGAAGACCAGCGGAAAGTCAAGGTACCGGGAGGGCGCGCGTTACTACCTGCAGTATGCGGGATTCCCCGATACCCTGGTATATAGCCTGAACGAAGGGAAAAACGACTACAACGACGACTACATGTCACGGGGCGAATGGGTCAACTACCTGGTGGGAAGTCCGGCAGGTCCCACAAAAAACAGGAATGTGGAAGGGCTGGGGATTCCCGTGGATCTGGCCTTTGCCTTCCATACCGATGCGGGGATCACCTCCGACGATTCGGTGATCGGAACCCTGGGGATTTACAGTACCTGGGCCGACGGGGGGGGTTTCCCCGACGGGAGTTCCCGGATGGCCAGCCGTGACTTGACCGACCTGATCCAGACCCAGCTTGTGGAGGACATCAGGACCCTGTATAATCCGGACTGGACTCGCCGGGCTTTGTGGGACCGGCAATACTCCGAAGCGTGGCGTCCCAATGTGCCGGCAATGCTCCTGGAGTTGCTTTCGCATCAGAATCTTGCTGACATGCGTTTTGGCCTCGATCCCCGCTTCCGCTTTGACGTCAGCCGGGCTATCTACAAGGGCATGCTCCGCTTCCAGTCGTTTCGCGAAGGGAGGCCCTGTGTGGTGCATCCCCTGCCGATATCCCACTTTGCCATCCTGAGGGAGGGGGAGGAGATGGTAAAACTCTCCTGGAAACCCGTGGAGGATCCGCTGGAACCTTCCGCTATTCCCGGAGGGTATAAAGTATACCGCCGCTCCGGTAACCTGGGGTGGAACCAGGGTGTGGAGGTCTCCGGCACCTCCTGTTCGCTTCCCCTTACACCCCGGGATGCTCCCTCCGATTTCAGAATCACCGCACTGAACAGCGGGGGAGAAAGCTTTCCTGGTGAGGTCCTCTCAGCCGGATTCGTGGAAAACGCCAAAGGAACCGTATTAATCATTAATGCTTTTGACAGGGTGAGCGCCCCTGCCATTTTCGATACTCCTGAAAAAGCGGGTGTCGAGTGGTGGCACGACCGTGGCGTTCCCTGGATCGCCGAAACCATTGCTGCCGGCGACCAGTATGATTTCAACCGGAAAAATCCGTGGACCGATGACGACAATCCCGGCTGGGGAAGCAGTTCAAACGAGATGGAAGATCTATGCATTCCCGGGAATAGTTTTGACTTCTCCCGGATCCACGGAAGAGCATTCAACAAAGCCGGGTACAACTTCGTGTCGGTAAGCGATGAGGTTTTTTCAGACGACAATTTTGATGTCTCGGGATACGCAGCAATCGATATTCTGCTGGGAGAGGAAAAATCCACACCTTCGCTGAAAGATCCGTCAAAAAAGGATTTTTCCATATATACCCCCGGATTGATGCGCAAGATCAGCCAAGTGGCCGCCGGCGGCGGAAACCTTCTGATCACGGGAGCCTATCCCGGGACCGAACTGATGGAAACAGGAGATACCACAGCTCTTCAATTTGCGGCACGGGTGCTTCATTTTAAACCCCGCACAGGCCATGCCTCACGGAGAGGCGATTTCTATTCTGCCGATTACGGTAAACCGTGGTTCGCCCTGAAGGGACGATTCAACACCGGTTACTCCCCTGAGATCTATGGCGTGGAATCGCCCGACGGCATTGAACCTGCAGGAGGGGATGCCTTTACAGCATTCCGGTACGCAGACACCCACATCAGTGCCGGAGTAGCCTGGAAAGGCCCTTACCGAACCCTGGTGCTGGGATTTCCCCTCGAAACCATCCAGGATGAGGAAATACGTGTACAGCTGGTGAAACAAGTGATGGACTTTTTTGAAGCAAAATGAATACCTTTTTGAAATTTGCTTTTCTGTGCTTCCTCCTGTTTGGGCGGCCCACCCTGCTATGCTTTGGCCAGCTTGGTTCGCCTTGTTCCAACACCATAAAGGATAGCGAAGGGGCGATCATCCGAACCGATACCACACTGAAAACGGTCAGCCTGATCTTTTCTGCCGATGAATTCGGGGAAGGGGCAGAGAAAATTCTGGATGTTCTTCAGGAACACCGGGTACCGGCTTCCTTTTTCCTTACCGGCAATTTTCTCCGGAATCCCCGGTACCGGGAGATGATTGCCCGGATGCGGCGGGAGAGCCACTTTCTGGGGCCCCATTCCGACAGGCATCTGCTGTATAATGCCTGGGAAATGCGCGACTCCCTGCTGGTTGGCCGAAGACTCTTCCGCAAAGACCTGCGGGATAATCTGAAGGAACTGAAGCGGGCAGGAATCCCCCGACGGAATATCTCCTGTTTCCTTCCTCCGTACGAATGGTATAATTCCACGATCTGCCTATGGTCGGAGAAAATGGGCCTTCGGGTCATTAATTTCACCCCCGGCACCGGCACCAATGCCGACTATACGACGCCTGACATGGCCTCTTATAAAAGTTCGGAGCAGTTGATGGAAAGACTTTTGCGCTTTGAAGAAACTCATTCTGCGGGATTGCGGGGGGCTATCCTTTTGATCCACCTGGGTACCCATCCCGACCGGACCGATAAATTCTACAACCGGCTGGGTGACCTCATTCAGGAATTAAAGGCCAGGGGGTACCGGATGGTGCGGTTCTGAGGAGAGCTCAAACACCTAAAACAGGGCGCATCCCTTACTTGCACAGCATGTACTGCTTCACCTTTTCCCGGAAAGCAGGGATTCTCTCCTCGTCAGCCGGAAGATGTTCATGAATGATGTGACCGACAGCCTCAACCTCAATGTGATCAGGGCAGGAATAATTTCAACGCCTCCCTCCTTGAAGAAGTGGCGAGGGTCAGAACATATATTCCTGAAGGAATGCTTCTCCGGTCTATTCTGGCATGTACACGCGCGGCACCGGAAGTGCGGATCTGTGATTGCCAGACCTGAGCCCCCTGAATCGTGACCAGGGATGCGTATATCAAGTCTGCCTGGCCGGGATTAAAACTGAAATCCGCGTATGATCTTTCTGCTTTCAGGAGTTTTATATCATAAACATTCTGGTGGTTTGCCAGTGGAATTCTTGCATGGGTGGTGGCATCCCATTCAAAGCATCCCAGGTCTGGTTTAAGCCCGTAGAAAGGCAGTCCGACGTCCACGCCGGCATCAATCAGGTCACTTCCGGAAGAAAGCTTCAGAAAAGATAAATCAGGCAGGCTTCCGTCGGCCTTTCTGGGTCCCGACACCCCGGTGGTGTCAAGGCTTACAAAATCATTCCATGTGACCGTAAAACCGCCATTCCAACTGTTGACTTCCTGGATGACAAAGCTCCCCAGGTTGATTTTGTTCCCCTGGGCTGCCAAGCTGTTTTTTACCACCGCCTTTTCTCCAGCAGGAAGAGCGGAAGGGATGCTGAAATCGTTGCCCTTGTTGCGGAAGGCCGTGCCGTTGTAAATGGTCATGGATCCCTTGTTGTTATTCTGGTCGAATCCTTTCGATTTGTTGTCAAAAGCAAGGCAGTTTTTTAGAACAACATGGTGGCGGAGGGTTTTATCATCGCTGCCACCCATTTTGAATCCATTCCCATTGGCCTTTGGTCCGGGGTCGCTTCCATCCTTCAGGTAGCCGTTCCCCCAGGTCCAGCAGTTTTCCAGGATGGTGGAGGCATTGTTGCCGTTCCGCAGGTATCCGTCCCATCCGTCATCGCAATTCTGCCAGGCCCTGCACCCATAGAAATAGTTGTTGATGCCCACATCCATTTTGGGGGCAAACCCATCGGCGTCGGCGTAGTCGGTAGGGTCGGCGTTATACCAGGAATCGCAGTTGATGATCTGGTTGTCGTGGGCACCCGCACCTAGTTGCAATCCGGTGTCTTTATTTTCTGAAAAGCGGCAGTTTTCAATGAGGTTATATGCTCCTCCCGAAATGATCATGCCATTGTCACCCGCTTTTGTGATAAAGAGGCCCCTGATGACCCAATGGCTGCCAGTCAGACTGATCCCCCTTTTCCCGGTTGCCGTTCCTGAAAAATCAAACAGGGGTGATTCCCCCGGCCATGCCAGGAAATGGATTTTTTTCTCCGACGTTCCACTTTGTTTCAGATAGAGTGTTGAAGAAATGGAATAAGTCCCCCCGCGGACCAGGATGGTGTCACCGGCGACGGCTTTGGCAACGGCCTTGTCGGGCATCCGCAAGGGCGAATCAAGTGACGTGCCGTTGTTGGTATCCAATCCGGATGGCGAAAGGTAATAAACGGTTCCCGCGACGGTTTTGAACAACGCCAGGACAAGCAAAAACAGAAGGGATCTTTTCATTTTTTTGAACTGCGGTGCGAAGTTAAGATATTTTTCTACTTAGTTAAACCTGTCCGACCGTGCACCACCGCTGACCGCGTGTCGCCAGGGTTGTACCGCTGGTTATTATATTAAATCCTTCGGGTTGTCCCTCTGATAGATATGGGTTCTTTTTCACAACGTCATCCTTCTTCAGATACCCTAACTTTAGGGTAGGAGAAAACCGCAGCCTTTTTCGGACACCGGCTTCGTCGGACGGAGGCAACTTTGTCGACCCAAGTCCGAAACTTCATTGGCCACCGAAGGTTTACCAAGGTGGTTGGCGGAGGAAACAACCTCAGCCTTATTTGTATAGCATATATCGCTTCACCTTTTCCCGGAAAGCAGGGATTTCCTGCATCCAGAGGGTTTCGATGTCTGCTACCTGGAAATTTTGTGTAAAAGTTTTGCGAATGATATCGGAACCGCATACCTTGTCGAACATGCCCAGCCGGGAAGGATTGCACATGTCGAAGAGGTTTTTGTCAGGATACAGTTTGTAGCACTCCTGTATAACATAAAACTGTACAAGGGAGAGATTGGCTTTTTCAAAATCGGTGATGTGGAGCTGTACGCCGTGGAGGATGGTTCCCTTGCCTGTGCTATAATAGGGGGTGAAGTGGACAGGCCGGAATGAGACGCCGGGGAGGGTAAGGCCGTTGAGGGCAGCGGTCAGTTTTTCGGCTTCGACCCATTCGGCGGCAAAGAGCTGAAAGGGGAGGGTATAGCCAACTCCGATGCTCATGACATAGAGCTCTCCCAAAATTCCCGAAACCGGGTAGAACCATGGTGAAAATTCATGGGGAATATGGGGGGAAGTAAGCACCCAGGGAAGCCCGGTTTTGTTAAAGGTCATTTTTCGTTTCCACCCCTTCATGGCCACCACGGCAAGATCGCACACCACACCTTCGGAGAGAAGTCCTTCGCTGTTCAGGTAAAGTGCCAGCTCTCCCACGGTGAGCCCGTGCACATAGGGAATGGGAAACTGGCTGACGAAGGAAACGAATTCAGGCTGGGTGAGCAACCCTTCCATTTTGATGCCTCCCAGGGGGTTGGGCCTGTCAAGCACCACAAACTGTATGTTGTTCTCGGCAGCCGCTTCCATGGCCAGTCCGAGTGTGCTGATATAGGTGTAGGAACGGGAGCCGATGTCCTGAATGTCATAGACCAGCACATCGATCCCCTGTAACATCTCCCGGGTGGGTTTTCGTGTTTTTCCGTAGATGCTGTATACCGGGAGCCCGGTGTGCGGATCAGTGTAGTTTTCTACATAATCGCCTGCTCCGTAATCACCGCGCACCCCATGTTCCGGACCAAAAAGGGCCATGAGTTCAAAATCGGGGCAGTTGTGGAAAATATCAACCGTCGACTGAAGGTTGCGGTCAATACCGGTAGGATTGGTGATCAAACCGACTTTCTTACCCTTCAGCAGGAAAAAATTGTTCTTTTGAAGGACTTCGAGCCCTGTTTTAACTTTCTGAGCATCAGCCTGGTGGATCTGACAACAAAATGCCAACAGCAAAAAGATGGGGACATGGTGAAAAGTTTTCATTGATTTTTCTGGTTTTTATGGATAGAATCAGCGTAATTTTGGATAAATCTACTGATTTTATTAATGCGACGGAAGAGGAGTTCTGTAGCAAACCATAAAAATAAATTTATGAGAAGACTGATTGTAACCCTGTTTTGCTCTGTGGTGCTGTTGAGTGGCTGTGTGACACATCCGGACCGGGAGGCTGTAACCGAAAGAATTGAAAGTGAATTTGCCCGTGGAAATTTCAGCGAGGTAACCCATTTGGCCGATTCCTTAAGAGGTGTTTTTCGTGACGATACGTTGCTGATGACCTTGCTGGACTCCCTGCAGGATCAGTCCATGCGCATCCGTCATGATTTCTCTCTCTCTGAAACCGATGTTCAGGAGCAACTCCGCACCATTTTCAAAGAATTCCGACCTGAGGAACAACAGCAGTGGGAGAACCTCAATTGGTTGGAATACAGAAATATAGATGGTGAAAAACGTTATTTCAGAAGGGCGGCCTCCAACCTGAAGCGGATATTGGATCATCAGACCCTGCTGAAGGACCCCGAGAAAATCCTGACGCCTGATGATTTTGACCTCTTTAAAATGGATCATGCGGCAGCGGTAATCTGTTCGGCAGGTGATGCCCATTCGCCGTTAATCCCGGTGCCCATGAAGCTGAAATACACACTTTCGGTCAATGCAGATGCGATTCCCACAGGAGAAATTATCCGTTGCTGGATGCCCTGGCCACGGGAAGTCCACCCAAGGCAAAAGGAGGTCCGTCTGATCAGGACTTCCCCTGAAAAGCACTTCATTGCACCTGACACATTGATGCAACGTTCCCTTTACATGGAACAACCTGCGGTAGCTGGACAACCGACGCTTTTTGAAATGGAATTCAGTTTCACCCCGTCGGCACACTATTCTGACCCGCAGGTGCTGGTCGTTTCAACATGTGATAAGAATTCCGGCGTGTACGCCGCTTATACCGGGGAACAAAAACCACACATCCTGTTTTCGGAGAAAATCAAAGAGCTCGCTGACCGGGTTGTTGGCAGTGAACAGGAACCCCTGAAAATTGTTCAGGCGATTTTTAACTGGATTGATACCAACATCCCTTGGGCAGGCGCCCTTGAATACTCCACCATTCCCAACATCCCCGAATATGTGATTGATAACCGCAGGGGAGATTGCGGCATGAAAACACTGCTGTTCATGACCCTCGCCCGGTACAGGGGTGTCCCCGTGAAATGGCAGAGCGGATGGATGCTCCACCCCGGGAAAGTCAACCTCCACGACTGGTGTGAAGTGTGGTTCGATCAGGTTGGATGGGTGCCCCTCGACATCTCTTTCGGAAGGCTGCCTTCAGATAATCCCGTTATCAGGGATTTTTATATGACGGGAATAGATTCCTGGCGCCTGATCGTGAACGACAACATCGGCGCACCTTTTGTCCCGGGGAAAAAATTCCCCCGGAGTGAACCCAACGATTTCCAGAGAGGTGAAGTGGAATGGAGCGGGGGAAATCTCTATTTCGACAAATGGGATTACCATATGGAGGTGGATTACCTGCCACCTCCCGGAAAATAGCGTGGAACACACTGTAACATTCTCCCTTTTTAAAGGCTTTTGTTACCTGAATACAGTAAACCTGTATGAATGTAATACCAGTTTATGTTTTTAAACATTTTCTTTATGATAAAAGGCATTTTCATCCTCCTTATCTTTGCTTAGAGAAATTGTTCAGAGATTAAAACCAGGCCTTGAAATGCCACCCCGGTTCAGCATTACCATTCGTTGGCAGTGTCAGGTTTGTGATTACCGGTATTTCAGGTTTTGGATTCTGACAACGCTATGAAACAAACCTATGAATCGGAATCTTTTGCTGCTTTTTGCTTCCCTTTTGATCTTTCCCGGATGTTATGACCGCAGGTATACTCGGTTGCAGGAAAAAACGGAAATGCTGTGCAGGGAATTGGTCCCCGATGCACGTACCGGTCTGTGCAAAGTCACCCTTGAAAAGGTGAGCGGGAAAAAAGTAGTGGTGAAGGGCGAATTGCTTTCGCAGGAGAACAGGGAAAAGCTCCTTCTTTTGGTCAGTGAATCAGGTTTTGAGGCCTTGGACAGCCTTATAATTCTCCCCGATTCCGCGTTGCAGGGAAAGGTCCGGGGATTGGTTACGGTGAGCGTTGCGAACCTCCGGGCAAAGCCTGACCATGGGGCGGAATTGGTTTCACAGGCAACCATGGGTACACCGGTGATGATATTGAAGAAACACCTTGACTGGTATTTCATTCAGACGCCCGACCACTATTTGTCGTGGACCAATAGTTCCTCCCTGGTTAAGATTACAGATGAAGAACTGAATGCGTGGAACCGTTCCGACAGGATGATTTTTACCGGACAATACGGGGTCATTTTCAGCGATGATTCCGGTGCCCGGCGAATCAGCGATCTGGTTGCCGGATGTATTGTCAAAGGGAAGCGCGGGAAAGACAAATCGGTGCAGGTGGAATTACCCGATGGCAGGAGGGGCGTATCCGGGGCGGCATATTTCACGGATTTCACAACCTGGGCCGGGAATGCAACCCCCCTGCCAGATAATTTGATCAGGACAGCCCAGGAGTTTACAGGCATCCCTTACCTGTGGGGCGGTACTTCCTCGAAAGCGATCGACTGCAGTGGTTTTACCAAAACGGTGTGGTTCCTGAACGGTATCATCCTGGAAAGGGATGCTTCGCAGCAGTTTAAATACGGCGAAGTGATCGATGCTGGTCCGGAACAGGAAAACCTGAAACCCGGCGATCTGCTTTTCTTCGGAAGAAAGGAGCCCCTGCGCATCGTGCATGTGGGCATTTATTCCGGTAACCGGGAGGTCATACATTCCTCCGGGCAGGTGTGGGTCAACAGCATGGACAGCACATGCACCCATTTCAGCCGTTATCTCTTTTCTACGTATGTGGGTTCCAGGCGGATGACCGGACTGTCATCCCGATTCGGCTATATGAAAGTAAAAGATCATCCATGGTATTGACGAAATAATTTTTTAATCTGAAAATTTGAAGATCTCAGGACAATGAAAAATGAGAGAGAAAACTCAATAGCAGATCCAAAGAATCTTCCTTGCCGGAGAGACTTTCTTAAATCTGTCGGTATGGCTGCCGGTTTTTCAGCCCTGGCCGGCACGTTTCCGGGATGCCTGCCATCGCCCGAAAAAACAAAAACCCTGAAGGACCAGCCCCTGGTCTTACGTTTTAAACCCTATGAACTGCAGCTGAGGCATGTTTTTACCCTGGCGGGAAGTTCGAGAACTACAACCCCTGATATGCTCACCGAACTGGAATGGAATGGGATCGTAGGATATGGTGAAGCCAGTCTGCCCCCTTACCTGGTGGAAACCCAGGAGTCGGTTTCGAAATTCCTGGCTGCGCTTGATCTAGGCCAGTTCAACAATCCCCTGTTGATTGAGGACATCATGGAGTATGTGAATTCCATCGCTCCTGCCAACCATGCTGCCAAGGCTTCCGTTGACATTGCCCTTCATGACCTGGCGGGGAAAGTTCTCGGGCAACCCTGGCACAGGATGTGGGGCTTGAATCCCGCTGACACCCCCCTGACCAGTTTTACCATTGGCATTGACACTCCGGAAGTAGTAAAAGAAAAAACCCGGGAAGCTTCGGATTTCAAAATTCTGAAGGTTAAACTGGGGCGCGGGGATGACCGGGAGATGATAGAATCGGTGCGGGCGGTTACCGATGTTCCCTTGTGTGTGGATGTGAACCAGGGGTGGCATGACCGTCAGCAGGCCCTGGAGCTCTGCCACTGGCTTGCGGGGAAAGGGGTGGTCTTCGTGGAACAGCCCATGGAAAAATCTCTGAAGGATGACATTGCCTGGCTGACGGAACGAAGTCCTCTGCCCATCCTTGCCGATGAGGCTGTCCAGACCGTAGAGGATGTGCTTCCTTGTTATGGCGTCTATTCCGGCATTAACATCAAATTGATGAAGTGCGGGGGATTGCGGGCGGCGCGGGAGATGATCGCCCTGGCCCGGGCTCTGAAAATGAAGGTGATGATCGGATGCATGACCGAAACCTCCTGCGCCGTGTCGGCGGCAGCCCAGCTCTCGCCTCTGGTGGATTGGGCCGATCTCGACGGAAATCTTTTGATATCCAATGATGTGTTTGACGGGGTAAAGGTCGATGAGGGGAAGGTGGTGCTTCCCGACAGGCCCGGAATCGGTATCGTGCTTTCATAGGATGCTTTCCTTGTGTTGGAAATGTCATCTGTCAAAATAGAACTCAACCGATATGTTTAATTAATTTAAAACACTGTTGTCCGGTAAAGTTTTTTGAAAAAATACTGGGCCAGCCTCAATAGGCTAACCCAGTATGGTTTCCTTTAAAGTTGCAAAACAAAATAGGAACCATGAGTAAAAGTACAAATTTTATCGGACAGCCGGTTTTTAACCAGATAATAAAGTTCTTTGACAAGAATGAGATGAAGAAAATAGCCAGGGAACACGGTGTTGAACGGTATGTTGAAAAGTTTATCACTTATCATCATCTCATTGTAATGCTGCAGGTTACTTTGGAAGGATTTCAATCAATCCGGGAAGTGATTTTGGGTCTTTTATCTAATGTACATAAGCTTTCCCATTTAGGATTATCATATCTGGTACGTCGCAGTACATTCTCAGATGCGAACAAAAGGAGGAGCAGTAAGGTATTTGTAGACATTTACATGGGTATTTACCGTAGGTATTCACCTACTTTCTCGGACAGCCGGTTAAGCGATAAGGATATAAGACGGCTTTATATCATGGATTCCACGACAATGTCGCTTTTCAAGGATATCCTTAAAGGAGTTGGCCGGAATCCTAAAGAAGGTAAGAAGAAAGGGGGAATCAAAGCTCATACCATCATCAAGGCCGGCGAGAATGTTCCTTGTCTGATACGCTACAGTGAAGTAGCCCGTCATGATCACATGTTTTTGAGTGAGGTTTTTCGGTTACCAAAAGGATCAATCATAACATTTGATAAGGCCTATGTGGATTATGAGCAATATGAAGCATTCACGAAAAGCTCAATCTGGTATGTGACCAGACTGAAAGACAATGCGCTGTAGGAAGGCCGGGAAGAGTTTGATATTCCGGATGGAGCTGACTCGGGTGTCCTGAAAGATGAAGAAATTGTTTTGCGATATGGAGAAAACAAGAAACATGAACACCGGGCAAGGAGAATTGCCTACTGGGACAGTGAAAAAAGTCGCTTATTCGAGTTCATTACCAACAATTTTGAACTGACAGCCGAAAAAATAGCCTTGATTTACAAGAAAAGATGGCAGATCGAGTTGCTGTTCAAACAACTGAAACAGAACTTTCCGTTAAAATACTTTCTTGGCGACAATGAAAATGCCATTGAAATCCAGATTTGGGCAGCACTGCTGGCAAATTTACTGCTGACGCTAATAAAAAGCAGACTGAAACGTAGTTGGTCATTTTCAAACATGGTGTCCGTAATCCAGCAGCAATTGATGAATTACATCAATATCTATTGTTTCCTGGAAGACCCTGAAGGAAGTTGGCGGGGAATCATTAAAGATAACCGACTGAAGTATCAAAACTCACTCTTCCCTGAATTGCAGGGGGCTTACTTTTGAAAATTGAAAATGCTGTTGTTGAAAACCAACAGCTTGCGAGATAAAAAATATTAATTCACCGGTTTACCGGACAACAATGGTTTTTTTTTAAAGCTTTTTCATGATCCGACGAATTACCTTCCTTCTGTGCCATCTCTCACGAGAGGCCAATTATAAGCTGTTGCTTATGATAATTTCCGGGGGTTCTTCAGGGGATTGGGAAATTTTAAGTAATTTTAAAGGTTGAACTGTGAAATAAGCATAGCCAATACCATTATGATATGAAAATTACAGAGCGATTGAAAAAGGGAGAAGTTCCCACCGGGGACTTCTTGCGATCGGCATTGATCGTTTTATTCCTCGTAATCGGCAGCATTCCTATTTCCCTGGCGTCAGTTCCTCCGGGGCATTCGGAGAAGGAACAACTTACGGGGAGCGGACAGGACAGCAGGATTCGGGTGAGCGGGGTGGTCAGGGATAAGGATGGCGGAACCCTGCCCGGTGTCAATGTTGTGGAAAAGGGAACGGTCAATGGGACAGTGACCAATGCGGAAGGGAGTTACACCCTGAGTGTGCCATCAGACGCCACGCTGGTATTTTCCTTCGTAGGTTTTAAGATCAGGGAAGTTGCCGTTTCAGGCCAGACGTCCGTCAGCGTAGTGTTGGAGGAGGATATCCGGGGGTTGGATGAAGTGGTGGTGACAGCCATGGGGATCAGGTCGGAGAAGCGTCGGTTGAATTTTGCCGTTCAATCGGTGAATTCCGAAGATCTGAATGCCGGGCGCCAGACCAATTTCGTGGATGCCCTGCAGGGGCGGGTTGCCGGAGTAGAGGTTTCCGGAACGGGAGGTTCTCCTTCCGCCTCTTCCCAGATCCTGATCCGGGGGATCTCCTCCATCAATCCGGCGCAGAACAACGAGCCCATTTTCATCCTCAACGGGATGCATATATCGGGCGGAGCAACCAAGGCGGCGGAGATCAATCCCAATGATATTGAGAACGTGACGGTTCTGAAAGGAGCCGCTGCTGCTGCCCTCTACGGCCAGGAAGCTTCGAACGGGGCCATCATCATCACCACCAAATCGGGACAGGTGGGAGAGATCAGGGTGGAAGCCAGCGGTTCGGTGCAGGTGGACCAGGCGTACCGGGTTCCTGAAATCCAGCAGATGTACCTCCGGGGCTCTTACGGCGTTTACCGGGAACAATCGATGGGAGGCTGGGGCCCCCTGGCACCCGAAGGAACCGTGAAATATGACAACCCCGGGAATTTTCTGAAAACTGGACTCTACCAGAAATATGACCTTTCCATTTCCGGGGGATCCGAGAAGTTCACCTCCTACACATCGGGAAATTACGTGCGCCACGAAGGGATTGTTCCTTCGGACTACCTGCAGCGTTACGGTATCCTTTTCAAATCGAAATATACGGTATCCCCGAAAGTATCGGTCGATTTCATGGCCAACCTTGTTTCGCGGGATTCCCGGGGAGGGGCCGGAATTAGTTCGGCATACCAATGGCCGATCGATGACGACATCACCAACTACAAAAATCCCGACGGTACCATCCGCTGGCTTTACATAAACACCAACAATCGTTACAATTCCCCCATCAGTCCGTTGTGGTCGCGTTATGAGGATCAGGGCAAATATGAATCGACCCGCACCCTGTTACAGGGGTCCGTCACCTGGAACATCGTCAAAAACCTGGATCTCACCGGGAGGATCAGCTACGACCAGACCAACTCGGAAAGCACAAGTATCGTCACGCCCAGGTGGAGCCTGGAACCCGGACAGACACCCACGTCGGAGGACCTGGGTTATCTCGGCTCTTTTTTCTATTCCGACGGGAGAAGCGGGGTGATGAACGGTGGCGTGCTGGCGACCTATGAACTGGCACTTGGCGATAAGTGGAGGACGGAACTCCTGGCAGGATGGGATGTGAAAAGGATTTCCGGGAGGTCGGCCGGACTGGGTGGTCGCGAATTTATCGTTCCGGAATTTTACAGCGTGGGCAATCTCTCGGACTTCCGCAAGGAAGATATCACCCTGAACCGCACCGAAAAGAACATGTACGGCTATTACGGGGAGGTCAAGTTCGATTATCAGGGTATTGCCCAGTTAGGCATCACCGGCCGCAATGACCATTCCTCGACGTTGCCCGTGGAAAACCGCTCTTACTTCTATCCCTCCTTCAGCGGAGGCGCCATCCTCACCGAGATTTTCAACCTTCCGGAGAAGTACGTCACCTTTGCCAAGATCAGGGCCAACTGGGCCAAAGTAGGGAAGGATGCGCCCCTCTACCGCCTGAACAACTGGTACAAGGCCATGCCACATCCCGACGGGGGTTATGGGGTGGATCCCACCCGGAGCAGCAATCCCTACCTAAAACCGGAGATGACCACCTCCTGGGAAGTGGGGGCTGACCTGCGGCTCTTTAACGACAAAACCCGCCTCGATGTGGCCTGGTTCTCGACGTCCGTCACCAACCAGATCGTGGAGGTGAGGGTGTCTCCCGCTTCGGGCAACATCTTGCAGACCCGCAACGAGGGAGATATCAAAAACGAAGGTTTTGAAATTTCATGGGATCAGTCCCTGCTGAAACGGAATGGTTTTTCCTGGAACATGGTCACTAACTTCGGCCGCAGCCGGGGTACCGTGGTGGATCTTCCCGACCAGCTGGTGGAAGTCTACCATTATGCCGGACAGGTGAGCGACATCCGTCCGACTGCCTACCTCCACGGTTCCACGATGGCGCTCTCCGGAAAGGATTACCTCCGCAACGGGGAGGGCAAGATCATTGTCGACGAATTGGGAAGGCCGAAGATCAACGCTTCTAGTTCCCTGCTGATCGGCAACCGGGAACCGGAGTTCACGGCCGGGTGGTTGAACCGGTTTCAATACAAAGCTTTGTCTCTCTCTGTTATGGCCAACTTCCGCTATGGGGGGGATGTGGTCAACGGCACCCTGCGGAGCCTTCTGTCGGGCGGACAGGCGAAGATGCTGGAGGATTACCGCAACCGCCTGATCCTGATTGACGGGGTGGTGGAGCAGCCTGACGGCTCGTACCTTCCCAACACGGTGCCGGTGGTGTTCGACCAGGCTTTTTACAACAACTATTACGCCCCTGTGGGCCGGAATTTTGTGGAAGAGGCCTCTTTGGCGCGGATCAGCTATGCGACGCTAGCCTACGATGCTTCTTCCCTCGCCCGGAAGATCGGCGTAAAAGGGCTTCAGTTTTCCGTCACAGGAAAGAACCTTCTCCTGCTGACCAACTATTCGGGATCAGACCCGGTGGTCAACTATACCGGTAGCAGCGGAGGAACGGGGACTTTCGGCATCGACTACCTCGGGATACCCAATACCCGCAGTTATACGCTCAATATCAGTGCAACCTTTTAATCCTGAAGAATCATGAAGCTGACTAGAATAGTATGGATTTTACTGGCATTGCTGTTTATTTCACCAGGTTGTGATGAGTTTCTGGGGGAAAACCGCGATCCCGACGGGGTGGACCAGGTCCCTGTCGATGAGATCATGCCCGTTATTCTTTTTTATACGGCACTGGAGAATTACGACCACGGGGAGTACGGGACATACCTTGCGCAGTGCCTCACCACCTCGGGGCGCAGCCAGACCGGCGCCCATGCCTACCGCAGCGGCTGGGAATTTTTGGGGATGAACCGCCATCCCCAATGGAGAAGGCATTTCTACGATGTGGGTACCAACGCCAAGGAGTTGCTCCGCTTTGCCGAAGAGGAGAATTCGGTGAACTACACAGCACTCACCCGTCTTCTGAGGCTTTTATCGGTTCAGCAAACCACTGACTTTTTCGGGGATATGCCCCTGACGGAGGCTTACATGTCCTCATCTCCGAGATATGATACCCAGGAGAGCATCTATGAATGGATGAAAAAGGAGGCTGATGAGCTGCTGGTATTGTTTGGTTCGCCCGAAGTCACCCAGGTTTCCAACCGGCCCATGGGCAGGGATGTGGACCGGGTCTTTGCGGGTGATATGGCCAAATGGAAACAGGTTCTGCTGGCCGTAAAGGCACGGATTCTCCTGCGCGACCTTCCCAATCTCAATACCGGAAATGCCGGTCAGGTTTTGGCGGCAGCCGAGGCAGCCCTTGCCGGTTGGACCGATCCCCGCTACAAATTTGACGGGGGCTCCAGTGTCGAGAAGAATTGTATGTGGGGAAAAAACAACAAACCGGTGAATTCGTGGGAAAGCCGTTCCAACGACCTCCTGGCGGCTATCCCCACCACTTTCCTCGTGGAAACCATGATGGGCTACCATCCCGCTACCAACACGTCAGATGATCCGCGGTTACCCTATCTCATGAAACAACGTCCCGATGACAAGGGCGTTACCGTCTACCGTTACCTGGAGAGCAACTCCGGAATGCCTTCCACAGCGAAAATAGAATGGTATCCCGATCTCTATGAATCGGTACTGACCACCGATACTTCCACAATTACCTTCATCACGCGGGAGGAACTTCACCTGATCGCCGCAGAAGCCGCTTTCTGGGCCGGCGACAAATCCAAAGCCGCCAACCACCTCCTGGAAGGGATCTCTTCTCATATGAACCGTTTGGGGGTCTCACAGGATGAAATCGAGGCTTACCTCGGCAATCCCGACCTGGTGCCGGGCTCTTCAAACATCACCATCAGCCATATCATGAAGGAAAAGTACAAGGCGATGTACCTTCAGCCTGAACAGTGGAACGACCTGCGCAGGTACGGTTATAGCAATGACCTGAACAACAGGAAATATGACAATACCATCGTCTACCCCGGACTCCGCAGACCGCACAACCTGTATACGGCGTATTGGGCGGAGGAAAACCAATGGATTCAGCGCCTCAACTACGACCCGGAAACGGAAGAGAAATACAACCGGGAGGAACTGATCAGGCTCAACGCCTTCAGAAATCCCGAATGGCTCAAAAAACCAATGATATGGGCACCCCAGAATTAAAAAGGAAGGAGGATATTATGAAAAAAATGAAAATGGATAGTATAAATGGCAGGCGGCACCCAGGCATCGTACCGGCTCTGTTTGCCACCCTTTTGTTTCTCCTGCCGGCATGTGAGATCAACGACCCCGTGGGTGACATCAGCCGCCCGGGTCATATCGCCGCCAGTATCTACTGGGATGTTCCGTCAACCAATGTGAACGCCGGAAATGAAGTTCCCTTCTACGCCGAATACTGGTCTACCGATCAAACGTTTACTTCCCTGGGAGTCTGGTACGACGTGGTCAGGAAACTAAAGTACACGATCACTTACCCGGGAAATGGTTTTGCCTTTTTTCTGGATTCCACGGAATTGGTCCGGGAATCCCAGGAGATCACGACTTTCAAACATTCGGAAGGGAGCTTTGACGCAGAGAAAAAGGCCTTTGTCATAGAAGACAAATTTCCGGTCAGTTATACCCTCTCCTCCCTGGAAGTTAAGAATCCGCTGGTTTATGATCAGGCACAATACGACAATCTAATCCCTGCGGCCATCAGGGAACGCTTTATTAAAAGCCTGTTCTCCCAGTTGGGATACGCCGATTTCAAGACATTGCTGGTGACCCAGAATCCTGTGGTGCCCGCAGATACCCTGGAAACATGGTTTGACACGGTGACCGAAGGCGATGTCATCACCCGGACTGTAAGACAGGATGCTATTCCCTTGCTCAACGAAAAGATCAGACAAATTCCCTTCTCTGCTCTAATCTACAATAAGAACCGCCAATATTACGCGGTGGAATTTACCCGGAGCTATGAACTCAACGCCCGGTTCCGGGTGGTAAACGGAAAACAGGTGGAGAACTTTTCGGATAGTAAAAAGATCACGGTATTTTAACAACGTAGAAAAACTGACAGACTATGAAGAGGATTAAAATATTCGCCCTTTGCACAGGTTTTCTGGCTGCGGCCCTGATATGGAGCTGTGAACAGGAAATCACCCCGGAAATGTTTCCCCCGGCAGCTGTTGATTTCAGCTATTCCGCGAAATCGCTCCATTATGTTGTGGGTGAGGAGATCCGGTTTTTGAACCTCTCTTCTACAGGCTCTTCCTGGCAATGGGATTTTGGGGACGGAACCACCTCCACGGAAAAGGACCCGGTTCACAAATACGCGGAACCGGGAACCTATACCGTTGCCCTGAAAGCTGACGGCACCACGGAAGTGAAGAAGAAACTGATGATCAGCGATATTGTACCCGTGGTGAAGTTTACTTCATCAGACCCGGTAGTTATTTATAATCAGTCACAGGTCCAATTCTCGGTGATGCTTGAAAATCCCGAAAGCAAACCAGTTGTCCTGAACTGGCAATTCCCGTCGGGGACCAGGGGACCTGATGTGGATGACCTGGGCAAGAGCAAGTCGGAAGCGCCATCGGTGGTCTTCGGCAGCATCGGAAGCCAGATTGTCTCCCTGACTGTCAACATCGGCGGGAAAGATCTCGATCCCGTGATGGTCAACGTGAGGGTGAATTACAATTCACCTGCCACCACCCTTTACTATGCCGTGAAAGGGGGCAATATCATGGCCAAAAAGCTGATTGAGGGAATTGATCCCGCCGTGAACAACGCTTTTGACATGGGCTACCGGTCGGGGAAACATCCGCTTACCCTTCAGTTCAGCGGGGATTGGCTTTATGTTTTTGATGCAGGGACCTTTTTTACCTATGTCGCCGAACCCCTTTACCGCACCGCGGGTGACGGGGAGATTTTCGTGGTTTCCCATGATGGTTCCCGGCGTGAGAGTGTGGTGGAGAATTTCGGAGGGGACACTTTCCTCGATTTTTACTATGGCTTTATTGACGCGGAACAGCAGATGATCTACTGGGCCGACCGCAGGGAAGGGATTTTTAAAACCCCCGTCAATACCCGGAACAAGAAATTTTCCCTGGCGGAATTTCCTTACTGGATCCGGAACAACTGGCTCGGCTATTACGGAGAAGGAATAGGGTGGGGCAACATCAACGGCACCATTATGCGGTATAACGGCCTCTGGTGGTGGGCAAAGAATTCCACCGGATCAGGGATTTTCAGGTTCGCCGACAGCGACAACCTGAACCGCGCCAAGGTGGACGGAGACCCCGTTCCTTCTGCCGGTGCCATCCACCAGAGTTTCGGGATACGCTCCTTTGTTATCGACGATCTCAATAAGAAGCTCTACTTCTCTGACAGCCGTTATAAAATGATTATGCGTAGCAATCTCGACGGAACCGGCATCAAAATCATTGACCGCAGTCCCTTCGACGGGGAGGGAGGTGATAGTGAAGCGCTGCACGTCACCGGAATGGCCGTTGATGACAAATACCTCTATTGGGCCTACCGGGGACCGCAACCGCCTGCTGGGGCAGATCCGGAAACCTATTATGCCGCGAATCCGTTACACCGGTCGGGAATCAAACGGATCAGCCTGACCGAAGAAACCCCCGTGGTGGAATATTTCATTTCCGGTGTGGAAGCTTACGGAATTGCCATTGATCCCACACCCCGGTGATTCAATGAATTCTGGCGAGTGCAATGACTACATACGTTCTTTGTGCCAGGTAAGCATTAATGCCTGGTCTCTGCTTTTGGAAGATCTGGTGCTGAAACCCGTAGAACCCATCCCGGTTTTCCGGGATTCGTTTCCCCGTTAGCTCTGCCGCGGGGTTAGCGAGTAAGCCATAGAGAAGTCCTCTGCGGAATCGGATTCCTCGCAGGGTCTGCCGCGAGAAGTTTCAAAGGGAGTCATCAGGGAAAAACCCCTGATATCAGCAATGCGGAAAAAATGAAAAGGAAAAAATCATGTATGTTTTCCGGCAGGTTACTGCCGGTGTTCCTGGCATGTTTATTACAGGCTTTGGCCTGTCGCGGCCAGGACAGTCTTCTGATCCAGGGGATCAGGTACAGGACGGATACCATCATCCACACCCACGATGTTGGATTGGGGACCCTCCACACCTACTACCGGCTTCCCGATTTGCCCTTGCTCGTCAACACCCTGGTTCTGGATGCCCGGAATCCCTATCTCCGTTTTGAGACCTGCCTGGGCAAGGATTCGCTGATCGGGCTGGAGCGGCCTTCAGCGATGGCGCTGCGCAACAGCCGTACGGGTCACCAGGCATTTGCCGCCATCAACGGTGACTTCTATAATACGGTTTCGCCCAACCAGGGGGTTCCGGTGAACGGACAGATGCTCGCCGGCGAAGTGGCCAAAGCACCCCACGCAAGCAGGCCGGTGATCGCCTTCGACGGCGGGAATAATCCCTTTATTGATATCATGACTTTCAGGGGATCTGTGGCCAGGGCCGGTAAGCAGATTGCCCTTAACGGGGTCAATGAAGCCCGGGACGCCGATGAAATGATCCTTTTCAACCGGCATTTCGGAAAAGTTACACGTACTAATAAATGGGGAACGGAAGCGGTGCTGTCGCTCCTTTCAGGATCCTGGGGTGTGAACTGGGTACTTCAGTTTAAAGTTGACAAAATCATCGCCGGCGTGGGATCGGCACTCATTCCCTCCGGGAAGGCGGTCCTTTCGGGTCACGGAAAGGCCGCCGCCTTTCTGAATGAGCTTTATGCAGGAGATACCCTTCAGATGGAGGTGCAGGTCGGGTTGAAAAACGATCCTTTCCTGGCTCCGCTGCTGACGGAAATGGTGGGGGGCGACCGGCAGATCCTCAAGGACGGTATCGTCCTGGATAACAACTGGGTGGAACTTCACCCCCGTACTGCCGCGGGCTTCTCAGGTGACGGGTCGAAAGTCATCCTGGCGGTGGTCGACGGTCGTTCCGATTATTCCAAAGGGGTAAGCACCAAACAGCTCGCCGACATCATGAAGGCTTCGGGGGCGGCATCTGCCCTGAACCTCGATGGCGGAGGTTCCTCGGTGATGGTGGTGCGGAATCAGGTGAAAAATTCCCCATCCGACGGTTCGGAAAGGGCTGTGGGAAATGCCCTCCTGATGGTCTCCACAGCCATTCCGGGAACGGAAAAAACGATGCAACTCAATGCGGAGCATGTCACCATTCCCTTCGGGAAAAAGTTCCTCGTAAAGGGAAGTACCTTTGATGAGGCGGGTGAAGTCATCCGCTACCTGACCGCTGAGAATGTCACCTACGCCGTGCACGGCAATATCGGAAAGATTGACCAGAGCGGGGTGTTTACTGCATCGGGAACCGGGGGAAGCGGCTTCATTACCGGTACCTGGAAGGGGATGACCGATACGCTCACCGTCGCCCTCAAACCGGTCAGGCAAATCAGTTTTTTCGTAAAATCCCTGGTCATAGACGACCGCAGGGATTATACCTTCAAGGTTTTCGGAACTGACATGGATGGAAACAAATACCTGATTGATAATGATATAATTCAGTTCAGTGTGCTGGACGGGAGCATCGGCAGCGTGGATGCGAACGGGATATTCCGCGGACTGAAGGATGGCAGGGTGGCCGTCGCCATTAAAACAGCGGACGGGGAGCATACCGATACCTGCCATGTGGATGTGGAAATCGGTCGCGGCAATCTCCTGCTGGATGATTTTTCAGATCCCGGGAGTTGGAGTTATACCACCAGCTATATCGACAAGGTGACCTTGTCACGTCAGGTCCATCCCGATTTTCAGGTTGAAATGATGCGGGTGGATTATGAGTTCACTTATTCGAACAGGACTGCCAGTATAACCTTGAACAAGAATATCGATGTATACGGGATGCCCGATTCCGTTCTGATGGAAGCCACAGGGAACGGCCGTAAGGCTTCCTTTTATTATTTTCTCGATCATCCCAATGGACTGTGCGTGGTCCCGGCTTTCACCGGCACTTCGCTGCAGGGTTATAAAGCTGCGGTAAACACCGCCGGTATTGCGCAGGAGGATTATCCCCTGCTTTTTAAAAGCATCAGGCTGATCGTGGAAAAAGATCCGTCATATGTTGCCGGGCAGAAATATTCCGGCACTTTCTGGCTGAAAGGGGTGTATGCGGTATATCCGGCGAAGGATCCCCAAAATTCTTTGAGTCGGCCCGTCACTCCTCCCGCCTGTTCTGTATTTCCGAATCCGGTGAAAGGGGGTTTTTACCTGCAAACCGACGGTGCCGTAACCGGCCCGGTGCGGATGAGGTTGTACACGCTGGGCGGACAACTGGTAATGGATGAATATATTGAAATAGGGCCCGGGGGAGTTTCAGATTACATTCCGGTGGTGAAAATCCCGCCTGGAGCTTACCTCTTTGTTGTTAGTGGGGATTCAGGATCCCTGAAAGGAAAACTTATTGTATTGCCATGACGTTGAAAACACTCAATCCCTTGAAACTTTCCCCTTTTCATTTTGCTGCTTCTGCCGGCTGTTGTACTGCGGGATTTCTGCTGACGCTGTTGTTCTGTGCATTTTTCATAAAACCGACGACCGGGCAGACGGAAATCCCTAAGCGGGAGATGCGGGCTTCGTGGCTGACCACGGTATGGGGGCTTGACTGGCCAGGTATAAAAATCCCGGCGGGAGGGAGCGCTGTGAATGTTACCATGCAGAAACAGCAGTTGACGCGGATTCTGGATTCTATGCAGGTGACGGGGATGAATGCCGTTTTTTTTCAGGTGCGGCCCGAATGCGATGCCTTTTATCCCAGTAGTTTTGAACCTTGGTCGGCCCACCTGGTGGCCTCCCGGGGACAGGATCCGGGATGGGATCCCCTGCAGTATGCCGTTGAGGAAGCTCATAAAAGAGGCCTTGAACTGCATGCCTGGCTCAACCCTTACCGGTTTGAATCGGTAGCCGGAAAATATTCCGGACAACCCGGCGATTACCGGCAGACCCATCCTGAATGGGTGCTTACCTATTCAGGGGGAGGCACCATCCTCGACCCCGGAAATCCGGGGGTCCGCCAACTGATTGCCGATATTGTCACGGAAATCGTCAGCCGCTATGATGTCGACGGCGTGGTCTTCGATGATTACTTCTATGCCTATGGGGGTACGTCCGCTTCGCTGGACCAGTATTCCCAGGAACGGTGGAGACCTGCCGGCATGGACCTGGGTGACTGGCGGCGCGACAATGTCAACAGGATGGTCGCCGGGGTATACCAAGCCATCCAGGAGGTGAAACCGTGGGTGACTTTCGGGGTGTCGCCTTTCGGGATCTGGACCACAGACCCTATGGTGGCCGCCTCCCGGGGACTGACGCTTCCCTCAGGAATTACCGGTTCCGACATGTACAAGTCGATCTACTGCGATCCGGTGGCCTGGCTCGAGGCAAAAACCGTGGATTACATCTCTCCCCAGTTGTACTGGCCCACAACCAGCTCAGGACAGAGCTATAAAATCCTGGCACCCTGGTGGTCGGAGGTAGTCAACCGTTTCGGACGCCACCTCTACGTCAGCCATTCCCTTTCAGACCTGGATCCATCCGACTACCCGCCTCCCCTGGCCATGGATCCTGCTCACGGGGAGTTCCGCTATGAAGAGATGGAAGGACTCTCCATGATCGAATATTTTTCAAAAAGGGAAATCCTCAAAAGCACGGCAGGCTACGATCCTTCGGAATTCGGACTCCAGGTGGAGTGGAACCGGCGGTCTGACAAAAACGATGCCCCGGGGAGTGTCTTCTTCCGGTCGACCAATTTCTTCACCAAAGGGATCATCAATTATTTCCGGACCCATGAATTCCGGAACAAAGCCCTGCTCCCTGTAAAACACTGGAATCCCTGGACTCCGCTGCCCGTGCCAGCGAACCTGCGGATGGAGGGGAGTCGCCTGGTGTGGGATGCTGCGGGCGAGAATCTGCGGTATGCGGTATATGCCATCCCTGAAGAAATTGCCGGGGAACCTGGAAATTTCAATTCCGGGGAATACCTGTTGGGAATATCCTGGCAGCCGGCCTTTGACCTGACAAATTACAACCGGTACCTTGACTCCCACCTCTTTGCCGTATCGATCCTCGACCGGAATGGAAATGAGTCGGCACCCGCTTTGATGAATGATATCCCGCGGCAAAACCGGGCAACCCGGCTGGTTTTCCCCGTCGACGGTGTTAACCTTTATCCTGGTTTTCAGTTTTCATGGGAGGCAGTCCCGCTGGCAGATTCCTATCTGCTGGAAGTAGCCGAAGATTCGTCGTTCACGGCTATCGCGGGGCGGCGCGAAGTGACGGGGAGCACCTTCCCCTCCGGTTTGTTGGGACTTCCTGAAAACAGGGATTATTACTGGCGGGTATATACGCGGATGGCCGGGGTGAAGGATACCGTGTCGGAAAAAAATTCATTCAGGCTTGTTGAGATGCCCAGGGTGAGGGTGACCTATCCGCTAAATGAAGCTTCAGGCGTTGAGGTCACTCCGCTGATCCGCTGGGAATCACTGGGAGAAGGGTATAGTTATCGGTTGCAGATTTCAACTGTCAACACATTTTCGACTCTGCTGGACGACAGAATGGGAATTGAGGGAACGGATTTCAGGCTTCCGGCAGGAGTTATTTCATCCTTTGGCACCTATTATCTGCGTATGCTAGGAACAAAGGGGGATTCAGTCACCCTCTGGTCCGATGTTGTCAGGTTTGCTACCGTCAGGATTCCTCCGGCCATCCCGGAGATCATAAATCCGATTAACGGTGCTCAAATTTTGGGGGAATCTGCTCATGTCATTGTAAAAGCCGATCTTTTGGCTTCTGGATTTACTTTCCAGTGGTCCTCCTCGTCGTCCTTTCCCTGGAACAACAGGTCGCAGCAGTCTGTTGATGCGCCCGACAGCAGCCTGGTGCTTCCGAACCTGGCCTCCGGGACCTGGTATGTCAGGTGTCGGGCAACCTATTCCTCCTCGCTGTATACCGAATGGTCGCCTGTGGTTTCCTTTTCCTTCCTTCTTTCCGGGATATCCATGGCAGATAATCCCGCGATGGCTTTGCAATGTTCCGGACTGGTTGGGCGGGAGCCGCTGAAGATCACCTTTTCCCTGCCCGGAAGGGGAAGAATGAAGCTCTTCCTGACCGACATGACTGGCAGGATAAGGGCTGTTCTCAGGGAGGGCGTTCCGGTGAGAGGGGTTCATGAGGCGGTGATCCCCGCTGAAAAAATTCCCCGGGGTATCCATCTGGTGGTGCTTGAGTCTGATTACGGCAGAAAAGCAGTTAAAATCGTCCGCCCCTGATGCTTTCCTTGTACTGCAGGATGCAGTCGGGAAGGAAGAGGCGGTTTCAGATATTTAAAATTGTTGGTCATGAAAAATCTTCTGTTTTTTCTTTGTTCGATGGCGGCGGTTTCAGGGTGCCCGCGAATCGATGTGGAACCTGCGGTGAAACTCTCCCTTCCGGAGGGGGAGGAGTATTTCCATCCGCGGTTTGATGCATCAGGCGAAAGGCTTCTTCTCAGCAGGCAGAATTACAAGGGGCTCTATCTCTTTGAATCCGCAACCGGCATGCTGGTAACCATTTCCGAAGAGGAAGGCGCAGGTTATTCCCCGGTATTCAGTTCTGATGGAGAGAAGATCTATTATACCGAGAATGAATACATCAGGAACCTCCGTCATATCAAGCTGAATTCCTGGTCTGTTGCTGATGGGAAGAGTGAGCTTTTGCAGCCGGCGACACGCACTCTTTCAGGACCGGTGGTTTCGGGGAATGCGGTACTGTACACCGAGGCATATCAGCTGAAAAGCGCGTCGGCGCAAGGGGTTGTTGCGGAGAAAGCCGTTATGGTGGCCATAGAGGATCAGAAACTGGTTCTGTACTACGGAGGAGAACGCAAGGAGCTTAACCCTTACCAGGGAGAGAGCTACATTTGGCCGTCGGTGTCGCCCGACGGGAAACATATTGCCGCCTACGCCATGGGGAAGGGGGCTTTTGTCTGTGATCAGGAAGGCACCCTTCTTGCGGAACCGGGCAGGCTGGAGGCTCCGGTATGGGCGGGCAACAAACTGCTGGCAGGGATGGAGACGGCCGATGACGGGCACAATGTCACCTCGTCGGCCATCTTTATGGTGAACATCGAAACAGGGGAAAGAACCCGGCTGTCACCCGACGGCATCATAGCCATGCACCCTTCTGTTTCGGTTGAATCCGAACAGCTTGCATTCGACACTCCCGCCGGTGAGATTTACGTAATCCGGTATCATATTAAAAATTAGGGTGATGAAGAAGATACTGAGATTTCTGATTCTGCCTCTGTTTTTCGCACCGTGGGTGTTGGGGGGACAGAATCTATCCGGGGTTAAGATTTATGTTAATCCGGGTCACGGAGGCTTCAATTCCGATGACAGGAATGTGCCCATCCCTCCCTTTGCCCTGGGGGATACCGCCGGTTTCTGGGAGTCGAAAAGCAACCTGGTGAAGGGGCTTCATCTCCGCTCGCTTCTGGAGTCCGCCGGTGCAAAGGTGATCATGTCAAGGGTGCAGAACCGTACGGAGGATGATCGGCCGCTATCGGCGATTGCCGAAGAAGCCAATGTCAACCAGGTCGATTTCATGATCTCCGTTCACAGCAATGCCTTCAATTCCGTCACCAACTATGTGCTTATGCTTTTCCACGGGTGGGACAACAATCCTATTCTGCCGCAGAGCATGGAGCTGGCCCATCTCTTTTTTGACAATCTGTTCTCCAACCAGGCTTCCCAGTGGAGCTATTCAGGACGGCAGGTACGCGGGGATAAAACGTTTGCTCCCGAGTCCTGGGACGGTTATGGTGTGTTGCGGCCGCTGACGGTACCCGGACTGATTTCCGAGGGCTCTTTCCACGATTACCTCCCGGAAACCTACCGGTTGATGAACCGGGAATACAAACACCTGGAGGCATGGCATTTATTCAGGGCATTCTGCCAATACTACGGGGGAAATCCCGGGAACAGGGGAAAAATTGCCGGTACTGTCAAGGATTCCTATCGCAAGGTGACCGATTACCCGGTTATCCCCAATTCAAAGGATCAGTGGCTGCCCGTCAACGGTGCCAGGGTCACCCTTCAGCCCGGGGACCTGGTCTATCAGGTGGACCAGCTCAACAACGGGTTTTACTGCTTCGACAACCTGGACCCCGGGAATTACCGGCTTACTTTTGAGGCGGATAAATATACCGGCAAGGTTGTGGAAAATATAAGGGTTGATTCAGCGGCCGTTACCTATTACCTGTGTGCCCTGGAACAGGATCGTTCCGACCCGATGGTGGTGGAGGATTACGGCCCCAGGGATGCCCCGGAAGGCGTTTCGGCAGCTTCAGCCATTATGTTCCGCTTTAATTTTGAAGTGGATACCACCTCCTTCCGCGAAGCTTTCTCCATTACCCCTTCCGTGGAAGGAACCTTTGTGTGGGAAGACCAGGGACGCATTGCTAAATTTGTTCCTGTTGATCCCCTGGATGTTTCAACAGAGTATCATGTCTTACTGCGGAAAAGCGTTCGCCATATCGGTAACCTCGCCATGGAGGAGGATTTCTCCTTTTCCTTCACTACAGTGGCGCGCAACCGACTCACGCTGCTGAATCTGTATCCGTCGGACGGGATGGAAACGGTGTTTCCCTTCACCCAGGTGCGCCTTCATTTCGATGGCAGGATAAAAAACGAACTACTCACATCGCGGGTTAAAATTGTCGACAGCCTGGGAAATGAAATTTCCCGGAGCGGCGTGGAGGTGAACACTTTTTCCGGAAAGGTGGGGTCTTACGCCTTCCTGTTGAATAACCTGCTTCCCGGTTCCTCCTACAAGCTGATGATTGACGGTGACCTTGCCGACAGTGAGGGGCTTACCTTACGGGACGACCAATTCGTAAATTTCCGGGTGGCTCCTGTGTTTGTGCCGGAGGCACCGGTTGTTTATGATTTCGAGGCTACAGCCACCACCTGGAGGGTTGATACTTTGAATAGTAAAAACCTGCTTCCGGGGACCGCCAATCGGATCCTGCGTTACAGTGGCAGCAAACTGGCAGGCAGCTATTCCTACCGGTTGCTGTATGGATTCAGCTCCCCGGATGCCCATGTGGTTGTGAAACCTCCGGAAAGTTATTTCACGGTGAAAAACGGAGCGTTTCTGGGGCTTTACCTGTGGGGGGACCTGTCGGAAAACCATCTTTCCCTTTTGTTTGAGAAAGATGGACTGGTGACGGAGCTTCCCTTTGCGGAGATTGATTTTGCAGGATGGCAGTTCCGGGAGGTCAAAGCGGAACTGCCCGACGATGGTGAATATGGTTTTGCCGGGTTTAAACTGGAATCGGCGGGAACTCCTTTTTCAGGCGGAGGGGCTGTCTATTTTGACAACATGGTAAAGAGCGAAGGGCCGATGACCGGAGGCAGGACGGATGTCACCCTGCCTCAGGGGCAAATCGCGATCTATCCCAATCCCGCCAGGGAACTGTTTTTTGTCGAAATGGAAGGCCCCCTTTGTGATTCGCCTTACCGGATCTGCGACATGGCGGGAAGAATGGTCAGGGAAGGGTACGCCCGTTTTGAAGGATCCAGGGCAGCTATTTCAGTTGCGGGATTAAAACCGGGAACGTATGTAGTTACTTTGTCAAACTGTGGGGGGACCAGGAACGGAGTGCTTATGGTGAAATAGGCTTTTCTGAAAAATATAAATAATGTTAAATGCAATTTTCTGCTGTTTTGTCATTCAGTTTTATTATTTTTAAAGAATTGAATTCCGGCGAGCGCATTGATTGCAATAGCAAAGGGAATAGTATAAATAATATGATGTCGAACTTAAATGAATGAACCATGAGAAAATTTACCTTGTTTTTTGTTTTTATTTTGACTGCGGCGATTGTGTTTGCCCAAAAACCGGTAGTTGCGCCGGTATGGGAGCACTCCGTGAACAGCACGGCCGTATGGGAGGGTGACATTCCCATTGTTCCGGGGGTTGTCCCCGACTGGATGGGGAATTTGACCGAACGGGGCATGGCTTTTTATGACGGAAAAGTCTATGTTATGTCCAGGAAAGTTAATCCCCCGGTGATTCAGGTACTTGATGGCGAGACTGGTAACGCACTCACAACCATCCCGATTGATACTTCGGTAGTAAAGGGAGGTACCTTTGCCGTTAATGATATCTCCGTAACGCCGACGGGAAAGATCCTCTTTGCCAATCTCTCCACCAATTCACATACGCAGCCTTTCAAGGTTTATATGCTCACACCGAAGAGTGATGGCGGCTATGATCTTTCCACCCTTCTCTCCTGGAATTCGAAGGATACCATCGATGGTGTGGCGCAGCCTCTGAAAAGGCTCGGAGACGGATTTGCCTTTTACGGGGATGTTTCCGAAGAGGGTGACGGCTATGTTATTGCCGGGGATGCGAACGGTTCAGCACCTGAGCCACTGGTTTTCCGCTGGAATGTACAGGCCGGGGTGATGGATCCTGAACCACAGGTGATCGTCCTCAAAAGTGTGTATCCCCCTCCGACGGGTACGGCAGTAGCCAAACTGGGGCTTACCCCCAAAATTTTCCCGCTCGACAACGATCATTTCTGGGCTGATGGCCATTCCACCTATCCTGCATTGTACAATATGCAGGGAGAATTGCTTTCCACCTTCAGCGGCCCCCAAAAGTTTCTCAATCCCGGTATTTCAGGGGTAGTGTTTTTCTCCTTCAAAGGGAAGGATTTTCTTCTGGGACCTACCACGAGCCATGCCAATGCCAGTGCTCCTAATGCTCCCAAGGCTGCTTTCCAGCTGTTCCACATTCCGGGAGGAGGGGCTGAAGAGGCTGACTCCATTGCCGTTTTCCCCGAGAAGGGACTGGGTGCCAATTCGAATGCTTCCTACGCCGCTCCTGTAGCCGTTGATGTGCAACCCAACCAGGTGATGATGTATATGATGTCGCCCAACAACGGGATCGCCTGCTTTAAACTGGCCATGGAGGAAGATGAAGTTATTATTGACCTTTCGGGGATTGATAGTGAAACTGCCCTGGCCGATACCCTGGCCGATGTGCCCGGTGGTGCAGTTATTTTACTTGCCCCAGGGAAGAAATACACAACCGGTGGATATGCCTTTGACAAATCGCTTGAAATTAGAAGCGCCGATCCCGAAGCCACCGATCTGCCTAAAATAGATTGTACTTCCAATTTCAATGTTGCAGCCAATGCCAACATTGAATATATTGTGTTTAAAAACCTTTATTTTTCAGGAACTTTCGATGACAGGTATGTCTTCAATCCCAATATGTCAGATCCCTTTACGATCGGTGAGATCAAATTTGAGAACTGCCGCATGCACCGGCTCAGGGGTATCACTCGCTTCCGCGGGCCTGCTGCGGCAAAGATCCTGAAATTCACCATGAACAATTGCGTGGCTGACAGCATCCGTGATTATGCAGTACTGACCCTTGACACGGATAACGGAGTTTCAGTGGATGATATCGTAATAACGAATTCAACTTTCTCGAGATGCCGTAATTTCCTGCAGTCCAGGATGCAGTCCAATTCTGTCCTGGTTGAAAACTGCACGATCAGTGAAGTGCCATCTACCGGTTCCAATTATATGTTCAGGTGGAGAGGCGGAGCAGGAAATGCCGACATCACAAACGGGCTGACCATCCGAAACACAATCTGGGGTCATGCCTGGGATGAGGCGAATTCGGGAGGCTTTGCCATCCGTGGACACAATGGAGCTCCCAGTCTGGCGAATACCACCGTCAACATCGAAAATGTCTTTAGCACGAATCAGTTTGCCTTTGTCAGTGGTTTTGAACTCTCCAATTTCCCGGTAGGTAATTATGCGGGAACATCAGCTGATCTTTGGGTAGATCCCCTGGGTGGGATGGATTTTCATTTCAAGGACCTGAACTTTGCCGGGGCTTCCACAAGTGGAGATCCCCGCTGGCGGTCATCAACCGGGATCGACGATATTCGTTTAACTCCCGGTGAATACAGGCTCTATCCGAATCCCGCACGCGAAAGGGTGTTCATCAATGTGGATAAACCCACCGATGTGGGAATTTACTCCATCTCAGGCAGTCTGGTGATGACCCAACGCGTGGAATCCACCAATGATCCGGTTAATATAAGTTCCTTACCCAAGGGCATGTACCTTGTCAGGTCACTCAACAGCAATGACTTTGCGCTGAAGATGATCGTGCAGTAACCGGTTCCCGGTGCGGTGTAACCAGTTCTGATGTATAGAAAAGGGCTGTTTGTTGTATGACAAGCAGCCCTTTCATTTGATTATATCCGATAAAGGTAAGAAATACTTTTATTTTCAAATTCTATATAAATGAATATCAATGGAATAGATGCAATTGTATGGCAATAAAAAAAATTCAGGATTTGGTTAAAAAAAATTAAAAAGTTATAATACAAAATAACAAATTTTTGTTTACATTGCGCGATGGAACGGTTGAATGCTGGATCAATCATAACCTATATAATATCAGATTCATATGAATTACTAAAACCAAATCCAAAGTGTAATGAGAACGATCATTTATGTGTGTTTGACGGTGCTCGGGAGTTTGTTATGGCAGATTTCCGGTGCGCAAACGAATGTTGTGCGGGGTCTGGTGACTGATTCCCGGACGAACGAGACCCTTCCGGGGGTTTCCATTGTGGTAAAAGGGACCACGACGGGGACGATCAGCAGCCTGGACGGAAGCTATGTAATCAACGCAGGACCGAATGCCACCCTGGTGTTCAGTTATGTGGGGATGAAGACCGTGGAGGTGGCTGTGAGCGGCCGCAGTGTGGTCGATGTTGCCCTGGAATCCACCATGGTTGATGTGGAACAGATTGTGGTGGTGGGGCATGGTACCCAGAAGAAGGCCAACCTGACCGGGGCGGTCTCTTCGGTAGATACCCGGTTATTGGAAAGCAGGCCTATTACCGATGTGGGCCGTGGATTGCAGGGTTCCACACCTGGTTTGAACGTGGTGGTCCCTAGCGGGGAGGTGGGATCCGACCCGATCCTGAAGATCCGAGGGCAGTTCGCTTCCATGCGCGGGGGAACATCACCCCTCATTCTGCTCGATAATGTGGAGATTCCCTCCATTCAGATGATCAATCCCGATGACATCGAATCAATTTCGGTGCTCAAGGATGCCGCTTCCTCCTCCATTTACGGAGCCAAGGCCGCTTTCGGGGTTTTGTTGATCACCACCAAGAAGGGAGCCAAGTCTGAGAGCGTCAATGTCTCTTATACGGGGAACCTCTCCTTCCAGAACATCTCTAAGAAGATGGAGATGGGGGGAATTGATGCCCTGGAGTATACCCTGAGAGCTTTTGAGAGGGTGGGCGGCACAGTTGCCGGGGCCTTCTGGATGGTTACCCGCGAGGGGTATGAAAAAGCGGTGGAATGGCAGAACAGATGGGGCAAAGTGGTGAAACCCAACGATCCCATGCTCTACGGCCGTGACTGGTATGTCGATGCCAACAACCGCAAGATAGGACTTCGTACCTATGATCCCTATGATTATATGGTGGAGGAGTGGACACCCACCCAGACTCACGGCCTGACGGTAAGCGGCAAGAGCGGCCGCACCGATTATAACATCGGCATGGGATACCTTGACCAGGAAGGGATCATCAAACCCTCCAAGATAGATGATTTCAAGCGTCACAACGGATCGGTCAGGGTGGGCACCGATGTGAACGACTGGCTGAGAGTTACAGGAGGTGCCATGTATTCCAAACGGGTTAAACGGTACGGTTATGCCACAAGCTCGACCACGGCCGACCCCTGGCTCTATATGTACCGGTGGGGCCCCACCTATCCGATGACCACCGAAGACGGTAACCCGCTGCGGAACCCGGCCTATGAGCTGAAAGTCGGCAATACCGCCTTCCAGGAGACCAACTATACCAGCATGAACGGCGGCATCACCGTCACCCCGCTCAAGGACTGGACCATTAACCTGGACTACACCCATGCCAACCAGGAATACATCACCAAGCGCCCGGGGACCCGCTTTACCGCTGGGAATACCTGGACGGCCGCTCAGCCTAAAAACGATGTAAACGGTAACCGGATCTATGTCAACGATGCCGGGCAAGAAGTAGCCGCTAGCACCCCAGGTGCTATGCCGGCCTATAAGCTCGACTACATGACTTACACCTCCGCAGGGGCCAATCCCGATCATGTCTACCGCTACTCTAAGAATGACATGTGGAATACCCTGAACCTGACGACCAATTATGTAAAAACCTTTGCGGATGTCCACAATGCCAAACTGTTGCTGGGGATGAGCCGTGTGGCTTACGAGAATGCCTACAACTGGTCGCAGATCACCCAGCTTATTGACTACTCCAATCCCCAGTTCGACCTGGCCACCGGTAACCAGACCACCAGTGGCGGAGAGGACTGGGAGTCGCAGCTGGGGTTCTTCGGTCGTATCAATTACGATTACAAGGAGAAATACCTACTGGAGGCCAACCTGCGGTATGACGGGACTTCCAAGTTCCCCACCAGCCTGCAGTGGCGCTGGTTCCCCTCCTTCTCGGCCGGATGGCGGCTGGAGCAGGAACCCTGGATGGAATGGGCCCTGCCGGTGGTGAGTACCATAAAACTACGCGGATCGTGGGGGACCATCGGCGACCAATCGGTACCCAACTCACTCTATGTTCCCACCATGAGCGGATCTTTCAACAACTGGCTGCTTTCGGGAGTCAAACTCTACCAGTTCAGCACCCCCGCTGCGGTTTCCACGTCGGTGACCTGGCAAGACATTACCACCCTTGACCTGGGGCTCGATGCCCGTTTCTTCAACAACAGCCTGGGTGTAATCTTTGACTGGTTTAGACGCGATACCGAAAATATGATTGTTCCCCAAGAGGGTCTGCCCGCCACTTTCGGAACTGGGGCTCCCCAGAGCAACTTCGGTTCCCTGAGGACCAACGGGTATGAGGTGCAGGTCGATTACAACCACCGTTTCAACAACGGGCTGGGCATCAACCTGGTAGCCACCTTTGCCGATGCCGTGACCAAAATTACCAAATACGGGACCACAAACAGCATTGACAGCTGGTATGTGGGCAAGACTTACGGAGAGATCTGGGGTTATGAGACTGACAGGCTTTTCCAGAAGAGCGACTTCGAATATGACGGGAAAGGGCAATTGATCAAGATTACCGTTCCCAACGAAGCCGGTTCGGCAACCTATACCATATACAAGCCCAGTGATCCAAAAACCCCGATTCAGGGTAGGCTCCAGTCGGGCAACTTCCTTTTCGGCCCCGGAGACGTTAAGTTCAAGGACCTGAACGGCGACGGTTACATCAACCCCGGGAACCGGTTGTTAAAGGATGCCAACGGAAACCCCGACTACGGCGACTTGAAGATTATCGGTAATTCGACACCGCGTTATGAATACGGATTCCGTGCGGGTTTTGATTTCAAGGGTGTGGACGCTTCCTTCTTCATCCAAGGTGTGGGCAAGCGTGATATCTGGGGAGAAGGCTTCCTGGCCATCCCAGGCTTCAACTCGTCCGACGGTGCCATTCCGCAGGCTTTTGCAGGCGACTTCTGGCGTGAAGACCGTACCGATGCTTTCTATCCGGCCCCTTACAACCAGGCTGGAAGCAGCACTACCCTCAACATGCAGATCCAGGATCGTTACCTGTTGAACATGGCTTACCTGCGCTTCAAGAACATCACCCTGGGGTATACTTTCCCGGCTTCCCTCACCCAAAAGGTCAATATCAAGAAGTTCAGGATTTACGGATCCCTGGAGAACTTCTTCACCTTTGACAACCTGCGTGATATTCCGATCGATCCTGAAGCCATTTCGGGGTATTCCATGTGGAATACCTCCAACTATAACCTGGGCCGTACCGGGGTGGGCGTACCTACTTTCAAGAGTGCTTCGGTTGGTTTGCAGTTGAATTTCTAAAATGTATAGCATTATGAAAAAGAATATTATCCTTTTGTTAGCGGTGGTGGCGCTCGTCATGAGCGGTTGCGACGAGTTCCTGGACAGGCCGTCACTGACCACTATGGACGACAGTAACTACTGGACGAGTGAGAATAACCTTCGGCTGTTCGCCAACGGTTTCTACCAGAACTATTTCGTAGGTTATAATTCTGGCTGGGGGGTGGATTACACCCCGTTGCGCGGTTACTATTTCGCTGATGATTTCACCTCTTCGGGAAAGCAGGGGGGCTTTGAAACCCAGGCTCCCGCTTCTAGGTATTCCACCAGTGAATCGGCGGCATGGCTGACTACCTATGCCGGTCCTACCTGGAATTTCTCCTGGGTGCGCAAATCCAATCTTTTCATAGAGCGGATTGAGAACATGAAAGACAAATATCTGTCTGACAATGCCTACAAGCACTGGAGTGCCGTAGCCCGCTTCTTCAGGGGCTATGAGTATTCCCGGCTGGTGAGCGTTTTCGGGGATGTTCCCTATTACGATAAGGTGGTTGGCGACGACCAACTGGACCTGCTTTACAAGGATCGCGATCCTCGTACCATGGTCATGGACAAGGTCTACGACGATTTCGTCTATGTCCTGGAAAACATGGCCCTGAGTGATGGCAACAACCAGTACCTCAACCGTTACATTGCTGCTGGATTCATCTCCCGCTTCATGCTTTTCGAGGGGACATGGCAAAAGTATCACCTCAACAATACCGAGAAGGCCAAAAAATTCCTGGAGCTGGCTGTCACGGCCTCCAACCTGGTGGTTTCTTCGGGAAAGTATTCCTTTGCCAGTGATTTCCGTTCCCTATTCGGTTCAATGGACCTGGCCGCCAACAAGGAGGTGATCATGTACCGCCATTACGATGCGGCCCTGGGGGTGACTCACCATGTTGCCTCCTATTCCAATACGACAGAAAGCCAGGTGCCGGCACCCAACCTGTCGCTGGCCAAGGCGTTCATCTGCAAGGATGGCAAGCCCTGGAAACTATCGTCATTAGCGAATGCCGACAAACTGGACATCAAGACCATGGTGGCTACCCGCGACCCGCGGTTTGAAGCCACCTTCTGGGATGCACCGCTTAAGGAATCAGCCACCCTGCTTTATGCCTGCAAGTTCATCGACAGGGTGGGGCCAACCTACTATGGCAAGACCTATCCTGCCCAATACGGTTCCAATACTAATACCAATGATTATCCGGTGATGCGTCTGGCCGAGGTGGTCCTCAACTGGATCGAGGCAAAGGCCGAACTGGCCACCATAGGCGGCAGCGCCGTCGCCCAGGCCGACATTGATGCCTCCATCAATGCGATCCGAAGCCGTCCCCTCGATGGTACGGCCCTTGCAAAGGGGATCACCAAAACGGCTCCCCTGACACTGGCAGCCTTGCCCGACGATCCCGACAGGGATCCCGACGTACCGGCTCTCCTGTGGGAGATCCGCAGGGAAAGGCGCATGGAGTTCGTTTATGAACATACCCGCCTGATGGACATCAAGCGGTGGAAAAAGATCAACTACATGAACGGCACGGCCAATCCCGACAACTTGCTCGGATTATGGATCAATTTCCAGGCTGAATTTCCCGAATGGCTCGTGGCCGCCAAGGTCGACAAGCTCAAGGTGAAAAAGGCCGATGGTACGGTTGTGACTTATAACGGAAGCAATGCGGCTGACATGGTAGGGTACTACATTCCCGAAAACGTGTCAGACAGGGATCCCTTTACCGACAGGGTATATATGGCTCCGGTGGGCAATACGCAAATCAGCGAATATCTCGATAAGGGATTCAAGCTGACCCAGACTACCGGCTGGTAATACAGGCCCTGAGAACGGGAGGGATGGTTGCAGCATCCCTCCCGTTCAACTTTTCCGAAAATTGCATACTTCGGGGAATTTGAATATTTTTTTTTGACTTATGTAATATTTATACGGTGAGTTAATGGAAGAAATTTTTGGTAAAATCTCCATTGGTCAGACGTTGAGTCAGAAGATAGAACGCAAGATTGAGGAGGCAATTCGTCAGAAGAAGCTGGTTCCGGGGGCTAAGTTGCCCTCGGAGAGGGAATTGTGTGAAAGTTTTGCCGTCAGCCGTACTGCCCTCCGTGAAGCGTTAAGGAGGCTGAGTGCACGCGGACTTATCAATGTCAGGAAGGGAAGTGGCATGTTCGTCTCGGAAATAAACATCGAAGATACCATTAAATCACTGAACCTTTACTATGACCTGAAATTCGACTCCAACCTGATCAGCCAGATCATAGAAGTCAGACGGCTTTTTGAACCGGAGATCGCACGACTGGCCGCCAGAAACCATACGGAAGAGGATATCTCCATTCTCAGGGATAATATTACTGATCTGATCAATTGCGATCCCGACAACACACAGCAGGAGGTAGATGTGATCAACCGCTTCCACCTGAACCTGTCAAAGGCCACCGGCAATCCAATTATCATGATTACGATGGAACCCATCTACAATTTGCTTCCCCGCATGCGCAACCTTATCTACGGCAATATTGAAGGGGAGAAAGAGTATACCCTCAGGCTTCAGCAGAACATTCTGGATGCCGTCGAACATGGCGACGGTCAGAACGCTTACCGATTTTCCGTGGAATTGCTCGAGAGAAATATGGAAGTATATAACAAATACTTTAAAGACTGATCCGGGGCTATAAGCCCGTTAGCACAGGTCTGCCCGGAATGTGAGGGTTTCGCTGAGGGGCTGGCCATGTATACAAACGCTGCGATTTCGGCGGACCTTCCGGGGTGATGGGCTAATCCAACCTAAAGGCCGGCTGGAGAGAATCGCCTCGTGGATGTGGATTAAGTGACCTCACCGGGAATCGAACCCAGATCACAAGAACCGGAATCTTGCATTTTATCCATTAAACTATGAGGCCGGATGACGCTGAAGAATCAGGTCGGATATCTACGCTGCAAAAATAGTAAATTTTGGGATTTTCAATGGTGTCTGAGGTTATTTCAAGCCAGCGGTGAATGCAATGAGCCATTCCCGTAAGTCATCTCTGATTTCTTCGTCCTGAAGACCGTACAGGATGTTGGTTTTGAGGAATCCCAGCTTGTTGCCGATATCGAACCGTTTCCCATTGAAGATCAAACCGTACATCGGGTATTTTTTTACCATCAGCCGCATGGCGTCAGTCAGCTGAATCTCATTGTTTTTCCCCGGAAGGATATGTTCTAGGTAGTCGAAGATTTCAGGCGTGAAGATATACCGGCTGGCGATCGCCAGGTTGGAGGGAGCTTCTGAAGGATTTGGCTTTTCAATCCAGTCGGTGGCTTTCAGAACCTGAGCATCGACAGGGGTTCCGTCAATCACACCGTACCGGTGGATCATCTCGGGTTTTACTTTTTCTAGGGCTACCACAGAACTCCCGTATTGCTCGTACACGTCGATCAACTGCCGGGTAACCGGTTTGCCTTCGCTCTTTACGAGGGTATCCCCGAGGAGTATGGCGAAAGGTTCGTTGTTGACATGGTATCGGGCCAGGCGGATGGCATCGCCGAGTCCGTTCATCTCTTTCTGCCAAACAAAATGAATGTTGGCCAAGTCTGAAATCTTCCTGATCTTTTCCAGCATGTCGAAATTTCCTTTTTCCAGGAGGGTTTCCTCCAGGATCGGACTACGGTCAAAATGCTCTTCGATGGCGCGTTTGCCCTTGCCGATGATCATGAGTATATCGGTGATTCCCGATGCGACGGCTTCTTCCACGACATACTGGATGACCGGCGTGTCGACGATGGGAATCATCTCTTTGGGCTGCGATTTGGTGATGGGCAGGAACCGGGTGCCATACCCGGCTGCCGGAATGACGGCTTTCTTTATCATTGCTTCCTGACAATTTTCGGTTTGATGACAGCTATATGATTAATTTCCAGCAGATTTTTCAGTTTTTCGAACATCGCTTCATCGCGATACGTGCCGATGATGGCGCCCCCTGACCCGGTAAATTTGGCACTTGCCCCGGCTGACCGGGCAAGCTCGACCATTTCGATGTTCCCTTGCGAAATGGGAATCGTTTTCCTCCTAAGATCGAAATTTTCGTTCATCAGCTGATGGATAGTCTCATAATCCCTGTTCCGCATGGCCGATAAAAAATCAGTGGTCAGTTCGCCCCATCTTTTCATAGCTGCCAGGACTGCAGGATCTCCGATCTCAAAACGCGCCCTGAGGTTGTTGTGGGTCACTTCCGTCCCTTCGGAAAGGTTTTTCCGGAAAGCAATATAAAAGGGAGGGAAACATCCGGCATCCAGGTGTTCATAGACGCCGTATCCTTTACTTTCCATATGTTCCCGGTTAAAATCCATATATACCGGATGTTCGTAAACCTGGGCCACCCGGTCCTGGAGTCCGGCGGAGATTCCCAACTCACGGATTTCTACCGATAAGACCAGGTTGGCCAGGATTTCCGGCGGAATCTGAACGTTGAAGAATAGCTGCAATGCCTTGAAGCAGGCCGTGATGATGGCGCTTGAACCCGCCAGGCCCAGTCGCAGCGGTATCGTCGAATTGTACCGGATGGTAAAATTGCGGTCATCAAGGGGAATTCCGTTGTTCTTACAATGTTCGTAGAAGACCTTCACGGAAGCTTTCAGTAACCGCAAGCCACCATAATAGCCGGCAAAATTGACATCATCGGCAAGATCCTTCATCCCTCTGAACAAAGCTACATCAAAACGCTCAGGCTTGATCTCGAGCTCAGGGGTTTCGTATAACTGCACCCTGGCAATAAAGTTGGAAAACACAAAGGCGATGGTCTTCCCGTAATAACCGTCGGAAGGGTTCCCGATCACCGCAGCGCGGGGGTAACTATATGTTTCAATGATCATGATAAACCTGAAAATAGGGCAGCAAAGGTAATAATTTTGTCGTTGGCTCTGCAGCCGCTATGGTTGTCAGTTCGCTCAGGCTGATCCGTCCCGGGTGGAATCCGGACGGGCTGTGTCCTTCTCCAAATGCCGGATAGAATCAAAATAAGTTCAATACTCTATTTCCCCCATTTTTTGACCGCTTCCAGGTTAGTGGAATTGATGATGTTCTTGGCCTCTGGTTTGTAGAGAAAATCCAGTTCTTTGGAAAAGTATTTCGTTATTTTGCCCCTGACCATTTTCATGGTACTGTTGATCAGTCCGTTGGTTTCCGTAAACGCTTCAGGCAAAAAGGCGATGGCAGTGGGAAGCCATCGTTCGGGGAACATCCCTTCGAACCTGCCTCCTTTCTTATATGCATCGATCTCCTGCTGGATCAGTTTCAGGACTGCTTCATCCCAGACCGGTGATTCCGGTTTGGTACCCTTTTTCTCCAGTTCATGCCTGATGGCATTCATATTGGGAACCACCAGTCCGACCGTGTAAGGATTCTGATTGTTGTACAGCATCACCTGGTCGATGAATGGGGATTGGTCGACCATGGCTTCCTCGATACCCTCGGGACTGAATTTTTCGCCGTCGTTGCTGATCAGCAGGCTTTTGAACCGTCCGAGGACATGGAGGAAGCCGTCGGCGTCCATAAATCCCATATCACCTGTATGGAGCCAGCCATCCACGATTGTTTCGGCGGTGGCTTTGGGATTTTTCCAATAGCCCACCATCACATTGTCTCCCTTGATGGTGATTTCCCCTTTCTCTCCCAGGGGAAGTTCGTTGCCCTTGTCATCCACGATTTTGAGCTCCATGTATTTGACCAGCTTACCTGATGAACCGAATTTGATGGCATCGAGGGAATTGCTGGATATTACCGGGGAGGATTCGGAAAGGCCGTATCCCTGGCACATGGGGATTCCGATGGCATAGAAGAAACGCTGCAATTCGGTATCCAGAAGGGCGCCTCCGCCGATGAAAAATTTCATTTCTCCTCCGAAGTTTTCCCTGATTTTGCTGAAGAGGATTTTATCGAAGAGTGAAACCAGGGGTTTTAGAAGGATTCTCGACCCTTTCCCCTTGTCCCAGCCGATTCCGTTGTACCGGTATGCCACTTTCAGGGCGAAATTGAAAAGGGCGACGATCACTTTCCCCTTTTTCTGAATACCGGCTTCGATGTTTTTTCTGAAATTCTTGGCCAGGGCAGGCACGCTCATCATGACATGAGGTTTAACCTCCATGATATTTTTCGGGACATTCCGCAAAGCTTCCAGAGGAGATTTTCCGGGATCAACCGATGCCACCGAAGCCCCATTGTACATAAAACAGTACATGCAGGCGGTGTGGGCGAAGGAGTGGTCCCAGGGGAGCAGGGTGAGGGTACGATAGGAGGAGTCAATGGTCATCAGCGTGTTGGCCTGTATGGTGTTGGCGGCATAATTGAGATGCGAAAGCATGATCCCTTTCGGATCGGCAGTAGTTCCCGAAGTATAGCTGATGTTGGCCAGGTCGTCGGGCGCGATGTTCTTCCACACTTTGTCAAGTTTTTCCGGCTCTGTCTTCAGCAATTCATCGCCGAATTGTTTGACCGCCTCAAAACTTATGTCCCCCTTGCCGTATTCATCCTTACCATCGAGATAGATCACCAGTTCAAGTTCCGGGAGTGAATTCCTGATTTCCTCCGCTTTCGGCGCCTGGTTCCGGGAAACGATAAGCATTCTGGTCCCCGAATGTTTCATGCGAAAAATCAATTCCGACTGGGCATCCAGTTTTGTGGAAAGCGGAACATTGATTCCCCCGGCATAGAGAATCCCCAATTCGGCAATCGCCCAGTCAGGCCTTCCTTCTGAAATCAATCCGATCCTGTCACCTTTTTGTATCCCCAGTCGGATTAGCCCTGCGGCAAAACGGAGAACCTGTTCCCGGGTTTGACGGTACGTAATTCCTTCATATTTTCCGTCCCGCTTTTCCATGAGGTAGATCAGATCGCCATACTTTTCGACGCTGGTTTCAAGCAGTTCAACAATCGTTCTCATACGTATCTGTTTTAGTTTTTATAGTTGATTCAGAATTTCTTGCAGCACAGTACTTCCAAAAAATCAGCCACCCGGCAAAAAAAATAACCTATAAAAGGCTAATGATTGTTCAAATGTAACTATTTTTAAGAAATAAAAAATCAGACCTGAATCAACGTGAAAAATTCGCACATTCTTTGTTTTTTCCGGAAAGTCTTGACTGCCAATGTAATGGTTTTTGTTCCGGTTTCTAAGGGGGAGATCTTCTTTTGCCGAAAAAATGCCTGACGGATGAAGCGGAATATAATTCTATATGATCCTGATTCCCAAGTGCCCAAATACCGGCAGATTGTGATCTCCATCAAACGGGCCATTGAAAAAAGATCGCTCAGGAAAGGGGATAAAATTCCGTCCATCAACCAGGTATGCAATACATGCAACCTGAGTCGTGACACAGTGATGATGGCGTATAATGAGCTGAAGTCGCACGGAATTATCACTAGTAACAAGGGGAAGGGGTACTTCGTCGAAAGTACCGATATCGAATTGGAGGAGCGGGTTTTTCTGTTGTTTGATGAGTTAAATGCTTTTAAGGAGGATCTTTATAATTCCCTGGTCGAAGGACTTAATTCAAAAGCGATGGTGGATATATTCTTTCACCACTTTAACTACCAGGTCTTTAAAAACCATATCATTGAGAGCGCAGGGAAGTACACATCGTATGTAATCATGCCCGCTTCCTTCGACAACATTGGCCATTTGGTTCAAAAATTGCCGGCTGACCGCGTTTATATCCTCGACCGGCTGAAACCTGAACTGGCAGGGTATCCTGTCGTTTACCAGGATTTTGAAGCCGATGTTTATGATGCTCTCGTTTCTGAGGTGAAGTTGCTGTCAAAATACCGTCGGTTGGTATTTGTGCAACCGGGAGGAAAGGAACCGGCTGAGCGGGTGAACGGATTCAAACGGTTCTGTCAGGAAAACAAATTCGAGTTTAAGGTGGTGAAAACCCTCGGTGACATCCGGCCGCTCTTGTACGACGTCTTTCTGGTTCCTTCCGACAGAATGTTGGTTGAATTGATTAAGACCGCCATGGATTATGAATTTTCCATCGGTGAGAATTTCGGCATCATCTCGTTTAATGATTGTATGCTGAAGCAAGTGGTTGCCGGCGGGATTACTACCATATCGACTGATTTTACCTGTATGGGAAAAGAACTCTCTTCCATGATCCTGAACCGGGGAACCGGACAGTTCAGGAACAAATCGGGAATCACTGTCCGGAAATCGCTGTAATCCCTATGGTGCTTTGTATTGATTTAAGTTGTTTTCATGTTTGACATCATCGGAGATATTCACGGGTGCGCTTCGCTGCTTAAAACCCTGTTGAAGCGGCTGGGTTATGAGAAAAAGGGTATGACTTTCATACATCCGGAAAGAAAGGCGGTTTTTGTCGGGGATTTTGTTAATCGGGGACAGGAAATTCGACAAACCCTTCAAATTATCAGGGGTATGGTAGAAAGCGGTCATGCCTTGGCCATTTTGGGAAATCACGAGATAGAGGCTGTGCTGTTTTCCATAAAGCGGGATAAAAAGGAGTCCCCTCTTAATAAAGACGGGAAGCGTTACGATTCTGTCCATGAAACAGTCCTTCAGTTCAGCAATTTCCGGGATGAGTGGAAATCGTACTGCAAATGGCTGCGTTCGCTTCCTCTTTTCATTGAAGAAGAAGGAGTGCGGATTGTTCATGCCTGCTGGAAAGATGAGAATATTCAACTGATACGCGATGAATTGCCTCCGGGAAAGATACCCAAGGCCGTTTTACGGAATCTGGTTTTGGATTCACGGTCCCCTCTTTCACAAGCTATTCTTCAGTCCACACGCGGTATTCACCTGATCATGCCTCCCAACCTGCGCGTCTATGATAATTTACGCAGGAATCATCATCTTTTCAGAATCAGGTGGTGGGAGAGTCCGGTTGGGATGACTTTCCAACAATTCTCTTTCGAAAGCAAATTCAAGCTTCCTGCTTATACCATTCCACCCGAAATTCTTCATGAAAACGAACCCTATCCTGAAGACGCGCCGCCTGTTTTTTTTGGGCATTACTGCCGGGGAAACGGACCGCATGTAATCAGGGGAAATCTCTGTTGTGTCGATGCCTGTGTGACGGGTACAAAACGGCTTGCGGCTTACCGGTGGGATGGCGAAACTCAATTGTCTCCTGAAAAAATGGTATTTTCAAAGTAATTATTGTTATTCCGGCAAGCACATTGACTGCATCTGTTCTTTGTGCCAGATAAACATTAATGCCTGGTCTCTGCTAATGGCAGATCCCGTCAAGAAACTCGTCGAACTCATCCCGGTTTTCCGGGATTCGTTTCCCCGCCGGCTCTGCCGCGTGGAGTTTCAAATGACTTTTTTTTTAGTGGTTATTGCACCATTAAAAAAAAGGTCTATATTTGCACCACTTTTGAAAACAATCCAGGTTTTTTACAAGAGGTTCTAAAGATTTTGGTGCGGTAGTTCAGTTGGTTAGAATATCGGCCTGTCACGCCGAGGGTCGCGGGTTCGAGTCCCGTCCGCACCGCCAGAGGGAGCAGATTGCTCCCTTTTTTGTGCGCTGTGTATAGCGTGCAACTTGACAGTTTAAGTCTTTTATGGGGGTAATAGTGCCACCCGTCAAAAATTATTGGAGTGGTTTGAAAAAGCTGAAATGGACACTGCCGTAATGACGCATCTCCTGAAACCCGGGAAGTTGGTTGAAACGGAAGGCTTTGGGGTGCTCCAGGATGAATAAGCCGCCGGGTTTCACCACACCGGCATTCAGGATGCTTTCGGGGGCTGTGGCGAACCAGGGGGCGTTGTAAGGCGGATCGGCGAACACCAGGTCGTAGGCTTCACCACTCCGGGCCAGCACCTTGAACACATCGTTCTGGTATAGCCTGAGATTGTCGATGCGCAGTTCGGCGATCACCTTGCGGATGAACTTGCAATGGACGAAATCCTTTTCCACGGCGGTCACCTGCCGGCAGCCCCGGCTGACCAGTTCGAAACTGATGCTTCCCGTGCCGGCAAACAAATCCAGCGCATCGGTAACCTCCCAGTGGACGCGGTTGTCCAGGATGTCAAAAAGACCCTCCTTGCTGAAATCGGTCGTGGGCCGCGCCCGGAAAGAGTTGCCGGGTTCGAAATGACGCCCTTTATATATTCCTCCTACAATCCGCATAGTCAGATCACAGTCAATCCGGGCAAAAGATGAAAGGGGAGATGCGTATGCCCTGTGGGCACTTCGCTGCCCGGCAATCGGCAGAGCAACTCAGCGTGGGGCAGATGTTTCCTGATCAGGACGGAGGGATCTTCTGCAATTTCGGAAACCCCTGAAATATACAGGGGAACATTCCGGAGTTGAAGCTGGCCGGCCAGGGCCAACACATAATAGAGGAAATCAGCGCCGGAAGCAAACCGGAAGGTATTCTGAAATTCAAGTCTGCCACCTGAAAAGGCCAGGGCGTAAAACCAACGGTTGTGCAGGTGAATAAACACCGCAGGCGATTCGCCCTTGCCAAAATTGTGCAGCAAACGGATCATTTCATGTCCGATGAGGCAACCGGGGTGATTTTCTTCAAGGAATTCCAGCAAAACCTTTCCGGCAGTAAATGTCAGCGTGGCGTCGGGATTCCCGGGCATCATCACGATAGTTTCCCTGTCATCCCAAGGTTTCTGATTGTCGGACAGGATCCTGGCCGCCAGTTTTTCGGAATAGAGGGATTTCGGGATAAGGATAAAATCAGGGTTTGAAACAAAGGTTTCCGTCTTCCGGAAAGGGAGCCTGAGGATCTCATGCAGGTCGTAAATCTCCCGGAGTTTCCGGACCAGAAGGTTTTCGTTGGAGAGTGAAAACAAGGAGTGGAATAAAAGGGGGATTTCCCCGGAATCCGGATCTTTCACCAAAAATAAAAATCCATCCAGGCCGGCCTGGATGGATAATTCATATCTGAAGCTTTCTTTAAAGTCGAATTCTTCTTTCCGGTAGATCAGGTCATGCATAAAATACTATTCCCAGTTCCCGGCGTTGTTGTTGGTTTCGGTGAGCGAACCGACCTTCAGTCCGGGGTATTTTTCCTGTACCCGGCGTTGGTCGTTCAGATTGATCCGGAGTTGATCGTCCAGGCCTTTCAGAATGATGTTGTTGTGGGCTTTGGCCTCAAATACCGGAACCTTAATCCCCGATCCCGTGGCGATGACGGTGGCTCCAAGCTGGAATTCAGCGACGGTATCGGATACGGGGATAATTTTCAACTGGTCGGCGTTGTACCCTTCCCCGAAAACGGAGGTTAACACGCTTTCCCTGATGGTGTCACGAACAATCAGTCCCATCTGGAGCGCTTTCTTTTCCGTAATTCCTTTTTCGAGCATGCTGTCGGTGATGTTCCCGATCTTGCGGACCAGTTTCAGAGAGTCAAACTTGACGAAATGAATCAGGGTGTCCCAGCTACCGGTGAAACGACCATGCACATCTTTAAAGGCGATTTGGGCTTTGCGGATATCTTTCAGCCTTTCAATCGTGGCACTGTACCTTGCGTCTTTTTCCTTTTCAAACTGAATCGGACGCTGAATACTGGCATAGATCAGGTAAACCAATACCAATGCCAGAAGAAAAAGCACGACTTGCAATACTGTCTTCATTGTTATAATTTTTGTTGGTTTATTTTCGACTGCCTGCAAATTTATAAAAAAAAATCATTTACCTTCCCTCGGGTAAACTTATTTTATTTTTGATGCTTAAAAATCACATTGTAGGCCTGCTTTCAGGCAATGCTGGTTTTCATTTCACTGAGAGTCAGGCGGAATTGGTGGATAAGCTGGCTGGTTATATTCTGTCATCTGAAGCTGACAAACTGTTTCTGATCAGGGGGTTCGCCGGAACAGGGAAAACAACCATGATCCATCAGCTGGCCCTGACGCTCGATTCCCTGCGCATCAAATCGGTGCTGCTTGCCCCGACCGGAAGGGCTGCCAAGGTATTGTCGGGGTACACCGGAAAAAGCGCATATACCATACATAAAAAAATATACCGTCAGAAATCTTCCGGTGACGGAATGGGAACCTTTGTTCTGGATAAGAATCTTCACAGATATACCTGGTTCATCGTTGATGAGTCTTCCATGATTTCTAATGAGGCGGCTGAGAACAGCGTTTTCGGTTCCGGAAAATTGCTTGATGACTTGATGGAGTATGTCTTTTCGGGGGAAGGATGCCGGTTGGTACTTGCCGGTGACACGGCTCAACTGCCGCCGGTGGGGATCCCTGTCAGTCCGGCCCTCGACCCGCAAGTTCTTGAAGATCACGGATTCGGCGTCATCGGGTGTGAGCTTACGGATGTGGTGCGTCAGGAGAAGGAATCGGCAGTGCTGGCCAATGCCACCATGATCAGGGAGCGGATCTTTTCAAACGACAACTCCGGCTTTTTCGCGATCTCGGTTCCACCGGCCGGAGACCTGGAAAGGATTTCGGGCGGGGAACTGATGGAAAAGCTCTCCTTGGCCTATGAAAAGATGGGAATAGCCGGTACCATCGTGCTCACCCGGTCGAACAAACGGGCCAATTTATACAACAAAGGGATCCGGACGTCCATTCTTTTCCGTGATACGGTCATCTCGCGCGGCGATCTGCTGATGGTGGTCAAAAACAACTATTTCTGGATAAACGAGGAGATGGGCATCGGTTTTATCGCCAACGGCGATATCGGTGAAATCACCCATATTTACGGATACGAGGAACTCTATGGATTCAGGTTTGCCAATATCACCCTCCGGTTGTCCGATTATGGCGAAGTGGAGACTGACTGCAAGATCCTGTTGGACACCCTTGATGTTGAAGCCCCTGCGCTTACCCGCGATGACCAGATCAGGCTCTTCAACGCCGTTTCGGAAGATTATGCCGATATCCGTAACAAGCGGGAACGGTGGAAGAAAATTAAGGGCGATCCATATTTCAACGCCCTGCAGGTGAAATTCGCCTATGCCGTGACCTGCCACAAAGCCCAGGGAGGCCAGTGGCCGGCCGTTTTCGTGGATACCGGTTTTCTGACGGAAGAAATGATTGACAGGGAATTCCTCCGCTGGCTGTATACCGCTATTACCCGTTCCACGGAAAAACTCTTCCTGGTGAATTTCAACAACCGTTTTTTTGGGGAGGAGAAGTGACGGAAAATCTTAAACCGTCGGATGCCAGTTCTGTTTCGGGAAACACGGCGCGGGCTTCCTGAAGGAAAGGCTCCAACTCTTTGTAGCGGGTTGAAAAGTGCCCGAGGATCAGTTTTTTTACGTTTGCTTTCAGGGCAATGGTTGCTGCCTGTCGTGCCGTGGCGTGCAGGGTTTTCCCCGCCCATTCCTCCAGGTCACTGAGAAAGGTGGCTTCATGGTAAAGCAGGTCGGCGTTGGCGATGGTTTCCGCAATGGCTTCGTGGTAGGCCGTATCGGTGCAGAAAGCATAGGAGCGGGGAGGGGCCGGCGGAATGGTCAGCAAGGCATGCGGAATGATATTCCCTTTCTCATCCGTAAAGTCAGCACCTTCCTTGATGGCCTGCAACTGCCGCACCGGAATGGCGTATTCCGTGATCTTCTCCTTTCTGATATTCGGAAGTTTCTCCTTTTCCCGGAATAGAAAACCGCAACAGGGAACACTGTGCTTCAGAGGAAAGGAAATAACCTCCACGTGTTTGTCGCTATAAATCAGTTCCGGTTGTTTGAAATTGAGGGGATGAAAAACGATCCGGAATCCCAGTTCCCCTTTCATGTGGTCGATCAGGGGTTGTATGAGTTCCACCAGCAAGGAATGAGCGTAAATGTGAAGGTCCGACCTGATGCTCAGCAGGTTCCGCGTTGATATCAGTCCGGGCAGGCCGAAAAAATGGTCTCCGTGAAGATGGGAAATAAAGATGTGCCTGATCTTTTCAAAGCTGAAGTGCATTTTCCGGAGGCGGATCTGTGCCCCTTCACCGCAATCGATTAAAAAAAACCTCTCAGATATGTTCAATACCTGAGAGGTTGGATACTTTTCAGAGGTAGGAATTGCGGAACTGCTTCCCAGAATTGTCAGTTCAAAGGTCATTCTTCGATTCTGACGTCAAGTTTTATACTCTTCTTTTTTTTCAGCAGTTCTTCCGCGCTTTCCACGCTATTGGTAATCAGTAAAACGGTATGCAGCATCGAGACGCGGATGATGGATTCCACTTCGGGCTGTAATCCCGTGATGATGCAAGTGCCAATGGCCTTCTCGCAGAGGCGGTTGGCAACCAGGATGGCCCGCAGGCCTGAAGAGTCGCAATACTTGCATTGCGATAGATCGAGAACAATGTTCTTTTCCCCGCCTCTGCTGACCACCACCAGTTGCGCCTTCAGATCGGACGCATTGCTGGTGTCCAGTTTGTCGGATTGGACCTCAATAAGAGTGTAGTTGTTTTTCTTGGTTACCTTGAATGACATGTCAACAATATACGAAAAAACTCCTGATTCCGACACTATTTTTTAGCTTTTTTTTCGTCAGCTTCCATCTGTGTTTTCAGTGCTGCCAGGTCGGAAATATCTCCCAGGGTAGTCTTTTCGGCGGCATCGGCAATGATTTTCATCGCTTTTTTGGTTGCACGGCCTTCCGACTTTTTCCGGGCGTTTTCTTCGCTTCTCTTTTCATCTTCGTAAACCCTTGAGTGCGATACGATGATCCGTTTTGCCGACTTGTTAAATTCAATCACCTTGAATTCGAGTTTCTCGTCCATTCTGACGGGAGTTCCGTCTTCCTTCACCAGATGGCGGGGGGTGGCAAAGCCTTCCACCCCGTAAGGCAGGGCGATGACGGCGCCTTTATCCATCAATTCCACGATGGTTCCTTCGTGGATGGAATCAGCCGTGAAAATTGTTTCAAAAACATCCCAGGGATTCTCTTCCAGTTGCTTGTGTCCAAGGCTTAACCTACGGTTTTCCTTATCAATGTCAAGGACAACCACTTCGATTTCTTCACCGATGCCGGTAAATTCGGAAGGGTGTTTGATCTTTTTTGTCCAGCTCAGGTCGCTGATGTGGATCAGTCCGTCAACTCCTTCTTCTATCTCTACAAATACACCGAAATTGGTGAAATTCCTGACGGTAGCCTTGTGGGTGGTACCCAGACCGAAGCGGGATTCGATTTTTTCCCAGGGATCGCTTTTCAGTTGTTTGATGCCCAATGACATTTTCCGCTCATCACGGTCAAGGGTCAGGATCTGGGCTTCGACTTCATCACCCACTTTCAGGAAATCCTGGGCACTGCGAAGATGCTGGCTCCATGACATTTCCGAAACGTGGATCAGTCCTTCGACTCCCGGGGCGATTTCCACGAAAGCGCCATAATCGGCCAGAACGACCACCTTGCCCTTTACGGTGTCACCGACTTTCAGTTCTTCACTCAGTTTATCCCACGGATGCGGGGTCAATTGTTTCAGACCAAGGGCAATCCTTTTCTTGTCATCGTCAAAGTCAAGGATTACCACGTTCAGTTTCTGGTCCAGTTCGACGATTTCGTTGGGATGAATGATGCGGCCCCAGGAGAGGTCGGTAATGTGGATCAGACCGTCGACGCCGCCCAGGTCAATAAAAACCCCGTAGGAAGTGATATTCTTGACGGTTCCTTCCAGAACCTGTCCTTTTTCAAGCCGTGAAATGATTTCTTTCTTCTGAAGTTCAAGTTCTTCTTCAATCAATGCTTTGTGTGAAACCACAACATTGCGGAATTCATGATTGATTTTCACTACTTTGAATTCCATGGTCTTCCCTACGTAGATATCATAATCACGAATGGGTTTCACATCGATTTGTGAACCCGGAAGGAATGCTTCAATGCCAAGGGCGTCGACAATCATGCCTCCTTTTGTTCGGCATTTAATGTATCCCTTGATGATTTCACCGTTGTCATGTGCTTCGTTGATCCGCTCCCAGGAGCGCATGGCCCGGGCTTTTTTGTGCGACAGGATCATCTGGCCTTTGGGATCTTCCAGATTTTCCACATAGACGTCGACTTTGTCCCCAACACTAAGTTCCGGATTGTAACGGAATTCATTGAGGCTGACAATGCCATCGGATTTGTATCCGATATCGATGACTACTTCGCGCTTGTTCATCGATATCACGGTACCTTCCTGAACCTCTTTTTCCTGAACGGTGTTGAGGGTGTTGTTGTAAAGGGTCTCCAACTCACTGCGCCTGCGGGCGGAGTAGTTGTCAATGCCCGATTCGAGTTCGTCCCAGTCGAATTCACCTTCTACCGAAGCCTGGGGGGAAGTCCCGGTAACAGAGGCCTCGACTGCCTCGATTTCAGGGGTGACCACTGCTTCGCTCACAGTTGATTCCGCAACTACATTGTCAGTCGATTCCGCAACCACATTGTCGGTTGATTCCGCAACTTCATTCCCTGTTGTTTCAAAAACCTCATTTTCGGTCGATTCCTGGGCCTCCAGGTTCTCATTCTTTGTTTCAGTCATGTAAATGTTAATGAATTAATAAGTTAGACATTATTTCTTTTAAGAAACCGGGCGCAAAAGTATAACGAATGTACGGGAAATCAAAATATTTCATCTTTTTTATTTCATGGCTTTTACATGTTGAATAATAGGTTGTCAGGTGAGCCATAATTACTATTTTTGAAGAATGAACCATCACTGAAATTCCCGTCCCGTTTGATACGGGACCAACCGTGATGATCAGACCGGATGGAAAACGAATCCGGGCGGTGACACAAAGACCTGTTTGACACGAGAACCGTAATAACCTAATAAATAAGAAAAATGAAAGGTATCATTCTGGCAGGAGGGGCAGGTACCCGGCTATACCCGGTTACCCGTTCCATTTCGAAGCAAATTTTACCGGTCTTTGATAAACCGATGATATATTATCCTTTGTCGGTTCTGATGCTGGCAGGTATCCGTGATATCCTGATCATTTCCACTCCCGCTGATCTACATCTCTATGAGGAGTTGTTCGGTGACGGACATCAGTTAGGCCTTGAAATAAGCTATAAAATCCAGCCATCGCCCGACGGGCTTTCACAGGCCTTTATTCTCGGCGAAGATTTCATCGGCGGGGACAAGGTGTGTATGATTTTGGGGGACAATATTTTCTACGGGTATAATTTCAGGAAGATTCTCGAGGATGCCGCTTCACTGGAAGATGGAGCCATTGTTTTTGGATATTATGTTAATGATCCCCAGCGATATGGTGTCGTTGAATTTGATGAGGGAGGCAAGGTGGTGAGCATTGAGGAAAAACCCGAACACCCGCGATCCAGCTATGCGGTGACCGGTCTCTACTTCTATTCCGGCGATGTGGTTCAGAAAGCGAAGTCCCTGAAACCATCTCCCCGTGGCGAGCTCGAGATTACGGACCTGAACCGCCTCTATCTTGATGAGGGGCGGTTGAAGGTAAAACTGTTGGGACGCGGATTTGCCTGGCTCGACACCGGTACCCATGAAAGCTTGCTCCAGGCCTCCAATTTCATTGCCACCATCGAACAACGGCAGGGATTGAAAGTCTCCTGCATCGAAGAGATTGCTTACAAAAAGGGATTCATTTCCCGTGATCAACTGCTGGAATTGGCAGAGCCCCTGAAGAAGAACCAATATGGCCAGTATTTGCTGAAATTGGCTGGGAACCAGATCAAATCTTTCTGAAATGAAAATCTTTGACACGTCCCTGGAAGGAGTGAAAGTCGTGGAACCTGATGTTTTTTCCGATAACAGGGGCTATTTCTTTGAGAGTTACCACCAGGGGAGGTATTCAGAAAACGGGATCATCAACACATTTGTACAGGACAATGAATCCCGTTCTTTCAGAGGTGTTATCCGGGGGCTCCACTACCAGTTGAATCCTTTTGCGCAGGCAAAGCTTGTCCGGGTCGTGGAAGGCGTGGTTTTTGATGTAGCCCTCGACTTGCGGAAAGGATCGGCTACCTTCGGGAAGTGGTTCGGCATTGAAATTTCAGGGGAGAACAAGCTGCAGATGCTCATCCCCCGGGGATTCGCGCATGGTTTTTCCGTGCTTTCCCGGGAGGTGACATTCATATACAAGTGTGACCGGTATTATAACCGGGAATCAGAACGGGGAATCCGGTTCAATGATCCCTTCCTGGGGATTGACTGGCATCTTCCTCAGGGAGAATGGGTGGTGTCGGGAAAAGACCGGGTAGCTCCTTTGTTCCACGAGGCTGAGATTAATTTTAATTTGTGAAAGTGGTTAAAATTGCTGTTACCGGGGCCAATGGTCAGTTGGGAAGTGAATTGGGTGAGTTGGCGGAAAACCTCCCCTGCTGTCATTTCCTGTTTACCGATATTGATACCCTGGATATTACCGATGAAGATGCCGTAGGTACATTTCTCACCAGAGAGATGCCGGCTTTTCTGGTCAATTGTGCTGCCTATACGGCCGTTGACAAGGCGGAACAGGAACCTGACCGGGCCGCTCTGCTGAATGCTTCGGGACCTCTGGTTCTGGCCCGCTGTTGCTTGTCAACCGGTACCCGTCTGCTTCACATCTCAACAGATTATGTGTTTGACGGAACGGCAAGTATCCCCTATACTGAAGAAGATCCCGTCAATCCGGCCACCGTTTATGGGCGAACCAAGCGCGAAGGCGAAGTAAACTGCCTCCTGAATCCCGACTCACTGATTATCCGCACTTCATGGCTCTACTCCCGTTTTGGGAATAATTTCGTTAAAACCATGCTGAGGCTGGGGAAGGAAAAAGAAAAGATCAGGGTCGTTTTTGACCAGGTGGGTACACCTACCTGTGCTGCCGATCTCGCCGGTGTCATTCTGAAAATCATCATGGCATCGGTCGCAAATCCCCGGTACTGGAAACCGGGCCTTTATCATTTTTCGAACGAGGGCGTATGCAGCTGGTACGATTTTGCCTGCGCAATATTCAGGATGGCAGGAATTTCCTGCAATGTTGAACCTGTTGAATCAAAAGATTTTCTTACTTTGGCAATACGTCCTCACTTTTCTGTCCTTAACAAATCCAGGTTCAAATCGGCTTTTGGATTGGAAATCCCATATTGGATGGATAGTCTGGAAAAATGTATTTTGTGGTTAAAAAATGAGAATAGAACGTAATAATTCAAACCCATGGAAAACGATGAACTTCTGAAAATGGTTGAAGAGAAGGCAAAGCAATGGCTTGCTCCCATTTACGATGATGAAACCCGGAAAGAGGTGAGGAGGATGCTTGAAAATTCTGACAAGACGGAACTGATCGATTCTTTTTACAAGGATCTGGAATTTGGCACCGGCGGTTTGCGGGGCATCATGGGGGCGGGGACTAACCGGATGAATATCTATACGGTAGGTGCTGCCACCCAGGGGCTTAGCAACTATCTGAAACGGAATTTCGTGGATTTGCCGGAGATCAGGGTGGCTATTGGTCATGATTGCCGGAACAACAGCCGCTTGTTCGCCGAAAGCAGCGCAGGCATTTTTGCTGCTAACGGAATTAAAGCCCTCCTTTTCGAGGACCTGCGTCCCACCCCCGAGATGTCATTTGCAATCAGGGAATATGGCTGCCAAAGCGGGATTATCATCACCGCTTCACATAATCCAAAGGAATACAACGGTTACAAAGCTTACTGGGACGATGGTTCCCAAATCGTTGAACCACATGACGTGAATATTGTCAAGGAGATAAAGACCATCCGTCCCGACCAGATTCGCTTTGACGGACCCCGGGAGCTGATCACCATCCTGGGGGAAGAAACCGACCTTAAATTCATTGAGAAGGTAAAGGGAGTCTCCATCTCTCCCGAAATCGTCAAAAAATATCATGACCTGAAGATCATCTACACCCCGATTCATGGAACGGGCGTCAAATTGGTGCCGCAGGCCTTGCGTGCATTTGGATTTACCAACATTATTTCTGTTCCCGAACAGAACGTGGTCAGCGGTAATTTTCCGACGGTAATTTCCCCCAATCCCGAAGAACCGGCAGCTATGGAGATGGCCATTGCAAAAGCCTATGAGGTGGATGCTGATCTGGTCATGGCTACCGATCCCGATGCCGACCGGATCGGTGTTGTCTGTAAAAACAATCATGGAAAATACATCATCATTAACGGTAACCAGACCGCCCTGCTCTTCATCTATTACATCATCACCAAAATGAAGGAGAACGGCACCATGAAGGGGAATGAATTCGTGGTGAAAACCATTGTTTCCACGGAACTGATTGCTGAGATTGCCCGTAGGAATAACGTTGAAATTTTTGATGTGTATACCGGCTTTAAGTATATTGCTGAGGTGATCAGGGATAATGAAGGAAAGAAGAGATATATCGGGGGTGGAGAGGAGAGCTTCGGATTTATGCCGGCTGACTTTGTAAGGGATAAGGATGCAGTTTCCTCATGTGCCCTGATGGCAGAAATTACCGCCTGGGCAAAAAGTAAGGGGAAATCGTTGTTTGAACTGCTTCAGGATATTTATCTCGAGTACGGTTTCTCGAAGGAAAAAATGAAATACGTGGTCAGGAAAGGACAGGCGGGTGCTGCCGAGATCCAACAGCTGATGGAACGGTTTCGCAACAATCCACCCCTGGAACTGGGTGGATCACCACTGGAACGTGTTAAGGATTATGAAACAAGGATTGAGAAGAACCTGATTTCCGGAGAGGAAAAAGCGATCGACCAGAAAACCACCTCCAATGTGCTTCAGTTTTTCACGCAGGCTGGCACCAAAATATCGGTCAGGCCTTCGGGCACGGAGCCCAAAATCAAGTTTTACTTCGAGGTGAAAGGGGAACTTTCGTCACGCGATGGGTATGATGCTGCCGAGGCCAAAGCCGATGAGCTGATTGAGACCATGATGACGGAACTTGGACTCAGCGAAAGTTGAGGTTGAGTTTAAGATTAAAAAGGAGACCGAAGGGGAGAAGTCACTTCCGCTATAGCTATGGTGTCCGAAGAAGGTTGAGGATGAGGCAGGATCAAGTACCCGCCCTGCTTACCGGCAGGCCGATAGCCGCTTCTGTGGAGGCAGATTTCAGGGTTTCCGGATGCTTGGACCGTTAGTTTTGGATTATTCAAAACGTCGGGGTGCGGGAGGTTCAGGCTGGAAGCTGTAAAATGTCTGGCGGGTATGTTCATTGAGCAAGAACCCGAAGAACCCGACATCTTTGGGATGATTGGGATAGAACGAAAGTCGTATCTGAAGGGTTTTGAATACCAGTGATTCGTTATGCAAACGGAGTCCGGCCCCCAATCCGGAATAGTAGTGCCCTCGAAAAATGGTCCGCCGGTCGGATCCGATGATTCCCAGATCGCCGAAAGTAAAGAAAGCCAGGTTAAACCGGTAGAAATCACGTTTTTGAAAATATACCGTTTCCATGTTCAGGCTCAGCCGCTGCTTGCCGGTAACTTCCCTGCTTTCAAAGCCTCTGATGAGGTCATTCTTTGCGAAGCGCAGTTCTTCAATCTCATAACGGTTGATGCCTGACTTGTATTCTATGTTGAAAAATTGCCTGAAACGGGCATTTCCGCGTGTGATGAGCCGGGATATGTACCTGCTGCTGAATTCAATCAAACCCTGTTTCACCGCTCCTGAATCAAGATAGCCTCCGATACCTGCCGACAGGTACATATAACCCTTTTTTTTACCGAGGATATTTCCATTGGAGAGGTAAAGGTGGGAGTAGATACGGTTGCCTGATTCAGCGTTATCATACCCCACCACCAGTTCATTCTTAAAACCTTTGGGAATGTCTTCGGTTATGCCATATCCGAAGATGAGTTCATCGGGCACAAATTCACGCTTTGACCAGGTCAGTCCGGTCAGAACCATGCGGGAATGATGAAAAAACTGTTCTCCGTTCTGGAGCGGCGGGGGACGGTCGGTAAACTGCCGGTAAATGTATTGTCCTGACAGCGTCAGTTGTGATCCAGGCTCCTCTGATCCCAGTTGGAAATTGTGTCCGCCCCATCCCGAGAACTGATTGTAGCCTAAGGTCGAGTAATTTTTTTGGATCTGTTCACCCGGGAAATGGAGCGTTCGTTTATAAAGATAGCCCGCAATGCCATAACCCCAGTCATCCGATGTTCTGAGAAAACCATTGTCGAGCACCGCCATTACCCCTTCATTGAGGTAGGTGTTCATATAACCGGCATTGAAGGAAATGAACCTGCCGCCTATGTTGCTTACTTTGTAAAGGGTTTCAATTCCCATAAAAGGTTCCCGGGTAAGATGCCCCACGAAACGAACGGCAATCTCATGCCCTACTCCGAAAATGTTCCTGTTATAAACTTCCAGCGTGGCTGACCTGGACCCCGTCACATCGCCGGTCAACCCGATCGAGAAGCGGTCCTGGATGAGCAGGATGACATTGACGAGACCCGGGTCAAGGGTATCGGGTTCAAGGTAAAAACGGGCATCCCTGATGTAGGGCAACGCCCTTAATAAACGCTCATTTTCATAGATTTCCCCGGTTTGGAGTTCCTCACCCTTCTTGAAAAGGAGGTTTTTCCTGATGTTATGAAGATCGGACCGGGTGTGGATGAAATTTCCGGCTTTCTCATACCAGAGTTTGGCTTTCCGGGTGGTGTCCCGTAAACTGGGACCAAAAACATCCAGTCTGACAATTTGTATCTTTCCGATGGTTTTCCCTTCGTAAACCGTCAGATTACGCAAGGAATCGGATGGATGACGTGCCGGTTCCGGATCGTCGAAGACCATATTATGCAGCAACCGGGTGAATTTCTTTTGCCCGGCCCTCGAACGCAATGTGTCGTAGAAACTGTTATACCGTTCTGTCTGGTCCGTTCTCAGCCGTGCGGTATCTTTCGGAAGAGGTTGTGCTGTTCCCAGACTGTACAGGTCTGTAAACAGAAGTACGAAAAACAGTAGCTGGTATGGTTTTGGCGTTAAACCCATGTTCCTTAACTCTCTCACTTTGTTGTGCGCCCGTTTGAAAGGCCATTGGCCTGTCCCCTGGGGTATCAACCGGCTGAATGCAGAAAGAACTACCCTGATAAGCTGCATTGTTGAGCACTGACACAGCATAAACGGGATAAAAATACGGAAATATACACTTAAAATATTGGAATCCAATATGTTAAAATGTGTTAAAATTTAAAACGGAATGCCGGGGTAATTTTTAATTTTGCAAAAGATGGTGAAATGGGTAAGGCTATACAAACATAATATTTACGGCATCATGGGAACGCTGTTGTTTCACATCATGCTGGTAGGATTTTTTTTAATAGCCGATATGGATTTGATGGATGAAATGCGGGAAAGAGAGATAATGGTTGAGATTCCATTGGAGATGATGGATGCTGAGGAATTGGATTTCCGACAGAATATTCAGGGTCAGGAAATTCCTGAAGATCGGTTTTCATCGGTCAACATGCTTTCCGGGGTTTCCAACCGGCCCTCGAACCGCAATGCCCCTTCGCGCGACAGATTTTTCGACGACCATTACAACCGGGAGGTGGAAGATGCCAAACGGCTGGCAGAAGATGTGAACAGACAACTTTCCAGGGAGATTCCTGACATCGGCAGCATCTCCATGCCGGAGGATGTGACGGAAGGAAAGGAAAAGGAGCAAATCAGCAATATTGTGTATTCGGGTGAAAGCAACGTGGAATATCACCTGGAAAACCGGTACCATTTGCGATTGCCCATCCCCGTTTATCTTGCCCGCGGAGGAGGGGTGGTTACCGTTGATATCACGGTGAACCGGGATGGAAGGGTCGTTTCAGTAACTCCCCGGAGCAATCCCCCGGTGCTGGATGAACAAATCTATGTTTATGCGCGGGCAGCAGCGCAAAAAAGTGTTTTTAACCCTGATCCGGCAGCACCGGCAATTCAGCAGGGCACAATCAGGTATACTTTTATGCCTCAGTGAATTAACATTATATTAACGAATATTTTAACATCATTTAACAGGAAATAGTTGGCCCCGAAGCAGAACAGTCATACATTTGTTTTACGTTTATTTTCATAAGTTTAGGTTTAGTTAGGTTAGTTAGTTTAAAGAGAAAGGATAGAATGTTGATTCTATCCTTTTGTTTTATATGCCTTTTTTACAGAAAACCCCCAATATTGTGTAAATTCGTTTCTTGTTGAGGTCACAATCCCCTGGATTGATGAGATTCGTATCACCTTGAATGGTAATACGATGAGATATTATATGATTTTTAAGCAATTTTTTTTCCGGGGAATGGGTTACCTTTTTATGACTTAATGAATATTTATAGGATATGAAAAACTATTCAGATGAGCAAATTCTCAGAGGTATTCTCAGACATGACACACTCGTTCTTTCATACATTTACAAACAGTACTATTACAAAGTCAACGCTTATGTAAAGAAGAATAGCGGAAGCGGTGAGGATGTGGATGATGTTTTTCAGGAAGCCATCATCGTCATTTATAGAAAACTTAAGGAAGATGACCTTTTGTTTCAAAATCGTTCTTTTGAAATTTACCTGTTTTCAGTTTGCAGGTTTTTGTGGTTGAAAAGCCTTAATAGAAGGAAGATCGAAAGGGAGAAATTATTGGAAAGTTTGCCGTTCAGTGAGGATATATATGATGACGACCTGAGCAAACTGGTGGAAAAGAATGAAAGGTATCTGTTGTACCAGAAACATTTCAGGAACATCAGCACCGATTGCCAGAAGATCCTGCAGTTGTTTTTTGACAAGGTGCCCATCCGGCAGATCGCGCAGGTGATGGGTATTAAAAGCGAGAAGTATGTTAAAACGAGGAAGTTTAAGTGTAAGGAGCTTTTAATAGAAAGAATTAAACAAGATCCCGAATATAAAAAACTCTTTGAAGATGATACATAAACCCAGGAATGCGGAAGCTGTTGATACTGTTTTCAACAATCTGCAGAAAAAAGAGCGTGAAACGGAAGCCGAAAGACTGCTTGAAACCCCCGGACAACGCAATGGTCATGATCACTGGAAAGCAATCAGTGATGCAGTTTTGGAAAAGGACATCATGGAACTCCGGAGTAAACTGCATGGAATTGCAGAAAGCGGCAATTTTGCTGAATCGGATTTCAACACACCCTTTGACCTTACGGGCAAAACGGTGATTCCCGGAGATCTCTCACAATGGACGGAAGAAGATGTTGATTTCGATGATTTTCAGGAGCCTCTGCCCAGGATTCATATTCATAACCATAGCAGGGTATTGACGGAGAACACCCATTATTTTTACCGTGAACAGAATCCCCCCACAGCTCAGAATTCCTTTCCTGCCGGTGAGGAGGAGCCCGATGCGGAATGGCTGGCCCTGGAAGCAGCTCTGAAGGAAGGCGATATTATTGATCTGCGCAGGAAACTGAAGCAAATTGAGCGAAGTGTTTCCTTGCACCGTTATTCCGAAGAAGAGATACAGAATTTCCTGGAGGGGAAGATGACCCCCGAAGAGGTAAGGCTGTTCAGGGATGAGCTCTCTTTCACCCCGGAACTGAAAGCTGATGTTGATCTGAGCATCGGGGTGGGGCAGGCTGTGGGTGAAACCGATATCATGGCCCTCAGGGAGACTCTGTCGGGGATCATCGGCCGGGAGCATTCTTCTTCGAGGAACCTGGAAGAGATTGAGGCATTCCTGGGAGACGGGATGGACGATGAGGCGCGGGGGGCCTTTGTCGACGAAATGTCGGAGAACAGGGATTTGCGAGCTCAGGTGAAACTGGTCAGGGAATTGGATACGGCATTGGGCGAGAAGGATATCCTTGGTCTGCGGGATGCCTTACGGAAAATTCCCGGAGATGTTTACCGGCAGGAGAAGAAATCGCTGATTCCGGCATTGCGGAAGGGGAACAAGAAGGCCCTGTATCCGATTGTTGCAGCCCTTTTCATCCTGATGCTGGGAATTTCCTCTATTCTGAAAATGATGTCCGATGACAGCCGGGCCCTATACGACTTTTATTATACGGTACCCCGGGCCCCCGTGGTGTTCAGGGCGGCAGCCGGTGCGGGTGACGGGGGTCTTTATGAGGGCTTGAAACAATTCAACCAAGGCAATTACCATACGGCGATTCTGTATCTCGGGGAGACGGAAGGTGATCCTGTGAATCCTGCTGCCAGGTTTTATGCCGGCGCCAGCCATCAGGCACTCAGGGAATTCGGTTCCGCTGTCACAGAATATGAAATGGTCATCCGCCATAATGACAACCTCTTCCTGGAACAGGCGGAATGGTATTACGCCCTGTGTCAGGTGGGAGAGGGAAGGCCTGAACTTGCAGAGACCAGTCTGAAAGCTGTGATACGTCGCAACGGATATTACCACAAACAGGCTTCTTCATTACTGCAAAAAATCAACAAAAAGAAACGCCCCTAAAGAAAAGAATTATGCAGGGGGCATGCCCTTTTTCCGTCCGCGAACCTTTCTGACGGCCAGGTCGGAAATCAGGAAGATCAGGATACCTCCCATCAGGACAAGGAGGTGGTTTTTTAAGCCACTGAACAGGGGATCAGACTGTCCGATGCTTATATATCCCAGCCATAAATGAGGGTGTGCCGTCGCCGGTCCGGCATGCTGCAGATAATGGAGCTTGGCAGTTCTTAATGCGGCGTCCTTGCTCTTCCCGAACAGAAGGTTCCGGTAAAAGTCCTTCATTATCTCACTCCCCGACTGGTCTTCCACATTCCACAGTGAAAGCACCACGGAATGACAACCGGCATACATGAATCCCCGGGCGAGGCTGATGACTCCTTCACCAGTCCGGAAAATACCACCACCTGTATTACAGGCGCTGAGCACTGTCATGTCAGCTCCCATCTTCAGGTTGTAGATGTCAGCTGTGTTCAGTAATCCGTCGTTGTCCAGGCTGTCAGGAATCTCCGGTGAAAATAGCAGCCGTGAGAAAAGGGGAAGCGAATCATTGATCAAGGCATGCATGGCCAGATGAACGATTTGGTATTTCCCTGCCTCTTCCCTGAATTTTTTCTCTGTCGACGCTTTGCCCATAAAAGTCGTCGCGTTCAGCCTGCGCTTCAGAAAAGTGACTTCATCAACTGATCCGGGGATGCCCGGAAGATAAACCGAAAGATGCGGGAAAAGATCGTCATCATCATACGAAGGAGCAAAAGCGATCGTTTTCTTTTTCTTTAAACGTAATCCGTTTGTGACATCATGGAGTAAAACGGCAGAGTATGCGTAATTTATAGTATACCTTTTTATCAGATAGGGCAAATCGTGAAAATGAATCATAGACAGATCCGGTTTCTCATCAAGCAACGCCTCAAAAGGGAGATAGCTCAATATTCCCCCTGGGACGATGGTTATCTTTTTACCCTTTATGAAATCTTCACACGGCTTGAAAAGGATGGTATAAAGATCATTCGCCGCTTCACAATAGGTTCTGAAATCCTCAATCCCGGTAAGCAGAAAGCCGGTTGAAGAAACAAAATCATAAATTTGCAGGACCTGTTCGCTGTATTTCGGATGGAATGGCTGCCTGACAAAATGGTAATCTTTTTTCGAAAGGGCTATAATGTAAATTTCACCTTCAGTACTGCCCCTGCCGGGATTTAAAGTATAGGAAAGCAGCACTTCATCTTTCCGGAGTCTTTTTCTGACAGCGTCGAAAGTAAGCGGTCTGACTTTGTATTTCATCTGATAATAGCCGCTGTAGTTCGCCTCCATGGATTCCCGGATTCTGACGAGCTGCTGTTCGTTATTAAAAATCCGTTCGTTCAGGCTGGCCAGCCTGGCAGAATCGGGTTTTTCCTGCATGTTCTCTTCGTACAGCTTTTCACGGTAGTAGGCCAGGTTTGAGTTGCAGGTAGATTCCATCCTGATGAGGCTGTCCGCAATCAGTTGTCCGGAACGGGATTCAATTTCAGTGATCTGATCGTACAGGGTGACGGCTTTGTTTTTTTCTGAATGGTGGAAAGCAACCTCTGCCCAACGGATATTTCCGGTTATCTCATGCAATTCATAGGCCGACTCAATGGCGCAGACAAAAATGTCCTGCTCCAGTTCACTGATAAGACTTTTACTCTCTTCGGTGACAAACCCGGTACGCAAATATCCCACCATGTCACTCGCCGCAGAATAATAATTCAAGGCTTCTGACAGAAATTCCGTTTTTTCACCATGCGCCTGTGCCGAAGCCAGGCCGGCCAGCTGCTGACAGCATATTCCCGAGTTTTGCAGGAGTTGGAGCGTCAGGGCGGGGAAATTGCTCCTGAAATTCACATCGGCTCCGGGCATAATGCTCTCCCCGGGTGGATTGATGACTTCCAGACCTTTTTTATACCAGGACAATGCGTTAAGCAGGTTTTCCCTTTTTAACATCTGAAAATGCTCAAAGGAGGAGGATTCTATCATTTTAGATGCATAAGCTTTACCGGTGGCATTGTAAACTTCTCCGATTTCACCCCGCGTATTCCGGTAAAGCCGGTAGATTTTTTCTGCTTTGCCAAGGTAATTCAGTGCAGAATCATGTTCTGACATTACATTCAGAAGTTGGGCATAAATAAGATACTGGTCGGCCAGACTGAGATCTTCCCTGCCGTTTTCCTTCAATATCAGCCTGATCATTTCATGGTGCATCGTTTTTGCTTTACCTGGCTGACCAGTGAATGTGAAAATGCTGGCTATCAGTCTCATGTACTGAATTTGCTGGCTGACCGGACCTGTCGGAAGATGCTGGGTGGCCAGCTGCAACGCCTTCTCATCCATGTTGATCTGATGATAACAATTGGCCAGGTTATATATCGCCGACACATAATTCTCCCTGTTAAATTTGTCGGGCGAATGTTCGTAAATATAAACCGCTCTCTCGTGATACCGGATTGCTTCGCTGAGATTTCCCTTTTGCCGGTAATAGTTGCCGATGTTCGTATAAATATCCCCCAGCCGGGAATCATTTTCAGGGGCATTGTACAGGTACATTTTTTCAGCCAACAAAAAGTATTGGTGGGCATTGTCATACTGCAACAGGTTTTTATACTGTATTGCCATGCCCATATAGGTACTCCCCAGCCGGTAATGGTTTTCCCCGAAAACTCTTTTACGGTATTCCAGGCTCTTTTTGAAAAACTCAAGCGCTTTTTCCGGCTCTCCCTTCAACGCAAATTCCATGGCTTCACGGTGAAATTGCACGGCCTTCAGACTGTCATCACGGCTGTATTCAGTCCGGGAAGTGCAAAACACCGGAAGAAACATAAAAAAGGTTAACAGGATTCTTTTTGCTGAAGTTTTAAAGTTCATAAAATCAAATGTATAAAGATTATTTGATTTTTTTCTGAAAAAAAACTTCACATCTATGGGTTACCTTTCATTTGTTTACAGAATATAATAAAGAGTGAATGTAAAAATTAAAATTAAACGTTTAATGATGTAAGCCATGAAAAATTCGAAAAGAACCCTGAAAATGAACAGTTTTTATGAATCGAACCATATGGAAGAATTGAATACAGAAGAGATGTACAGGATCAGGGGTGGTAATAAAGGCGAAAAAACGAAAACCAAAGATATTGATGTTTACGATACGCGAGAAGATTAAATGAAGATGCTTTTCCGGAGAATGGGATTAGGGTGGAATGCAGAATTCTACCCTTTTTTGTTTAGCTTCCTTTTGATCACCAGTTGTTTCCGCTTTCCTACGAAAAGTTCATATTTCTGAAAACTACATTCCATGGCGCCGTTGTACAGCCTGTGTTTTTCTGACGGCCGCAGTCCGATCTTTTGCAGCATTTCAGGGGAGGCAGAAAGGATCCAGGCACTATGTCCCGTGAAATGATGTTTTAGCCTTTCACCGATCATCTGGTACAAATGCTCCAGGTTATCATGTCTGATCCTTTCCCCGTAGGGTGGATTCATCATAATAACGCTCTTTTCGGATTTCATTTCCACTTTTGCGAAATCGGACACATCAAAAGAGATCAGGTTAAAAACCCTGGCATTCCGGGCATTGGTTTTTGCTGACAGCACATTTTTGGTTAAAATGTCGGAGGCATAGATATGGTGGGTGAATTCCGACAGCGTTGTTTCTCCTTTGATTTTTTCAAACAACTCCGGTTCAAAATCGGACCAGTTCATGAAAGCAAACGATTTCCTGAATTTCCCGGGGGGGATATTTTTGGCGATCAGTGCGGCTTCAATGGGGAGGGTACCTGATCCGCACATCGGATCCATAAAGTCGCAATTCCCCTTCCATCCTGAGAGCAGAATCATGCCGGCAGCGAGCACCTCGTTGAGGGGGGCATCACCCTGTGATTGCCGGTATCCGCGCTTGTGGAGCGATTCACCCGAACTGTCGAGGCTGATGATGCAGTTTTGCCCCGATATGTGGATATGAAAAATTACGTCGGGTTCGGCGGTATCGACACTGGGCCGGCTTCCTGTCTTCTGCCTGAAGCGGTCCGCAATCGCATCTTTTAATTTCAGCGAGGCATACATGGAGTTTTTAAACAACGCTGACTGCATGACCGTACTTTGGACCACAAAGGTGTCGTTCAGCTTCATGAATTGTTCCCATTTTATTTTCAGGCATTTGATGAAGAAGTCGTCCAGGTTGGAGAAGTTGAAGGCATTGATTTGCCGGAATATCCTGATGGCAGTCCGCAGCCGGTAATTCGCCCGGTAAACCATGCCTTTGTCTCCACGGAAACTGACGGCGCGTATGCCGGGTGTAATCTCTTTTCCGCCAAGGGCGCTGATTTCTTCAGCAAGGACTTCTTCCAGTCCTTCCAATGTTTTTGCAGTTAGGGTGTACGTTTCCAAACAGTGAGAATTAGTGAAAGGATTTATTTTCCGGTGCCGTTGGCAAAACTGTTTTCTCCGGGCCTGATCTGGACGATTTTTGAATTGGCGGGCAAACTCCGGGTGACCCATACGTTCCCTCCGATCACCGAATTCTTTCCGATGGTGATCCGGCCCAGGATGGTCGCTCCGGCATAGATGACAACATGATCTTCGACGATGGGATGCCGGGGGATTCCCTTTACCGGGTTTCCGTGTTCGTCGAGTTCAAAGCTTTTGGCCCCCAGGGTGACTCCCTGATATATTTTGACATGATTCCCGATGATGCAGGTAGATCCGATGACCACACCGGTGCCGTGGTCGATGGCAAAATAATCTCCGATGGATGCTTCGGGATGAATATCGATTCCTGTCTCGCTGTGTGCCATTTCACTGATAAAGCGGGGAATCAGCGGAACACCGAGTTCGAAAAGGCGGTGTGCTATCCTGTAATTTGTAATGGCTCTGATGGCGGGATAACAGAAAATCACTTCGCCATAACTTTTTGCCGCAGGGTCCCCCACATACATGGCTTCCACATCCCTGACCATTTTTCTCCGGATCTCAGGCAAAGATCTGATCATTTCGTGGGCCGCAAGCAAAGCATTCTTTCCATGTTCATGAAGGTCCCGCGCCCCGTTCTCCTGGCAATCAAAACATATGCCAGCCAGGATTTCCTGAGGGAGCAGGTCAAGCAACTCGTCCACATAAACGCCCATGTAATGGGTTATGGTTCCGGCCCGCAGTGACGTCTCCCCAAAATAACCCGGGAAAATGATTTCCCGGATCAATTCGATAATCCTCCTCAGTTTAAAGGGGGAAGGCATTGGCTCTCCCAGCCGGTGTTCATGGCATACCATGTTATAGGATCCGGGGTCTGAAAGATCCCGGATGGCCTTGTTAACGATGTTGTTATAATATACGTCATCCATGTTGGTCGCGGTTAAACAGGGTTGTGCTGATATATCTTTCGCCGGTGTCGCATACTACAAAGACAATTGTTTTTCCTTTGTTTTCAGCTCTTCCTGCCACCTGCAGGGCTGCATGGCAGTTGGCCCCCGAAGAGATTCCTGCCAGAATCCCTTCTTCGGCGGCCAATTTACGGGCATATTCGAATGCTGCGTCGTCGGAGACCCTGATTACTTCATCATAGACGGAGGTATTCAGTACTTCGGGAATAAAACCGGGACCAATGCCCTGGATTTTATGTTCTCCCGGCAATCCTCCCGAAAGTACGGGTGAAGTCAGAGGCTCCACCACGATGCTGCGGAGATCCGGATTTTTCTGTTTCAGGATTTCAGATACCCCGGTGATGGTCCCACCGGTCCCTGATCCGGCCACAAAAAAATCCACGTTACCGCCGGTGTCGTTCCATATTTCAATTGCGGTGGTCAGGCGGTGCATGCAGGCATTGGCCTGATTGCTGAATTGCATGGGAATAAAGGATTTTTCAGTTCGGGAAGCCAATTCCATCGCTTTATCGATAGCTTCCTGCATACCTCCCCCGGCGGAAGTAAGTACCAGGTTTGCACCATAGGCCCTGATGAGCACCCTCCTTTCCATACTTACGCTTTCAGGCATAACAATGGTCAAGGGATACCCCCTGACAGCACATACCATCGCCAGTCCGATCCCGGTATTGCCGCTCGTAGGCTCAATGATCAGGGTCTCCCCGTCGATGCGTCCCTCCTTTTCAGCCGATTCGATCATGGCCAGTGCCAGACGGTCCTTGACCGAACCGCCCGGATTAAAGGATTCCAGCTTGGCCAGCACGATGGCCTCTATCCCGGCAGCAATCCTATTCAGTTTCACCATCGGGGTCCTCCCGATAAGCCCGGTGATATCCCTTGCAATATTCATAATCATAATTTCAATAAAAATAGGGTAAGTTGACGAAACTTTAAACGATCTGACCGATTATTTGCAACGCGTTCTGAAACCTTTCCTCTCCGCTGCCCGACACAATTCCATAGCGGAACCCATATGCGTCAAGGTGAGCCCGGTAAATGCCGGTCAGTTTTTCCCGCATCTCACCCCCGTTTTCCCTCAACGGATCGGGTTCCCACGGCAAATCGGTGGCACACAGGAGAAACAGGTCCACGTGCGACCGCGACAGCATTTCAGGGATCCAGGAGGGAACATTGCCGAAAACCACTTCCATCCATACTTTGGTAATGATGAGCCAGGTGTCGAAGAAAACGAAGTCAGCATCGAGGGTGGTGGCTTCCTCCATTTGTGTCCGTTGAATGCCGGCGATGTGGAGAACATCAGCGTACGTGTAGTGGGGTCCCGATTTTTCGAGGTATTCACGGGCGTACTCCATCCTGACAGGTGCCGAAAAATGAAGTCCCAATTGCCTTGTCAGTTGTGACTTGCCTGTCGATTCCGCGCCGGTGATCACAACGATTTTAGGTTTCTTCAATTCCTTCATCCCTGCTGAGACATGCTGCGTTTCCAGGTGACATATCCGTATACGGCCAGTGAGAGGTAAACCATGTAAAGGAAGGTTGTCGGCCACAGTCCTCTTGACATGTAAAGAAAGGTGGCGCACAGGTCCGAAACGATCCAGATGATCCAGTTAAAAAGGATTTTCCGGGCCAGCATCCAGGTCCCCATGATGCCCAGGGTGGATATCAGGGAGTCCATGAACGGAACAGGGGAGTCGGTAAACCTTCTGAGAAGGAGAAAGATGAGACCGAAAATGGGAAGTGCCACCATCGATATAATCATTCCCTGCCTGCCGGTAAGGTTGGTGACCGGGACTTTTCCCGCCGGCTCTTCCTTGCGGCCCATGAGCCAGAAATACCATCCGTAGAAGCTCATGCCCACATAGTATACCTGCAGACCCATGGCGGCATATATTTTCGCGTTGAAAAAGACCACTATGTAAAGCAGGGAGGAGAGTAATCCGGCCGGCCAGGTCAGGATGTTTTGGCGGATTGAGAGAATGATATAGGCAAGTCCCAGCAGTGCCCCCGATAATTCGATGTAATTGTCAGAAAGCCAGCTGGTTGTCATTTGAAGCATGATGGAAAATTTAATCGAAGCTTACCAGCAGCTGGTTATACTGATTGTTGTCGAGGATGACTTCCAGAGCTTTTTTGATCATATCATCATCCTGGTTGTAAACCTCATAGAAGTTTTCAGCAGCATAGAGGTTCCGGGCCAAGTATGACTTGATTTCCTTCTTTATCAAATGAAGGGTAAACTCAAGGCTCTCCTGGTCACGGGGAATACCTTCCTTTTCCCCGGAAGCGACGATGGCCTCTATCATATTGTCGCCGGGGGTGAAATTGTCGAGGAATTTCCGGAAATCAGGGTATGTCTTCAGCAGGCCGGAGCGGTTCTGGTCCAAATAGTCAAGGGTATAGTTGTAAGTTATGTTGCTCCTTTGCAAGCGGTTAATGTAACGGTACAGGGAGGAGGTATCCATCGGGACAAAGATATCGGGCATGATTCCGCCACCGCCATAAACGGTGCGGTTTGTTTCCAGAGTTTTGTATTTCAGTGAGTCAGGGAAGGAGATACTATCGGCGTAAAACATTTCCCCCCTTTTCATCCTTTTCTCGTAGTCGGTGCGGTAATCTTCCACCCCGTTTTCGTAAGGTTTCTGAATACACCGGCCGCTGGGGGTGTAATAATGGGCGGTGGTCAGTCTGACCATTGATCCGTCGGTAAGATAGTAAGGCTGTTGCACCAATCCTTTGCCATAGGATCTCCTTCCGATGATGACGCCGCGATCCCAGTCCTGGATGGCGCCGGCAACAATTTCGCTGGCCGAGGCTGAATTTTCGTTCACCAGGATGACCAGTTTGCCGTTTTCAAAGGCACCGCTGTTGGTGGCTTTGTATTCTTTCCGCGGATTGTTGAGCCCCTCGGTGTAAACAATCATTTTTCCCGCGGAGAGGAATTCTTCCACCAGGTCGGTGGCTGCCTGGAGATACCCTCCTCCGTTGTTGCGAAGATCCAGGACCAGGTTCTTCATCTTCTCTTTCTGCAATGCCGTAATGGCGGTCCTGAATTCTTCGATTGTCGTGGCCGAAAACCGGTTGAGCTTGATATAGCCAGTCTCCTTATCGAGCATATAGGAGGCATCGAGGCTGTTGATCGGAATTTTATCGCGGATAATGGTGAAATCAAGCAACTCTCCCACATTTTTGCGCTGAATTCTGACCAACACGGTGGTTCCCTTCTCTCCACGCAGTTTTTCAAATACGTCATTGTTGGTGAGTCCTATTCCTGCCACATTTTTCCCGTCTATATAGAGAATGCGGTCGCCCGGAATGATGCCGTTCTTTTCGGAAGGACCTCCGGGAATTACGGAGACGACCAGAAGGGTGTCCCTGTAAATGTTGAAGGATATGCCTATCCCTTCAAAGTTGCCTTTCAGGGGTTCATTCATTTTGTCCACTTCAGCCTTTGAAATGTATACGGAATGGGGATCCAGCTCCTGAAGCAGCGAGGTGATCGCTTTCTCCGTAAGGCGTTCCAGATTTGTGGTGTCGACGTAATAGGATTCTACAAGCCTGAGCAACCTTCCGAATTTCAGCGTGTTTTCCTGCGATCTCTGACCCAGGGAATGCCTTCCCGGGAACAGGAAGAAAATGGATAAGAAGAGGAGCGTATAGAACTTTTTTACTTTCATGTTGTTCTCCTTTGCTGTTACATTAAATTGTTAAAACTACATTTCAGGTGGCCCCGGTTTATATATGAAATGCCAAAACGGACTGCGAATATCGTGCCAACACAGCGGGTATTCCTGGTTCATAAAAATGGTTGAACGGATGGATCTTGCAGTACACATTCAGTTCGCGGATGCGAAGCCCGATAAGCTGCGTGCTTTGAGACCCGAAATCAAGGATCAAGATTATTTCCTGCATACATTCTGTCGAATCAATGGAACAAAGATATCCCAACTCGGCAGAACTGCAAAAAAAAACCAACAGGTTTATTTTCAGTCAGTGACTTACGGAAAACTCATGGTGCGTTGAGTTGATTAGTCAGGGGACAAACCATCACCGACAAATTTATTATTACTTTTGTGATGGTTCCGGATGGAACAATTTTCGTTGATTAGAACGTTGGTTAGAAAATATGTATGATGGTGCGTCAACTATTAATCGCCTTATTTTTGAGTTGTTTCCTGATTTCTCTTCAGGCTCAGGAATCTGCCGGGGACAAAAAGATTGTTGAAGCCGGTCAGCGCTATGTCATTCACCGGGTAAAAGCCGGGGAGACCCTCTATTCCATTGGGAGAAGGTATCAGGTGTCCCTGGAAGAGATTTCGAAGCATAATCCTCAGGCGACAGGTATCCTGAAACCCGGTGATGTTCTGAAAATTCCGGAGAAAGAGAGTGCTCTTCCCGAAGCAGTGACTCCCGCGGATCAATATGATATTCATATCATTCTGCATAAGGTACAGCGGAAAGAGACCTTGTATTTCATTTCCCGGAAGTATGGTGCGACGATAGATGAAATTCTGGCATACAATCCGGGGCTTTCAAAGCTCAGGCGGGGGGAAACCATCAGGATTCCGCAGCGGATAACTTCCGACGGGGTGCAGGTACAGCGCCTTCCTTCCGCTGCCGGTGAAGGTAGCGGATCGGTAACCCACTGGGTTCAGCCGGGAGAAACCCTCTATTCAATATCCCGCCGATATGGCATTTCTGTGGAAGCCCTTGTAGAACAAAATCCGCATGCAGCTGAACTCAAGTCGGGAATGAGGCTCACCATTGCCAGAGGAGGGGCAAAACCGGATACTTCTGCGGATAAGACAACTGAATATGTCAATCACACCATCTCAGCCGGAGAAACCCTCTATTCGCTCTGCCGGAAGTACAACATAACCGCCGAAGATCTTGTCAGGCTGAATCCTGTCCTTGAAAAATCATTTAAAACGGGTACCGTCTTGCGGATTCCCCGGGTCGTTGAAACTCCCGAACGCGGTTCAGCACTTTCTGAATCAAATGAGATCTTTCATATTGTCACCAGCGGTGAAACACTATACGGGTTAGCCGGCATATACCAGGTTGCTGTTGAGGACATTGAGAGAAGGAATCCCTTTCTCTCAAGCAGGTCGCCCAGAATCGGGGATACCCTTCGCATTTTATCACCTCTAACACAGGTACTGGTAAAAGATGAAACTGAGGAAAGAGCACCCGCCACATCGGAATGCAAGGGCATACACCGCGATGCAGGCAGATCCGTCCGCATTGCCGTGCTTTTGCCGATCATGCTGGAATCGAACCGCAATCTCAATGCTGAATTCCTTTCGGGCCGTAATTCAGAGCACCAGGACGACTCGGCAAAGGTTACACCAAAACCGGAAGGTTATATCAGGTTTCAGGGAAGCAGTGAGAATTTTATCCACTTCTACGAAGGGGTTTTACTCGCTGTAGATTCTTTGAGGCAGATGGGAATAAAAGCGGAATTGGATGTTTTTGATACCGAGCAGAGGTCATCAAAAGTGAAAAGCCTGGTATCGTCAGGGAAACTCGATCGTGCTGATCTTATTATCGGACCCGTATTCCCAAATGAGCAGAAGGAAATCGCCGACTTTGCCATAAACAGGAAGATTCCCGTCGTTTCTCCGCTTTCTGGTTCCGACGAAATAAGCAGCAGGAACCCCTGGTTTTTCCAGGTCAATCCTTCCCGTGATTTCATTGATGCTGAAAGAGCAAAATATGTTGTGTCAGCCTATAAAAGCAGTAACATTCTCGTGCTTGAAACCGGAAGTTCAGGGAATGATGCGCAAAAGGAGAAGGAGTTGATTCAGGGCGTGCTTGCAAAAGCCGATACGTCACACAACGCATCAACGGTCAGGATGGTGAACTACCGCAGGGATGGTTACACCGGGCTCAGGAATGCCATGATGAAGGAAAGGAAGAATGTGGTCATCATCCCCTCTGACAATGAAGCGGAAGTCAGTGTTGCCGTTTCCAACATGAAGGCATTGTCGGCGGCTTTTGACGTTACATTGATCGGGTCGAACCGTTTCCCGATGTTTGAAAGCATCAACCCGGAACATTTTCATTACGGACGCCTGGAATTTCTGACCCCCTATTGGCCTGATTATCAGAATAATGTAACGCGTTCTTTTGTACATAAATTCAGAAATTATTTCAAGACCGAACCCAACCAGTTCAGCATGCAAGGGTATGACGTAACTTTCTTTTTCGGGAAGGCGTTGAGTGATTTCGGAAAGGATTTCCGGGCATGCATTCCGCATGCGTCGGAGCATCTGGTGCAGGGATCCTACCATTTTTCCCAGCGTCCGCCAGGGGGATTTATAAACGACGGGTTGCTTTTGATTTTGTATACAAGTGATTTTCAGATAGTAAGAAAAAACAAGGGCATCCATTGATGCCCTTGTTTTCAGATCCCCATCTCCCGGAAAGACTTTTTAATCAGGCCGATGGCATCGCGTATCTGTTCTTCGTTGATCACCAGTGGCGGGGTGAACCTGATAATATGTTCATGCGTGGGTTTGGCAATGACTCCGTTTTCTTTCATTCTCAGGCAGATATCCCAAGCTGATTTTGGAAGATCGGGTTTTATGGCCACAGCGTTGAGAAGTCCTTTCCCCCTTACGGTTTCAATCATCTCCGACTGGATGGATTTCATTTCCGATCTGAATATCTCACCCAGTTTTTCCGCATTGTCAGCCATTTTTTCGTCGATCAGCACGTTGAGTGCGGTGATGGCTATGGTGGCGGCCATGGGATTTCCCCCGTAGGTACTGCCATGTTCGCCGGGACGGATGGTCAGCATGATTTCATCGTCGGCGAGGACGCATGACACGGGGAAGGTGCCTCCTGACAATGCTTTCCCCAGGATGAGGATGTCAGGTCTCACATTTTCGTGGTTGCAGGCGAGCATTTTACCGGTACGGCCCAGCCCGGTTTGTACTTCATCGGCAATAAAAAGAACTTGGTGTTTTTTGCAAACTTCGGCGGCTTTGGCAAGATAGCCGTCCTCTGGAACATATACCCCGGCTTCGGCCTGGATCGGTTCCACGAGAAATCCCGCCACATGCGGATCCTTCAGCGCATTTTCGAGTGCTCCGATGTCGTTGTAAGGGATGTTAATAAATCCCGGAGTGAAAGGACCGTAATCGTTGTAGGCATCGGGATCGGATGACATGGAGATGATGGTAATGGTGCGCCCATGGAAGTTCCCGTCGCACACCGCAATTTTTGCATCATTACGTGGGATCCCTTTGACTTTGTAAGCCCACTTCCTGCAGAGTTTGAGGGCAGTCTCAACTGCCTCAGCCCCCGAATTCATCGGCAGCATCTTGTCGTAGCCGAAAAGTTTCGTCATATACTCTTCCCATTCCCCCAGCAGATTGTTATAAAAAGCTCTGGAAGTCAGCGTCAGTTTGGAAGCCTGTCCGGTCAGGGCTTTGATGATCCGGGGATGGCAATGCCCTTGATTGACTGCGGAATAGGCGGAGAGAAAATCATAATAACGATTCCCTTCGACATCCCAGACAAAAACACCTTCGCCCTTTTCCAAAACCACCGGAAGCGGATGGTAATTGTGAGCCCCGTAGCGCTCTTCACGTTCTATAAAATCATGTGATGTCATTTTACTCATACTTCTGTTTTTAAGGATTTAAATGCAGATATACGATTTATTTGACGGATTACAAAAGACATTTGTCACCAGGGTCATATGTTATAGAATATATGATCTTTGGTCATTCCGCTGGGGGTGTTTTCAGGGAACCAAAAAGGGTTTTATTTCCAAAACCGCACGATCAGGGCTTCGGCGGTCAGAAAGAGAAGTGCAAAAGCAAGGAACCATTTCCATAGTTTCATGCCATCGTAAATTTCGCTGAGAATTTCTGAAAACTGGCGGTCACCCTCTTCAATCACCATTGTGTTTTTCAGATGATACCTGTCGATGGCAGCGATGATCTCTCCGGGGGAGAGGCAGGCAGGATCGGACTCTTTCCGGTCATAATTCATGGAAATGGCATCTGCGACAGTGCCCCCGGCGGTCACCCGGTAATGTCCGGCGATGCTGAAAAAATCATTCAGCATAATCTTCAACCTGTTTCCTTCCGACACCGAATATTCAGGTATAAATTCCTGTTCCGCAGGCGTTTTTATGGTGATGGATGATACTTCCGCGATGTTTTGTCTGCTGAGTGTCGCCTGCGATTCCCTGCCGATGGTGTAAGCTATTTTTTGTCGGGGAAGGCTGTTGATTACCAGGCTGTAGAGGGTGGGAACAAAGAGAATGTGCCGTGCAAATTCATCATTTTCAGGAGAGAGGGGGAAGCTGAAAACAATCAGGTTTCCATCGCCGGCTGGCTGAATGGCAACAGCTTTGGCCTTGTTCCGGAACCAGAGAAGCTTCGTTTCAGGGATCCTGGTATCTTCCGAGAAGATAAAACTACCGTAAATCCGGGGAAGATCGGCATCCTCGGTAATATTCCTGAAAACCTGATCGTACACGGGGTGCCGCCATTCAATGCCTGAAATATTCTGACGGGCGGTGTCAATTCCTGTAATCCTGTTGGCATTCAGGATGCCGAGGAAGTTATTGTAGCTTTCAGTCTTTCCGTCGGTTTCGGGAAAAAATACCACCGTAGCCCCGTTTTCAGCAGCCTTTTTTAACTCACCGATGATTCCGGAACTCAGTGATTTCATATTGACAAGGAAAATTGTATTGTAGCTGCCGAGCCTGCTTACCTGGAGATTTTCTGATGAAGCCTCCTCAAAAATGACATAGTCATCCCCAGAAAAGAGGGCGCGGAGGTAAGGCATCCCTGATCGGGTTTCAGGTCCCGAATCATATATGGCAAGGGCTTTCAGTGAGGGTTGGACCGTGTAGTTCAGGTAATAACTGTTGTCATGGACGTACGGATAATCAGAGATTTCAGCATAACCCGACTGAATTCCGCTGTTTATGTTCATATATTTCAATTCCACAACCTGCTCTCCGCCGGCTTCAATGTTGAAGTTGCCGAGTGCCTTCAGGGTATCGTTCAGGTAAAATTTGACGGGGAGATTCTGGTATACTTCCTTAGAACGGTTTATCACCTTAACCTGAAGCCTCTCTTCCTGTCCCAGCTTATGCGCCGGAAATTCCATCCAACAGGAGTCAATGTACAGGTTGGCGGTAATTTCCGGGGTCACGGGAAGAAAATAGTTTACTCTGCCTGAATCTTCTTTGAAATCTTCCAGATCGGTGGTCCCCGACTGAAAATCACTGATGAAATAAGCTGTCATATCAGCTCCGGTCCCTATTTGCTCTGCATTCAGGGTTAACCGGTCGCTGATGCGTGACAGGTTGAGGGACTTTGGAGAACTCCCGATTTCACTGACCTGACGGATGAATTGTTCCCTGTTGAAAATGTGCTGATGCTGGGGCATCAAATCATTGGTGATCAGCATGAAGCGTGTATCGGGAGGATAGGCTCCTGCAATTTCAATGGCTTTGTTGCGCGAGAATTCCAGCAACTGACCCCTTGTCGAAAGTGCATTCATGCTGAAGGAATTGTCGATATAAACCGCAACAGTACCGTTGGTCCGGGCGGCGGTCCTGTTTTCTGACGGCAGGTAAGGCTGTGCAAAAACAAACACCAGGGAGGAGATGGCCAAAATCCGCGAAAGCAGGATCAGCAGGTTTTTTAACCTTGATTTTTTCCGGGACTCTTTCCTGATGTTTTTCAGATAATTCACATTGCTGAAGTAGACCGTCGTAAACCGCCTGAAGCTGAACAGGTGGATTAGTATGGGAATGATCACCGCGAAAAGAGCAAATAAAAATACGGGGTGTAGAAACTTCATAAATCAGAATTATCTTCCTGCCGGTTGTTTGGCTGGCAAAAATAATAAATTCTTTCTGCAATTACCTCCCCGAAGACGAGGATCCCTCCGAAGGAATCCCTCAGGGTACGCCCTTCGGCAATCTTCCCGAAAATTACCGTTGTCCGCTTTGTAACGCGGGAAAGGAGTATGTCAGACCTTTATTCTGACGCACACAGATTTAAAGTGTTTTGTGTGTGCCGTCACAAAACGGTTTGTTGCCCGAATGCTTGCAATTACAAAGCCAGGCTTCCCTTTTTTCCCCGATTTCAAATTTCAACGGGGTAATTCCCGTTCCTTTGTGCGCACCGTTGCAAAAGGGTTGGTTGGTACTCAAACCGCAGGCACACCAGAAATAGGTGCCCGGTTCCAGGGTCACCCGAACGGGTTTCTTGTCAAAAATCTCAGGTTCGCTCATCTTTACCGATTTTTATCGTAAAATACAACAGATTTCAATATCGGACCCTTAAAGTACACTTTTTCCCGGAGAATCATTGCATTTTCCCCAGAATTTCCTTCAGTCCGGTCAGTGGGGAGGTAACAGATTATTGTCTATTTTCGGGGAAAAACCACAATGAAGAAATCCTGTTTTAACACACAGGACCTGCGATTGAAGCGGCTTTGGAAAAATGGAGAATCAGGAGAGTTTCGACCCGATCAGTTTGATGAATTCATCGCGGGTGGCCACACGTTCAAAAGCTCCGGTAAAATCAGAGGTAGTGGTGATAGAGTGTTGTTTCTGGATACCCCGCATCTGCATGCAGAGATGATGGGCTTCGATGACCACGGCCACACCCAGGGGTTTCAGCGTATCCTGGATGCACTCCTTGATCTGAGAGGTAAGCCTTTCCTGCACCTGAAGCCTCCTGGCGTAAACATCCACCACCCGCGCAATCTTGCTCAGTCCGGTGATATACCCGTTGGGAATGTAAGCCACGTGCGCCTTGCCGATAAACGGGAGCAGATGGTGTTCGCACATGGAATAAATCTCGATATCCTTGACAATTACCATCTGCCGGTAATCCTCTTTGAACATGGCGGATTTGAGGATGTCGACGGGATTCATTTCATATCCCTGAAGCAGGAACTGCATGGCTTTGGCAACCCGGTGAGGCGTTTTGACAAGTCCTTCGCGGTGGGGGTCTTCCCCAAGCAGAGAGAGGATCTTTTCATAGTGGAGAGCGATTTCTGCCAGTTTTGCCGGATCGTAACGGTCTATTCTTTGATAACTGCTGTTATTGTTGTTTAAGGAGACTTCCATAGCGCCGAATCAATAAATCATTTGCAAAGATTAACCTTTTTTCATAAAATCAGTATGAATGAATAGAATTATTAGAGATGGATACAAAACAGGAAGACAGTCATGTGCTGTTGGTGGCAGCCACCGATATGGAAGTAAAACTGTTGACGGAAGAGTGTACCCTTATCGATGCAAGGGCTGACAATCTGAGACGTTATGCATTGGACGGGTTCCATTTTGACCTTTTAATTACGGGTATCGGTACAGCGTTTACCACTTTTTTCCTCACCCATCACCTGTCGGCTAACAATTGTCCGATGGTTATCAATGTGGGGCTTGCAGGCAGTTTAACGGACCATTTTAAGATTGGCGACGTGGTGAACGTCACCGAGGAGGAGTTTGCGGATCTGGGTATTGAAAAGGAAAATGAGTTTTTAACCCTTTTTGACAGTGGTTTTTTGCATCCCGATGAATTCCCTTTCGAAAACAGGATGCTGAAGGCTGACGGGCATGGTTTGGCCGGTTTTCTTCCCGGGGTGAAGGGGATCACTTCGAACATAAGCCATGGTTGCGAAACATCGATTGTCAAGTTGAAAAACAGGTTTTCGGCGAGTGTGGAGAGTATGGAAGGGGCAGCCGTTTTCTTTGTGTGCCGTTGGTATGGAGTTCCTTGCCTTCAAATCAGGGCCATTTCGAACATGGTAGCGCCAAGGAGTCTTTCACGGTGGGATATTCCGCTGGCTCTTGAAAACCTGAGAAATGCAGTTTTGAAGGTTTTAAGGGAGCTTCCTGATAAGGTAGGTTGATTTTGCTAAATTTGCGGCAAATTTTCGGGGATGAGACTGACTCTGGGATTTTCAACCTGTCCCAACGATACCTTTGTTTTTGATGCGATGGTTCACGGCAAAGTGGATACCGAGGGACTGTCATTTGATGTGGTGATGGCCGATGTGGAAGAGCTGAACAGAAGGGCATTTCTCCACGATATTCAGATCACAAAACTGAGTTACCACGCTTATGCTCATGTAGCGCGGAATTACAGTCTGTTTCAAGCCGGCAGCGCCCTGGGGAGGAAAAACGGGCCTCTCGTGATTGGCAGGCCACCGCTTCCCGCTTCCCTGTCAGGCACTTCATCCATTGCGATCCCGGGAAGGTATACAACGGCTAACCTGCTCTTTTCGATTTTTTTCCCGGAAGCCGTTTCAAAACAGATGTACCTCTTTTCAGACATAGAAGATGCTGTGCTTCGGGGGGAAGCCGATGCCGGCGTCATTATCCATGAAAACCGGTTTACATATCAGCAAAAAGGGTTGGAACAGATTGCCGATCTGGGGGCTCTTTGGGAAGCGAAGACGGGACTGCCCATCCCGCTCGGGGGAATTGCAGCCGACCGCAGTCTGGCACTTCCCCTCAGGAAGAAAATCGACCGGGTGATAAAACGAAGTGTTGTGTATGCATTGGCACATCCTGAGTCATCGGCATTCTTCGTAAAGAAATTTGCCCGATCCATGGAAGAGCATGTCATCAGGCAGCATATCAGCCTTTACGTGAATGATTTTACTGTGAGCCTGGGGGAGGAGGGTATCCTTGCAATCTCCACCCTGTTTCGTGAAGCGACAAAATGTCGGATTATCCCAGAACTTCCCGTGGATTTCCTGCTGGAAGAATAAAAATATTGTGAGTGCTACAATAATAAAGGTAACATTTAGTTTAATTATGGTGGCGATCTTTATTCCGGAGAAGGAAATGAGTACTGAACCAAACTGTATAATAGAATGATCGTTGTTACGGGAGCCGCAGGTTTCATTGGCAGTTATTTTGTTGGGAAGCTGAACCGGGCCGGATTTGCCAATCTCGTGTTGGTTGACCGGTATGATGACCCTGCCAAAGAACGCAATTTTCAGTTTAAGGAATATGCCAGCCTTGTCGATCGGGAAGATTTTTTTGAGTGGTTCCGGAAGAACAGCGGACAGGTGGAGATGGTCTTTCATCTGGGGGCGCGTACCGATACCATCGGCCAGGAGCCTGAAAGTTATGAAACCCTGAATCTCAGATATTCGCAGAATTTGTGGAAAGCCTGTACCGATTACCGGGTTCCCCTGGTGTATGCATCTTCGGCAGCAACCTACGGGAACGGGGAGCAGGGTTTTTCAGATGCCCACAATCAAATTTCACGGCTGCAACCCCTGAATTTGTATGCCTGGTCAAAACATGATTTCGACGTTTGGGTTCTGAATCAGAAAAACACACCCCAATTCTGGGCGGGATTGAAGTTCTTCAATGTTTACGGCCCCAATGAGTATCACAAAGGGCGAATGGCATCGGTGGTTTTGCATGCTTTCCAGACCATACGGGATACGGGAGGCATGAAACTTTTCCGTTCACACCGCACCGACATCCCCGACGGAGAGCAGAAGCGGGATTTCATTTACGTTGATGATATCGCTGAGGTAATGCTATTTTTCCTTGAGAACCAGAAACATCCGGGTATTTACAATGTGGGGACGGGGAAAGCAAGAACCTACCTTGACCTTACCAAAGCGGTTTTTGAAAGCATGAACCGTACTCCTGAAATAGAATTCGTTGATACTCCGTGCGATCTGAGAAGCCGTTATCAGTATTTTACGGAAGCTGACATTCAGAAACTCCGCGAAATCGGCTATTCCCGGCCCTTTACCTGCCTGGAGAGCGGAGTCAGTGAATATGTCACCCGCTACCTGAACCAGGAAGTATGTTTTTAGATGTGACAGTCCATCTTATTCAGAGATCATCTTTGTAACCTCCTTTTTCTTTTCCGGCAGAAACCGGTCGGCCAGCGTCAGGATAGTTACCGCCAGAAATATGGCGGCCGAAATGACAGGTATATTTCCTGCCTTTTGGAGGAAAAGCGACCAAAAGTCCCCGAAAAACAGGCTTCCATAACGGGTGATCCACCGGAGCATCATCGTTATTGCCGATTCCGATCCCGGCGACCAGGTTCTTCCGAAAATCAAAAATATCATTAGTAGCAGGATGAAAAGCAGGGTGAGGATCCAGAAATTCTTTCCCAGGATGGGTTCGGTGACAAAAGCCGTTTTTTCCCTCTTTTCTTCAGCCAGGAGGGCTTCCATCACCTGATGTGAAAATGCAGGCCCCGGCGATTCGATCCTGATTTCCCGGATCATCTTTCTTAATTCATTATGTTGTTCTTCCTGATTCATGATTGCCATATCGTTTCATTTTTCATTGACTTACACATCAGATCATGAAGTTTTTTCCTTGCCCGATAAAGCTTCACTTTGACATTGCTCTCCGTGAATCCGGTAATCCGGCAGATTTCCCTGATATCCTGGTCATCGTAATAATAGAGGAGGATCAGCATATACTCTTCCTCAGGGAGTTGTTTCATGGCAGCTTCGAGCTGCAGCAGACGCAATTCCTCCGGAAATTCACCAAACACCACTCCGGCTTCGTCATCGGCATCCGGGATCTCCTCCGTCCGGGATGCGGGATTTTTCTTCTTCCGGGTGTGGGTAATGCAGGTATTGTATGTAATGGTGTACAACCAGGTCGAAAACTTTGAATCTCCCCTGAAGCCATGTAGTGACCTGAACGCTTTTATAAAAGCTTCCTGGGCGATTTCTTCGGCATCTTCCCTGTTCCTGAGGATTTTCAGCGCCATTGAAAAAACCACATCCTGGTATTTTACTACCAGGGAACCAAAGGCGTTGGTATCTCCCTGCCTCACCTGTTCAATGATCTGTAGTTCTTCGGTCGTTGTCATCAACTTATTGGACGCAAAACATGCCGGCGGGTTACAGATCGGAGGGATGTTTTTTCCGGGCCGGAAGTTGTAACCGAACAGAGGTCATGGCGTCAAATCACCGACAGTAACAAATCAGTAACAATTAAAATGTAGTTTATTATGGAACCTATCGTAATCTCAGTCTCTTTTTTTTTGACGGTCTTTGCCATTGTGTATGTAATCTTTTCCACGCGTCACAAGGAGCGGATGGCGATGATTGAGAAGGGGGCCGATCCCCGGCTGTTCAAGAGGGAACCCCGTACCTTCAAAACCAACGAATATTTAACTTTCAAATGGGGATTGTTCATGATTGGCAGTGCCATCGGGATCCTGGCAGGTGCTTTGTTGGAGCTCTATTCAGAATTCCCTTCGGGAGCATGTTATTTCTCCATGATTCTGATTTTCGGTGGTTTGGCCTTGGTGGCATCCTACCTGTTGCGGGGGAAGATGGAGAAGAAGCAGCTCAATCCATGACCTGTTGCGCCGAAGCACAAAAAAAGCCGGATTGTTTACCGGCTTTTTTTGTGAGATAATTCCTGATGATTATTTTTTCAGCACTTTCTTGTATCCATAGACAGCGGCTGATCCCAATTCTTCTTCGATCCTGAGGAGCTGGTTGTACTTGGCCATGCGGTCGGAACGACTGAGGGAACCGGTTTTTATCTGTCCGCTGTTGGTAGCCACGGCGATGTCGGCGATGGTGAAATCTTCGGTTTCGCCTGAGCGGTGGGAGGTGACGGAGGTATAGCCGGCACGGTGGGCCATTTCGATGGCATCCAGGGTTTCGGTAAGGGTTCCGATCTGGTTGACCTTGATCAGGATAGAGTTGCAGGCTCCCAGTTCGATCCCTTTCCGGAGGTATTCGATGTTGGTAACGAAAAGGTCATCTCCAACAAGCTGGATTTTGTCCCCCAGCCGTTTGGTAAGTGCGACCCATCCGTCCCAATCGTTTTCCGCCATTCCGTCTTCGATGGAATCGATGGGGAATTTGGCAACCAGTTCGGCAAGATAATCGACCTGTTGTGCGACCGATCTTTTGGCTCCGGAGGCTCCTTCGAACCTGGAATAGTCATAGGTCCCGTCCTTGAAAAACTCAGAAGCAGCACAGTCGAGGGCGATGGATATATCTCCGCCTTCACAGGCGCGTCCCGGTTTGTATCCTGCATTTTTGATGGCTTCGATGATGCTGTTCAGGGCATCTTCCGTGCCTTTCAAAGCGGGGGCGAAACCGCCTTCATCCCCGACCGCCGTGCTGAGCCCGCGGTTATGCAATACCTTCTTCAGGTGATGAAAAACTTCCGCCCCCATCCGGAGTCCTTCCCGGAACGAGGTCGCCCCGATGGGTCTGATCATGAACTCCTGGAATGCAATCGGAGCGTCAGAATGACTTCCGCCATTGATGATGTTCATCATGGGAACGGGCAGGGTTTTCGCATTGGTTCCCCCGATGTAGCGGTAAAGGGGCATGCCCATACATTCAGCAGCAGCTTTGGCAACCGCAAGCGAAACTCCTAGAATAGCATTCGCACCCAGGCTGGACTTGGTTTTCGTGCCGTCCAGTTCAATCATCTTTTTGTCAACGGCAACCTGATCTGATGCATCCATACCGATTATCTCCTTCCGGAGGATGGTATTTACATTTTCCACAGCCCTGAGGACTCCTTTCCCGAGGAAACGGCCTTTGTCATTGTCGCGAAGCTCAAGGGCCTCGTTCTCTCCTGTCGATGCTCCGGAGGGTACAGCAGCTCGCCCTACGGCACCACATTCCAGGGTCACTTCAACCTCAATGGTCGGATTCCCGCGGGAATCCAGGATCTCTCTTCCTAATACATTGTTGATAAGCATATTGATGGTTTTAAATAGTTAATTTATTTTCTTGTTGAAAACAACGAAAATAGCACTTTTCGTGGTCTGCAAAGATATGATAATTGTTTTTTCCACCTCTTTTAACCTGAAGTTAATGTCAGTTTCCGGGTCAGAAAGAGGTGAACTGGTTGAATTTCTCTTCAAGCCGGTACCGGAGCACACTGATTTTCTGGATTGTTACCAATCCTCCCTTTTTGCTTTCATCCATCATTTTAAACAACTGTGGACAGAAGGCTTTAATATTCTTTCTGGTATCCGCGATTTCGATTAATACAGGCAGATCTCCCGACATGGCGAAGGTTTTCAGGGTATGCAGGGAATGGCTGGCGCCAAATGACAGGATTCCTTTAAATGCCGATGCCCCCGCAAGTCCGGCGTTGTGGGCCGCATGCAGGATCTCTTCATACAGGGGATGACCGTTCAATGTATCCGATTCCCCGATGTAAATCCTCAGAATGTTCGCTTTTCCTTTGATGTTCATGGCTTGTCATTTAAAAGTCCGGGAAAAAATGGTCAAGCGTACGATTTCCGGGGAAAACCCCTGCAGCGAAGAATGGCAGTGGGGTCTTCCCCAGGAAATTTATTAGTTTTACATGGAAAAATGTAAAAGAATCAGTTTAAATATATATCTGTGAAATTACGGATTTTTATTTGTTTGTGGTTAATCCCGGGGGTTCAATTTGCTGTTGCGCAAGGTCAAAACCACAGGTTGGTGCGGAATTTTACGACAGATCCTGCGTTAAAGGGTTCGGGCGTGAGTATTTATGTCTCAGATTTAGACGGGTCAAGGGTTTTGATGTCGGAGAGTGCCGGGCAGTTGCTGTCGCCGGCTTCGACGATGAAGGTGATAACCACTGCCGCTGCGCTGGAGATTCTGGGGCCTGATTACCGGTTTCAGACCGAATTTGGGTTTTCCGGGCAAACTGTGCGCCATGAAAACATGCTGAAAGGAAACCTTGTGGTCAGGGGGATGGGGGATCCTACCCTGGGAAGCGCCGCCTTTGGCGACAGTTTGGCGCCTGAGGCTATAGCGCGTCATTTTACGGAAGCACTGAAGAAAGAAGGCATTGTGACCGTCACGGGTGATCTGGTCATTGATGTTTCGGCATATGACGGGTACGTGGCGCCTGGCAGCTGGGCTTGGGAGGATATCGGCAATTATTATGGTGCGGGGCCATCCGCTCTTACTTTTGCCGACAACATGATTCATCTTTGGTTTAACTCTCCTCAGAAGACAGGGGAACCGGTTGACCTGATCCGTACGTTTCCCGACCTTCCGTGGTTGTCATGGCAGAATGAGCTGAAATCCTCTTCCGTAAACCGTGATCTTGCCTATGTCTATGGAAGCCCCTGGGGTGAAAGACGTGTGATCAGGGGATCCATTCCTGCCGGGAGGAAAGCTTTTGAGGTGAAAGCTTCCATGCCGGAACCTCCCCGTTATTTCGGGCAATTTCTTCTGGAAAACCTTGCCGGATCAGGGATCACGCTCCTGGGTTCCCTCCGGGTGACCGATAAGAAGCAGGAATTCACATTGCTTACCACGGTATGGTCACCTCCTTTGAAAGAGATTATCACGCTGATAAATCACAAAAGCGTCAATTTGTTTACAGAACACTTGGTTATGCAGGTGGCGTATGAGCAAAGCACCAGGGGCAGGATGGAAGAGGGGTTACAGGTCATTTCCGGTTTCTGGGAGGAAAAGGGGATCGTGGAGCCGCTATTCATGGAGGACGGGAGCGGGCTATCGCGGTATAATGCCGTTTCTTCGCGCTTCCTCGTGGAAGTGCTGAAGTATATGCATGGCAGCAAAAACGGCGTTCTTTTCAGATCGACCCTGCCCTCGGCGGGGAATGGCACACTGGGAAGTTTCGCGACAGCAGATTTCCCCGGGGAGACCCTGCGCTGTAAAAGCGGTTCCTTGGAAAGGGTGCGTGGATATGCGGGATATCTGAAATGCCAGTCGGGACGAGAGGTGGCCTTTTCGATCCTGGTCAACAACTTCCCGGGTACCTCTCAGGAAGTCGTTCGCAAAATAAGGAATTTGCTTCTGGAAATCCGGAAAAATTACTGACCTGCAGGATTGAGAATTTGGTTGCCGAAGGTGACACCCTCACCCTATAGCTTATCTTTTCCCTTTCCCTTATTCTAAACCTTAACCTCAAATATGCCAGTTTCCGTGCAGGATCATTCCCTGTATAATTTTCCCTGTTTCAGGATCGAGCTGAGATCCGTACATGCTGTGAGGTATGGAATAAACGGCAAGCATCACCAGGGAGGCCAGGATCACATAACCCGGTCTTTCCTTCTTACGGTTCATCACCACGGCAAGGATCCAGAAGAGGAAAGCGATGAGGGTTTTGTTATCGGTGAGGTCCCATGCGAAGGGAACGCCAGCCCAGGCTTCGCCGAAAGCGTAGTACTGAACCCAGGGCCCCAGGATCATCCCTCCCAGGCCCGTCAGGACCAGGGTCCATAAGGCAAAAGTACGGAATTTCCGGTGCCTGAAAAGGGCCATTACCCCCGCCACATTGGCAAAAAACATGGCCACGAACATCAGGATGATATGGGGAAGGAGGATGGCAGCAGGAACGTCTCCCTTGAAACGTACGACAGTAGCATTCGATTCATGGAGGGGATAGTTTTTCCCGTTCTTTTCAAATTCCACTTTGTATTCCAGTTTTCCTGCAGGGGGTTGGTGAGGAAGGGAAGCAACGAGTTCGGTATCTTCACGTGTCATGGCAAGGGTCGTCCACCCGTCTCGGGTGGGGAATTTCCGGTAGGTGACGGTGCCTGTCACCACCGTGTCGGGGATATGGAAGATCAGTGGACAATCCTTCTCCCCACCGTGACTGCGGATCAGGCTTAAGAGGTATTTATTCCCGTCAATGTCGAGTTCTGCCCTTTTCGGGTAAGTGGGACCTGTCGTTCGCTGGTACACCATGGCTGCAAAGGTTACCAGGGCAGCCGCTGCAAAATAAAGGAAAGTTCTCACTATGCAACCTGTTTAAGATTCCGGGGATAAATATGCATTTTTTTTACTTTTATACCTAACCATTCCGGAAGAGGTTTTTTTTCTCTTTTTTTGTAACTTGCATCACCTAATCTGAATTGCCATGGCTATTAAACGTGTATCATCAGTGATCTCTTTCCTCCTGATACTGCTTTTGGGTACAGAAGTGAGTGCCCTGGATCCTTTAAAGGTGGAACTGAAGGAAGATGCGGCAGCGAAAAAAGTAGAAGTATTCGTTGACGGTAAGTTATTTACGGCCTATATTTTTTCTGAAGGGCTTTCTAAGCCGGTTTTGTGGCCGGTGATCTCCCCTGCAGGGAATTCCGTGACGCGCGGTTACCCCCTGGCTCCCGTAGCCGGGGATCGGGTAGATCACCCGCACCATGTGGGGGTGTGGTTTAATTACGGTGATGTGAACGGGCTGGACTTCTGGAACAATTCAGGAGTCATCGCGGCTGATAAGGCTGCCGCGTATGGGACCATCCGCCACGGGAATTTGGAAAAGATAAAAAACGGCCGCAAGGATGCCGAAATGAGGGTTAGCAATGAGTGGGTGGATTCCGGCGGAAACAAAATTCTGGATGAAAAGACGACTTTCCGTTTCCTGGCCAATGAAAAGCTGCGGATCATTGACCGTACGACAACGCTGACAGCCGTCAGCAGTGATGTTCGTTTTCCCGACAACAAGGAGGGGTTGTATGCCATCAGGGTATCGACAGAACTGGAATTGCCCATGAGCGGATCCGTGGAGGTGACGGACCAGGAGGGCCGGGTCGGTTGGGTTCCCGCGGCCGACAGGAGCGCTGTGTCGGGAAATTATCTGGGCAGCAACGGGCTTTCCGGAGCTGATGTTTGGGGTACCCGGGGAAAATGGATGAAGCTTTCAGGCACCATCAACGGAGAAGCAGTGTCGGTCATGATCATTGACCATCCTTCCAATCCGGGGTATCCTGCGTACTGGCATGCCCGAGGTTACGGGCTTTTTGCCGTCAATAACCTGGGGCAGAAAGCCTTGTCGGGAGGGAAGAATGAGCTTAATTTCAGCCTGAACCAAGGCAAATCGGTCACCTTCCGGTACCGGTTGCTGGTCAGTTCAGGAGAATTGACCACCGGCCAGATCAACAAACTGGTCAAGAGTTTTGTTTGTTGCAGGAAGAGCAAACTGATTTCAAAAGAGTGGTAATATGAAGTATGTAGGAGCGCACGTTAGTGCCCAGGGGGGCGTGGAGAATGCTCCTGTGAATGCCCATATGATAGGGGCAACGGCATTTGCCTTTTTTACCAAAAACCAGCGGCAATGGGTGGCCAAACCCCTTTCGGAAGAAAGCATCGCTGCCTTCAGGGAGAATTGTGAAAAGTTCGGTTTTCAAGCTTTTCAGATCCTTCCCCATGACAGCTACCTGATCAATCTGGGGCATCCTGACCGCGAGGCTCTGCAAAAATCGAGGGAAGCCTTCCTCGACGAAATGCGGCGATGTGAACTCCTGGGTCTTGACCGGCTCAATTTTCATCCGGGTTCCCACCTGAACCTGATTTCCGTCTCGGAATCCCTCTCCCGGGTGGCTGAATCCATCAACCAGGCTCTGGATAAGACCAAAGGGGTTACCGCCGTTATTGAAAACACAGCCGGGCAAGGGAGTAATCTTGGCCATTCCTTTGAGCAGATCACCGAAATTATCGATCAGGTGGAAGACAAGAGCAGGGTGGGGGTGTGCATTGACACCTGCCACAGCTATTCCGCAGGATATGACCTGAAAAGTGCGGAAGGGGCTGCCCGGGTTTTTGAAACCTTTGACCGGATAATCGGATTTCACTACCTGAAAGGTATGCACCTGAATGAGACCAAAAAAGAACTCGGCTCAAAGGTGGACCGGCATGATGTTCTGGAGGCCGGGCTCCTGGGGATGGATATTTTTGATTTTATCATGAACGATTCCCGTTTCGATGGGATGCCCCTGATCCTGGAAACTCCCGATGAAACCCGCTGGGCCTATGAAATCAAACTGCTCAAATCCCTGATCCGGTAAATGATATTGTGTTCCTTAATCCCTGATTGTATGGACAGTTCCTGGTTTCCGGAAGAGCGAACAGGAAAAGAGGAAACATTCCACCACGATCAGAAGGGATTTCAGGAATTTGTTCATGTGTTTGCAATTATTGTTTTGTGGTATCCCGCACTTCGTTTTTGTTGACATCGTCGCCCACCTTGACCCCCCGGAGGAGGCCCGGGTCTTTCAGCATGATATCCCGGCTTCTGTCTCCGCGAATGGAGATCACTCCCTCCCCGGTTTTCCCGGCGGTGATGTTTTCTGCGGTCACATGGCTGCTGTGGAAAAACTCCATCACCGGAAGGCTTTTGGTTACCAGGTGGACATTTCTGAGGGTGACCCGGCTTGCATCGGTACAGGTCAATCCTTTGTCGGCTTCCATGAGGATATTTTCCAGAACGATGTTTTCGAGGTTCATTTCCGGAAGCCCTTGGAGGAAGATGGCCTGAAGGGCACCTTTGCAGGTCACGTTGCGGATAAAGATGTTCCTGAACCGGGGTGTTTCTTCGGTGACGGGCAATAAGGCGGCAGAAACGGCGGGCCCGCCGTCTTCCAGCATTTCGCTGACCGATTTCCCGCCGTAATAGAGGTCAAAGGAGATGGCCTGGGTGGGAATGTCGGTCATGTGGATGTCAGAAAGGTAAATATTTTCGACAACGCCGCCCCGTCCCCGGTTGCTTTTAAAGCGGAGGCCCACGTCGGTCCCTATAAAGGTGCAGTTGGAGACGTGCATGTTCCTGACGCCTCCTGACATTTCACTTCCCACGGTAACGCCCCCGTGGCCATGATACACCACGCAATCCTTCACCACGATATTTTCACTGGGGATTCCGCGTTCACGGCCATCCCTGTCCTTCCCCGATTTTATGCAGATGGCGTCATCGCCCACGTCAAAGGAAGAATTCGTAAGCACGACATTTTTACAGGATTCGATGTCGATGCCGTCACCGTTCTGCGAATACCAGGGATTGCGGACTGTGATGTTTCTGACGGTGAGGTCTTCCACCATCAGGGGATGGATGCACCAGGCAGGGGAATTCTGGAAGGTGGGGCCGTCAAGGAGCACCTTTCGGCTGTTGATGATACTGACCATCACCGGCCGCAGAAAATCCCGGATGGCCTCAAAGCCGGCTTTTGTTGTCAATCCGGAAGGTACGTTCATATTGGCTGATTCGGCGGCTTTTTTAAACTGTTCCGAAGGATACCACTCATTTTTTTTGTCGTTGAGGACACCTCCCGAAGCCACCAGTCTCTTCCACTGGGCGTCGTTGAGTTTGCTTTTTTTAACGAAGCGCCATGCATCGCCCGATCCGTCCCACACCCCTTTCCCTGTGAAGGCCACGTTTTCCAGGTCTTTCCCATAAATGGGGGAGATGCAGCGCCAGGTGTTGAGACCTTCGAAGCTGGTCTCCACCAGTGGGTAGAGATTCTTATCGGTGCTGAAGACAACGAGTGCGCCGGCCTGTGCATGGAGTTCGAGGTTGCTTTTTAGGAGGATGGGGCCGGTGAGCCAGATCCCGGGGGGGATGATCACTTTTCCCCCGCCTTGTGATGTAACCGCTGCGATGGCATCGGCAAATGCCTGGCTGTTGAGTACCTGTCCGCCGCTCACCGCGCCAAAATCCGTGATGGTGACAGAACGGCCGGGAATGTGCGGTTCCCTGACTGGTGTCATAGCGAATTCGACCCCATCGTAAACTTTTGCAGGCGACAGATCACCCATCCGGGGGGCCGAACACATGGTCAGGAGAAACAGCAGGACGGGGATGACCCCTGCCGGAGCTGAATGCAAAATTGTCTTTTTCATTATGCGGTAATTAGTTAATTTTCTTTCCGGGAATTGATCCCTGATGTTTTGTGGTTATCGGGTTATCCTGAACCAATCCAGTTCTGCGCCTCCGGCATCGTTGGTGGTTCCTTCACGGAGGGCGAAGATGCCGGCTTTTGCGCCGATCCATTTCCCCGGTTTTGCCTGGAAAGGAGGCCCTGCCTGAATAAAATCCTCTCCGTTAGTACTGTAACTGAAGGTGCATGTGGCACCGGGAGCAACCGTCACCCTGAACCAGATTTCCAGGGAAAGCGTCTTTTCAGAAAACAGGAGTTCTTCGGGAGTTCCCCTTTCGGCGTTGTTACACCTGACAGTCCGGATGTGGAGTGTGCCGTTTTCCCTTTTCAGGGAGACGAATTGGTAATCCTGACCCATGATCAGCAATCCGGCTTCCTCTCCGTCATGACGGGCATCAAAGCGCATTTTTACGGTCGCTGAAAACCTTTCGGCAGGAAATTTTTGCATGAGCAGGTTGGGGATGTCCCACAGGTTTTTTGCACCGTCAGGCCGGGGAATGCAGTTGAGTTTGTAATATCCCAGGTTGCCGGTAGGAAAACCCCACAGGATGGATGGGTTGGCATGCCACTGCCATTGCAGACCCTGGTCGGGGCCGTTGAATTCATCATCTTCCGGAGGTGTCGAAAGGGGATAAGTTCTTCCCACATCGGGTTTTGCATGAGTGGATACCGGCTCCCCGCAGCCGTCACCATCATTGTCGATGCCGATCACAGGCCAGTCGTTGATCCATTGCATGGGGTTCAGGTGGACCACCCGACCGTAGGCTTCCTTGTCCTGGAAATGGAGAAACCAGAATTCTCCGGAAGGGGTGTTGACCCAACCGCCCTGGTGCGGGCCGTTGATTTCTGTACTTCCCTGGGCCATGATGGTTTTGGCTTCATAGGGACCCCATACGTTTCGTGACCGTAGGACCAGCTGCCATCCGTTGGTGACGCCCCCCGCCGGGGCAAAGATGTAATACCAGCCGTTGCGTTTGTAAAATTTGGGGCCTTCGACAGTCGGGTTTTCTCCCGCCCCGTTGAAGACCATCACCGGTTGACCAAACAGACGGGTGCCGTCGGGGGTCATCCGGTCCACCATCAGAACACTTTTTATGCCTGCCCGGCTACCGGCAAAGGCATAAACCAGGTATGCCTTTCCGTCATCGTCCCAAAAGGGGGAAGGGTCAATCAGTCCCTTACCTCCGGCAACCAGGACCGGTTCGCTCCACGGCCCCGCGGGATTAACTGCTCGGGTGAGGAAAATGCCTCGGTCGGGATCGGGGAAATAAATGTAAAATTCATTGTTCCGGTAACGGATACAGGGAGCCCATACCCCCTTCCCGTGCCTGACCATGCTGAACTCTTCCTCGGGGGTTAATCTGTGCAGGGCATGGCCGATCAGCTTCCAGTTGACGAGATCTTTGGAATGAAGCACCGGCAGCCCGGGAACACAATTGAAGGAGGATGCCGTCATGAAATAATCGGTACCCACCCTGATCACGTCGGGATCGGAGTAATCGGCATGGAGGACCGGGTTTTTATAGGTTCCGTCGCCCTGGTCAGCCACCCATACCCGGCTTGGCGGATCACCGGTCTGTCCCGCTATGGGCCGGCCTGCCAAAAGCAAGATGAGTGATAGAATCAAAAAATGCTTCATATTAATCATTCCCTTCATCTTAATCTTAACCTTAACCTCAACCTCAACTTAGTGTATGATGAACTTTCCAGAATGAAACTCCTGGTTTTCATCTCTGAGTCTCACCAGGTAAATCCCGGGCTTGAATTCCTGAATGGGAACGGAAGCTATGGGGTTGTCACATTCTTCTGATTTCAGGAGCGTTCCGGTGACGGTATAAATAGCGATTCTTCCGACGGCGCAGGAATGATGAATCCTGAGCATGCCAGAGGAGGGCTCCACAACCATCCGGAGGGGATCGGACGATTCCCGGATCGTGCTTCTGACCGCGGTGGTAGTGCCATCTTTCAGCTGGTTCCCGGTGATTTCAGCCACCAGGCTGTTAATGTACACTTCGATGTTGGGATACATGCCATCCACAGTGGTCAGTTGGGCATCGTCAGGAGAATTTTTCTCCAGTCCGTGCAGGTCTTCCCAGTCATCGGGCATTCCGTCGTTGTCGCTGTCGGCGGGTGCAGGCAGGGAGTTGAGCAAGGGCCATCCCCCCACATGGTCCTGGGTGTCGATGATTCCGTTGACGCTGCCGTTGCCTCCGGTCATAAAGGTAGCCGTCCCGGTACTGACATCCCTGATGATCCTTTTGTCAACGGTATCCCTGACCAGGCAGGCGCCGCTGAATTCAAGAACTCTATCATAGGCTTTCTCCGCGGTATGGGTGGTAATCTCCCCGATATTGTGGGGTGTTGTAATTCGCATCGCTTCTTTGTCAGCAGCAGAGACCACCCCGTAGCTGCTGTTGAACTGGTTGTAAACCCCGTAGGTCCAATTGTCGTTGGTTGCCCTTTGAGATGCGGAGAGCACATTTCCGTCAATAAAGAATTTTCCCCAGATCCCCGTTGTCGGGAAGCCGGTTTCCGTCTCTTTATCGATGGAGATGATCCGTTCCCGTTTGGAGCTTCCGGTGGCTGGTCCTGGTTTGTAGTAGCAATTTACTATATTGACGTTCATGCCTTCAGCTCCATAGCAACTGTTTCCCTGCCAGTTATAAATCACATTGTTGCGCAGGTCGACCAGGTCGGTCAGGGCAAACGGACTGCCGTTCATTTCTCCGAGGCGGGGATTTCGGCTGTCGTGGTGGGCCAGCAGGTTGTGGTGAAAGGAGGCTTTGCGGCCGCCCCAGATACCGCCGTAGCCATGGGCTCCTTTGTTATGGACGGAATTCCTAAGACTTTCGGAAATTAGGCACCACTGGAGGGTGAAATTCTCATTCTGGTAAAAGGAGACGCACTCATCGGTGGACCAACTCATGGAACAATGGTCTATGATGACCCGGTCGATTTCCCTTCCCCCGAGGGCATCTCCCTCCTGTTGGGCGGCATCGCCCATCCGGAACCGCAGGAACCGGATGATAACATTGTCAGCATCGACCGAAACCGGGTAGTCGCGCAGGGTGATCCCGTCACCAGGGGCTGTCTGCCCGGCAATGGTCACATCACCCTTTGTGATTTTCAAAGTCGATTTCAGCTGAATGGTTCCCGAAATCTTAAAAAGGATGATCCGTGGGCCTGACTGGTTCAGTGCATAACGGAGCGACCCGGGATTGTTGTCATCGTTCAGATTGGTAACGTAGATAACCTTTCCGCCCCGTCCCCCGGTCACATATTTGCCATGACCTTCGGCTCCGGGGAAAGCCGGCAGTTTCAGGGGTGGCGGGGGACTTCCGCCCACGACCAGCGTGCCTGTTCCTTCATAAAATGCCGGATGGGTTGACGCGGAATAGCTTCCTGCAGGAATGCTGTTTCCGTTCAGAATATAACTGTCAACATGGAGATCGGACCCGAGAACGGCTTTGGCCTCCTGAGCCAGCGACAGGTCGAGTTTTTCGGAAACACAATTCAAATGGTTAAAAATTACCTTGTTTTTATAGGCGGCCTTGATTGTGCCCTTTCCGAAACTATGTTCCCCGCTGCCTTCGATCAGCGTAACATAAGAGTCATTTCCCGGATATCGGGTGCCCAGTTTTGATACGTCCCATGATCCGGAAAAGCCACTGTTGTTGCCTGTCAGCAGCAGTTTTCCCGTATTGGGTTTGTTATTTTTTCCATTGTTCAGTGCGGTGATTGTAGAATTTCCCGACACCGGACCGCTGAGGGTCATGGTACTTCCGGCGGCATTGTCGCTTTCCATGATCAGGGTTACGTTTCCTTCCACGGAAATGGGGGCGTTTAATCCCATTCCCGTTCCCCCCGTGTTGTATTTGATAATTGTGCCTTCTTCCATGTGAAGGGTGCCGGTCATCTGGTGGTTGCCCCTCAGGCGGATGCCTCCCCCGTTTCTCAGAATGACATGAGCGGGGAAAACGGTGCTGGTGGTTTCCATCTCTTTTTCGCAAATCACGGTTTCCCCGGCCTGGGGCAGCAGGGAAGGTGTGAAGTTGGAAGGATTGTCCCATACTCCCCCGTTAAAGGTGAAGGATTCCGGTCTGCCCACGATCACTTTCCCCGGTCCCCAGATCAGTCCCGGATGGGTGGTGGCATTGTATTCCCCGGGAGGGAGCATTTCGCTGTCCACGGAAAATTGGCTGGTGGTCAGGTTAGCACTCAATTCCAGCAGGGAGCCGGTGACAACCGTCAGTTTAGCCTGGGGATGGAACGCTCCGTTGTTGTTGATGACCAGGGCGGCCCCGCTGGCTACCTGAACGGGACCTTTGCCGAGGGCACCGGCAGAGGAGGCTTCCAGGATTCCCGATTGAATGTGGGTATCTCCTGAATATCCCTGGTTATCGGATGACAGGATCAGCCGTCCCCCACCTTGCTTGATGATGGGGTGTATCCCCGACAACACGGCATTCAGGGTAAGCGTACCCGAAATATCAAAGAAAAGGGTGTCTTTAATGGCTACTTTCCCCGACAGGGTAGCTTCCGCGGGTGCCAGGAAGCTGCATTTCCCTGCGGAAAGGTAGGTGGCTGCCGCCGTTCCTGAAATTTCAAGGCTTGCCATATCCTGCAAGCTCAGGTCAGCGGGGAAAGACCCTTCCGCCTGAACCGTGAAATTTCCCCTGACGGAAGCACTTTCCCCGGAAGCCGGAACTCCTTCGGGATTCCAGTTGGCCGCTTCAAGCCAGCTGGCGGTGATGCCCGAACCCGTCCATACATACTGCTTTACCAGCGGTGCGTCGGCGGAGGGATCCCATCCGTCGCTTCCTGCCATGACCTTCTGAACGGTGTAATTCAGCGCTTCCTCATCGGTGAGGGCCCTCAGTCCCGCCCAGGAAGCCCTTCCCGACATGTCGGCACCAGGCCCCGTATTCGCATATTCGTAAAGATGAAGAGCAGTGCTGGTAGCCGCATAGCTCATGTTCCAGGTGTCTCCCCAACCTTGCGGATTCAGCATTCCGGTAATCTCACAATAGAGCCACGCCACTTTGGGGTAATCATTCCAGGGGCGCCCGAAGCGGAATTTGACTTCGTCATCGCCGGCGCGCGGACTGCCGGAAGCATAGGTGATGTCGCAGTCGTAAAAGACAAATCCGTAGGGCTGGCTGTGGGGTGTCGAGGGAGCTGTGATCCACCCTCCGCCCCAGCTGCGGATTTCACACCTGTTGAAGAAGGCGATGCCTCCGCCATAGATATAGTCGGTGCGCCCTACGACCAGGCAGTTTTCAAAGTAGGAGCGTTTCCCGCTGCTCCACAGGTACATGGTATCCTGGTAACCCTTCAGGTCACAGTTCACAAAAACAACCTTATCAGCCTGCACGGTAATCGCCTGCGCCTGTCCCACAGGTCCGGCAGTATTCTGAATCGTCAGGTTTTCGGCCCTGAAGCCGTTTCCCATAATGGTGAGTGTTGCAGAAGTGCGGATGTTATCGCCCGTCCATTTTGCAGCATCGGCGGAAGGACATTTGGCAGTACCACAGTCATAAATGTGGTAGCTGATGATGGTCTCTTCACGGCTTTCCCCGATAAAGGTTACATTTTTCTTGTCGGCGGGAATGATCAGCTTTTCGGTATTATAGAGGCCTCTTTTGATGAAAATGAGAGTCGCCCGGTCACTGTTGGAGGGCACTGCGTTAATGGCTGCCTGGAGGGTGGTGAAATCTCCGCTGCCGTCAGCAGCCACCACCATGTCGGCGTTGGCAGGTTGTGCAGTCAGGGGCCGCGAAAATGCCAGAAGCAGCAGGAATGTGAGGAATTTTACTGGGAATTTCATAACCGGTAATTTTAATCTTTGGATTTTTTTCGGATCAGGTCATTGAGATAGACTTCCAGATTTGTGTAAAGTCTCGATAATGTGTATTTATTGTAGTCTTCGGGATTTCGTGGATCCAGTTTTTTCATGGTTTCCCAGGCATCGGGCATCCCGTCGTTGTCGGTATCTGCAGGGGGTGTGCTTTGTCTTAGAACAGGCCAGCCCCCGACGGCTTCCGGGGAATCGATGATTCCTCTTTTTCCGCCGCGGAAGGTCTCCCCATATTTTTCGGCTCCCGTCCAGGTCTCTTCAAGGATGCGAAGGTCTACGGAGTCATAGGGAAGGGAAGCCCCTGCGCTGAAAAGGACATCCCGGCAGGCCGCAAAGGAGGACTGGGTCTTTATGCCGGTCACCTTTACCGGGAAAGCCAGTCGTGACCTTTTTTTCAGGGTTTTGGTCACGCCGCTTCCCTGAACGCCGAATTTCCAGTTGTCCCTGGTTACATCGGGGTGGCCTTCCATCATATTCTTACGGATGTAAAATTTTCCGGGTCCCAGGGGGTCGGGATTGTACCGTTCATCGAAAAAATTCAAGGTCAGTTCCAGGATTCTCCGGGCAGAACTCCGGGAAGTGGCCGGACCGGGTTTGAAATAGTTCTTCACGATGTTGTAATTTCCCTCTTCTCCTCCGTAAATTGAGTTGTTACCCCAGTTGTAAATGACGTTGTTTCGGAAGTCCACTTTTTCAGCTTCCGGGTCATTGCAATAGCGGGAGCCGCAGAATCGGGGATTCCGGCTGGTGTGGTCAGAAATCAGGTTGTGATGGAACGAGGCGTTGTTGCCGCCCCAGATGCCGCCGAAGCCGTGTTCCCCCTTGTGGTGGACCGATTTGTTGAGGCTCTCGCTGATGATGCACCATTGCATGGTGAAATCGGTATTGTCATAAAAGGAGGCAGTTTCATCATTGGCCCAGCTGAAACTGCAATGGTCGATGATGATATTTTTCTGCCGGATGCCGGAGATGGCGTCTTGTTCTTCGCCTGAGGAATCCCCTGGCCTGACCCGGATATAGCGGATAATGACGTTGTCGGCTTCCACCTGAATTCCGTAGTTTTTCAGGCAGATACCGTCACCGGGAGCGGTCTGTCCAGCAATAGTGATGCTGTCGTTTTTAATGCAGATGGGTTTCCTGAGTTCTATGGTTCCGGAGGCTCTGAAAATGATGGTTCGCGGACCGTTTTCTTCGACGGCTTCGCGCAAGCTGCCTTCCCCACTGTCATTCAAGTTATCCACAAAGAGGACTTTTCCGCCGCGCCCGCCGGAAGTATATTTGCCACCTCCCTCGGCGCCCCGGAATGCCGGCGGCTGGGAATGAACAACCATGCTGACCGGGATCAGCAGAGTCAGCAGGAGGACTCTTCTTTTCATGAGATCTGTTTTTATTCCACGGTAATCACAAAGGCTTCCGCTGAGGAGAGAGATTACCTGGAAGGGCAGGCTTTGCCCGCCCCTTCCGGATACATTATCAGGGTCTCCACCGGGGATCGCCGCAGTCGCTCTTCCCGGGGAATGCGATGTCTTTGAAATGGAAATCCATCCCTCCATAAGGATTTACCCACAGGTCGGAACCCTTACCGGCATAATTGCCCACAGGGATCCCGGGGAGTTCGTTACCTGCGGTAAAAAGAAACTGAGAAGTGGTGTAGACGTTGACTACATTAATGGTGGTGGCTGCCAGACTGATCCCTCCGTTGTGGGCTCTGAAGTCGTAGCCTCCGGCACTGGCTTCATCCCAGCCATGTCCCCAGATGGTATTTCTGATGGTCAGGCCGTTGGTGATATCGGCATTACTTTCAGGTCCCCTCCACCGGAAAGCAATGGCTCCCTTGGCAGGCAATTCGCTCAGGGTGCAGTTGTCGATGACCACGGAATTGGATTGCATCCGCGAGATCAGGAAATAACGGCACCGGGAGAAGGTGGAATTGCTAAGGGAAATGTCACCCACGGCAACCCCATTATCGGTGTCGGTGCAAACCACGGCATAATCCCTGATGCTGTCGACCACGCAGTTGTTCATGCTGAACTTCTGGATCATTCCCGGGGCAGGACCGCGAAAACGGGCCACACCTCGGAGATTGGAAATGCGACATCCTTCAAAGTGGATTTTTCCGACATCGAAGGGATCAGAAATGTTGGGATTAAAGACGTACCTGGAATCAAATGCCCCTGAGAAACTGAGGTTTTTGAATACGATGGAATCGACCCGCACATTTCCCATGATGTTGAAATTGGAGGTGCAGTCAATATGGGGAAGGGCCTGTACGAAACTGTATCCGCTCATGATGGTTAACGATTTGTCGAATGAGTAACCTCCGGTGGAGTAGGAACGTCCTCCCTCCAGGAGGATAATGCTGCCCCCCGGGATGTCGGGCAGGGTATCAGCCAGGATGGTGGCGCTTTCAATGCCGCTCAGGTTGATGACATTGTCTCCGGCGACCAGGGGAGGTTTCGTGTTGTAGATTTCCCAGCCTCTGAGGGTCTCATTGCTGAAGACGGCAATATTATAGGAGGTGGAGGGGGAAAGGCCGTTGATGTAAGTCTCGCCAGCCGTCTGCTCTTCGGGGGTAACCCCGAAGGTGAGCAGGGGGGTGGTCAGTCTCACGTCGGTAATTGCATAAACCCTGACGTGGGTGATGGCTGCGCCCGACGGGGTCCAGAAAACCCTGGCCTGGTTATCCAGGATATCGAACTGGGTGGGCGCTCCCATATTGGAGGGGAACTTCTGGGTTCTCACACTCCCAAGGTCAGAAGTCTTGCTGTTGAATTCCGGTTCATTGGCATAAGCGGTAGCCCGCACCCAGTACATTGTAAACCAGAGGAGTTCTTCTCCGACAAGTTCCTTATTGATGACCACGTAATTGGTGTCGACCGTCACGGTGTAGTCGATGGTTTTAAATGTATCCCGGCTGATTTCCAGTTTATAGGAAACCGCCTCCTTCATTTTGGCCATGTTGACGATGATGGTATTCTGCTCCGCCCTGAGGTCTTCATTCAGCACAGGCATGAAAAGCCTGGTACGGGGAAAGGTTTCCTCTTCCTGACAGGAGATAAAAGATACCGCCATGGCTGCCAGCAGCGCCGTCAGGAGGATGGCCAGACATGTTCTCTTTCTCATACGTATTTCTTTATGTTAATAGATTGTTCTCAGTCACTATAAGTCAAAATCCGAAACCATAGCCATCGTTCTTCAGAACTCCTTTGCTGTTGTCGATGCCGATGGTCGGAATGGGGAAGATGTAACGGACAATGCCGTCGGGGACACCGATTTTGGATCCGTTGATGTAATTGTCCCAGTCTTTCGTGATCCACTCCCTGAAGGTCCCCAGATTGGTATCCCACATGGAGATCAGCCAGCTTTTCTGTTCCCAGGTATCATCGGGAGGAGCAACTACCTTATGCGTAGGATTATAGATCAAGAGGTCTCCGTTTTCTGCATTTTTAACATAGAGGTAATCGGGCAGTGTACCGGTGCCGTTATTGGCTTCTTCGGCCATGGTTTTGAGTTTCTGAACCATGTCGGAAACCACCTGATGGTAAAGGTTCCAGCGGATGAGCTCGTATTTGCGGATCATCTCCCCGCCGAATTCCCAAGCCCGTTCGTCGACGATTGCGTGGAAGAATTTCTCTCTGGAGGCTGAAACTTCGGCTACGTACTTGTCGACTTTTACCGGCCATGCCGATTCAGGGAAGGCCCGCTTCCTGACCCTTTTAAGGGCATTCTGTGCTTTTTCGGTAGGACCGTTCAGCTCATTTTCGGCTTCGGCATGCATCAGGAGGACATCGGAATAGCGAAGCATCGGCCAGTTGATGCCTGTTCCTTTGTCGGTAGACCTTCCGGCAGGGGAAGGGAGAAAGTGACGGCTCCATTTTCCCTGCGAAATGTTGATGTTTCCTGAAGACACCAGCACTTTCTGATTGTCGCTGTTGATGGTGTACAGTCCGCAGGTCACGTCCCGGCGTATGTCCAGGGTGTCGAATGAATAGAAATAGGTGGGCGGCATGGCCATGTAGTTGGAACCTGATCCGTAGTCATGTTTTGCGGAGGTTCCGCCGTCGACGCGAATGCCGATGTTCCAGCCCACATCTCCCTCCCCGATGCCGAAGGGCACCTCGAAGAGGATATCGCTGTTCACGGGGGCGATGAATTTGCACTGGTTCATGAAGACCTGCCTGAAATCTGTGGGAAGTTCGCGGTCTTTCAGCTGGATCAGTTTCTGGGTGTACTGGTTGGTTATCTGGTAATATTCAAGATAATCGGATTCCCGGGCCATGGTAAGGTCGGGTTTGAGAAACCATCCACCCCGCTGAAGGGAAAGGCGGGCAATCATCCCCAGGGTGTATTCCCTGTTGATTTGTTCAATTCCGAAGGGGAGCTGGTCGGCCCACATCATGTTTTCCTCACAGTCGATCAAATCCTGGATGACATGGGTCAGGATCTCGTTCCGGTCGGTTTTGGGAAGGTTGAATTCGATGCCCACTTTCGGGGCTTCGGTGGAGAAGGGGATGTCGCCGAAATAATATATGAGCATGCTGTACCAGTAGGCCCGCATGGTGTAGGCTTCCCCCAGGAGATGTTTCATTGTCCTTGAAAGTTCGGCATCGGTTGAGGTATAGGCCTCACTGGCAAGGATCCCCTCAATGGAGATGTTGGCATCGCGGATGGCTTTGTAGCCGATATCCCAGATGTAACCCAGGTCCCCGTTGTTGGGCTGGGCTTTCAGGTTCCATATCTGGTACCGCGCACCGTCGCTGGTCCAGCCACTGCTGTGTTCAATATCGGTATTGCCGGTCATGTTGTTCGACAGGCGGGAGCGGAACCCGTCATGGCTGAAATGGGCGTACATGGCATTCACGGCTTTCCGGGCATCTTCGGCATTGGAAAAGATGTATTGGCTGTCAAAGGTGGAAAGGGAAACCGGGTCCAGGAATTCCTGGCACGAGGTAAAAAGCAGGACTGCCAGTATCAAAAGGCTATATTTTCTTTTCATATCAGTCTTATTTAGAGTGCTTTATTAATCAGAAGGTGACATTGACACCAAAGGTGACAGAACGGCTTCTGGGATAGGCCGAATAGTCGATGCCAGGGGTGAGTGCCGCGTAGCTGCTGTTCCGGGTGGTGCTCACCTCAGGGTCGTAACCCGAATAATTGGTGAGCAGCCAGAGGTTATACCCTGTCACATAGAGCCTGAGGTTGGACATTCCCAGTCCCCTGATGGTTTTCCCGGGGAAGGTATAGCCGAGGGTGAGTGAGTTGAGACGCAGGAAGGAACCATCTTCGACAGCCCAGGAATGGATGACCGCCGTTGCGGTACCGAAGGAGTTGCTGCCGCTCCAGAGTTCTTTGCCCTGGTTCAGGGTTCTGAGATCCTCGAGGTCGGTCACAACCCCGCCGGGGGTTCCGGTGAAAGTGCCGTCGACGTCGAGGTAGGTGAAGCGGTTGGAGGAATTCATGGTATTGAGCATGTTCCCGAAATTGGTTCGGTAATACTGGTTGAACTCGATCTTCCCGGTGTTGTACATGTCGTTGCCCAGGGACCAGTTGAAGAGGGCCGACACGTCAAATCCTTTGAAGGTCATGTCGAAGCCGAAACCTCCCAGGGCATCGGGAAGCGTGCTACCGATGACCGTCCGGTCCTGGCTGTTGATTTGTCCGTCAGGCTGGTCACGATTCTCCCCGCCGCCGCCGATATCTTTCAGTTTCAGGTATCCGGGCCTCAGGGAACTCACTCCCAGAACATTCCTGTTGTCGGGGACTCCCTCCTTCAGGATATATCTTTTGGTAACTTCGTCATAGCCGCTGAAATCGTCGACCGTGTAATAACCATCTGTCTGGTATCCGTAAATAAGGCCGATGGTGCGACCCACCGCCAGGTAATAGTCATCGCGGTCCTTCAGGTCGGTGCTTGCCCAGTTGGACTGGAAGAAGCGCTGGTTGGTCTCGTCCAGCTTGTCAATCCGCGATTTGTTGATGCCGAAGTTTACATTGGCGGAAAGGGTGAAATCTTCCTTGTCGACCAGCAGGGCGGTCATCAGAAGTTCGATCCCTTTGTTTGACGTGCTTCCTATATTGTTCCACTGGGTTGTGAATCCCGAAATCGGGGAGATGGCTGACTGCAGCAGCAGGTTGTTGGTGGAGTTCCAATAAAGGTCAAAGTTCCCCCTGATGCCGCCCCTGAAGAGGATAAAATCAAGACCTGCATTGCGGTTGACAGTTGTTTCCCAAACGATGTCGGGGTTGAAAAGGGTGGACCCGCTGGGCTTATAAAAGGCGTTTTCCAGGTTGGTGCCAAAGGCGGGGCCGTTTTCATATTCAGCCTCGAAAAGGAATTTGGTGGCGTTGGCGGGTATGCGGTCGTTCCCGGTCTCCCCGTAACTGGCCCTGAGTTTTAGTTCATTGATCCACTGGACGTTTTTCAGAAAAGGTTCTTCCGACATTTTCCATCCAAGGGCGAATGCCGGGAAGATCCCGACCCTGTTTTCTTTGGTAAATTTGCTGGAAGCGTCGGAACGCAGGGTGGCGGTAAAGAGGTATTTCTTGAGGAATTGGTAATTGGCACGGCCGAAGAAGGAGAGCCTGTTCTGGTTGGTAGATTCTGTCGCCGAATAGCCGGTAGTTGTCCCCAGGGCCATGTTGGCAAAGAGTTCCGCAGGCCGCATCGATTCCCTGAAATTGTATACCGTTACCGAGCTGGATTTGCCCCCTGAGGAGTAAATCTCATGGCCCAGCATGAAGTCGAGTTCATGGGCGCCCAGGTTACTGAAATCATAATTGACGGTATTGAGCCACCGGTAGTTCATGCTTTTGGTCTCCCCCACAGTTCCCAGTGGCAGGCTGTTGTATTGTTGCCGGGAGGTGCTGGTGTTGGGGCCGTAGTAGCGGAGGTCCTCCCTGAATCCCGTATTGTGGGTTAAAGTGGTTTTGGCTACCAGGTCGGGGATGACCTCCCATGCCAGTCCGGCATTCAAAACATACCCTTTTTCATTCCGTTGGCGCCAGTCGTCCTTGACCAGGTCGAGGGGATTGATCAGGCTCAGCAGGAAGGACTGGTAGTCGTCGCTTGAGTCGATGGTCGTCAGGTCAATATCCAGTTCATCGGCGATTCCGTTGACGGGGCGGGTAGTGATCCCGTCTTTGACGCGCAGTTGGGATCCGCCGGCGGTTCCGGCGCCATCGACGACGATGTCGGTGATACGGGCATACCCTTCAAACTTCAGGGTTTTTGCCAGTTGCTGGTTCAGCTTGATGTTGATCACGTTGCGTTTATACCCCGATCCGACAAGCAGCCCCTCGTCGTTGTTGTTGGTGAAGCTGATGCTCATTTTGGTCATTTCGGTACCGCCGCTGATGCTGACATTATGGAGTTGCGACAGGGTCGTCCTGCCAAAGAGCTCCTCCTGCCAGTCGGTGGCCTTTTTGGATTTATAAAGTTCCAGGTCGTCGTATTTCCCGAAGAACTTTTCGAAATTCCGCACGTCAGAGTCCGATCTCAGTTTGGCATATTCATATTGTGCCAGGACGTACTCATAAGGGGAGAGGACATCATATTTCCGGTCGGCGGGGAGGGTTTTCAACTGGGCATAGCCGTTGTAGGAAATCATAATCTTCCCGGCCACCGGCTGGCGGGTGGTGATAATGACCACGCCGTTGGCAGCCTGTGCCCCGTATATGGCTGTGGCAGCGGCATCTTTCAGTACGTTGATGCTGGTGATGTCGGTGGGGGGAATGGCGGAGATGCTGCTGACGATGAATCCGTCAACGACATAAAGGGGGGAGTTGTCTTGGGTGACGGATCCGCCCCCGCGGACGCGGATGACGATTTCGGCATCGGGGGAGCCGTCAGTGGTCTGCACGTTGACCCCTGGCATACGGCCCTTCAGAGCGTCAGCGGCGCTGGCCACCGGGACCTTCTGGAGTTCCTTCCCGGAAATGGTCGCAATGGATCCCGTGAAATCGGCCCGCTTGGCCTGCCCGTAACCTACAGCGATAATCTCATCGAGCTGGGTGGTTTCGGGTTCCAGAGAAACCGAAACTGTGCTCCGGCCCGACAGAGGGATTTCCTGGGCGGCATACCCGATAAAGGTAACCACCAGGGTGGCATTGACGGAAGGTACATTGAGGGTGAAATCCCCGTCAGCATTGGTTATCGTTCCCGTGGTGGTCCCCTTTACTACCACGTTGGCCCCGGGGATCCCCTCCCCGTTGGAGGCGTCGGTCACATTTCCCCTGACGGTGACAGGTTGCGAAAATGCAACCGCAGAAACCAGGAGAAATCCGGTCGCCAGCAGAACCGCTGAAACACCCCTGGTGCCCGGCAGGATCTTTTGGATGAATCTGAAAAGTTGTTGCATCATATTAATTGATTAGGTTGCTGTCTGTCCAAAATGAAAAAGAAAAGGGCAATGAGGAACTCAATTTGCTGAATGGAGTTGATCTAGCCCTTTTCAAAAATAGTAATTAATCCCTGTCTCTCAAGTTTTGAGCATGCCGGATATGTTCATTTTATACAATACTAGGGAGATCAATAACCGTCGTTCTGCTTGAATTCCCCCGGATTGGTGATGGCATCCAGTTCGGCCTGGGGAATCGGGCGGTAATAGTGGAAATCCTTGATATTCGCCCCTGCCTGGGCATTGTAAGCCTTTACACGGTTTACCAGGGTGCGCGTTCTTTTGAGGTCGAACCACCTGTGCTGTTCCCCGCACAATTCAATAGCCCTTTCTTCCAGGATGGTATGGATATCGACGGTTCCTTTCAGGGAATTGTCTTTGCCGGTTTTTGCCCTCTTGGCACGTAATTCATTCAGGGTGTTGAGTGCATCTCCGGCATTTCCAGTTCCGATTTCGGCTTCGGCTTTGATCAGGTACATCTCGGCAAGGCGCAGCACCATATGGTCACGGCTCGATATGTCGTGGGTAGGATACGTCGGATTGTATACGTTATCCAGGAATTTTTTGATGCCGGGAAATGAACACCATCCACCGATTTTATAAGAGTTGTACCTTCCGTCGCCATACACATCCGATTTGGCTTTGGCGGCTTCTGTAGGTCTGGCTGTGGTGGGATCGAAAGAGGAATAGACGGGGATGTCACCGCCGCTGGCAAACTGTATGCGATACCTTCCTTTTGCCCAGGCCTGTTTTGCCTGACCTTCCTCGGAATTGCCATCCAGGAAACAATAGTAGATGGCCGTATCCTGGATCGCAGGATAGTTTTTTGAACTTCCCTCGAGTCCGGGTGCAATGGTATATGCATCGAGGAGGGTGGCTTCGGTCCGCTGGTCGGTCTCACGGTATTTTTCCAGGGTACTCCACAGGTACAGGGAGGGGAGGTAACGCGTGAAACCCCTTCCATATGGGGAATAGTAAGGGGCTACATAGACTTTCTCCTTGGTGACATAATGTTCGATGGTAGAGGTGGGTTCTCCCAAGACTCTCACGAAGGTCTCCTTTCCGTTGTTTCCGAAATCAGAAGCGCCATTGTTCCACATCGATACGAACATCAGCAGCATGGCGGATCCGCCACGGCTGTAACCGGTACGGGTGATCAGCGAGTTGTAATCGAGCGGATCGCCTGAAGAATTGGTTTTGTACCTTTTGGGAATGGTGTTTGCCGTCGTGGTAATATCGGAGGAATAGGTTACCCCCCAGATGGCTTCCTTGTTTTTAGAGATGTCCTCATTGTTCATTGACCAGGTATCGGCATAGTTGTCATAGAAAGAAGCGATCCCGCTTCCGATTACCGCTTCGGCTTCTGTCTTTGCCAAGGCATAGAGGTCTTTTCCCGAATAAGCACTGTTGGTAGAAATTGCTGATTTTCCCAGCCAGGAAGCGGCGTACAGAAGGGTGCGGGCTTTGAGTGCCCGGGCAGCCCAATAATTTGCTCTTCCGTCAGATTTGATTTTGTACCCGGCTTTGTCAAATGCGGCGATGGAATTATCCAGATCGGAAAGGATGTTGCTGTATACCACTTCTTCGGGGACCCGTACCGGATTGGTTACGATGGTGCTTTGCGGTTCGCTGTTGTAAGGTATGGGTCCCCAGATATTTACCATGTGCAGGTAATAAAAGGCACGGAGAAAATATGCTTCGCCCATGAAACGGTCGCGCAGGCTTTCAGCAATCACCGTGTTGAGAGGGACATATTTCAGGGCCGTATTACACACATCGACGGCACAATAGAACATTTCCCAGTAGTGGTCAAGGCTGGCGTTGTCGGCACTGTTGCCGTCCAGGCTTACCGCCGTGAGGTTGTATGAGTTCAGCGATTTCTGCTTGTTGTCATATCCGTAATAAAAGAGGTCGGTTCCCATTTCAGAGAGCCCCAGTCCGGCTTCTTTGCCGTACCAACCGCGGGCAAAGCTGTAGGCGGAAGCGATGAGCCCTTGAATACCCGAAGTAGTGGAATAGGTGAGGTCAGCAGTCATACCCGCCTTGTTGTCTTCTTCAAGGAAATCGGAGCATGACGGGGTGCCCAGTACCAGGACTGTGGCAGCCAATAGAATTAAACATATTTTTTTCATTGTACTAGCCATTTAATATTAGAATTCGAGATTTACGCCAAAGACAGCCTGTTTGGCCAGCGGGAAAGAAACGGAACCGCCCCTTTCCGGGTCGTAGTTGTCAATTTTGCTGAAGGTGAAGAAATTCTTCAGCGAGCCATACAATTTAATCCTGTTGATTCCGATGCTTTGAATGACCCTGGAAGGAAGATTGTAGGCCAGGGTAACATCCTTAATTTTGATGTAATCGGCTTTTTCATATCGCAGGGCAGAACCATAACTTCCATGGGTGGTGCTGGCGGCACCCGGGCTGGGGAATTTTGCATCTGTATTGGTGGGTGACCAATAGTCCAGATCTCCCCAGTTGGCTGTTTCATAATTCAGTTGGCTGTTCATATCGTATGAAACCATACCGCCCAGCCGGGCGTAAACAAGTGCCGAGAGGGAAAAATCACCAAGGGTGATGGTGTTGTTCATCCCGAAAATATGTTTGGGAGAGCGGTTGTAGACGATTTTATCCTCATCATCGAGTCTTCCGTCGTCGTTACGGTCAATAATTTTAATGGTGCCCGGAGCGCCGTATGCCGATACATAGCCGATGGTTTCACCCGGATGGCGTGCTTCCCACTCTGTCTTATACTGTGCGAATTCTCCGATATTCCAGTTGCCGTCGGCTTCAAAATCATAAAAGATCGAAACCGGTTCCCCGACAATTTGCCCGGTGGTTCCGCTGATATTTCTTTCAACTCCTTCCGATAAGCTGGTAATCTTGTCTTTAAAAGTGGAATAGCTCCAGTTGATATCCCAGGAGAATTTTTTCTTGTTCACTGCCAGTGTGTTAAGGGCGATTTCAAGTCCCTTGCCCTCGGTTTTTCCGATATTGGCCAGCACGCTGGGAAATACCGAAGAAGCGGGGGCGCTTTTTAGGTAAAGGAGATCATCGGTTTTGCTGGAGAAATAGTCGATACTTCCTGAAATACGGTTGTCAATGATTCCGAAGTCAATGCCGAAATCGAGGACGGTGGTGGTTTCCCAGGTGAGTTCCTCGTTCCCCATGGTGCTGGGGATGTTTCCCGGGATATCTTTTCCGTCGAGGTAATAATAGAGTATTCTGTTGCTCAAAGAAGTGAGGGTGCTGTAAGGATCTACGGCGGCATTGCCTGATTTTCCCCATGATGCACGGAATTTCAGGTTGGTGAGCCAGTCGCGTGAGTTGGCTAAGAACGGTTCTTCATTGATTCGCCAGGCGGCCGCCAAAGATGGAAAATATCCCCACTTGTTGCCTTTTGCCAGGGTGGAGGAACCATCAGCTCGCATGGATGCCGTGAGCAGGTATCGCTCGTTGAATTTGTAATTCAGACGGCTGAAATAGGAAAGAAGGGAGGATTTCGTAAATCCGCTGGTGGTGGTTTCCGTGATAATCTTGGAAAGGTCGTAGAAGAGGCTGTTGTAATAGTGTTCCTTGCCGGCATCCCCTTCGGTACGGGTGCGTTCGGTGACGCTCTGTGCCATGCTGTGCCCCAGCAAAGCGGTGACATCGTGTTTTGATCCCCCGAAACTGGTATTGTAGTTCAGGGTGTTTTCCCAGGTGTAACCTGTATTGTTACGATATTCCGAAGAGATATAGCTTGTCCCCGGCGCCTGGTAACGGGAAACACTCTGGTAGTCCTGGTACGTGCCGTCACGGACATTGCCGCGGTCGAGGGCATAAATGGTTTTGAAAACCAGGTTCTTCACCGGTGTGACATCCAGGTATACATTTCCGAAGAATCGGGTCGATTCAATGTTGTGGGCGAAATTTCCTTCTATTTCATCGAGCAAAGGGTTGCAGTGGGCGGCATACCGCGGATTTGGCGTGGGGATCAGAACCCCTTCTCCGGTATAAGCGTGGGTGATGGTAGTCATCTTGAGTGCCTGTCCGAATACGCTGGAATTACGGGAGTCATGATCTTTGTAGGTGAAGAGCAAACTGGTCCCTGCCTTGAAAATGCCGCTGATTTTATGATCCAGAACTGCCTTGGCATTGTAACGGTCCATCTGGTCATTTTTCATGAGCCCTTCGTCGTACATGGTTCCCAGGGAAAGGCTGAAGTTGGTTTTCTGGCTTCCGCCGGAGACCGATACTTCATAATTCCGGGTCAGCCCGTTTTGTAAAACAATGTCAAGCCAGTCGGTATAAGATCCATCCTTGTAAATATCCAGTTCGGTAAAATCCTCGAGTTTTTCCGTAAGGACCTGTTCTACGGTGAGGTTGCTGGCGCCCCAGTTTCCTGAGACGGCATCGGCCTGGTAGTTGGACTTGTCGATAAGGCGCTGCACTTCTTTTTCTCCATACATCATTTGTGGCACGTGGGTGGGAATGTTAGAAGAAACATAAGCGTTGAAATTGACTTTGGTAACCCCTTCCTTTCCCCGTTTGGTGGTGATCAGGATAACCCCGTTGGCGCCCCTGGTTCCGTAGATGGCTGTAGATGAGGCGTCTTTGAGCACTTCCATCGACTCGATGTCCGATGGATTTATGTCCAGGGTTGAACCATAGGCAATCCCGTCGACCAGAATCAACGGACTGTTGGAAGCTGAAATGGAGCGGTTGCCCCGCAGGTTGAGGCTGATTCCTGCACCGGCCTGGCCGTTGGATTGCTGGATATCCAGACCGGGTACCCTGGCCTGCATGGCCTGCATAGCATTGGGTACGGTGGTCCGGGAAATGTCATCGGCTTTCACCGATGATACTGCCCCCGTAAGGTCCCGCTTTTTTACCACACCGTAACCGATGGCCACCACCTCGTCGAGATCGATGGTCTCTTCTATAAGGGTCACGTTGATCACGTTCCTTCCCGCTATGGCAACCTCAGCGGAATGAAAACCGACAAAAGAGATGAGCAGTGTCCCGTCAGAAGGTGCTGTCAGAGAATAGTCTCCGTTGCCATCGGTGATGGTCCCCGTTGTGGTGCCTTTTACCACCACGTTGGCCCCTGGGATGCCTTCCCCGGTGGAAGAACCGGTGACTTTGCCGCTGATGTTCACGGTCTGCGCCATCACCACGCTCGTCAGAAAAAGAAACAGCCCCGTCAGCAGAAAACTATATTCTGCCTGACGTAGGTTTCTTTTGGTCAGATAACATAATAATTTTGTCATAGATTTGATTTGTTGATTAATGATTTATTGAATTAAATTCATTTCCAAACTGGCAAGAATGAACGGGCCGACGCCTTTGGGATCGTTGTTGCGCACCGGTTCCCCCACATAATATTCAAAAGAGCCGTCGCGGTAGGGATTTCCCCCGAGACCTGCCACCGAACAGCACTTCGTCAGGCTGATCGTTCCGTCACTGTTCTCTTTGATGAGATTCGCGACAATTCCCTGATACCCCCTGATACCTCTCTTTTTATATGTTTTCGGGATATACCCTTTTCTGACTGCTTTCAGAAGGGCATAGGAAAACATGGAAGAAGCGGTGGCTTCCAGGTAGTTCCCTTCGCGGCCTCCCAGGTCAAGCACCTGGTACCAGAGGCCTGTTGTTTTATCCTGGTGCTTTTTAATCCCTGCCGCCACCTGGTTGAGGATGACCAGAATCTCCCCCCTGCGCGGGTGATCGGCGGGAATATAATCCAGAACATCAACCAGCGCCATGGCATACCAGCCCATGGCCCTTCCCCAGAAATGGGGGGAACAACCGGTCTCCGGATGTGCCCACTTCTGTTCCCTGCTTTCATCCCAGCCATGGTAGTTCAGCCGGGATACGGGATCGTAGGTGTGCTTGTTGACGATGGCAAACTGGTCAATGATGTCGTTGAACAAATCAGGCTCCCTGAAATCACGGGCAAAACGTGCGTAAAAAGGAGCTCCCATATAAAGTCCGTCAAGCCACATCTGATGGGTGTAGATCTTTTTATGCCAGAAACCTCCTTCCGAGGTGCGGGGGTGGGTTTTCAATTGCTCCCTGAGGAGGAACACTGCTTTTTTATACCGCTCATCCCCGGTATCTTCGTACAGGTCGAAGAGGAACTTCCCCGAGTTGATCCGGTCTATGTTGTATTCCTCAGTTTTGTAGTTCAGGATGTTTCCCTCGCCGTCGATCATCTTGTCGGCATAACTGCGGGCATAATCATAGAAGGCCTGGTTTCCCGACGCGTCATGGACGGCAAGCATGGCCTGCGCGATGAGTCCCTGCGTATAATTCCATGTCGGCCGTGGGTTGAAATCCACACCCAGAATGTCGGGAAAATGCTTCATCTCCGATTCCGCCATCCTGACAGCCATATCCAGGCCTTTGGCCTGATGCGCTTTGCCGGCAGAGGTACAGGAAAAAGAATAAATGGAAACAAAGAACAAAGCCACTATCTGAAAAAACGTCGTTTTTTGAATTTGTTTCATATGCAAGGTTTTTATTGGTTGTTCTTAATTAATTCACATCACATGGAAATAAAAACCAGGGCAAGCAACAAGGCAGCCAATCCGATGGTGATGATCAGGATAATTGCTGAAAGTCGGCGCAGTTCCTTCGGATAATTATTATTCATTCCCGGCACTTTCTTTGGTTGTATCAAAGTTATGCCTTAATGGCAGGAACTGCTCCCCCGGGATTCCCAACCAACGGGTGATCCCCTCCCCGGGGGTGCTGATTTTCCCAAAAAGCGGTGGAATCTTTCCCCGATTCAGATTCCGTTGGCGTATTCAGTGGCGCTCATTCCGAATTTCCGGCGGAAGCATTTTCTGAAATGGGAGACATCGCGGAAGCCGGTGGCCCAGGCAATTTCAGAAACATTCATGTTCCGTTGCAGCAGCAGTTGAGCCGCCCTTTTAAGACGGATATCCCTGATGAATTCCTTGACGGTCATATCGGTGAGGGCGCTCAACTTACGGTACAGCTGCATCCTGCTGACGCTGGCTTCAGCTGCAAACCTTTCAATGTCGAGATCGGGGTCCCCGATGTTGTTTTCGACAATCTCCATCACTTTTTTCAAAAACCGTTCATCGTGAGGACTGATCAGGATATTTTGGGGTTGCAGTACGATTTCCGCGGAATAGCGTTTCTGAAGCGATTTCCGGATGGAAAGGATATTTTCGATTTTGGTTTCCAGGATGGCTAGGTCGAAGGGTTTGGTGATATAATCATCGGCACCTCCGGCAAGTCCTTCCAATTCGTTATCCTTGGACACCAGGGCGGTGAGCAGGATGACCGGGATGTGGGAAGTTCTTTCGTCGTTTTTCAGCCGTTTCAGAAGTTCATATCCGTCGACCCGCGGCATCAGGATATCGCAGAGGATGATGTCGGGAACGGTTTTCAGGGCCAGTTCCCATCCCTCATAACCATCGGCGGCTTCCAGAATCTGGAAGGAGGTTTCGAAATGATTGCGGATAAAAAGTCTTACATCTGCGTTGTCTTCCACCACCAGCATTATTTTCTCGCGGGTATAGGCGTCATAATCTCCCTGGCCGGAAGTGCCTGGTGTTACCACGCTCCTTTCATCATCGCACCGATCCCCGGGTATTTCACCCTCGGGTTCCAGGAAGGGGAGCCTGACGGTAAAACGGGAACCTTCGCCGGGTTTGCTGGTAACAAAGACTTTGCCGTCGAGAAGTTTTACAAGTTCATGGACCAACGCCAGTCCGATGCCGGTTCCCTGGTGGTCATTCTTTTCTTCGGACTGGAAAAACCGGATAAAAATTTTATCAAGCTGAGAGGCCGGAATTCCTTTCCCCGTATCCTTAACCCTGATTTCGATATATCGGGTTCCCGATTCATCATCGTCAGGCTTCATTTCACTTCGGTCATATATTACTGCGAGTGAGACAGTTATCGAGCCTCCCTTTTCTGTGAATTTAAAGGCATTTGACAGCAGGTTGGTGACAATCTTTTCCAGTTTGTCCCCGTCAAACCTGCAAATAATCTTATCGGACATGGCGGAGAAGCCGTACCGGATCTCTTTTTCCTGCGCCAGGTGATCAAACTGTGCTGCAATGCCCTGTACAAAGCCTGTAAGTTCGCCATCAGCCAGTTCGGGCTTCAGGTTTCCGGTCTCCAGTTTCCTGAAATCCAGGATCTGGTTGATCAGTTGGTTGAGATGGCGGGCGTTCCTGACGATGATTTCCAGGAGGGGTTTCATCTGTTCCCCGGGGACCTGGTTGTTGCGGATCTTTTCCAACGGACCCAGAATAAGGGTCAGCGGGGTTCTTATTTCATGTGAAATGTTGGTGAAAAAGCGGAGCTTCAGCATGTCCAGCTCATGCAATTTTCTGGCCTTGATTCTTTCAAAGTGCAGGTCGTTTTTAAGCTTTTCCCTGTTCATGACAAAGCGGACCAGCGCATATATCAGGGAAAGGATGAGGGAAAACGTAATTATTTTAAAGAGGGAGGTTTTCCAGAACGGGGGATAGATGTTTATTTTCAGCGATATTTCGTTTCCCGCATCCGGTATGCCGGGAATGACGCTTTTCACCCTGAAGACATACTCTCCCGGATTCAGGTTGGTATAGGTGGCTGCACGGTTCACCGAGGGGTCGGTCCATGTCTTGTCAAAACCCTCGAGGAAATAGGAATAGAGGTTGTTTTGAGAATTAACGTAGTTGAGAGCTGCGAATTCAATGGTAATTACCTTTTGATTGAAGGGCAGGGTGATTTCGCCGGTTTCGGAAATACTTCTCTTTAATACGGGTTTTCGGCCGGTACCGATTTCTACCCGTTTGTTAAAAATGCGCAATTCCGTCAGTACCATGGGAGCACCGGTCTCGCTGCCCCCTGCCTTTAACGGGTCAAACAGGTTAAACCCCGAAATTCCCCCGAAAAGAAGTTCTCCTGAAGGCAATTTCAGTGCCGCACCGTAGTTGAACTGACTGTTCTGTAATCCGTCCTTTCCTGAAAAAGTCCGGAAATAGCCTGTTTCGGGATTGAAACGGGAGAGACCGTTGGACGTGCCGATCCATAAGAACCTGTTGTTGTCTTCGAGAATACTCAATGCCTGGTTATTGGCGATGCCATCCTCTTCGGTGAAATATCGTATTGCACCTTTTCCCCTGGAATATTCGGCCAAGCCGCTGGTAAGTGTTGCGATCCAGATTCTGTTTTGGGAATCCTGAAAAAAATCCCTGGTTTTCTCATTAAAACGGAAGAGACTGTCGTTATCGGGATGATAGACAAGAAGTTCATCCCGTGCACCGATCCAGAGAAATCCCTGGTGGTCTTCCCTGATCCAGTTCACCTGAGCCTCCATTCCGGGTTTCCTGAGTCTGATAAATTTTCCGGAGGCAGGATCATACTGGTCGATTCCCAGGGAGGACCCCACCCATATCCGTTTTTTGCTGTCGCTGAACAGACACCATACCCTGTCATCGGAGAGCGATGTGTCGTCACCCGGGATATTTCTGATGTGGACAATTCTGCCATTCCGCCTGTCCAGAATGTTGATGCCCCCTCTGAAGGTAGCAATCCACAAATGGCCTTTGCCATCGTCAAGAAATGACTTTATACAATTGGAGGATAGGGAGTTCGGATCACCCGGGCGGCTTACAAGGTAGTCGAAGGAATGGGAGGCCGGATCGTAGATGTTCACGCCGCCGTCTTCGGTGCCGATCCAAATCTTTCCTTCCTTGTCGGCATGGAAAGCCCAGATTTCGTTGCTGTTCAGGTAGTGCTTGTCGTTCGGCATGGCGCGGAAATTCTGGAAGAGTTGTTTGGTATGAACCAGGTAGTTGATGCCGGTACGGGTGCCGATCCAGGTATCTCCCCGCTTGTCATGGAAGATTTCAAGTACGGAGTTTCCTGACAGGCTTCTCGATTCCCGCTCATCATGATAATAGGAGGCCACGATGCCCTGCACCTGGTCGTAAATGAAAAGCCCGCCGCGGGTTCCGATCCAGAAATCCCCTTTTGGGTCACGGGCAATAGCCCTGACGGTGCGGCTTCTGTTATTCGCCGGATCAGGAATCAGGTGTTGTGCAATGTGGTTATCTGTACCGATGATGAAAATGCCGTTATCGTAAGTCCCGGTCCATATACGGCCATCGTCGCCGATAACCAGTTCCCAGATCTCCTCATTCAGGGATTCCGGGACGGGCAGGGGGAAGGGAGAAACCCGGTTGGCGGCGGTGTCCAGGACAAACAATCCATTGTTGGTCCCCATCCACAACTTCCCTGCCGCGTCAAAGGTCATTATCCTGATGAAGTTTCCTGAAAACCGCTTTCCGGAGGATGATTCCTCAGGAACCACCCTGGTGATCCTGCCGTTTTCACGATACAACAGCAGCCCGTTGTCGGTACCGATCCAGAGGATTCCCTGCTTGTCCTCCTTGATGTCATTCACCGAAGCCTCCTGAAATCCGCTTTCCTCTCCGAACAGGGGCAGGAAAAACTCCCTGTCGCGATCATAAAGGTTAAGTCCCCCATTCTCGGTTCCGGCAAAAAGCCTTCCGCGGGAATCCTCAAAGATCACCCTGACAAGGTTTCCTGTCAGGGTATTGGTGTCGGATGGATTGTTGACGAAACGGGTGAACCGGTACCCGTCAAACCTGCTGATGCCCTGGCTCGTGCCGAACCACATGAATCCCCGGCTGTCCTGGTGAATGGCGTGGACCTGGTTGTTTGAAAGGCCGTTTTCCTGGGAGAAGTAATCAAAGCTGAGCGTGTTCCCCTGGGAAAAAAGAAGGAGAGGGGAAAAAATGAGACCCACACAGGTAAGCCGGAATGCCTTGAAGGGAAATCCGTTTTTCTCTTTGATCCCGTTTCCGGAGAAAGGATTTTTGGTTCGTATTCCGGCGAACATAGGTCAGGTTATTTAGGAGAGTCCATTTGCCAGTCATCTTTCCACCTGATAACCGGTTTCCCGTTTTCCAGGAGGAGAGGTAACCACACATAACCTCCATCGATGGGATTTTTCGGATTCCACCGGTCGGCCATAAAAATCCATAGGTTTTCATTTCCCGGCACAGGAAGGATAAAGGTGCTCTGGGAGTTGAAAGTGAGTTCGGCTCCTTCCCCGGCACAGGGATTTCCCAGTTCCTCCCAGGGGCCGAAAATATGGGTGGCGACTGCCGATCTGGCGGCATTGGGAGCCCATCCGGTGCATCCCGAAGTGATCATGTAATATTTTCCCTCCTTTTTAAAGAGGGCAGGGGCTTGGTTGTGTCCTCCTCCATGGGCATTGATGTGCTCCCCGTTGTTATCAGGCCATTTTTCTCCGGGAAAGAGATGACCCGGCTGTTTTTCCTGGGAGAAGCTGGCCAGCGAAGCGAATGCAACGGCGACCAGTAAACAAGTCCTTCTAAACATATATATTGTCTTGATTTATAATATTCCTTATTCAGTACATACTGATATCAAAGGCTTTCCCGCAGGGATAAGTCAAGTTTCGTGACCAGGGTGAATTTACGAAAAATCATGGTTCGGCGCTATCATTCATGATTAACCTGAAGGTTTGAGCAATCCTGCGGCTCTCCTCGAGGGATCTTACGGGAGATAAATGAAGCCGTTCCTTGCGGATCATGTTGATGTACGGAGCGGACATTTCTTCCGGAGCTAAGATGCTTTCAACTCCTTCAAGGTTCCTCCGGTCAAAAACTATGGCGATCAGGGTTTTGACATGGCTGGCTTTCACCCTGTATACCCATGGTTGAAGACGGGCCGGATGTATATGGGCGTATGAGCTTGTTTCCTCACTTTCCCGGACTACCCACCGGGAACCGTCTGATAGCGAAAAAGTCCGATAGCCCTTCCTTCCCAGCCAGGCCCGTAACCTCTCCCGGCTGTCGATTCCGTTGTTTTTCAGATATTCCCCGGCTTCGGAGAGGATCATTACCGATTCCAGGGTACCGGTGTACAGGTCAAACTGGTTGGATCCCAGACCTTGAATTCCTTGCAGGACTTCCTGCCATTCAAGCTGTTTCCACCGGTTTATCTCCTTTCGCAGGAATCCCAGGTGGTGCTTCAATGCGTTGAATTTTACAATGACAGAATTGTTTCCCATTCTGGATCTATGATGCTCAAATGTATCAAAAATCCATAAAATAAACCAACCCCGGCCTTCTCCGTCCATCCGTGCCACATTGACCACTGGCGTTCTATGGAAGTAGCCGGCACAGGGGATAACCTCAACCTCATTCGGTTTATTGATTACATTTGCCGATAAAACAGGGAGATGTTGTTGCACCGGCTTTATATCGAAGATGATGCCGTCAGGGAGGTGAAGGAGTTCACGGCTCCGGCGGGAATTGAGATATATGAAGTAGTGAGGGTCATGGAGGGGGTTCCCCTTTTTCTGGAGGATCACCTGAAGCGTTTTTACCATTCGGCATGGCTGCTGCACTTGGAAATTCCCCTTGGGGAAGGGCAGATTTTTCAACGGCTCAGGGATCTGATCCGGGTAAACGGGATTGAGGAAGGGAATATAAGGTTTTCCTGGACCTTCAGGCCTTCAGGCCGGTTTCTTGCATATTTCATTCCCCACAAGTACCCCAGTGAAGAGGAGTTCCGCCTGGGGGTAGCCTGCGGCTTGCTGAAGGCGGAGCGCCATGACCCTAATGCCAAGGTGGTTCAGGCCGGCTTGCGGGCAGAAGCCGACCGGAAAATCAGAGAGGAAGGGTGGTACGAGGTGTTGCTGATCAGCGGAAAGGGGTTGATTACCGAGGGAAGCCGCTCCAATGTTTTTTTTATCAGGGAAGGTGTTTTGCGCACTGCTCCTGATGGAGATATTCTTCCGGGGATCACCCGTCAGAAGGTACTACAGTTGATCCATGGGGAGGGATTGCGGCTGGAAGCCCGCAGCCTGACCCCGGAGGAGTTGGAGAGTGCCGAAGCTGCTTTCCTTACCGGCACATCCCCCGGGGTACTACCCATTTGCCGGGTGGAATCTCTGGCCCTGCCTGTAAACCATTCTTGCGTTAACCGTTTGGCCGGGGCATACAATGGTATGATCCGGGACTATATTCAAAACCACCGGTAGTCAGGGCAGGCTCTCTTTCCTCTCCGGCATCTTTTCCCGGTAGTTGCATCCCGGCGCATCAAAATATCGCGGGTTTGTTACAGCCGGTCGGCAAGGATGGCACGGGTCACCCGGTGATCGATCTCATTTTGTTCACCAAGAAGGGTATTGCGTAACGCAAACCGGTTTTCAATTTTGCTGATTGTGGAATCGGTCACCCCATAGTATGAAAGTCGGGTAGGTGTACCCATGGTCTCAAAGAATTCCACGGTACGGGCGATGGCCTTGTCAATCCGTTCATCGGGAGTACCTTCACAGATTCCCCAGATGCGTTCGCCATATTGCAAAATCTTTTTCTCTTTCACTTTCCGGCGGACATTCATCACCCCGGGGAGGACGATGGCCAGGGTACGTGCATGGTCAATGCCGTGGAAGGCGGTGAGTTCGTGGCCTATGCCGTGGGTGGCCCAATCCTGGGGCACACCTTGTCCGATCAGTCCGTTCAGGGCCATGGTGGCGCTCCACATAAAGTTGGCGGCCGCATTATAATCTTTTCTGTTTTTGAGGATCTTCGGCCCCTCTTCAATCAGGGTGAGGAGGATGCCTTCAGCCATGCGATCTTGCAAAGGGGCGTTTACCGGAAATGTCAGGTATTGTTCCATCACATGGACAAATGCATCGACGACCCCGTTTGCCACCTGCCTGTCGGGCAGCGAATAGACTGTTTCAGGGTCGAGGATCGAAAACACGGGCATGACAGCCGGGGAACCAAATGAGAGCTTCTCTTGCGTGGAGGTCCTGGATATCACCGCATTGCCGTTCATCTCAGAGCCGGTGGCTGGCAAGGTAAGCACCGTTCCCATGGGAAGCGCCCGGGTAACCCGTACCTCCTCCTCCGCTGACAGGATTTGCCAAGGATCTCCGTTTTCATAAAGCGCCGCGGCGGCAATGAACTTGGTCCCGTCCAACACAGAACCGCCACCCACGGCAAGAAGGAAGTCGATATTCTCCTTTTTGACCACATCCAAGGCTTTCATACAGGTTTCATACGTGGGATTGGGCTCGATACCCCCGAATTCTGTTACCTGGTACCCTTCAAGCGCCTTTTTTACCTGCGCATACACTCCGTTCTTGAAAATGCTCCCGCCTCCATAGATGATCAGAATCTTCCAGTCAGGGGAAATCTCATTGTTTAGCTTACTGATCTGTCCTTTTCCGAAAAGAATTTTTACCGGATTTTTGTATTCGAAATTGTACATGTCTGATTTTTTATTCTGGATTAATATACCGCCAAAAATAGAAAATGTTCTTAAATTCGACCCTTGCAAAAGGAAAAGACTATGGAAAAGCTGGATTCTGAAGGTTCACCGGGTAACTTTATTACAAAAATCAGGGCCCTTCCGCGCGAAGAACTCATCATGGTATTGAGGAGGCGAAGGCAATATCAGCCCGAAGCGGCAGCTGAAGCCGTGAAGGAAGCCCTCAGACGGGGGATTATCCGGCAGGAAGAGGATCTGAATTCTCCTGAATTTGATGAACCTGTTTCAAAATTCACATTTTTCCCCTGCCCTGAAAGTGAAAAAGGGAAGGACAAACTCTTCCGGAGTCTGTTGCGGGTAGTGATGATTGTCGGCGCGATACCCGTTATTTATGGGGTGATGAAGTTGTTGGTTCTCAAATATGCCGAAGGAGCCGGACTGGTCAGTTTGGGTGTGGTTTGGGCCGCGATGGCCTGGCTCATTATGGAACGTCATGAGAAAAGGCTTCTTATGCCTATGTTTATACTGGCTTTGTTGTCAGTGATTTACGCCGTCAGAATTCTTTATTTCTTCAAATATTTGAAATTAATTGATGTGCTGGTTCCAGTGGTGCTGTATGGCGTGATTTTCTATTTTCTGCTTTTTATTCTCTCTCTCTTCAGAAAAAAGGAGTGTGCCGGGTCAAAGGGGTAGCCCGGGGTTGGCAGGAAATTTGCTTGACATATCTTGTTACAGTTCCCGAATTCGCTTTTTAATCGTTAAATATCATCGTTTGACCGATTTATTAAGCAGCAGGGAGTGCGCCTGATTATTTTTGTATATCAGATTGTAAAGCCGTGAACAATGAAACAACTGCTTTTCTTTTTGCTTCTTGCCCCGGGACCGCTCTTCGGAGAAATGACTCTGGCAAGATCGGGGGATGAGAATTCCCGGGATTTTTCGGTTGGAAACTTTGACAAGGTCTTCATTGAAGGAAATTTCAAGGTATATCTGTATCAGTCGGAAGATCCTTATCTGAGAGTGAAAGCTCCTTCGGATGATCTTTACGATGCCATGGAGGTTGATTCCCGGGGGTCGACGCTTGAAATATCGGTGCGAAAGCCGAACTTCAACCCGCAGCGTGTGGAACTTCACATCGGTTATAGCCGGTTACATTCGCTTCATGTGAAGGGCGGAATGAAGCTTGTTACCGACGGATTCATCGAAGTGGATCATTTCATGGTTCTGGTAGAGGGGGGTGCTAATGTGAACATGAAGATGAAAGCGCAGTCCGTTGATGTGGTTACCAATGGAGGGGCGGTTTTCGACCTTTCTGGAATCACAGGCGCCCTGTCGGTAAAGGTGGCCGGGGCAGCTCATGTGAATGCCCGGGAGATGACCGCCAAAGAGGTGACCTTCAGGGTGGAAGGTGTCGGTTTCGGAAGTGTTCACGCCACCGACCTCCTCGATGTTAAAATCGAGGGCGTAGGCAAAGTAACTTACAAAGGAACTCCGACCGTTCGCAGAATCATCGAAGGACTCGGCAAGGTAGAGGAATACTGATCCTTCGCTTCCCGGTAACCGGTTTAGGCACATGGATGCTGCAGGCACCCATTCCCTTTTCAGGCCAGCGTGGCAACCATAACCGCCTTGATGGTATGCATCCGGTTTTCAGCCTCGTCCCAAACGATGGAAGCCTCGCTTTCGAATACGTCGTCGGTCACTTCCATGGCTTCGATTCCGAATTTCCTGTAAATCTCATCACCAATTTTGGTCTCCCGGTTATGGAATGCCGGAAGGCAGTGAAGGAATTTGCACTTCGGATTACCGGTAAGTTTCATGGTATTCCGGTTGACCTGATAGGGTTGGAGCAGCCCGATCCTGTCAGCCCATACATGATCGGGTTCTCCCATGGAAACCCACACATCGGTGTAGAGGAAATCGCAATCCCCGACTGCATCCTTCACATTTTCGGTAATCATGATTTTCCCTCCTGTCTGTGCTGCGATGGCACGGCATGTTTGTTGCAATTCTGCGGAAGGCTGGCAGGCAAACGGTGCAGCCGCACGGAAATCCATCCCCATTTTTGCCGCTCCCACCATCAGGGAATTCCCCATATTGTTTCGGGCATCGCCAAGATAGCAGAATTTGACCTTCGACAGCGGTTTGCTGGAATGTTCCTGCATGGTGAGAAAATCGGCCAGGATCTGTGTGGGATGGAACTCGTCGGTAAGGCCGTTCCATACCGGTACTCCGGCATATGCGGCAAGTTCCTCCACGATTCGCTGGCCGTACCCCCGGTATTCGATGGCATCGTACATCCTGCCCAGCACCCTGGCTGTGTCTTTCATCGATTCCTTCTGTCCGATCTGGGAGCCCGAAGGTCCCAGATAGGTGACGTGAGCCCCTTGGTCGTAGGCCGCCACTTCAAAGGCGCAGCGGGTGCGGGTAGAGGTTTTTTCAAAAATCAGGGCGATATTCTTTCCCCTGAGAATTTGCTGCTCCGTTCCTGCATATTTGGCTTTTTTCAGGTCAGCGGCCAGTTCCAGTAAAAAGGTGATCTCACCGGGTGTGAAATCCAGCAGTTTCAGAAAATGACGGTTTTTAAGGTTGAATGGCATACTACTTAATTTGCTAAGTTGTGAATCGTGTCAATGTTGTTAACCTCGCTCAGGATGCGGGAGTCGCCTTGTGTCACGGGTAGTGCATGGTAATTTCGGATCCGTAACGTTTGTCTTTTAGTTTCCCGGCCTCGGTGATCACACTCTTTTTCCCTCCGTTCGCGACAAAATTGAGACAGGCCCTGATTTTGGGGGCCATGGAGCCTTCTCCGAAGGTGCCGGCTTCGAGGTATTTGAGCGTGTCGGCATAATCGAGGAATTCCAGCTTTTCCTGGGTGGGTTTTCCGAAGTTTTTAAAAATAAAGGGTACATCGGTAAGGATATACAATTCGTCGGCACCGATCTGGGTGGCCAGGAGGGAAGAGGCCAGGTCTTTGTCGATCACCGCGTCGACAGACCTGACGTTGTTCGAATCGTCATAATAGACGGGAATCCCTCCGCCTCCGGCTGCGATCACGATATTTCCGGCCCGGGCCAAAGACCCGATAACCTCCTTGTTCATGATGTCTATAGGGCTGGGAGATGCGACCATCCTGCGGAAACCTCCGATACTTTTCCCCGAAGGTTTAAAAACCCATTTCTTTTCCTGTTCCAGTTTGCGGGCTTCCTCTTCAGGGTATATCTTTCCGACTCCCTTGACCGGGTTGTCAAATGCAGGATCGTGAGGATCGACCATCACCATGTTGACCAGGGTGACCACATTCTTGCGGATTTCGTGTTGGTTCAGCACATTTCTCAGCGTTCGCTCAATCAAGTACCCGATACCTCCCTGGGAATCGGCCACGCAGATGTCCAACGGCATGGGGGCGATTCCGTACATTATATCGCCGGCATCGTTGCGCATCAGAATGTTGCCCACCTGGGGACCGTTGCCATGGGTGATGACCAGATCATATCCCTCGCGGATCAGAAAGATCAGGTTCTCAATGGTTTCCGCGGTATTTTTTTCCTGTTCCTCAATGGTCCCCTTTTCATCTTCCCGCAGAAGGGCATTGCCTCCAAGGGCTGTGACAGCTAATTTGCTCATAACTGGTAATATGGTTTTCATTTGGTGACACCGGCTTCCCGAAGGTGGCCAATGGCATGCTGCTACTGGTCAAATAAAAGAAATTTAGCGGATTCAAACAATTGTATTGGTCAAAACCATCAAAGAAAAAGTGTTAATTTGGATGTATGATTTTTAACCGTAAGAATTGGAGCATGTCACACCAGGAATCATCTGTCAAATCGATATTATTTGCTTTGCTGGCCAACCTTGGGATCGCCATTACCAAAACAGTCGCTGCTGTGATTACAGGATCGGGGGCCTTGATGGCAGAAGCCATCCACTCCTATGCCGATTGCGGAAACCAGGGACTTTTGTTCTTCGGACTGAAGGCTGCCAAAAAGGAACCCGATGAGGATCATCCGCTGGGATATGGGAAAGAGATTTACTTCTGGTCATTTATCGTAGCCCTTATTTTATTCAGTATGGGCGGGTTGTTTTCAGTCTATGAGGGGATCCACAAGATAGGTTCGCACGAAGGACTCCGGAGTCCGATGATCGCTGTCGTGGTGCTTTCCGTCAGTATTGTGCTGGAAGCTGCCTCCCTGGCAGGCTGTCTCATCCAGATAAAAAAGGTAAAACGCAACATGTCGTTGTGGAAATGGGTCAGGACCAGCCGGCAGAGTGAACTGATCGTTGTGTTGGGGGAAGATACCGCAGCACTGTTGGGCTTAGCCTTTGCGCTGATCGCCGTGGTGCTTTCCATTATAACCGGAAATCCGGTCTTCGATGCGGCAGGCAGCATCGGGATCGGGATTTTGCTGATTATCATCTCCTTTTTTCTGGCTTATAAGGTCAAAAGTTTGCTCATTGGCCAGAGTTCCGATGATGCTACAAAGGATCAGATTCTGAAATTGTTGGAATCAAGGCCGGAAATCCTGGAGGTTTATAACCTGATTACGCTGCAACTGGGGCCCCGGATCATGGTGGCGGTAAAAGCCAGGATGGATTCTTCCACTTCCCCTGAACAAATGATTAAATCCATCAATATTTGCGAAGCGGAGTTGAAAAAGGCGAATCCTGACATTCAGTGGGTGTTCTTTGAACCCGATATCGAAACCTGACAAAATTTCACGGGCTTGGAACATTGCATGGATTTTGTCATGGCTGTTTTCATGTATGACCACAGATGGTTCTGATGGCAAGGTATTAAGATTATTAAAAACATTTAAAGAATTTATTATGTTACTTTGGATAATTTTAGGTTTCTTTTTTATTCTGAGCATGATCGCTGGTAACCGGCTCAAGGCGAAATTCAGGGAATATTCCCGCATTCCCGTTGCCGGAAATCTGAGTGGTAGCGAAATCGCCCGCAAAATGCTCAATGAAAACGGATGTTATGATGTAAAGGTCACCTCGGTGCCGGGACAGCTTACCGATCATTACAATCCGTTGACGAAAACCGTCAATCTGAGTCCCGATGTTTTCAACGGCCGAAGTGTGGCATCGGCTGCCGTGGCTGCGCATGAGACGGGTCATGCCCTTCAGCATGCCCGGGGATATGCCTGGCTGGAACTTCGCAGTGCCCTGGTGCCGGTACAGAATGTGACGGCCAAAGTGATGAATGTGATGTTCCTGGTACTCTTCTTCGGCTCTTTTCTGCTGGGCAACCTGATCCCGATGAATACAGCCCTGCTCATCATTGTGATCAGTTATGCCATCTTTACCCTGTTTGCCTTCATCACCCTTCCCGTGGAATTTGACGCCAGCCGACGGGCTTTGGCCTGGTTGTCGGCAAGTGGAATTACCAACAGCCAGTCGCAAGTCAAGGCCAGGGAAGCCCTGGGATGGGCAGCTTCCACCTACGTAATCGCAGCCCTTTCATCACTGGCCATGCTGCTTTATTATGTCAGTCTGTTGAGCGGACGCAACGACTGATCGGCCGTCCGGACTTTCAATTGCATT
>DBPT01000008.1:0-19914 GCA_002304925.1 Prolixibacteraceae bacterium UBA1413
GCGAGGATATTTTGTGAACACTGTTGGCATCAATGAAGAGATGATCCGCCGATACGTCAAGTATCAAGAGGATGAAGAACGAAAGACAGAGAAAGAACGCGATGATTTTACCCTCTTTTAGAGGGTTGTTTTATTAAAGCCACCGTCTTTGACGGTGGTGGTTTACTGATTTATAACCATGAAACCCACATGTATTGCATACACAAACACTTATGTATATAATTATCAAACATGTGCGGTTCCATCCGACCATTAAAATAAATTATATCCGGATGAATAAGAATTGTTGTTCTAAAACATGGTGTCAGAAATATGGTAGTTTACAACAGATACGAAATTGCAGATTACTAACCTGTATTATTTGCACAATTTTGTTATTCTCCCATAATGATCTCTATTCCCAGAAATTCCTGAACGACACAATTAATATAGATTTTAAAGGTGATTCTATTCTCAGTGCCGGACAGGTGTGTATTAAAGGCGTCATAGATAACAGAGATGAAACTCCTGATTTTGTTATGTACCGGACAAAGAAAAAATTTCTGATTTTACCGGTCGATCAAGAGATTCTTACGATAAAACCTGTTTCTGAAGCAATTCTGAATGGATTCAGAACAAATGATAATTGCAATTTAAGTTATACCATACATATAAATAAATTTGAAATTGAAAAAACACAAGGCCGGTTCTCTTCATCAACATTCCTTGTAGCCGATATTCCTGTATATGAACATAAAAATGATTCCTCCCACTATCTGGGAACTCTATATTATGATCATCAGTATCACCCGTTGCATAAAAAGGAATTATTTCCCGAATCAGCTCAAAATCTTTTAAACAATTGGCATATTGCATTTAAAACTGATCTGATCAAATTAAACACTCTGCAAGATAACTCTGACAAGGAACTTCCTACGAACCTGATAATCGCCCCTAATGATAAACCTTTATATCTTCATGTCCGGACCGGGGCATTTGCCGGTCGAAACTGGTACGGTTTACAGGGAGAGATTTTCTTCTCCAGACCAGAAACAAGCAATCGATATAAAACAACATCTGGAATTGTCAGGTATCAGAATAATTCTGATTATGAATCTATAAGTATAGGACGTAACTCGGAACATTTTACTTTTAGAAAGAATGATAATCTTTCTTTAGATATAGATCTTAACATTCTGTTAGGGTTTCTGAAATGGAAAGATGTGAAAATGCACAATCCTACATTATACCAGATTATCAACGCTGAAGTATCATCCATTCAAAGCATTATTCTTGACAGAAAGAATAAACAAGGATTTACGTTTCGGGTAGGAACAATAGAAGCACTTGCATATATTTATAATAAGAAATTACAATTTCATGCCGGAGGTTTTCTGGAATTTGGTTATAAATTTTAATAAATGAGCCGGAAAAGCTATATAAAAAAAATTATCTGCGGGATACTTCTTTGTATTTCGACCAACTACATAAGCGCTCAGAATTTCGCTGTGTCGGGCTATCTTATAGATGCTGATACCAAGGAAACACTTATCGGGGCAACAGTATATCTGTCTGATAAAGGCACGGGCGTTATTACAGATCGCTATGGATATTTTCAACTGGCAGGCATTCCTAAAGGCGAACATCTTCTGAGATTATCATATGTTGGATATGAGACACTTGAAATAAAAATTGAAATAAAAGACAAGGGTATCGCCTTGCCTGATATCGAGATGAAGCCACAGTCGGTAAATATCGAAGAAGTAACAATTGCTGCCTCATCAATTTCTAAAGCAGCCGACCGTCAAATAGAAACAAGCATGATCGAATTAACCCCCCAAATGATCCAGTCTATACCAACAGCAAGAAATGACGTTTTTTCTGCAATAAAATTTCTCCCCGGAATTGACAGGACAGAACCTTTTTCACCTTTATTTACGGTGAGGGGCGGAGATCCTGGTGAAAACGCTGTTTTACTGGACGGTGTGATGATCTATAACCCTTACCATTCAAGCATGAGTTCGGGAATTTTCAATACCCAGACTATCAAATCAGTAGATATGCTTGTTGGAGGATTTGGCGCCGAATTCGGAGGAAGAAATTCTTCAGTTATGTATATATCCACCAAAGATGGTGACAGGTCCGGATTACATGGAGAAATTGAGCCAAGCACCTTCCACTCAAAAGCTTTCTTTGAATTCCCCGTAGGGGATAAAGGGTCCGCTGTTATTGCAGGCAGATATTTCTTCGATATTGTCCCTTATTTCATAATGCATACTAAAAGTTATTTCTATGATTATAACTTTTCATATACCTGTCGCCTGAATCCAAGGCACAGACTGACGGGTAAATATTTTCAGGCGCATGACCGCAATGTAATTGACATGAATACTTTCTATCAGTATATTGATAATACAATCGGATGGAATATGTATGAAGATTTCAGCTTTATAATGACTGACAAATGGACAAACAGGGCCGCCACACTGATCCATAACTGGAGCTTGAGCCCGGCTGTATTTATCCGTTCACAGATTTATTATTCATCTCATAGTTCCAGAAATATCTCGAATTTTGATTATCGTCTGCCTGAAGTAATTGATGGCGACAGTACTTTTACCAACATCCACTTAATGACAAGTTCTGAATTTAAAAACAGGATATCAGATTTGTCAATAAAAACAAGGATAAACTATTCACTTGCAAGGTTTAATACACTCACGGCCGGAGTGGAATACAATGACTATTCTTTCAGGAACAGCGCTGTTATTAATTTGACCAGCCAGGGACAACTGAAACACAAACCTTGTCAATGGTCAATATTTGCCGAAAACAAGCTGGAAATCGGCCCGTTGAAACTTCGACCAGGTGTGCGTAGTGTTAATTATGATAACAAAGAGTGGCTTCATGAACCCAGAGTCAATCTCGTACTTACCCTGCCTGATGAATTCAAATTAAGATCAGCATGGGGTCTGTATCATCAATATGTTATAAGCATGAATACGAATGAGATTGAGATGAATCAATCAGTGGACTATTATTTCCCTCTTACAAATTATAAGCCGGGTAAATCCGTTCATTATATTGTTGGGCTTGATAAGCAGTTAAATCCGGCAACTGTGATTTCTCTTGATCTGTATTATAAAGATATTCAGAGGGTGTACACTTTCGATGTGAATCAGGCCGATACTAAAGTAATTACTCTTTCTGATAAACTCCAGCAGGGTTCCGGCAATGCTTATGGCGCAGAATTGATTCTCAAAGGTTCAAAAAATAATCTTTCAGGCTGGTGTAGCTACGGACTTTCATGGGCCAACCGACAATACCCGTTTATATATAATGGCCGGAAATACCCATACGATTATAACAGAAGACATACTTTAAAAATACTGGCTAATTATAGCCTTACAAAATCACTTGAATATAATGTTTCGTTTACATACTTGTCCGGAATTCATAGAAGCATTGAACAAGTGCGCCAGGATTATTACTACTACGATCCTGTATCCGAAGAACTTAGTATATTCCCTATATGGATTTCAAATGAAAAAAACAATGCCAGAATGCCGGCACTGATAAATCTGGATATGAGTATAAAAAAACGCCTCAGATCAGGGTTTGGAAAGTATTTTTCTGAACTTATCCAAGCGAAAGAATCTTACATGATAGTTACTTTACACAATCTGACATTCTTTAGAAGAAATGTGGAATATTTCTTTCCGCTTTATTCAGGATCTGATGACTCAAGATATCTGCCAATCGGAACAAATTATCTTCCTTCAGTGGGGTTCAGTTATTCAATTAAATTCTGAACCATATGGAAAAGAAGCAAATTTATATCGTTTTCCTGGGTTTAGTATTACTCCTGAATTCCTGTGAATACTATATCGGATTGAACCAACAGCCAGAATTCGTAAACAAGCATACTGAAGAAGGATTAAATATTTTTGGTATGCTTCGCCCTGATTCAACCGAAGGGTTTAACAAATCGTTCGTATTTGTTAACAGGGTTTTGCCGGCACTTGAACCTGAGGGCTTTGACATTTTGAAAAATGCATTTGTGAAGATTGATAAAATTGTTCAGGATAATTTGACGGAGTCTGTTGTGTTTTCTTTACTACCGTCGCAAACTGTACGAACCGACACTGTATACCGCCCTGCAACATATTTTTCACCGGAAGCTGGCGAACGATACAGGTTAACCTGTAAATATGAGGGCATGCCTGATGCAATTGGTGAAACAATTATCCCTTCAAAACCGCAAATAGACCTTGAGACTTTAATAACCGACAGGAAAATGATATCTTTTTCTTTACTTCCTGATAGTCTTACAGGCATGGTAGATATATACCAAATCGTTGAAAATAACTATTCATTGGTTTCACGCCTTGTAACATTTCCTGATAGGAAAACAGATGTTGAGATTATACTGCCTTTTGATCATTCCGGAACAAGATTAATGATCTGTGCATATGATCAAAATATGGCAGCATATATTGGCAACTCGAATATTTCACTGAACTTTAATAAGTTCCGGACTACAATTTCTACATTGAAAAGCGGATTTGGTGTGTTTGGATCGATGAATTTTTATGAAATGGAATTATAGGGAGAATAAATTAAGAATTTATTCCTAACGATACTACTGACGGGAATATCGTAAGCGCCCGAGGAACTGCATCTTGTGAATGATTTTTAAGGATGGAAATTTGCGGTCAAAAAGTTTATGATTACCGATCATAATGCATCAAAAGCAGAAACCATCGATAAAACCATCATCAGGGAAGAGGGCAAAAGCATACGGATAAAAACGGGCAATGGCTATCTTATTTGCAGCTTTTCATCGGTAAGGTACCGCAAAGACCGAAACGAAATGGAGAAGCAGTTCGAAAAGGCAAAACAGGTAATCGCCCAACCATCAAAATGCAAGAAAACGAAGTTTACCCAGACGAAGGGGCAGGTAATAGAGCTCAATGAAGCCCTGATCTGCAAAACGCAGAAACTGCTTGGGATCAAAGGATACTATACAAACCTGGAAACATCAGTAGCACAATAAGATGATAATAGAACGTTCCCATGAACTTTACAAGGTAGAGCAAGCATTCAGAATATCAAAAAACGACTTACAGACAAGGCCAATCTTCCACTTCGAGGAGGAACCCATAAAACTGCATATATTGGTATGTTTCGTGGCACTTGTCGTTTCAAAGCATATCGAACTAAAAACAGGAGTTTCGATCAGGAAATTTACCGATGAATCAAAAAAAATCGTCGATGGCGAGATTCTGAATTATATCGCAAACAAAATAGTGACTGTCAAAGCCCACCCAACTCCGAAAATGAAGGAGCTTATCGCAAAACTGGAGTCACCGCACTAAAAGGGACAAGTCAGGAGAAGTTACAGCTGTTTTGGTGACCTATTTTGGGTTTTTCAAAATGGGTCACCTGCCAGGTCACCTGAAGAACCGGAAAATCTATAGAATTCAGGGTTTTGTTAAAAAAACGCCTGACATCTTCTGACATCAGGCGTTTCCCTATTTTCTGCGAAGGTTATTCCTCCCCGGCGATTAAAATTATGGTCAGTGCAGGATTTTTAAACTATATTTAAACAGATACCCTTTTTAAAGCATTTTTTTCGTGTTTTTCGTGCTTTTTAACAAAATGTTACAACGCCATAAGCATCTGTAATTCACAGGGTTTTAAGTGAGCCTCTCATGGGACTCGAACCCACGACCTGCGCATTACGAATGCGCTGCTCTACCAACTGAGCTAAAGAGGCGTCTGTAATTTTGAGGGGGCAAATTTAACGATTTCTGGCAATTTCCACCATCCCCTCCCACATTTTTCGCTGTTCGATCAGAGCCTTTACTTTATCGGCCGGATCGGTGCGGCATTCCAGTAGGATCCATCCCCGGTAATTCATTTCCACAAAAAGATTCATGAGGGTTTGGTAAGGGTAGGAGGGGTCGTCAAGTTCCCTGACATGGCAGGTATCCCCCAGCCGGTCTTTCAGGAGGTTGAAATTGGCTTCCAATCCGTTCCCGTTCAGGTCTTCGGGATTGCTGTTCCAGCAAACCGCAGCGTTCGGGTGATCTGCCACATCCATGATCGCCTTGATGTTGACGATCTCCTGGGTTTCGATTCCGTGCACCTCCAGCCTAATCTGCTGTCCGTAGTCCGCGCCGTAACGCGCCAGCTGGCTCAGCGATTTTCCGATCTGCTCCACGGTACGTGACTTGGGAACCCCGGGGTGAAACTGGTTTGGCTTGACTTTAACGCCTGATCCGCCAATATCAGCACTCAACCGGATATATTCCTTGGTTTTCTCAATAGATTCCAGCAACAGTTTACGGTCGGGAAAATCGAACTGCTGATTGGTGCCCATGCCGACAATTTCGACCGGACTGTTTTTGACCCTTTTGCGGATTTCCTTACGCTGATCTTTGGTGAGTTCCGGGGTGATACCATGGGCATGGTCAACCCGGAGTTCCACTCCGCCGATTCCGGCTTCTGTAAGATTGCCGATAAGGGTGGGCAGGTCCCAGTCCTGCCCCCACAAATACGTCACCATGCCCAATTTCATCCTGATCTTCCGGGGTTTCCGGGGTGCAGCATATCCCCCCGCAGGCAATAACATCATGCCTGAAATCATGGTGATATCCCGGACAAATTCCCTTCGGCTCAGGGGGGAGGAAAGGTATTTCATGGCTTCTTTTTTGACGTTTTAAAAATACGGCAAATCATGGTATCTTCAATAAATGATCGTATAAATTTTATGTTACAATTTAATCACGGCTGAGCCTCTGTTCCCGGATCCGTCTCTGTGGGCAGCCACACAGCCATTTCCCCTTTTCCCCGGTGTGACCATGCATAATAAGGAATGGCGTTGATGATGGCAGGTTCCTTTTTATTCATTTCCGCGGAGTCCCTGATCCTGAATCCGTCAGCTTTGATCATGTTGCAGCCTCCTAACTGGTGATCCTGCCAGGCAAAGCTAATGTTCCCGCTTTTGTTCAGGCGCAGATCCAGTACCCGTCCATTTTCCTGGTCGGCAAATTCGGCGCAATAGACCAGGGGGCCCAATTGAAGTGCCATTTTGCCCAGGTTGTCGGCAATGGCGGGATGGGCGGTAACCCTTCGCACTTCAAAGGGAAGGTTGATATCAACAACATCTCCCGGTTCCCATCTTCTGTCTAAGACCGCATAGCCTTTGTCCATTCTCAGGATGGCGGATTGGCCATTCACGGTGATTTCCGTCTTTTGCCCGACATGATCTTCAAATTTATACAGATTTCCCGGGAAGGTATCATCCGAAGCCCAAAGGGGTATCCTGAGACGGATTTTTGCCCTGACCGGCTTCTTCATATGGAGGGTAATCCGTTGTTTCCCCTCCCGGGGCATGTCGCCGGTCTGGACCAGGGTTAGTGAATCTCCGGCGATTGCCAGGGAAATGCGGCTGGGAATATAAAGATTCACATACAGGTCATTTGCGGTTCCGGCATAGACATATCCCGGCATGGAAGGGATGAAGCGGCAGATGTTGGAGGGGCAGCAGGCGCATCCGAACCATTCACTGCGCTCATGCTGTCCGTGTGATTCCAGCGGATTGGGATAGAAAAAGCGGTCCCCTTCGAGGGATACCCCTGAAAGTACATTGTTGTAAAGTGACCTTTCCAGCACATCGACGTATTTAGAATCACCAGTCATGAGGAACATGCGGTGGTTCCAGAAGACGTTGGCGATGGCGGCGCAGGTCTCGCAGTAGGCTCTGGCATTGGGTAATTCATAAGAACCTCCGAATCCTTCGTGCCCTCCTTCGGCGCCGATCCCTCCCGTGAAGTAAAATTTCCTGTGAACAACATCCTCCCAGATGCGGGAGATGGCCCCTACATAGGCCGTATCGCCCGTAAGGGCTGCCACATCGGCCATGCCGCTCCACATGTAGGCTGCACGCACCGAGTGACCGACGGCTTCGGACTGTTCTGTCACAGGAAGGTGGGACTGGTTATAGCTCCTTGGTTTTCCCGTGCCATGGCTCCGTACATCGAGGAAAAATTTGGCCAGGTCGAGGTACCGTTTTTCTCCAGTAATCCGGTACAGCTTGACCAGGCCGATCTCAATCTCCTGGTGGCCAGGCCAGTTCTCTATTTTTCCCAGGCCAAAATCCCTGTCAACAAGGTCGGCACTTTTCAGGGCGATCTCCAGGATCTCCTGTTTTCCCGTTGCCTGGTAATACGCGGTGGCCGCCTCATAAAAGTGTCCCAGATTATAGAGTTCGTGGCTCAGGTCGTCGACCAGTTCCCACCGCTTACGGCCGGCCCAGGGGTGACTGTTTTCCCCCATAATGGTGCGGTTGGTGTAGAGATAGCCGTCATCTTCCTGCGCAAGTCCGATCAGGGTAATCAGCGAGTCGATGGTGGCCTCCAGGGCAAGGTCCGGGAACATCTGCAGGGAATAGGCCGCCCCCTCGATGATTTTATAAATATCGGAATCGTCAAAGGGATAGATGGTACAGAAGGTCCCCTCCATCAGGCCTCCGGCAATCCGGAAGTTGTCGATACGGCCTGTTTCACGGCTTTTTTGGATAGCGATGGGAATGGTGACCCTGTGATTGGTTTTGATCCGGTGTGACCAGAAATCGTCGGTGACCTGTACCGCTGTGAAGGGGACGGGCTGTACCGGGTATTCGTTTTTTACGGGGGCAGAATGCTGCCGGGAGCAGGAAAACATCCCCAGGAACAGGGCGGACAGGATCAGTTTCTTCATTGTCGGAATTGGGATTTAATGGGTTTAAATGAAATATAACCACAGAGAAACTAAGAATTTCACGAACTACACGAAGGATTTCCTTTGTGTCTTTTGTGCCTTCCCCGTGTTCCCTGTGGTTCTATTAGTAAGGTCCTGCCTGATGGCGACCTTTTTGATTTTTACCCGGAAACGGATTTATGCCGGCATATCGGGCAGTGACCAGGGTTTCCGGTAGGTATGTTTGATCAATTCAGCGGCGAATTCAGCGGCAGACATCGGATCGGTCCAGTCCTTGTTGAAGGTGGGGTGCCCGTCGTGGATGGAAAAGCCGTCTTTGACCACGGTTCTGATTTTTTCATCACCGATATTGGTGAATTTCATGTTGAGACCATCCCATTCCAACTCCTTATTGAGGCTCTGGAGCCTGACAGCCAGCACTCCCATGACCACCATTTCGTTGAAAGGACCTGCCTCGCTGAAGTCGGAAGCAGTTTTCACGCGGGTTTCGGGACTCTCTTTGCAGGCACGGACCCAATCCAGCTCATGCCCTCCGGAGGTAGCTTTTTCGATACGGCGGCGGAATTTGGGAGCCTCGGGAACACGGCCCGAGAGGAGCCACGGGTTGACCCCATAGCATCCGCAAATCAGCTTGTCTTTGGTGCCGTGGAAGATCACGCCGCCTCCTGCGTCGTTCATGTTGCGACCGGCAGGCCATCCTTCGGGTTTCATCGGCTGGAGACCCCCGTCATACCAGGTAACTTCCACTTCCTTGAGGGGAGCGTTCTTTTTCATTCCTTTCCACGGTCGTTTGGGAATGCGTGCCGGGAAGACGAGTTTGACCATCTGGGCGTTCGGCGCGCAGTCGTTGAGGAGCAGGGTGGAACTGCCCTGGGCTTTGGTGGGATAACCCAATTCCAGACCAATGAAAACGGGATGGAGGATATGGCAGGCCATATCGCCGAGGGCGCCGGTGCCGAAATCCCACCATCCGCGCCAGTTCCACGGCGTGTAGAGGGAGTGGTAAGGACGCATGGGAGCTGGCCCGATAAAGAGATCCCAGTCAAGGGTGTCAGGGACCCATTGCCCGGGTTCCGGACGGTTAAGGCCCTGCGGCCATATTGGACGGTCGGTGAAAGCTTCCACTTTGGTGACTTCGCCGATCTCGCCGTTGGCCAGCCATTCACAAACCAGGTTAACCCCCTCACCCGAAGAACCCTGGTTCCCCATCTGGGTGGCCACCTGGTATTTTTCGGCCAATTTGGTCAGCAGCCGCGACTCATACACCGTATGGGTCAATGGTTTCTGAACATAAACGTGCTTGCCCATGGTCATGGCGTGCGCGGCAGTGATGGCATGGGTGTGGTCGGCTGTGGCGATCACTACTGCGTCGATCGACTTGCCCATCTCATCGTACACCTTGCGCCAGTCCTTGTACCATTTGGCCCCGGGATACTCTTCGAAAACGCCGTTCTGCTTGCAGTATCCGTAGTCCACATCGCAAAGGGCCACGATGTTCTGGGATTTCAGGTTCTTGAGGTTGGCATTCCCCATCCCTCCGACACCGATTCCGGCGATATTCAGCTTGTCGCTCGGAGGCACATGCCCCAGACCGGCAACCACATTGCTGGGAAGAATCGTGAACCCGGCTGCCGCGGCAGCGGTGGTCCCTAAAAAAGCCCTGCGGGAAATCCCGCTCGTATTCTTTTTTTCGCTCATAATGAATAAGTTGAAGTGATTATGATATAGATTTTGGTTTCTTTTATTAAAAATCAGCTAAATATAGGCAATTAGCTTTTGTCGCAAAAGGATATTATCACACATTTTCGTTATTCCACAAACAAAAAATCCGGGCCCCTCTTTTAAAAGGGAACTGGATTGTCCGGAGATTTCGCGATTAACCGGATCTTGCAGTTTAAAGGTGGACTGAAACTATCGTTTATTGAAGAATAAATCTGAACTGAAACTTCAACCACCGGCCTCTCCAATCAGGAATACCTATGTCCGGAAGATTACGCACTACCAGAGAGGCTTCATCATTAAGAATGGCTGGCTTTCATCCTTTTCTGAACTCTCTTTTTTTGAGGAGATTACGATAACCCCGTTTTTCCCCCTTGTCTCCGTAAATTGCCAGGGATGACTTATCCTTCAGGACGGTAATACTTTCAATATTCTCCTGATTAATGTGGTCAATGGATGGGACCTCTTTGCCATCAAGGATAATCAGGGGTTGCGGGTCTTCCTTTCCACCGCTAAACCTGATCCTGATCGTGTCACTAACCACTTTCCCTGCTTCGGGACCTCTTTCATAGTTTAACTGTCTGATAAACTGGATGCCATTTCCCAGATTCGTTCCTTGAAGCTCATCGGCTTTAATAGTGACTGGATCGTGGCCATTCCCCACTGGGAAGCTGGTAAGGACGGTGACATCGGTGGCTTTCACCACGGTATCTGCGGAAAGTGATCCGTTGGTGGCCCCTTGGAGGCCCTGAAGGGGAGGTATCACTCTGCAGGCTACCCTGGTCAGGAGTCCTGCCATTCAATATCGCTCCGGAAGGAGTTCCGGAGAGCTCCTGCAGTTATTGGCCGGAAAGCGAGAAGCCATTTTCTGCGGCGGGAAGGATTTTGTAATCGTACGCCGAAAGACCAGTGATGAGCAGTGCCGTCAGCGGTAAGACCATCAGTTTGCGGATCACTCTGTTTTTGTTTTCTGTTTTCTTTTTCATCATGATTATTCTGGTTTTTAAATTGTTCCCATTGAGAGCGTTGAGGAAGGAGGCCATCCCTTTTTTCCCTGCCAGGGCGACCAGGGCCAACTGATAGGCTTGCGGGTCGTCTTTTCGGGTTACCTCCTCGTCAATGAGGTATTCCAAATTGTTTTTGATGGCTTTCTTCATCAGCCAGGCAAAGGGATTGAACCATTGAAAGAGGAAAAGGATTTCGGAAAGGAGGATGTCCGTCGTATAACGGCTGTCGGCGTGGATCTTCTCGTGCCTGAGGATCATGGGAAAGTAATGATGATGTGTACTTTCCTCCGGAACCACGATTCTCCGGAAGAAAGTGAAGGGATGAACATCTTCGGGAGTAACGAAATAGTCAATTCCCTCGGAAACCATTGGCCAGCTGTGCCGGGAAATCTGCCATACCCTGAGGTGTCCCTTTATGAGGCGCCCCAGACACAAGACCACCCCGGTTTCGTAAAGCACCAGGAAAATGAGGCTCAGGGAAATCTTCTCCTTGGCCGCTTCCGCTGTGGGAAGCATGGCCTCTGTGGCAGCCCGCAACAGAACAAACCAGGCTGTAGCTGGCCGGGTGATTGTAATGGTGATCAACGGAATGAGGGGGCTGAACAGGAAGGAACTCAACAGGTAAATCCGGTTAAACCGGAACTGCTTGAGTTTGCTGAAGAACAGTAAATAAAAGAGGTAAAAAGCAGCGGTGCCCGCCGATACCCTGACCAGATAAAGCAGAAACTCCTCCATGGCTACTCCTTTCTGATCATCCTGAGAATCTCCTCCAACTCCTCGGGTTTCAGCCCCTTCTCCTTCACGAAAAAGGCCACCGCATTCTTGTAGAAGTTGTCAAAATAGTCGCTGATCACCCCCTTCATAAAAGATTTGCGATACTCCTCACGCGAAACCATCGGATAATATTCATAGGTGTTCCCGTATTGCGAGTACCCTACAAATCCCTTCTCCTGGAGAAGCCGCACCAGCGAAGAAACTGTGTTGTAGTGGGGCTTCGGATCGGGGTACTGCTCGACAATATCCTTGACAAAGCCTTTTTTAAGCTTCCAGAGAATCTTCATCAGTTCCTCTTCCTTTCGTGTCCATTTACGCATGGCTGAATTATTTGTTAAACCAGCGCAAACCTATAACTGATTTTTCAGTTAAATTTTGTTAAACGCTCCTGCCGGACTGACTACTACCGGCTCCTGCCGGACTGATACCGCCAGCCTTTCGGAAGTAGTCAACGTACCAGCCGATTGGGTACGTTACCTGGTTTTGTGGTGGGGGAATATTTTGCGCACAAGATTAGTTTGCCTGCAACTATGTTAATTGCTGTAATTATTTGCTATTTTTGACTACTAACCTGTAAAAGCTGAAGCGATGAATGAACAGTTGAACCGGCCTGCGATGAATGAGGCACCTCCATCCAATTACCTGGTCGGAGCGATTCTGGTGACGATTTTTTGTTGTCAGATTTTGGGGATTGTTTCCATTATTTATGCCGCCCAGGTAAACTCGAAGTGGCAGGCAGGTGATTTTGACGGAGCGAGGCGAGCCAGCCGGAATGCCCTGACTTGGATATGGGTGTCGATAGGCATATCGGCAGTCCTTGTTGTGCTCGCCCTTATTTTTGGCATCGGCATGGCTTTTCTGGGTGAAGTATTTAACTGGTAACATGCTGAAATACAGGAACTGGTTTCTGGTGCCGTTGGTTTTGGTGGCAGCAGCGGTTTTTTTTGTGCTGGATCCTGAGAAATCGCCTTTGTTTCCCAAATGTCCCTTTTACATACTTACCGGCTGGTATTGTCCCGGTTGCGGATCCCAGCGGGCCGTTCACAGTTTTTTGCACGGCCGGTTCGACGATGTGATAGCGTATAATTTTCTGGTATTCCCGGCGGCATTGCTTATCCTGTACCACTACGCCCACCGGTGGCTGAACCGCTTCCTGGGATGGAAGTTGCCCGATATTCTCTACCTGAGGAACACCCCAAGTGTGATCCTGGCGGTTGTGCTGATTTTCTGGATTGCCAGGAATATCCCAGTGACCCCTTTTACCTGGCTTTCGCCGTAATGACAGGAATTATCACCCTTTGTTCCCGTTCATATTCTCAGCCTGATTTGGATTTTCCCCAGCAGTCCCGTTACCCATATGATCAGGAGGGCAAATGCGAAGGAGCGCAGGAGTCCCGCTCCTCCCGAAGAGAGAAGCGGAGGCCATTGAAAGCCGGAAAGTCTCATCACCGGATAGACCAGGTAGGGCAGGAGGTAGCAGGTGAGGGTGCTCCGTCCGGCAGGTGAAATAAATGCCGCCCATTTTGTGATCTTAAACTTGTCGGCCAGGAGGTACAACAGGGCGTATACGGCAAGGCTGATCCCCATGCAGAGGGAAGTCCAGGAAGGAGTGGCTCTGATTTTGGAGATTCCTCCGAGGGGGCGGACGTCGAACCCATAGCCTGCGATGATGACAGCCAGAAAAACCAGCAATCCGGCATAAATCCAGGACTTTTCCTTAAAAGGGGGTATTCTGTGATACATGGCCGTAGCAAAAACGCCCCCCATCACCAGAACATAATTGGAAGCGCTGATGATCAGTTTAAAGGTCGGCAGGTGTTCGAAGAGCGGACTGACTTCGGCGAAGTTCAGGAAGCTGAAAACCACCAGTGCGAGAGCGACCAACCAGAAGCGATTCCAGGCAAAGAGATAAATAAAAGCTGAAACCAGGTATGCCCATCCGATCAATCCCAGGATTCCCCACCAGCGGGGTTTCATCCAGGAGGGATCTTCAGGGGTTCCTCCTTTGTAGATCACGGCCAGGAGGATCAGCAGAAGGATCCCTGCGCCCCGGAGCCACGACCTCCTGACCTTTCCGGCAATGACCGCTCCGGGATAAAGGTTCCAGATCAGGAAAAAAGCCAGAATCAGGAATATCGCATATACATGTTTCGAAATAACAAGTCCGTCAGGTTGGATGTTCTCCAGGTTGACCAAAAAGAATCCCATGATGATCAGCGCCAGCGACCGCAGCAGGATGTGAACGGCAATCCGCCCTTTGGTCTCCCCTTTGGCAAAACGGGCCCGGAGGGCATGCGGAATGGATAGCCCCACGATAAACAGGAATGCCGGAAAGACCACGTCTGACAAACCCATGCCATCAACATCAGCCGCCGTATGTTTCATCCATCCTGGAATATTGGCCAGTCCGGCCATGTCGTTGACAAAAATCATCAGAAGCATGGTCAGCGCCCTGAAAATATCGACCGACGCAATCCGGTCTGTTGTAGGAGAATGATTGGTCATTGGAATCCGTTTTGGCGTGAAGATAGTTTTTTTTTGGCTGGAAAGCCGGGGAAGATCTAATTTCCCAATTTGCTGAAATCAGTAGTTTTTCCCCTTTTCGTTCACCATGGGAACGAAACGTACAGGCAGTACATTCTTCTGCCTGATCTTTCCGTTCTTCTTTTCGAGCAGGACCAGGTATTGAATGGTATACTGTTTTCCAACGGGGATAATCATCCTCCCGCCCTCGGCGAGTTGCTCCTTTAACGGGCCGGGGATGGCCGACGGACTGCAGGTGACCAGGACGGCATCGTAAGGAGCATGTTCTGGCCATCCCTGATAACCATCCCCGGTTTTTAAACGGAGGTTTTCATAACCCGTTCCTGCGAGGGCCTTTCGGGCCATTTCGCTCAGTACGGGATTGATTTCCACAGAATACACCAACGCCTCCATTTCCGATAAGATCGCTGCCTGATATCCTGATCCCGTTCCGATTTCCAGCACCTTTTCCCCGGGTTTGATATCCAGAATTTCCGTCATGTAGGCCACGATGTAGGGTTGTGAAATGGTTTGTCCTTCCCCGATGGGCAGCGGCTGGTCTGCATACGCATATCTCCGGTAAGGATCAGGGACAAAACGGTGGCGGGGTACTTTCTGGAATGCCTCCAATACCCGGGCCGAGGTAATCCCCCTTGCAATCAATTGTGTCTTGATCATTTCCTCCCTCCTGACCCACTCCTCTCCCCGGGATTGATTTTGTGGGGATTGGCCGGCAGCGGCAGAAAATAACAAAATCATGATCCAACAAGATAAAACTCCTTTCATCTGACCATCTTTAAAACCCGGCTACATGCACCGGAACACCCCCTGTCTGCAGAACAGGCATTGTTGCCGGCTTGAGACTCCCCGGAATTGGAACTTCCCGCCGCTGGGGCAGCGGGAAATCCGATTCCGTAGAGGACTTCTGTAGCGTCTTGCTCGCTTACCCCGCGGTAAAGCCGACGGGGAGGACTTCTCTATTGTGTCTCTTGCTTACCCAGTCCTCTTTGCGGGCGGGGTAAGCAAGCCGGAATTCAAAGTTAGCTGATACTTAGGATTCTTCCAAGCAATACCTGACAAATTGTATTCCGGCGATCGTGACGTTTTTTTTAATATCAGTATACTTTGCTTTGCTATTTATTCGTTAAATGATGTGTTTATTTTTTGAATAAATCTTTGGTGAAAAGATAATTGCACCCATGAATAATTATTTTTGTACCTTGTATGCAGGAATACAATTAAAATCGGATGAAACGAGCATGTAACGGTTTACACCAATGGGCATGTTCATTGCCTCCCTGTGCAACGAGGTTCGGCGGAGCGACGCCAAGCCAATTTCATGGTCTTGAAGAATCCTCACTTACCTGTCTGCATAAAAGAACTGCAAAACAGCACAATAATTAACAAATAAACACATGAAAAAGTATTTCGTAGTAGCTTTGGCTGTTATTCTGGCGGGATGCCAGCAAAAGCAGCAGCAGATCGATCGTTTAAATGTCGTTCGTGACAGTCTGACTCAGGTGGCTTTCGAAAAGGATTCCGCGATCATGGAATTTTTGGCCGGTTTTAACGAAATTCAGGAGAATCTCGATTCCATCAAGACCGTTGAAAAACTGGTCACTGTGAGGAGTTCGCAGTCGGGTGAGCTCAAGGGAAGTCAGAAAGCCCAGATTATAGAAGATATTGTCCTTCTTAACGAGTTGCTTCAGAAAAACAAGGAGCTGACGGCGTCGCTCCAGAAAAAGCTGAGCAGTGCCAATGCCAAGGTAGGCCAGTTGCAGGGGATGGTTGCCGAATTTGAAAGGATGGTTGCCAACCTGAATTTACAGGTCGAAGCAAAGGATGCGGAAATTGCGCAGTTGACCCAGGACATCCAGCGGCTGAACATTGATGTCAGCCAGTTGACCAGTCAGGTAGAGCAGGTGACGCAGGAAGTTCAGGAAAAAACCCAGGTGATCGAAACCCAGACCATTGAACTTAACAAAGCCTATTATGCGGTAGGAACAGTTAAGGAACTGACTGACAATAACATTCTGGAGAAATCGGGCGGAGTGCTGGGGGTCGGCCGCACTCTGAAGATGCGCAAGGACTTTAACAGGGATTATTTTTCTGAAGTCGACATCCGGTATTTCAATCTCCTGCCCCTGATGGTTAAAAAGGCAAAGGTGATTACCGTCCATCCGGCTGATTCCTATCATATCACGGGAGAAAAGAGGGCTGACACCTTATTTGTCGACGATTCCGGGGAATTCTGGAAAGCTTCAAAATACCTGCTGATCGTCCTGGACTAGAAGGAAGGCTTCTCCTTAGGGGCGGTGTTCCGGGCTAAACTACCGGTACACTTGAAAGACGCAAAGTTTCCGGGGATTTCCCCCGGAGGTTTTGCGTTTTTTTTCAGATACTGTTCAGAAAGGGTTAGCGGTCGAAGAAGAGCCTTTTCCCCCTGACATCCGGATTGATCTTATTGTCATAAAAGACAAGTTCTCCGTTCACGAAGGTGTGGGTTACGGAATGGCCGAAGGTGATCCCTTCGAAGGGGGACCAGCCGCATTTAGAGAGGATATTGTTCTTTGAAACCGTCCATGGCTTTTTCGGATCTACCAGTACCAGGTCGGCATAGTATCCTTGCCGCAGGTATCCTCTTTCCCTGATCCGGAAAAGTTCAGCCGGTGCGTGGCACATTTTGGCGACGATTTTTTCGGGGGGAATTTTCCGCTGACGGCCCATTTCGAGCATGGCGACCAGGGAATGCTGGACCAGCGGACCTCCGGAAGGCGCATTGAAATAGGTGGTGTTTTTTTCTTCAGAAGTATGGGGTGCATGATCGGTGGCCACCACATCGGCCCTGTCGTCAAGGATTGCTTTCCACAGTGCTTCACGGTCTTCCGGGGTTTTCACTGCGGGATTCCATTTGATCTGAGAGCCCTTTTCCGTGTAATCCCTGTCACTGAACCATAAATGGTGAATGCATACTTCAGCCGTGATTTTTTTATCTCTCACAGGTCCGGGGTTAAAAAGTTCCATCTCCCTGGCCGTGGACAGGTGGAAAATGTGGAGTTGGGTGTCGTATCTGGCGGCCCGTTCAACGGCCCTGGCGCTGGAAACATAACATGCTTCGGCATTCCTGATCACAGGATGCCACGAAAAGGGTACCTGATCCCCGAACTGTTCCCGCGCGGCCAGGCTATTGGCGCTGATGATGCTTTCCTCTTCACAGTGGGCGGCGATCAGCAGGGGGGCCTCCCTGAAAAGAAGGTCCAGGGCAATCGGATCATCCATAAGCATATTCCCTGTCGAAGATCCCAGGAAAACCTTGATGCCGCATACCGTCGCGGGATCACATTTAATCACTTCCTGAAGGTTGTCGTTGGTGCCCCCCATGAAAAAAGAGTAGTTGGCTACCGATACTTCCGCCGCACGACGGTATTTCTCTTCCAGAAATTCCTGTGTTGTCGTCTGTGGCACCGTATTGGGCATATCCATAAAGGAGGTCACCCCCCCTGCCACGGCCGCCCGGCTCTCTGAAGAAAGATCCCCCTTGTGGGTAAGTCCCGGCTCACGGAAATGGACCTGGTCGTCGATTACTCCGGGCATGAGATACATTCCCGATGCTTCGATGACCCGAAAACCCGAAAGGTCAATGTTTAAAGGCAAAACATAGGGGTAAATCCTTTCGATACGCTCTCCGCTTATCAGCAGGCTCCCTTTATAGCGCAACCCTTCGTTGATGATGGTGGCATCCCTGATCAGTGTCTTCATAGGCCGGTCGCTGATTTCATGCATCTTCCCCAGCGAAAGCAATTCCTTATTTCTTCGGTTTCACCCAACTCTCCGCCTTCATCTTTAATACCCCCCACAGCGCTTCGCTGAAAATCCCGCCGCTCATCTTGGAAGTTCCCTCTTTCCGGTCGGTAAAGATGATGGGAACTTCCACAATCTTGAAACCTGACTTCCAGGTTTTGAATTTCATCTCAATCTGAAAACCATACCCTTTCAGGCGGATGTCGTCGAGGTTGATCGTCTCCAGAACGTTGCGGCGGAAACATTTAAAACCTGCCGTAGTGTCCATGATTTTCATGCCCGTAACCATCCTGACATAGACGGAGGCAAAATAGGACATCAGCACCCGGCCCAGAGGCCAGTTGATCACATTGATCCCTGAAATATACCTCGATCCAATGGCCAGGTCCGCCCCATTGTAAACAGCAATGAACAACCTTTCCAGATCATCAGGGTTGTGTGAGAAGTCGCAGTCCATTTCGAAAATATAGTCGTACTTCCGCTCTATTGCCCATTTGAAACCCGTGATATATGCCGTGCCCAACCCCAGCTTCCCCTGCCGCTCCAACAGATGGAGTTTCCCTTCAAATTCAGGCTGAAGTCTCCTGACGATCGTTGCTGTCCCATCGGGTGAACCGTCATCTATTATTAATATTTGAAAAGGGGTCTCCAGCGAGAATACCTTGCGGACAATCTTCTCAACATTCTCTTTTTCATTGTAGGTGGGAATGATCACCAGGCTCTTTTCAGAAATTCTCATTATGAATGGTCTTAAGAATTCACGAAAATACACTTTTCTTTTATAAGGTTATGGAAAACTGAACAGTTTTGCAGAACCGATTTTGTGTTGACAAATTGCAATGTTAACAAACTGTGATGCTTAAGGTATTTCATTATCAATAACATGAGAAAATGATGGAAAAAGTTTTCCCAAAACATTTGTTGGTTACTAAAACGGTTTTACATTTGCAACCTCAAAACGTTTAAGTTCTTTTGTTGATGAGCCCGGTGACTTATGGTTTTTCATTATTATTCGGTTAAGTTGGATGGATGATTAGCCTTGGTTCTATATTGCATGTAAGGTGATATTTTTTTATTGTTTTGCTGAAGCTGTAAGTTAAAAAAAAGTTACCGATAATTTTGCTCAATCGAAAAAGGTTGTTACTTTTGTCGCCCCGTAAAGATCGGAACTTCGTTGACGGNNTGAATCTGAGTTCGATCGGAGAGATTACCTAAGGAAAGAGTTCTTTTATTTATTGAAGCACAAAGAAGCAAGGTGAAATAACTTTGTCAAAACCTGGAGAAGAAACCTGAGCGCAAAAGAGATAAACTTTTTGATTACATCGGAGAGTTTGATCCTGGCTCA
>DBPT01000008.1:19956-20120 GCA_002304925.1 Prolixibacteraceae bacterium UBA1413
ACGGGTGCGTAACGCGTATGCAACATACCTTGTGCAGGGGGATAGCCCGTGGAAACGCGGATTAATATTCCATAGTCCAGCTATATCGCATGGTATAGTTGGTAAAGATTTATCGGCACAAGTTTGGCATGCGTCTGATTAGCTTGTTGGTAGGGTAACGGCCT
>DBPT01000013.1 GCA_002304925.1 Prolixibacteraceae bacterium UBA1413
GTCACCGTAACACGGGTTAAACGGTCGCTGTTTTCAATATTCAGAACATCTCTGAAAGGATTCGGATAAACGTTGAACTCCAAGTTGGTCGGATCGATTACATCTGTTGTAGCTGAAAGGTCAACCACGTCAGCTGGAATCCTGGGCTCAAGTTTATAAAGATCATGTGCACCATTTACGATACCGGTAACTGTATAGAAGTGGCCATCAACAGGCACATAGGGATACATCCAGTCGTTCACGGTAATAGTATTGTCTTCCAGAGTTTTGATCACCCAGCTGCCATCGGGAAGCGGAGTTCCCTGGAAACGGGCACCAACGACTTTGACAAGTACGCTTTCATATTTCTCCTGTTTTGCATCAACGGGAGAATCAACCTCGATGGCGGTAATCGTCAGCGGGGCATTTACAAGAACAGCCTTGGCAGCGTTCAGCGTGGTAACGCTGTTCACTTCAGCAACCACACCATCGACAGTAATGCCAATACCTATCACAGGTGAAGTAAAGGCGTCAACCACCCAGATACCGCTCCACGGAGCTACGGCATCCTGGACGAAGTAACCAACGCCCGGGACAACGCCGGTGACAGTGCCGGTGATCTGGCGATAAGCTTCAAGCAAGGGTGAGGTTTCACCTGTTCCCTGGATTTCAGCGATCGTTGCAGTATGTACCAGGTCGTCGATGACGGTCACGACCAGCGTACGCTCACAATCGTTGTAGTCATACTTGAATTCGTAGGTACCGGCCAACAGCGTGGTATCCAATCCGGCCTCCGCATCGACCACAGCGGCTTCTTCCCACTTGTATGCGTGGAATTCGGCTTCCCGGACAACCGGGTTGGCGTTGATAACGAAGGTAGTAGTGGCTACACAACCGTGTGCATCAGTCAATACGATTTCATGTGTTCCGGCAGGATATTCGATCCGGTAGCTGCCATCCTCAGTGATCTGAGCCAGATCTCCGGCCACGGTAACCGTGTAGGGCAGGGTTCCGCCGCCCACCGTAATGGTGGCAAAGCCGGTGCATTCCAGTTCTTCGATACAACATACGCTCAACTGGAGCTTCTGCTGCACGGGAACGAAGGTAATTTCCTGGCTAACTTTCTCACAACCCATGTTGTCGATCACCTTGAACCAGTAGTGACCCATCTGATCACTTTCATGACCGTAAGTAAGCCCGGTGACTACGATTTCATTTTCGAAGGACCCGTTAAACTTTGTCCAGGTAGTGGCCGGGAATTTCTTGTAATAAATATCATAGGTACGGCCGGGTTCTCCGCTAACGGTAACCTTGACAGTTGCCGTAGGATCGCCGAAGCAGGTCATGTCCTCAAATGAGACGAATTTGATTTCCGCAGGTTTGGAGACATATTCCTCGGCATAATCCACGCAACCGTTGGCATCCTTGGCCCATACCTTGTAGGTCAGTCCGCCCGGACCCTGGAAGATGTTGACGGCTCCATACTGGGATTCAAATTTCTTAACATTGCCGTCCCAGGCTTCGTAACGATAAGTGACCGGCTGAATACCGCCGCTGAGGATACGGATTTCGAAGATCCCCGCAATGTCATCAGGACAGATGAAAGCATCCTGGGTGACATAAAGTTCAATATCGAATTCCGTGGGCTGCATCACCGCCACCTTGACAGGCTCAGATTCGCAACCGTTCACATCGATGAATACTACGGTATATTTCTCAGCATCCGGAATTTTTTCCGTACGGTTGGTACTGGCCTTAAGACTATTCATCCATGAACCAGCCTTAACATTGGAATACCACTGATCTACCGGGGCGCCGGTATAGTCAAATCCCGTCACATGAGCCGAATAGGCAGGATCACCACCAACGAGGGTGACAACCTTGATCTTGCCGTCGTCTTCGCCGAAACAGCTGGTCATACCAGTTTCAAACGTACTGCCACTGGAAACAGTACCCACCACAGGAACGGGTTCATTCACTGTCACACGGTGATTCTGGATGACTTTGCCATCGGCGTCGGTAGCATGTCCCTGGACGCAACTATTGGCATCCCTGACATAACCGATCCATTCGCCGGCTGGCACCAGGAATTCAGGTGAATCCTGCCAGGCCAGAGAAGCCAAGAAGGCTGCATCGTCGAGCGGGAAGAGATATTGGGCAACATCGCTAGCCAGAGCGATGGCATATTCATAATCAGGAGTTCCGCCGGTGGCGTTCACCTTGATCTTGCCGGTTGCCGTGCCGTGGCAGGTCACATTGTTTACCAGTTCCATGATCAGTTCCAGAGAATCGACATTGTGGATGGTTCCGGCTTCCAGACAAATTTCACAGTTGTTGGCATCCTTCACGAAGACATTGTAGTGTCCCCAGGGCAGACCCGTGAACGTGTAGAAGTTATCGGTCGGTTTTTTGGCATCCTTCCATCCCGTCAAGGGTGCGGGAACATCAATCGGACCTTCGATCTTGAACTTATAGGGAGGTACACCGCCCGTAACGCCTGTGATCTTGATTTCACCCGTTAGGGTTTCATGGCATTTTACATCGAAATATTGCACATCATAGGCAATCGGAGCGGGAGCCTCAATGGCCTTGGTTGCCGACGCCATACATTCGCCGTTCTGTTTTCCGGATTCGGGAAGCTCATAAGCCTCTTCATCGGCAATGTAGTCCGGATCCAGAATGATGGGTTTCGGATAAAGCGAAGCTGCTCTTTCCACCACCGTGGCTGTATAGTTACCCGTGCTGAGACCGGTGAAAGTATAATTGCCGGCGACAGTGGATGTGTGGCTGCCCACTTGTACTGTTCCCTTGAGGAGCTTGATTTGATAAACAAAGAGATCATTGTTTCCAGAATCATTCCATCCGCCGCCCCAGGTCACCTTCATGGTACCGTCTTTTGTTTCATTGGTTTTCCCGCAACTTTCGGGCTGTGCACAGGAGACGTTCTTGGCAACCATAGAAACCGTAAGTGCTGCGGGTTCCAGAAGTTCTATCTCACCTTCGGTTTGGCAACCATTGGCATCCTTGATCATCACCACGTAAACGCCGGCACGGGCACGCTTGTCATAAATGGTCACATCATCATTGCTCAGGGCAATTTCATACCAGTTATCCCCGTTGTTGGTCGATTCCTGGTAAGGAGGCGTACCACCGGTAATGGTATACCGGATGATCCCATCCTGGTATCCCTTGCATGAAACGTCAACCTTCTGGAGATCAAGCACCAGTTTGGCAGGTTCTTTGACTTCCACGAAAATCACATGAGGTGTGCAACCGGTTTTGTCAGACACCGTCAGCGTGTAAACACCGGCTCCCAGCCCGCTGAATAACCCGGTCTGGTTTTTAACCGTGGTAAAGCCTGTCTTGGAGAGGGTGAAGGTCAGGTTGCCATCTCCGCCGGTAGCGGTAGCTGTGATGGTGCCGTCTTTCTCACCGAAGCAGCTAACCCAGGTGGTGGTAGCTTTTCCTACAATCGGGTCAAAGCCGTCGATTTCAATCGGACCAACGATCTTGATCTGTGAAGGATCGTGAATGGCGCAGTAACTCCGCACGGCAATCCAATAGGTTCCCTTCTGAACAGCCAGGGTAAGCACACTGTCATTGGTCAGGCTGTTGTTATTTCTGAAATTTTTCCAGGTTACCTGCTCACCATACCAGTTGGGATAATCAAAAATGTCGGGCTGTTGAACCAGTACATACTGGTATTTTACACATTCTGATCCGTTGGGTTCCGTAAATTCGGTAGGAATGCAATACCCGCCGCCACTGAAAGCTTCCACTTTGATCTCGCCAGTCCAGGTATTGGCACAGGTAGCATCCGTTTCAGTCACGACAATTGACAACGGAATGGCATCAATAATTTCGATTTTCTCAATATTGGAGTAGCATCCCCATTCATCTTTGGCCACCAGGTAATAGGTGCCAGCGCCAAGGGACGTCTCATGATCTACGATTTCACCGTTGGCAACGATGTCGGCCGGAATGGTACTGGCTGTCGTCGAAACCCACAGTTTCGGATTGCGTTCCCAGATATTGCCCTGAAAGGGAACCAGAACCCAACCCGTCGCGGATGTCCAGTAACTGAACATGTCGGCATCCTCACCATCGCCGGTATGGTTTATTTCAGGATACCAGGAAAAATCGGTCATGAAACCTTCATCGAGCCCGACATGCTCATACAAGTCATCTTCATCATAGGGATCGGAATTGAACAGGTTGATCTCATCACCGGCACACTGCAGGTAAACCTTGTCCTGGAACTCAATGTAGTTTTCTCCATCAGGAACTTCGAAGACGACAGGTTCGCTGAGACATCCGTTGGCATCGGCAACGGTGATGGTATAGGTACCTGCACCGACGGCAAAGTCATTGGAATGTTCCGCCATGGAGGCCGGACGGTCGTCGATTATAAACTTGTATACATTCCCTGGCCAGGGAGTTCCGCCTTCAACAACTACGGCAATGTTGCCGTCGATATTTCCGGGGCATGACGGGGGAACCATCAGCGCCGTCAGCGGAGTCGCAACTACCGGAGTGGGCTGGGTTAGGATCTGTTCCCATGAAACCACACAGTCAGCAGTTTTGTCCCACACGGAATACCTGTATTTTACATCGGCTACGATGCCGGTGAAAACATTGCTGGTTTGCCATTCAGTGCCAACAACTTCCCATGTGCAGGTAACTACACCCCCACTTTCTTCACATACCTCTTTTTCAACCTTGTAGGCAAATTCATGGTTCGCATCTCCCGAAACCAGTGTAATGGTAACCTTGGTTGTCTCACCGTAACATTTTATCGGCGTGTAAACAATGTCAAATTCTGTGGTAAGGACTTTTATGGCATCGTCGCCGATTTCATTTTCCCATACCTGGCGGCAGCCGTTGCCGTCTTCCACCTCTACGTAATAAACGCCGGCAGGAACATCCGTAACCCTGGTATCAAGGGAGTACCATGGACTCACATTGGTTTTCCAGGAAGGATCGGTGGTGTAATGCCACCTCCAATCAGAAAGATCACCTGAACCACCTGAAATGCTACCCTCGCGAATCCAGATTTCACCCACAGGCTCATCGCAACCGGCATCGGTATGATCGACCTCAAACACGATTTTATCGGGTTCCTCCACCGTATATTCGACCGTAAATTCACAGCCGTTGGCATCGGTGATCACGAAAGTATATTTGCCCGGTTCCAGAACTTCTTTGTTGCAGGGAATCGTACCGCAAAGCACATCGACATTGCTGTCATATACCAACCTTTTCCCAACATAAACGCCGTTGACAGAAACATGGTATCCCTCTTCATACGGGGTACCGCCAGAGATAGAGAATTGGATCCGGCCGTCATCCTGCCCGAAGCAAGTGGTCATCAGTTTCATATCTTCGCCATCGGTAACTTCGATCGGTTCCAGATTATCGATCACTTCAACCGTTTTCCACGACGCCATCATGTAGGATCCGGAAATCGGGACACAATCATTGGCATCCTGAACGGCCACCCAGTATATTCCAGGAGGACGCTGCACCACATAGTTGGAGAAGGTATACTTGTTTAGAATGGTTTTGTTGCCGTTCCGAAGATGTTGATAAACCTGGTCGCCATGTTCCCACTGGCTTTCAGGAACAACATAATAAATATAAGGTTTGGTGCCGTTTTTGGCCACAATCTCAATATCTCCGTTGCCGCCAGGGCAAAGGGTATAGACAGGTGATGCCACAGTGAAAGTGAGCGGGGTTACCGCCTCCACGTCAAATTTCTTGATATAGGAAATGCAGGAGGCATCCTGGATGATCAACTGGTTGTCCACCGAAGGGGCATACACTTCCGACTTGTTGAGGGGCATATAGGTATCCCCGTTGAAAGAGTACAGCATCCCGTCTACATGGGCGGGAGTGGTTACTTCAACGGTGACATTGTCGCCCTCGCAGTTGGCAACAGCGCCGTCCACCACAACTTCCTGCCACTTCTCAGTCACCTTCAGGCTATTGTTGAAGATATTCGAATTGAGAATGTCGCACTGACCGGCATCATTCCACAGCTCCACCTTGCTCCAGTTTAATGCCGTCTGGAATACAAACTGGTTGGCCACGGAATAGTGGTGCAGGTACGCAGGTATGGTAAATTTAAGGGTGAACACCCTGATATCTTCACCGACAGGCTCCAGGGTGACAGGCGTCGTACTCGACCAGTTCATTGTTATTTTCCCGCCTGCCTCCGCGAAAGTCGCAGTCGACAGACTGGGGTGTACGCCCGTAACTCCTGTGAAATCAAAATCAGTTACGTTCGGGAAGGTGAGCTCCAGAGCGAACTGTTTGATTTTCAGAAAATCCTGCATATATACAGGAATCTGATAAGTGTTATCGATCCGATAACAATTATCATAACCACCAACCTTCAACTGATAGGTAACCTGGTTACCTTGTGCAAATGCAAAGGTCGTCAGGAATACCAATACCAATCCAAGGCCAATTTTTCGGAGGTGACACCAAATGCCAAGTTCTCCGAGCAAGAAATCTCTAGTAAATTTTTTCATAGCAACTTGCTTTTAATTGAACTTAATTGATTGATTGATTTTGATTTATTAATAAAATTATAGATTTTAAGACATACTTGTCCTATTTTTTTATCTCATAATACAAACCTACTAAATTTAAACGCAATGTACAAAATAATTGATTCATTATTTCTGAACTAATTTCATCTTTTTCTCCGGTAATTGTTAACAATCCGGCATTTTCTGGTTTAATTATCATATGTAACCTGTTCATTTCCCCGATCCCGGGAGCCGATTAACCTACCGGTTATCTGAAAAATGGCCGGTCAAATATACGTTTTTTTAAAGAAATGCGTTCAACTCAAAAAAAAATATTTGATTTTAATTCTATTTGAACCATGAAGCGTAAAAAAAGCTGCTTTGGTTTGCCGGTAATCCTCCTGTTGCTGCTGTTGACGGGATTTGTTTCCTGCAAAACCTGCGACTGTCCGGCTTATACCTCCCTTCCCGGGGGAGCAGTGCCCCATGAAGTCGGAACGCCGCCCCGGGGATAACTTTTACGGATTTTATACCATTATTATATATATGGTAAATAAAACAGTTTCCGTGAACCGGATTTCCGTGCCGGAGACCATCCTGAACCGGATTTCGGGTGTTTCCTGCCCCACACGCCTGGCAAGTCAGGAAAGGTTAGGAACTGCCGGGGAAACTGCGCCGGAGGATCTTCCCCGGAGGTCACCGGTTTAAGAAAATCTTAACCTTCAACCTTTCAGGGAAAAAGTATGACGGCGATGCCCGACAAATCAAATAATTAATGTTTACTTTGCAATATCAGACCATTAACATTCTGTAGATATTTCTAGTCTATTAACATTTATAAATCTTATCGGCTATGTCAAAAATAAAAATTGGGATTAACGGATTCGGGCGCATCGGAAGGTTGGTTTTCCGGGTCGCCATGACAAAGGAGAACATCGAAGTGGTCGGGATAAACGACCTGCTGGATGTCGATTACATTGCCTACATGCTGAAGTATGATTCGACGCACGGTCTCTTCAAGGGCACCGTGGATGTGAAAGACGGCATGCTGGTGGTGAACGGCACTAAGATCAGGGTAACCCAGGAAAAGGAACCTGCCTTGCTGAAGTGGAATGAAGTGGGTGCCGAATATGTGGTGGAAGCCACGGGTCTCTTCCTTGACAAAGCCAAAGCCCAGGGGCATATTGATGCAGGCGCCAAAAAAGTGGTGATGTCGGCTCCTTCGAAAGATGACACACCCATGTTTGTGATGGGAGTAAACCATACGACCTATACCAATGACATGGACTTCGTCTCCAATGCCAGTTGCACCACCAACTGTCTGGCCCCCGTCACCAAGGTGTTGCATGACAATTTCGGCATCGTCGAAGGACTGATGACCACCGTTCATGCCACCACGGCCACCCAGAAAACCGTCGACGGTCCTTCGAAGAAAGATTGGAGAGGCGGACGCGGCGCCGGGCAGAACATCATCCCTTCCTCCACCGGAGCTGCCAAAGCCGTCACCAAGGTGATCCCCTCCCTGAAAGGGAAACTCACCGGGATGGCTTTCCGCGTACCCACCCCCAACGTTTCGGTCGTCGACCTCACCTGCCGCCTCGAAAAACCGGCCCCCTACGCTGAAATTTGCGCCGCCATGAAAAAGGCTTCCGAAGGAGAACTCAAAGGCATCCTCGGCTATACCGAAGATGCCGTGGTATCGACTGACTTCCTGGGCGATCCCAGAACCTCAATCTTCGATGCCGGCGCCGGAATCGGACTGAATGACAACTTCGTGAAAATCGTCGCCTGGTACGACAATGAATGGGGCTACTCCACCAAACTCGTGGAACTCATTGAATACATGAATTCTGTTAAGTAAACAACCATACATTAACATAATGAAAGGGGCGACAATCGCCCCTTTTTTCGTTCATTACGGCAGAGCATAAGCCAAGCCTGGTACCGCGGCCTTCCGGACAGGACAACAACCCTTGACAACAACCGCCAGGCCCCTGGTATAAGATATTGCCGGGCAAAGGTTTTACGAAGTGGCATTGGCTGCACGTCTGCCAACCAAAAAAGATTTAACATTTTTTATAAATCGGTTTTATTAGAACAAATGTTTCATCCACCGAGAATGGAATACCCGATTTAATCTCTCATTCATAAGAAGATATGCCTGCTCTTTTTCTGTCTGAACCACATTTTACAGGGTTGGCACCGCAAGGTCACACCTCCCTGAAGCTTTTAAACTGTTGCTTATTATGAAAATTCCTTTATAAATTTGACCCGGCATAATCCATCAACTTATGATTTATCAATTCAGGTGTAGTTGTCAGGAATCCCCACATTTTCAGCTGGAAATTGATGCTGATTCACAACACTCCTTTTTTGATCTTCACCTTGCCCTCCAGTCCTGCCTTGGTTTTCAGCCTTTGGAACTCGCCTCGTTTTTCATACCGCTGGCACGTGGAAGAGAACAAATAGAAGTTACACAATCGGGCGGATTGAAAACAGCCAGGGTATTCCCCATACGGAACACGCTGCTCGGCGACCTGATGAAACCCGGCATCCGGTTTTTCCGGTATGTCTTTGATTTAATGAATGACCGATATTTACAGATACAACTAACCGGAACGATTATGGAAAAGAATCTCAGGGAACCACTTGTCAGGATGAACCGGGGTAAAGCACCGGTTCAGATCATGGATGAGGAGCTTCAGGAAGAGGTGTTCGATAAACTTAATAAGAAAAAACCAAATGCTGATTATGGCATCCTGACTGACTATTATGAAATTTTCGGGGAGATGGAGGAATATGTCCTTTAGTTCCTCTTTCTGAGCTGAATTCTCTTTTTTTTACGGAATCTGAAACTGACCGGCCTCTCATGCCGGTCAGTTTTTTTATTCCCGCAATTGTATCTTTGTCCCAGTAAATTGCAACGAAAAATGGATTCTACACTGGTGGTCATAGCAGGTCCGACAGGAGTCGGCAAGACCAGGGTCAGCCTGGAAACAGCCCGCCATTTCGGGACGGAGATCCTGTCGGCCGACTCCCGGCAGATGTACAGGGAGATGAGGATCGGAACCGCCGTTCCTTCTATGGAAGAGCTGGCGCTTGTAAGGCACCATTTCATCGGGAACCTCTCCATCTCCGATTATTACAATGCCAGCCGCTATGAGGAGGAAGCCATCGCTTTGCTGAACCGGCTTTTCCGCCGGTCTCCTGTCGTGGTCCTCACCGGCGGATCGATGCTGTATGTCGATGCCGTTTGCAACGGGATCGATGACCTTCCCACCATCGATCCCCTCATCAGGGACCAACTCCTCCGCCAATACCACAGAGAAGGGATCGGGAGCCTGAGGGAACTGGTTCGTCAGCTGGATCCCGAATACTACCGGACAGTCGACCCTGATAATCCCAAAAGGCTGCTCCATGCACTGGAAATCTGCATGATGACAGGCAAGCCTTATTCCTCCTTTCTGAAACGTGAAAAGAAACAACGCTCTTTCAGGATCCTGAAGTGCGGACTGAACATGGACAGGAAGAGCTTGTATGAGCAGATCAACAGGAGGGTGGACGAGATGGTGGCTGCCGGACTTGAAGAGGAAGCCCGGGGGCTGTTACCCTTCCGGTCCCTGAATGCCCTCAATACGGTGGGATACCGCGAGTGGTTCTCTTTTTTTGACGGCGCATGCACCAGGGAAGAAACCATCGCACAGATCAAATCCAATACCAGGCGATATGCCCGCAAGCAATTGACATGGTTCCGCAGGGATCAGGCCATCACATGGTTTCATCCCGATGAAACAGAAAAGCTGATCACATTCATCGAAAAGGAAATAAAACCGGCAAAATAACGAGAATGTGCTGTTTTTCTTATTCCATTTCCTAAATTCGTAACCTGGATGAAGAGGCAACCATTGTTGCTCATCTGAAACTAACACGTCATTTCAATGAAAGTTGTAATTCTGGGTCCTGCCCATCCGTACAGGGGGGGGATCGCCGCCCTGAATGAGAGGCTGGCCCTCGCCATGGGGAGGGATGGGCACAACGTGAGAATCATCACTTTTACGTTGCAGTACCCCGGATTCCTTTTCCCCGGAAAAACACAGTTCACCGATGATCCGCCCCCTGCAGGGATCATCATAACCAGGAAAATCAACGCCATCAACCCCCTGAACTGGATCAGGACGGGGATCTCCCTCCGGAAGGAAAGGCCCGATTTGGTCATTGCCCGCTTCTGGATTCCTTTCATAGGGCCTTCCCTGGGGACCATTTGCAGGATCATCCGCAAAAACCGGCACTCCCTGATCCTGGGCCTTGCCGATAACATCGTGCCCCACGAGAAAAAACCGGGCGACAGGATGCTGACCGCCTATTTCATCCATTCGTTAGATGGCATCGTGGTGATGTCAAAAAGCGTCATGGACGACCTGGATGGTTTCGACCCCAATAAACCCCGCAAATACGGACCCCACCCGATTTACGACCACTATGGCCGGATCTACGGCAGGGAAGAAGCTCTGAGAAACCTTCGCCTGGACCCCGGCTACCGGTATATGCTCTTCTTCGGACTGGTCCGCGATTACAAGGGATTGGACCTGGTGATCGATGCGATGAAGGAGCCGCGGCTGAAACACCAAAACGTCAGGCTGATCGTGGCCGGAGAGTTTTATTCCGACAGGGAGAAATATCTCGACAAAGTGAAAAAATCAGCCCTGGAAGAGCAGGTTCTCTTCTTTGACCGTTATATTCCCAACAGCGAGGTGGAAGACTTTTTCAATGCCGCCGACATTGTTGTCCAACCTTACAAAAGTGCTACCCAAAGCGGGGTAACCCAGGTAGCCTATCATTTCAACAAGCCGATGCTGGTGACCCGTGTCGGCGGGTTGGCTGAAACCGTCGCACACGGCAGAGCAGGGTATGTATGCCAGCCTGAAGCCGGGGAAATCGCTGAGGCTCTCCATGATTTCTTTTCCAATGACCGGAAAAAAACGTTTGAAACCTATGTGGCTGCAGAAAAGCAGCGGTTTGGATGGGATCATTTTACAAAGCTGTTTTACGATTTAAAGGAAGAATGTGATGCGAGAAAAAATTACGGGGACCATTCGTAAGGCAATTCTGGTGAAAGAAGCGCTGCTCACTGATAGTGATCTGCTGGACAAAACGGAGGAGGCCATCCGTATCATTTCAGAAGCGCTGAAAGGCAGAAGAAGGGTGCTCTTCTGCGGAAACGGGGGAAGTGCCGCCGATGCCCAGCATCTTGCCGCAGAGCTTTCCGGGAAATTCTATCTCGACCGCACAGCCCTGAATGCCGAGGCCATCAACCTCAATATTCCGTTTCTGACCGCTGTGTCGAACGATTACGATTACAGTTACTCCTTTGCCCGCTATCTCGAAGGGGCCGCCGCACCGGGCGACGTGCTTCTCCTCCTCTCCACATCGGGGACATCACCCAATATCGTCAGGGCTGCCCGTTATGCCTCCGCAGCAGGGATCCGCACCATCGCCCTTACCGGGGCAACCGGGGGAGATCTGCTTTCGCTGGCTGACATCACCCTCCGTATTCCCTCGGCCGACACACCCCGGATCCAGGAAGCCCACATGCTCCTGGGACATGTCATCTGCGAAGAGGTGGAACAACGGATCTTCGGGAAAAACGACGGCTGACAACTGATACGGGAACCATGCAGAATAAGGCGCTTTTCCTCGATCGCGACGGAACCATCAACGTGGAAAAGAACTACGTTTTCAGAATTGAAGATTTCGAATTCAGGGAAGGAATTTTTGAACTGGTACGGGAATATTCCTCCCAGGGATATCTTATTTTTGTAGTGACAAACCAGGCAGGAATTGCAAGGGGGCTGTACACCGAAGAGGATTTCCAGCTTCTGAACGATTATATGGTCAGCCAATTCCGTGAAAAAGGGATCGTCATTGCTGACGTGCGCCATTGTCCCCACCATCCAGAATTCACCGGGCGGTGCAGGTGCAGGAAACCCGAACCGGGAATGATCCTGGACCTGATCGGGGAGTATGACCTCGACCCGGAAGCCTGTGTACTGATCGGCGACCGGATGCGCGATATCCTGAGCGGATTGCGAGCCGGAATCGGGGTCAATTATCTGGTAAAAGAAACAGGAAGGATAACCATCGAAGATGTCACTGTTTACAAAAGCTGAAATCAGGCAAATCAACGACTGTTACGATGACCTGAAAAGGGAGATCGGAAAAAGGTTCGATGCGGAACGGATGGAGAAGGTCGGCAAGGCGTTTCTTTTCGCCAATGCCGCCCATGATGGGATCCGCAGAAAATCAGGTGAGCCCTATATCATCCACCCCATTGCAGTGGCCACCGTTGTGGCGCGCGACCTCGGCCTTGGCGCCACCTCGGTCATCGCCGCAATTCTCCACGATGTGGTGGAAGATACCGACTATTCGACGGAAGACATCCGCAACCTCTTCGGGGAGAATGTTGCCAGGATCGTGGACGGACTTACCAAACTGTCGGGAGAAATGGATACCCGTCAGGCTTTGACCCTGAAAAAGATGCTCATGACCCTCTCCGACGATGTGAGGGTGATCCTGATAAAACTGGCCGACCGGTTGCACAATATGCGGACGTTGGAGTCGCTCCCCCCTCTGAAGCAGCTCAAGGTGTCGGGAGAGACCCTTTACCTGTACGCCCCGCTGGCCCACCGGCTAGGACTCTATGCCATCAAGAACGAACTGGAGGAGCTAAGTTTCAAATTCAAACATCCCGAAGATTACAAACACCTCCTGTACCAGCTTCACGACCAGGAAGAAAAACGGAATTACCTGGTCAACGAATTCATTGCCCCCATCCAGCTTCGGCTCGCCGAAGAGGGTATAGAATGCACCGTTACCCACCGGCTGAAATCGATGTTCTCCATCTGGACAAAAATGCATACCAAAGGTGTCACCTTCGATGAGGTATACGACCTGCTGGCCATCCGCATCATTCTGAAAGCCAAACCCAACATTTCAGAAAAAAGACAGTGCTTTGAGGTGCTTTCGCTGGTGACAGACATATACCCCCCCAAGCCTGACCGGATCCGCGACTGGATCACCATGCCACGCGCCAACGGATACGAATCTCTCCACGTGACCGTCATGGGCCCCCAGGGCAAATGGGTAGAAGTGCAGATCCGCACCGAAAGGATGGACCAGATCGCGGAATATGGCTTCGCCGCCCACTACAGGTACAAAGACGCCCCTGCTCCCGAAAACGAACTGGACCGCTGGATAGAACGGATAAGAGATCACCTCGAGAATTCGGAATACGATGCATTTGAATTCCTCGATGAATTCAAACTCGACCTCTTCGCTTCTGAAATCGTGGTGTTCACCCCTAAGGGAAAAACCATCAAACTCCCCAAAGGCGCCACTGTCATCGATGTAGCCTACGAAATCCATACCAACCTGGGCAACAAATGCATCGGAGCCAAAATAAACCAGAAACTGGTGCCCCCCAGCCATGTCCTTCAAAACGGCGACCAGGTGGAAATCCTGACCTCCGAAAACCAGATACCCCAGCAACAATGGCTCAGCTTCATCACCACAGCCAAAGCCAAAAGCAAGGTCAAAAACGCCCTGCGCTCCGAAAAAAAACAACACCTTGAAGCAGGCAGGGAATTGGTCGAAGAAGCCATCAAAAAACACAAAGCACCCCTGGTGGCAAATACCATAAAAAAAATCATCGCCCATTATAACCTGAACAACAAAGAACAACTCTTCTCGGAAGTGGGCATGGGTATCATCCAACTGGACGACCTCGGAAAAATCCTGTCCTTGAAATCACGCAATAAATTCATCAAATACTGGAACATCACCTTCAGGGGAAAAGATAAGGGAATCGAAATCCCGGGAGAGGAAGAACCGGGAGAAGATGCCACCGGCTTGCTGGATAAACAAAAACCATTCCTCCTAAAGGAAAATCCCGATAAGATCGCCTATAGCCTCGCCAAATGCTGTAATCCGATTCCGGGAGATGACGTCATCGGGTACATCAGCTCGGGAGACCATGTCATCATCCACAAAAAAATATGCCCGAAAGCCGAAAAACTGGTCGCCAGCCGCAGTGATAAAATCATAACCGCCGAATGGACCAAATTCAAAAAACTCTCATACCTCACCCGCCTGAACCTGAACGGATTCGACCGGATCGGCCTTGTCAGCGATATCACCACCATCATCTCCAAACTCCATAGCATCAACATGCGGTCTGTCAAATTCGACACCCACGACGGACTTTTTGAAGGAGATCTTTTCCTCTATATCCACAATACCGAAGACCTGAACATCCTCATCGGCGAACTGGCCAAAGTCAAAGGGATCAACAAAGTCACCCGAGTCGAAAACCTGAATGATTAATCGGCACTACCCATCTTTTCTCTGAAAAATATCCTATTTTTGAACGTCTATTTAAATTTGGTTTAAGTATGAATAATCAAAAGACAAGAGATACCGTAAAAACCATTTTCAGGGAATACCTTGAATCTCACGGGCACAGGAAGACTCCTGAGCGTTTCGCCATTGTGGATGAGATATATTCCCGCGACGGCCATTTTGACGTGGAATCGCTTTACATATCCATGAAGAATAAGAACTACAGGGTGAGCCGGGCTACGTTATACAACACCATTGACCTGTTGCTGGAATGCAAATTGCTGGTCAGGCACCAGTTCGGCAAAAATATTGCTCAGTTTGAAAAGACTTTTGCGACCATCCGGCACGATCATCTCATTGACATGACTTCCGGCCAGGTACTTGAGTTCTATGATCCCCGCATCCGTGAGATCATTGAAGAGGCTTGCAAAAAGAACAACTTCCGGTTATCGCACCACTCCCTGTACATCTATGGTCATCGTACCGACAGCGATCATCAGGAAGCTCCCTAAGCGTGTCGCTTGAATTTTTAACGTTTCGCACTGGTAAAAAAATACTATTTTTAACCGCTCCGATGCCGGGTTCTGCAATGCGCCCTGGCAGATCCCGGAGCATTGGTCTCCTGATAATAAATGCATATCGATGAAAGCAGACGTTTTGTTAGGCCTGCAATGGGGCGATGAGGGGAAAGGCAAGGTGGTGGATGTTCTTACCCCCGAGTATGATATCATTGCCCGCTTCCAGGGAGGCCCGAATGCCGGGCACACTCTTGAATTCAGCAATATCAAACAGGTGTTGCACACCATTCCGTCAGGGATTTTCCGCAAGAACAAAATCAATGTCATCGGCAACGGAGTCGTCATTGATCCCATTATCTTTAAAAAGGAAATAGAATCTCTGCGGGAAAAAGGATTTGATCTTTCCGGAAACCTGTACATTTCGAAAAAAGCGCACCTGATCCTGCCGACCCACCTGCTGCTTGACAAGGCTTCGGAAGAGTCAAAAGGCAAGACAAAAATCGGTTCCACGCTGAAGGGGATAGGACCTGCTTATCGCGACAAGACCGGAAGGGAAGGTTTGCGGGTAGGCGACATCCTCACCGGATTTGTTGAGAAATACAGGTGCCGCACCGAAAACCATAAAAACCTGCTCAGCAGCTATTATCACCGCGAATACCGGGAAGCCCTGGAAATCCACGAAAAAGAGTGGTTTGAAGGCATTGACGTCCTCAAATCGTTCAGGCTGATCGACAGTGAAGTTTTCATCAATCAGATGCTCGACGAAGGGAAAACGGTGCTTGCGGAAGGTGCCCAGGGCACACTGCTCGATATTGATTTCGGATCGTATCCGTTCGTGACCTCTTCGAACACCATCTGTGCCGGAGCCTGCACGGGACTGGGACTGCCCCCCGGGAAAATCGGGAAAGTCCTCGGAGTTTTCAAGGCCTACTGCACCCGCGTCGGCAGCGGTCCCTTTCCTACGGAATTGAAGGATGAGACCGGAGATCTGATCAGGGACGCCGGCAGAGAATTCGGGTCCACGACTGGCAGGCCAAGGCGTTGCGGATGGCTCGACCTGGTCGCACTCAAATTTTCCATCATGCTGAACGGCGTGACAGAACTGATTATGATGAAAGCCGATGTCCTTGACCGGTTCGAAACTCTGAAAGTGTGCGTTGCCTATGAAACCGGGGGAGTGGTTTCTGAAACCTTCCCTTTCGAAATCGAGGATGATCTCAAGCCGGTGTATGTCGACCTCCCCGGATGGCATACTTCCCTGACGGATATCCGGAACTCCGGGGATTTCCCAGGAAATCTGAAAAAATACATCCGCTTCATTGAAGAGGAAACCGGTATCCCGGTGACCATTGCCTCCGTCGGACCCAACCGGAACCAGACGATCATCCTGTAAGGCTGAGGTTGAGAATAGTGGCATAACGCCATGTCAAAATAAAGAAGGAAGAAAATCGATACATTATGTCTCCCGACAGGTATCCGTCAAAATTGCTGGAAAATGCAGTGAATGAATTTGCCCGCCTTCCGGGTGTCGGCAGGAAAACCGCCCTTCGGCTGGTTCTTCACCTCCTCAGGCAGGAAAAGGAGGATGTTGCTTATTTCAGCAACACCCTCATCAGGCTAAGGAATGAGGTGATGCGCTGCGGAATCTGCCACAACATTTCCGACACAGCCATCTGCGATATCTGCGGAAATCCTTCCCGAGATGCCGGAATTATATGCGTTGTGGAAAGCATCCGCGATGTGATGGCTATTGAAAATACCCATCAGTACAACGGACTGTACCATGTACTGGGAGGAATCATCTCTCCCATGGACGGTATTTCGCCTTCCGACCTGGAAATCGAATCGCTGGTAAAGAGAGCGGGAGCGGGCGGAATCACGGAAGTGATCCTGGCACTGCCTACCACCATGGAAGGCGACACCACCAACTTTTACATTTTCAGAAAGCTGAAATCTTTTGAGATCGCCGTTACCACCCTCGCCCGCGGAATCTCCGTTGGAGATGAACTCGAATATGCCGATGAGATTACCCTGGGGCGCTCCATCCTCAACCGTACCGAGTTTGAAAAAAGTATGAAGTAAAGACCATGAAGCTTTCCGTCATCATCGTCAACTACAATGTAAAGCCATTCCTCGAGCAGTGCCTTTATTCGGTTATGAAGGCCGCTGAAAAGATCGACGCGGAGGTTTTTGTGGTGGACAACGCTTCGGTTGACGGCTCCTGTCCGATGGTCCGAGAGAAATTCCCGTCGGTCAGGCTTTTAGAAAACAAAACCAATACGGGCTTTTCCGCAGCCAACAACCAGGCGATCAGGATCTCTTCGGGGGAATTCATCCTCCTGCTCAATCCCGACACCGTTGTAGAAGAAGACACCTTTTCCCAGACCCTCCGGTTTATGGAAGAGCATGCCGATGCAGGCGGGCTGGGGGTTAAAATGATTGACGGCAAGGGGAAGTTCCTCCCCGAGTCGAAACGCGGTCTTCCGACACCGTGGGTTGCCTTCTACAAGATTTTCGGACTCGCGAAATTGTTCCCCCGCTCCCGTCGCTTCGGGAAATACCATTTGAGCTACCTGGATGAAAATTCGACCTGCAGGGTGGATGTCCTGTGCGGTGCCTTTATGCTGCTGCGCAGGGAGGTTCTTGACAAGACCGGCCTTCTCGATGAGGCCTTTTTCATGTATGGAGAGGATATTGATTTAAGTTACAGGATTTTACAGCAAGGGTACAACAACTACTATTTCCCGGGGAGCACCATCATCCATTACAAGGGAGAAAGCACCAAGAAGGAGAGTCTCAACTATGTGAAGGTGTTTTACAATGCCATGGCTATTTTTGCCCGCAAGCACTTCTCTTCTGGAAACGCGCGCATTTTCACCCTGCTCATTCATCTGGCCATTTATTTCAGAGCTTTGATGGCCATCATCCAGCGGTTGTTCCGCCGCATTTACCTGCCTCTTCTTGACGCCCTGCTGATCTGGGCCGGATTCCTGCTGATCCTTCCTTTCTGGGAAAGGATCATGTTCGAACCGGGCTATTATCCTGCCATCTATCTCCGGTGGGTCGTTCCGGCCTATATCCTCTGCTGGCTTGTGGGAATACAGGTGTCGGGAGGGTACCGGAAACCCGTGAACCTCCTGCATCTCGCCAGGGGAATCCTTTGGGGGACCATCGCTCTACTCATCGCTTACTCACTCATCAGTGAAGAATTTCGTTTTTCCAGGGTGATGATCCTCATTGGAATGGCCTGGGCCTTGCTGGCATTGCCAATGCTCCGCCTTCTCTTCAACAGGATGAAAATCACGGGCTTTGAACTTGACATTGAAAAACCCAAAAGAATTGCCATCGCAGGAGACCCGCCTGAAACCGGCAGGGTCAGGGAATTGCTGACCCACTCTCCCGTCAGGCCGGTTGTTGCCGGTTATGTTTCCCTTTCTCCCGACGGAGAAGGCCCCGATTACCTGGGGACCGTTGACCAGTTGAAAGAGATCATCCGGGTCAACCGCATTGAGGAGATCATCTTTTGTTCCGGAAACCTCAGTTCGGGAAATATCATCAGGGCCATGCTCGATTTGTCGGACCTCGACGTCGATTACAAAATCGCCCCTCCCGAAAGCCTCAGCATCATCGGAAGCAACTCCATCCATACCGCAGGCGACCTTTACCTCCTGAATATCAACGCCATTACTCGCCGCAATAACCGGAAGGCAAAACGCATTTTTGACATCGCCGTGGCAACAGCCCTTCTCCTGTCATCAGCCGTGCTGGTATGGTTCATGAAGAACAAGATGCAATTCTTCAAAAACGGACTTTGGGTGATCAGCGGGAAACGGTCATGGGTGGGTTATATTCCCGGAAACATAGAAGACCTCCCCGTTATCAGAAAAGGAGTGCTCCATCCGGGAATGCTCTTCCCAGCCCAAAGCCTTGAACCCACCAGAATCAGACAGCTCAATATCCTCTATGCCAAAGATTACCGGTCCTGGAATGACCTCGAAATCGTTTTCCGGAACTGGAGAAAACTCGATAACGAATTCCATGAAATACCCTCCCGCCCCGGGCAGGATCTGACGGATGAATAATGATATTCTTGCATATGGCAACGTGGTCTTGCGGGCACTGGAACCCGAAGATCTGGACCTTCTATACGAATGGGAGAATGATTCTTCCCTATGGGAATTAAGCAACACCAAGGCTCCTTTCTCCCGGCATATTCTTGCCTCTTACCTGCAAAATGCCACCCCTGACATTTATGAACAGAAACAGGTCAGGCTGATCATCCAGTCACTCCAGGGAAAAGCTGTCGGGGCGGTCGACCTCTTCGACATCGATCTTTTTCACCAGCGTGCCGGAGTGGGTATCCTGATTCACAAAAAGGAAGACCGGCGACACGGCTATGCTTCCGATGCGCTGAAAGCGTTTGAGAACTACGCCCAGGAAATTGTGGGGGTCAGACAATTGTATGCCAACATTGCAGAGGATAACTCCGAGAGTATCGAGCTTTTTCAGAAAGCAGGCTATCATCTGACCGGTATCCGGAAGAAATGGCTGAACACGCTGCGCGGATGGAAAGATGAGTGGTTTTTTCAGAAGATTCTGCGCGATCCTCCGCCATATTAAAAAAAGAATTATATTTGCGGTCGCAAAATCAGATGGTGGATGTAGCTCAGTTGGTTAGAGCGTCGGATTGTGGTTCCGAAGGTCGCCGGTTCGAGCCCGGTCTTCCACCCGGGAACCGGTTGATGGCCGGTTTTTTTATAGTTTCCTCTTTTCCAGAAGACTCCCGTCCCTCTCCAGCAGGAGAGAGTACCTGTCGAGATTCTTGTCCCGGGCTATGATTTCATAAAAGAAGTTTCCCTGCCTGTTGATTTCAATGAGGTTCATCAGTTCACCCACCGCAAGCGCCTCTCTTTTAACTTCCGGAGTAACCATCGACAGGGGTAAATTGCGCTTGCTCACCAAAAGCTCCCCTTCCTCGTTGAAACAGGCGATACACTCCTTATCCTGATGATAAAAGACCGCTTCATACCCTTCTTCTTCCTTAAACCACTCCACGTTCAGCAGTTGACCGTATAGGGAATACAAAGCCTGTACTATCTTCTCGGGCGGCAAAAAATCATTCGTCGGAATAAAATGGTGAAAGATAGAAGTCATGAAATTCTTTTAGCTATTGACGCAGAAAGTGGTGAAAAGTAACGCCACCCCCACACAAATATCAGGAATAGCGTTCCCGGTAAAGGTAATAAACCCTCGTCCGGGCCCTCTTTAACCTCATTTTGACCGCATCTTCGCTGACGCGAAGGGTTTGGGCGATCTCCTTCAGGGACAGCTGATCCTGGTATTTCATCAACAGCAAAGCCTTTTCTTCAGGGTGTACCAACTCAAGGATGGCCATAACATTTTCAAAAGTAGCCCCTGACAAGTCCTCTTCCGACTCATCGGGGATCTCGGGAATGACATTCGTCTTGTTCCAGTCGGGGTAGTGGAGTCTCTTCTGCAAACGCAGATAATCAATGCAATAATTGTAGGTAATGGAATAAACCCAGGAAGAGAATGAGGAAGTTCCCCTGAAACCGGGCAACTTCTCATACACCTTGGTCAGAATGTCGTTTGAGAACTCCTGTGCGATTTTCCGATTTTTCAGAAAACTAAATACTTTATCCACAACCTTTTGATGGTAACGGCGATATAAAATCTCAAACAATTCAGGCTTGTTTTCGCTGAGGATTTTCTCAATAACCGCCTCATCTTTCAACCTGGCATTGCTCTCATTCTGTACGTTTCCCATAAAAACCGGCATTCTGCAATCCGTTTTTTATTAAAAAAAAACCACATTTCCTGTTACTTCTCCGGAATCCTTCGTCTAAATGAAGAATTCGTTCTAAATTGGCCCATCCGGTTAAACAGGATCTAATTCGATAAAATTAAATACTTTAAACAAAATTAATTTTTTTATTGTTATGAAAAACAAATTTGTACTTGGTTTTGTGATGATCAGCTTTGTAGTAATGCTGAGCAGTTGTGCCAAAGTTCCGCAAGCTGAGCTTGATGCATTAACCGCCGCCATTGAAGATGCACGTGCAGCTGGCGCCGATGTGTTTTTACCTGTTGAATTTGCAGCTCTGCAGGATTCTATGAACGCCATCAACACGATGGTTGAAGAGCAGAAAGGCAAACTTTTTGGCAATTTCAAGGCCGTCAGCGGCAAGATTGCAGAGCTTACCGCCACTGCAACTACCGTGAAAGACAATGTTGAAGCCCGCAAGGTTGAAGTGAAAGATGAAATTGACAACCTGATGGTTGAAGTCAGCACCCTGGTTGGCGAAGCCAAAGGTTTGGTAGCTAAGGCTCCCCGCGGGAAAGAAGGTGCGGCAGCCGTTGAGGCCATCAAAACCGAAATCGGCGTTGTCGAAACTGCAATCTCTGAAGCTGCCGGTAAACTGGAAAGCGGCGACCTTATGGGCACCCTCGATCAGCTGAAAGCTGCCAAGGAAAAAGTGACTGCCATTACTACTGAATTAACCGATGTTATTGCCAAGTACAAAGGCAGGTAATAAGTTAATTTGTTTATTGTTTTGTTTCATGAAATCCCCGGAGTTTGTCTCCGGGGATTTTTTTAGATTTTCACAATGGGGCATTCTATCCGCGGCAAAAGAAAAAAATGGTCGTTTTTGGCAGTCATTGTCCTTCTCTTATTGGCGGTCAGTATATATGTTTACAATCGATGGCCCGAATCCCCCGTTTTAGAAATGAAAGCCGCCGGAAACACGGTTGCCCTGGCACGCGACGCCGGTGCCGACAAATATGCCCCTGATCTTTTCCGGGAGACCTGTAAGCTTTACGACTCAGCTATGGTCTACTGGAAAACGGAAAACAAACGGTTTTTTCTGAACCGCGATTATCAAAAAACCCTCTCCTATGCCCGTCAGACCGGGGAAACGGGAATGAAAGCTTACGAAAAGGCCAGAAAAAAGGCAGGCAGCGTTCATCACACCACCGCTGAAACCCTGGCAGAACTGGAAAAAATCATGGAGGATTTCAAACAGGTCTATGGCTCCCTGCCCCTGCCCAAAAAGCTTCGTGAGAATTTTAACCAGGCAGCCATGATCATTTCCGAAGCCAAACTTGCCCGTGAAAAAGGAGATTTTCACATCGCGGAAGCCAAGCTCGAAAAAGCGGAAAAAATGGTGATGGAGGCCGAAAAGAAAGCCCGGAAAATGATTGATGACTATTTTGTATCTTTACCCCAGTGGACCTCCATGGCAGAGGAAGCGGTTAACAGATCGGCAGCACAACACTCAACGGTAGTCATTGTCGATAAAATGGCCCGCAAGTGCAGAATCTACAAATCGGGGAAACAGGCTGCCGAATTTGATGCCGAATTCGGCCCTAACTGGATGACACAGAAAATGCGCAAAGGCGATCAGGCTACCCCTGAGGGCCTATACACCATCGTTCAGAAAAAAGAGAAACGAAGAACTATTTATTACAAAGCCCTGCTTATCAATTACCCCAACAATGAAGACAGAATCAGGTACCAGCGCAATATCGCCGACGGAAAGGTTTCAGCAAGGCATGATATCGGAGGTTCCATCGAGATTCACGGACATGGGGGACGGGGATTTGACTGGACCAACGGGTGTGTCGCACTTTCAAACAAGGATATGGATGTTATCTTCAGCATGGTTTCTGAAAATACACCGGTGGTCATTGTAGGATCCGTTGAACCATTTGAAAAATATCTGAAGAATGCAAAGAAAAAACAAAACGGAGAATAACGGACAGATTCCTTCCCGCGACGATTCCTTGCCCGGGATGATAGAAACCGACCCCCTGGAAGAGGCCCCCCGGAGGAGGCGCACAGTTGAAACACTCCTGGCGATTGCGGTTTATATGGCATTTGTCCCCTTTATGCTTTATCTGTCTCCCAAGATTCCGGAAATGCTCATTTCTTCAAAACTCCCCGGAAAAAGCCTGTTGGAAGCACCGGATGAAAAAAGGGTGAAGAAATACAAAGCTGAGATTTCTGCGCTGGAAAAGAGATTTGACAGGTTCACGCCCGGCAATGCGTACCTGGTCGTCAATACCACGGAGAACAAATTCTCCCTTTACAGAAACCGCAAAATTGTCCGCGAAGGGCTCTGTTCCACGGGAAGTTATATCAGTCTCGAGGGAGAAGGGGACAAAAAATGGATTTTTAAAACACCCCGGGGGGATTTTAAAGTCAGGGGAAAAATTACAGATCCGGTATGGCGAAAGCCCGATTGGGCATTTGTGGAAGAAGGGCTGCCCATCCCACCGGCAAATCATCCTTCCCGTTACGAACGGGGAGTATTGGGAGATTATGCGCTGGCTCTGGGGGACGGTTATCTGATCCATGGGACACTCTACCAGCGATTCCTGGGGATGCCCGTCACCCACGGGTGTATCCGGATGAATGATGCAGACCTGAAGGAAGTGTATGAAACCCTCCCCGTAGGGGCCAAAGTATTTATTTACTGATGATGAAGACACAATCAAATCAGCAAAACCCGAAACAAGGCAGCACTGCAAAAACCATCTTTCTGAAAGTGATCCCCTTGGTGCTAACTGCCTGGCTGGCAATTTATACCCTGACCATGGGCATCGCAGTCCATAAACAGGTGAAAGCCTTTCAGTCACAAGGCAATCAGGGCGGCGACACACTCTCCTGGTCATCCGAAGAATGGCAGCTCCTGAAAGACAAAACCTTCCTCGAAGCCAGAATTGCACTTGCCGGGGATGATTCCATCGCCATGACCATTGATTTTCAGGACAGTATCATCAGATTGGAAACCAAGGGAGTGGTCCTGCGTGAAGTCAAATTCGGCAAGGTCGAGATTTCCCGGTTTTTCAAAGCCCTGAAACCCCTCTCTTACGCTGCGCTCTTTTCCAAACCCTTTATGATCACCGAAATCGAAGGTTCCATAGTCAAGGAACCCATCCAGGTTAAAAAAGCTCCCCGTGATTCTACGGAAGCCGCCCAAAATATTACGACCGTTGACACTTCCCGGGTGGAATTCGTGGAATGGCACCTTCAGCTCGATTCCGTGTTTGTGGTCAGCTTCGTGCAGTCAGAACGCAGTTTCGGCCAGATCGACTGGCCTACCCTGAAATACCGGCTCTCCCGCAATTACCAGACATTCGCGGAGACCAACCGGGATCTGCTCCGTTTCCGTTTACCGGCATATCAGCCCGAAGTGACCCTCTTTATCCCCGGGAAAGAGACCAAATCGTTTTACCGTGCCCTGCCTCCAAACGGTAAAGTAGCCCTTAAGTTTTAACGGGTTGCATCTTTGCCTCATTTTTGATTTCTTTGTATCCCGAAAAGGTACCAAGAAATTAAATAGTGTATATGTCCCGGATTTTGGTAATCGACGACGAGAGAAGCATCAGGAATACCCTGAAGGATATCCTGGAATATGAAAAATACGAGGTCGACCTGGCAGAAGATGGCCCCAAAGGGCTTGAAAAAATCAAAAACGGAGAATTCGACGTTGTACTGTGCGATATAAAGATGCCCGGAATGGATGGCATCGAAGTGCTGGACAAGTTATCGGAAATTTCAGCCGACCTGCCGGTGGTGATGATTTCGGGCCACGGCAATATCGACACCGCAGTGGAAGCCATCAAAAAGGGAGCCTTCGACTTTATCGAAAAACCCCTGGACCTGAACCGCCTGCTTATTACCATACGGAATGCCATGGATAAATCGGTACTGGTGACCGAAACCAAAATCCTGAAGAAAAAAGTAAGCAAGAAATTTGACATTATCGGACAATCGGAGGCGATCAAAAAGGTGATCGAAATGGCTGACCGGGTAGCCCGGACCGATGCCAGGGTGCTGATCACCGGATCAAACGGAACAGGCAAAGAATTGATAGCCAGAAGAATTCACGAAATGAGCCTTCGTTCCGCCGGCCCCTTCGTGGAAGTCAACTGTGCGGCAATCCCTTCAGAGCTTATCGAGAGCGAGCTTTTCGGCCACGAAAAGGGAGCTTTTACTTCTGCGATCAAGCAACGCAAAGGAAAATTCGAACAAGCCTCGGGAGGGACCCTCTTTCTGGATGAAATCGGCGATATGAGCCTTTCGGCCCAGGCAAAAGTGCTCCGTGCACTGCAGGAAAATATCATCAGCCGCGTGGGAAGCGACGGTGCCATTAAGGTGGATGTCAGGGTAGTGGCCGCTACCAACAAAAACCTTTCCGAAGAAATTGAAAAGGGAAATTTCAGAGAAGACCTGTACCACCGCCTCAGCGTTATCCTGATCAGGGTACCCACCCTGAATGAACGACTTGAAGACGTCCCTCTGTTGGCCAACTATTTCATCCAGCAGATCTGCAGCGAATATGGAATGCCTGAAAAAACCATCTCCGATGATGCAATCAGGGAACTTCAAAAAATTGAATGGCGTGGAAATATCAGGGAATTCAGAAATGTCATTGAACGGCTGATCATCCTGTGTGACAGAAAAATTACGGGAGCCGATGTACTCAATTTTGCAGCTCCCCTCAAATAAACGGTTTCGCCTGACGAAACCACACTGATGAACGTATACTGAAATGGGAATATCCCGGTAATAGAGTTATTTGTGTATGATAAACAATAAAAAGGTTGTCGTGGTGCTTCCGGCATACAATGCCGCTAAAACGCTGAAGATGACCTACGAGGAGATCGATTTCGACATCGTCGACGATGTAATCCTGGTGGATGACCGGAGTAGTGATGAAACGATCCGCGTAGCCAGGGAACTAGGGATCAGAAACATCATCGAACACACCGTAAACAAAGGCTATGGCGGAAATCAGAAAAGTTGCTATCAAAAGGCGCTTGACCTGGACGCTGATATTGTGATCATGCTTCACCCCGATTATCAATATACGCCCCTGCTGATCCCCTCCCTCGCCCATCTTCTGGCCAGCGGACTCTATGAGGTAGCGCTCGGTTCCAGGATCCTGGGGAAGGGAGCGCTCAAAGGCGGCATGCCGCTTTATAAATACCTCGCCAACCGGTTCCTGACATTTTTCCAGAACCTGATGATGGGGGCCAAACTCTCGGAATACCATACCGGATACCGGGCCTTTACAAGAAAAGTCCTCGAAAATGTCCATTATGAGATTAATTCCGACAATTTTGTCTTTGACAACCAGATGCTGGCCCAGATCTGGTACGCAGGTTATGAGATCGCCGAAATTACCTGCCCCACCAAATATTTCGAGGATGCCTCCAGCATCAACATCAGGAACAGCACAGTTTACGGACTGGGTGTTCTGAAAACCTCCATGCTCTACCGGCTCAACAAATGGGGAATCCTCCGTTCACTCCTATTCAAACCCAAATCTAAATAAGGATCACAGTATCAGAAGATTAAAAAATCAGGGAAGTGCCGGATGCGGTGTACGGGAAGTTACTTCAGGAACTCGTCTCCGAAAGAGATTCCCATCCTCCGGGCGATAATCACCAACGGATCATCAGGTTGCACCAGCCGGGTTTTTCCACCCACTTCGCTCAGGGGGACGGCGACGGTTTTGTTGTTGATGATCGACGCCATGGTCCCGAAATTACCTTCGGCAATACATTGGGCGGCAAAAGCTCCGTAACGGGTGGCCAGAATCCTGTCAAAAGGAGCAGGACTCCCCCCCCGCTGGATATATCCCAGAACGGTCTCACGGGTCTCCAGCCCGGTATAGGTGCTGATGGCATCGGCAATATAGCTGGCCGCTGACCGCTTGTCGGGCTTTTCAATCCCTTCAGCGACCACCACGATAGAATAAGGTTTGTTATCTTCGTAACGGCTCTCCACTTTTTTACAGACGGAACGGATATTATAGGGGAGTTCCGGAAGCAAAATGATGTCTCCCCCTCCTGCGGTGCCGGCGTACAAAGCCAGCCATCCCGCATTGTGGCCCATCACCTCGATGATCATCACCCGCTGGTGCGAATTCGCGGTGGTGTGCAAACGGTCGATGGCTTCCGTGGCGATGTCCACCGCCGACTCAAAGCCAAAGGTAACATCGGTGCCCCACACATCATTGTCTATGGTTTTGGGGATCCCTACCACATTCAAGCCCTCCATTGACAACATGTTGGCAGTTTTCATGGTCCCGTTGCCCCCGATACAAACCAGCGCATCCAAACCCAGATTTTCATAATTCTGAAGAATGGTAACGGGCTTGTCTTTGGCCTCCCCTTGGTTGTTCACCATCTTAAAGGGCTTTTCCCTGGAGGTGCCCAGAATGGTGCCCCCCAACGTAAGAATTCCCGACAACTGCGATTCCTTTAATTCCACATAATCATTGTGGATCAGTCCCGAATAGCCCGACCTGAATCCGATCACCTCCATGCCGTATTCCATGATAGCAGTCTTCCCCACTCCCCTGATGGCGGCATTTAATCCCGGACAGTCACCTCCTGCCGTCAGGATCCCGATTCTTTTTTTCTTCTTTGACATAGCTTCAGTCTTTTAAAAGGTTGGTAAATTAGCAAGCTAAGACAATCCCTAAAGTACAAAAAACAAACACAAAACAGTTGACTGATATGTAATATTTTCATAAATTCGGCAAATTGAAAAGCATTCAAAAACCTTAAATCTTTAGAAATATGAAAAAACTGCTTACCATGCTGATTTCAGCAATTTTTTTGATCTCCCTGGGATGCAAGGAGAAAGTTGTGGCTCCGAACACCCTCACCGATGAGGAAAAAGCCGAAGGGTGGGTTTTGCTCTTTGACGGAGAGACTAGTACCAACTGGCGCGGAGTTAATAAAGACCATTTCCCCGGAAACTGGGAAGTTGTTGACGGAACCCTGCACTGCAAGGAATCGGGACAGGGCGAAGCCGGTGCGATCGACGGAGGAGACATCCTCTATGATAAAGAATTCAAGAATTTCAAGCTCCGCCTGGAATGGAAGATTTCGGAAGGGGGAAATTCAGGGATTTTCTACCTGGGGAAAGAGGTTCCCGAGTGGCCGATTTATTATACGGCTCCCGAAATGCAGATCCTGGACAACCTGAAACATCCCGACGCTGAGTTGGGGGTTGACGGCAATCGTCAGGCCGGTTCCCTGTATGACCTGATTCCCGCCAAACCACAGAATGCCAAACCTGTCGGCGAGTGGAATACCGTGGAAATCACTGTTTATGACGGTACCGTTGTCCACAACCAGAACGGGGAAAATGTCCTGGAATACCACTTATGGACCGATGCCTGGAACACCTTGGTGGCTGGGTCCAAATTCCCCGCATTGAATCCCGAATGGGCCAACGTTCCCAATCAGGGGGTGATCACCCTTCAGGACCATGGCGATGACGTCTGGTTCCGGAACATTAAAATCAAGGAGTTGTAAACCGCATCTCTCCCCTTCGAAGTGAGTCCCGGGTTTTGCCAAAAAGTCAGCAGCCAGATCCGGGACTCTCTTTTATTGAGGGGCGTATGCCGAGGAATTTAATATTTCCAGGTAGTGGTCGTTTGACATCAGTTGAGGCAAGGTAACCTCCGGATTACGTTTCATATATAACCGGATGATCTGTCGTCCCAGCCATACCCCTGTCCTCCCGGGGGATTCCAAGGGAAAACCGTTGGTCGTGGGTCCATCGTTTATATACCGCACAATGTCCATTTGCCGGGTTGAAAATAACAATTCCTTTTCCACGAGGTAATTCCACATGTGTGCTTCATTCACAGCGCACCACTTCAGTTGTCTTGCCGAAAAGCCCATCCGGAGGGTATCGGCGGTACGGGGAAGCATTGCTTCCGAAAAATACATCAGCTTTCCCTCGTAGATCATATGGTCAAGGAGTGTGGTCGCCCCGGGAGAAATGGGAAACTCCGTCATCCCCCACGTGTACGCAACATCTGACGGAATCATCCCGGGATTCATCCTGCGTATTTTGTACTGCGGAAGATCAAGCAGGCTATAAAATTCACATTCAGAACCCAGGTATTTGTCCAGGCTGATCCCAACAATACCTTCGGCGGTAAAAACTGATTCGTTGAAGCCCGAAACCGTAAAAAAAACCTCAGGCAGCGATTTCTCAGGAAAATGGTAACGATAATGGCGGAACAGGCTGGTGATATCCTTTTCCTGACGAGCCAGCGAGGGAAACTGTTTATTAACTGCTTGACGAATCTTGTGGGTCGTGGAATCAGAAAGGAATTGCCGCATCATAAGCCATCCGCTGGTGTCAACCATACTTCCGGTACGCAGAATCCGGAAGGAAAAAAGATCGGCAAAACCGGGATGCCGCGAACGCAAATCCCGCAGATCCTCAAATTCCGGAGATGACCCCAGGGAAAAAAGCTCTTCGTAGAACCTGACAAACGTAATCTCGTCCTTGATATGCGAAATATTGACCTTTAACCGGTTGTTCTCACATGACCCCAGAAGGAGAAGCGGTAAAAATCCCGCGAGTAACTTTAAAAACCTCATTTTTCGTATATGTTTATCCAATTACGATAAAAAACAAACATTATTGCGAAATTGAGTGAAAAAGCAGAATTTTGCAAGGCTGTAATATTTTAAAAGTATGAAGATCGCATTGGCTCAGCTCAATTACCTGATCGCCGACTTTGAAGGGAACAGGCAGAAAATTATCACATCTATTCATAAAGCGAAAGAGCAGGGAGCTGAACTGGTGGTTTTCTCCGAGCTTTCCGTCACCGGATATTACCCGCACGACCTGCTTGAAAAGAAGGAGTTTATCCTGAAAGCCATAGACACGGTACGGGAAATTGCCGCACAGTGCACAGGGATTTCAGCGCTTGTGGGCGCTCCCGCCATCAATGACGGCGAACGGGGCAAAAAGCTTTTCAATGCCGCGTATTTCCTCCGGGATGGCGAAATCTGCGATATCTTCTGCAAAACGCTGCTCCCTACCTATGATATTTTTGATGAATACCGTCATTTCGAACCCAATCGTCATTTCCACCTGCTCGAAACAGACACTCACAGGATTGCCGTCACCATTTGCGAGGATCTCTGGGATGAACTACCCGTGCACAGCGAATTCGGGAAGGACAAGCTCTGCCAGGCATCTCCCCTGGGGGAACTAATGATCATGAACCCCGGCATGATCATTAACCTGGCGGCTTCGCCCTTTTCTTCCGATCAGGAAAACTGGCGGAAAGAGGTTTTGGCTGCCAAGGCGAAAATGACCGGACTGCCGCTTATATACGTCAATCAGGTGGGAGCGGATGCAGAGATGATTTACGATGGCGGATCGCTCTTTTTCTCTCCTTCCGGGGAAATAATCAGTGAATTGGCTTATTTCACCGAGGATTTCAGGGTGGTGGATACCGGGGAGATATACATACAAGCAGTTCAGCCTCCGCTTTCAAAAACAGAAAAAATGCGCAAGGCACTGGTACTGGGCATTCGTGACTATTTCAGGAAATCGGGATTTTCAGGAGCGGTCCTGGGATTGTCAGGGGGTATTGATTCGGCGCTGGTGGCTGTTCTGGCTGTGGAAGCCCTGGGTGCCGCCAATGTCAGGGGATTGCTGATGCCTTCAGCTTACAGTTCGCAACACAGCATCGACGACGCAGTCTTGCTGGCCCAAAATCTCGGGATCGCATACCATAGCGTCCCCATCCAGGATACGGTGGAGAGTTTCTCCGGAGCACTGGCTCCCCTGTTCGGAAACCTTCCCGCCGATGTTACCGAAGAAAATATCCAGGCCCGTACCCGGGGCTTGTTGTTGATGGCCTTTTCAAACAAATTCGGGCATATCGTGCTGAACACCTCCAACAAAAGCGAAAGCGCCGTGGGGTATGGAACCCTGTATGGAGACATGGTCGGCGGATTGGCGGTCCTGGGTGACGTGTACAAAACCGAAGTCTACCAGTTGGCAGATCTGGTGAACCGCGAAAAAGAGATCATTCCCCGCAATACCATCCTGAAAGCCCCCTCTGCCGAGTTGAGACCCGGACAGAAGGACAGCGATTCCCTGCCCGAATATAACCTGCTTGACAAAATACTCTTCCATTATATCGAACTGAACAAGTCACCCGAAGAAATTGCCTCGCTGGGAATTGATCCCGCACAGGTGCGCAAAGTCATCGCCATGGTCAACCGGAATGAATACAAAAGAGCCCAGACAGCCCCCATCTTAAGGATCACTTCCAAATCTTTCGGTTCCGGAAGAAGAATGCCGCTGGTAGGAAGGTATTGAGGATATGTAAAAATAATTACCTTTGTGATGTTATAAAACACAAAAAAAGAGATGTGGCACTTTGAATCAGGCATAAAGGAAATTCTTGAAAACCAGAAATCTGTTTTTCATGTCCTCACACCTGAAGAAAAGGAAGAGCTGAAAAACCACATCTCCCTGACCAATTACCGGAAAAACGAATATGTTTTCAAAGAAGGGGACAAGCCATCTGGATTTATGGTGCTGGTCACCGGGAAGGTCAAGATTTTCAAGGAAGGGGTAGGAGGAAGGGAACAAATCATCAGGATGTCAAAGCCCATGGGAATCATTGGTTACCGTGCGCTTTTTGCCGACGAGAACCACATCGCCACGGCGGTCACCCTGGAGGACTCCATGATTGCAAACATCACGATGGATTTTATCCTGAACAGGGCTGTTAAAAACAGTGAATTTTCGCTTCTCCTGCTGCGGAAATTTGCCCTGGAACTGGGTTTTGCCAATTCAAGGACGGTGAGCCTGACCCAGAAGCATATCCGCGGAAGACTGGCTGAATCCCTGATCCTGCTGGCCGAGAAATATGGCTTCGAACATGACAACACCACCCTGAAAGTATACATGTCGCGTGAAGATATTGCCAACCTCTCCAACATGACCACTTCCAACGCCATCCGCACCCTCTCCACCTTTGCCAACGAGAAGCTGATCACCATTGATGGCCGGAAGATCAAAATACTGGACCTAGCCCGGCTTGACAGGATCAGTAAACTTGGGTAATCACTCCTGTGTATAGATGCGTTTCACCCGCTGGGAAATCCCGGTCAGTATTTCATAAGGGATGGTGCCTGCTGCCTCGGCTACTTCCCTGATGGAAATCCGCTCCCCGAAGAATTCAGCTTCATCCCCCGGTTGGCAGGGAACACCCGTGACATCGACCATGCACATATCCATACAGATATTGCCTGTGATGGGCACATAACTGCCGTTGAGGAAGACTTTTCCGGTCCCGTTTCCCAGACGGCGGTCAAGACCGTCGGCATATCCCACGGGGATTACGGCGATTTGTGACTTCTGTTTCACCGCCCCGGCCCGGTTATATCCCACAGTTTCGCCCAACTCCACGGTCTTGATCTGGGAAATTCTGCTCTTCAGCCGGCTGATAGGTTTCAGCGGAAGGGAGGTGGTACTGATCCCGTATAAGCCGATCCCAAGTCTAACCATGTCAAACTGAAATTCGCCAAAACGTTCGATTCCCGCCGAATTCAGGATGTGCCGGTCAACAGGGTATCCGAGCAACTCCACGATTTTGTCACTCACTTCCCTGAACCTGGCAATCTGCTCATGGGTGAAACGATCCATCGCCTGGTCCTCACTGGCTGCCAGATGCGAAAAAACGGACTGAAGACGAAGTTGGGGATTCCTTCTCAATAACACAATCACCATGTCTGTCTCTTCGTCACTCTTCAGGCCGAGGCGGTTCATCCCGGTATCGATTTTCAGGTGAACGGGGAAATCGTGAACGGCACTTTGCGCGGCAATCAGGGCAAACTGCCTGGCAAGCTCCACCGAATAGAGATTGGGTTCGAGACGGTAATCGATCATCTGCTGAAAACTGTGCTGCTCGGGATTCATCACGATGATGGGAAGGCTGATGCCTGCATTCCGCAATTCTTTCCCCTCATCAGTAACGGCTACGGCAAGATAATCCACCCTGGCATATTGAAGCAATTTTGCAATTTCCACATCCCCGCTTCCGTAGGAAAAGGCTTTCACCATGACCATCACCTTGGTCCCCGGTAACAACAGTGATCTGAAAAGGTTCAGATTTTCCAGCAGTGCATTCAGGTTGATCTCCAGAATGGTCTGATGAACCTTTTGTTCCAGCACCGCCGAGATTTCTTCGAACCTGAAATCCCGGGCCCCTTTGATCAGGATGGCAGCCTGCGCAACACCCGAGAAGCCGTGCCTGCTGATAAAATCTTCCGTGGTGCCGAAAAACTGCTTCTCCATCGTGAATTCAGCCTCCGCCTTCCGGATATCATTTCCAATTCCGATAATTTTCTCAACGCCGGCATCCTTCAAAAACTGGTTCACCTGCCGGTATAATTCGCGTGCAGGCAACCCTGACTGTCGGATATCGGAAAGAATGACAATTCTCTGCAGTTGATCTTTTTCAGCCTGACGGTTCAATACCGACAGGGCAATGCCAAGGGAATTAATGTCTGAATTGTAATAGTCATTGATCAGCATGGAGCCGTTGATTCCCTTTTTTATCTCCAGTCGCATGGCGAGGGGGACCAGCCGGATGAAACCTGCCGTGACCTTATCGGAGTGAATTCCCAGGGCAAGGAGAGCCGCAAAACAGTGACAGGAATTTTCCACGGAAGAGACATCCGTAAAAGGAATCATAAACCGGGCACTCCCCCCCTCCCAGAAAGCGGTCAGAATCGTGGAACCGCTATCCTCAACGGCATTGAAAAACAACGGAGCCTTTCTTTCCGAGAGCGACCATCCCAGGGGTAAAATGCCGTTGTCGTGGCAGAAACGGGTCACTTCCCCGGCCACTTCCCGGTTGTCAAGGCGGAAAATCAGTTTCCGGCTGCGCCTGAAAAGGCATAGCTTCTCCGAAACCTTGTGGAGCGTGGTCCTGAAATTCTCCTGATGGGCATCTCCAATGTTGGTAAAAATTCCGAGGGTCGGTCTGATTATCGTTTCCAGGTTTTCCATTTCTCCGGGCATGGAAATCCCTGCCTCAAAGATGCCGAGGTTGTGGGAAGGCTGCATGAGCCACACCGACAGGGGAACCCCCGTCTGGGAATTATAACTCCTGGGACTTCTAACAATGGAAAACTCCCCGGCGAGGAGATCATAAAGCCACTCCTTGACAATCGTCTTCCCGTTGCTTCCGGTAATTCCGATTACGGGAAAGTCAAATCCCGAGCGGTGATAGGATGCCAGTTGCTGTAAGGCTTCCAGGGTATCAGGCACGAAGATGAAGGCTGAATCACCGGGATGCAGGGGAACAAAACCGGCCGACACCACAAAAATCCTCACCCCGCGGTTCTGCAGTTCCTCCACATACTGATGACCGTCGTTGCGCAATCCCCTCAGGGCAAAGTAGACCGTTCCCTCCGGGTTTAAGAGGGTACGGCTGTCGACCGACAAATGGATGACCTGATAATCGGATGGCACATTGCCGAAAACGGCGGTGCCCGACACCACCCTGGCTATCTCTTCAACCGAACAGGAAATCATTGTCTGGCGTTGGCTTGAATATAACAACGACGGCACAGCGGTTCATAAATATCCTTCTCCCCCAGGAGAACCACCTGTTCCTTTTCCGACAGACGATGGGAAAACTGGGCATTGGTACCGCAACGCATGCATACGGCATGTACCTTGGTGACAAAATCAGCCACCGCCATCAATCCGGGCATGGGACCAAAGGGATTGCCCTTGAAATCCATGTCGAGGCCGGCTACGATCACCCGTACCCCCTGATTGGCAAGTTGCACCACCACATCCACCAGATGCTTGTCAAAAAACTGGGCTTCGTCAATTCCGACTACATCCACATCGGCCGATAAGAGCAATATGTTGGAAGAATTCTCCACAGGGGTGGAACGGATGGTATTGTCATCATGCGACACCACTGCCGACTCCGAATACCTTACGTCAATGGCCGGCTTGAAAATCTCCACCTTCTGCCGGGCATACCCCGCCCGCTTTAACCGGCGGATCAGTTCCTCCGTCTTTCCTGAAAACATGGAACCTGTGATCACCTCGATGACCCCCACCCGCCTGCCGGTATTTATATCCCTTTCTGTAAACATATGCGGTAATCTCTTGAGAAATTAATATTTTTACGCAAGAAAGTTTCTGAAATACAAAGCTACGATTCCTGAAATGAAACCGGACCGGTATCGCGTGAAAAAGTTTTCCACGACCCTGTCAAACCGGCGGAAAGTTCAGGCCTGAAAAGGGAATATTAAACGTTATGGACAATAAAAAACTGATGCACATCCTTTTGCGTGATGTGCAGGAATTGGAACAATTGGTCGTTGAAATTGGGCAGGTCGGCCACTTTGACAAACTCGACATGGAACTGTTGTACACCCGCATCAAAGGGGTGCGCCACTTACTCGAAGTAGCCACGGAATTAAAAACACCGCCCTCTTCAAACCGGGAAGTACCATCTTCAAATCCAGAACCTTCCGTTCATGTTCCTGAAAAGGCTGCGTCTTCTCCTGCGCCTGCAGAACCTGAACAGGCACCCCGACCCGCAGTTCCGCAGGAAAAAGCAGTTGTTTCTTCCCCTGTGGAACCTGAGACCGGCAAGGGCGAACAACCTGCAACTGCTCCGGAAACCCGGCAGGAAAGCTCCCCGCAGGAAGAAATCCATTTCCGCCACAAGGAAGAACCTCACCCCGAAAAACAAATCCTGGGCGAAAAATTTACCGCCGGAAAGTCGGTACACGATCTCCTGATGGGTGAAAAAAACCAGAACGACCTCCGGTTCTCCATCCCGATACCCAGCCTATCCAGCGCTATCGGCACCAACGACCGGTTTCTTTTTACCCGGGAACTGTTCGACGGAAATATGGATCACTTCTCAGAGACCATCCACAAACTCGATGAAATGAAAACCATCCGTGAAGCCGTCGACTTCCTCCAGGAAAATTTTCAATGGAAAAACAATGAAACCAGCAGGAAATTCATGGAACTTGTGAAACGCAGATTTCTGTGACAAATCCGTGATTATCAGGAATTTTATTTCGAATTTTGCATTGTAAGTACGGTTAAATGTCTAAAGCGGGAAAGCTGTATATCGTTCCTACCCCTATCGGAAATCTGGAAGACATGACCTTCAGGGGGGTACGGATCCTCAAGGAATCAGAACTGATCCTGGCCGAGGACACCAGGATCTCCTCCCGTCTGCTCGAACATTACGGCATCAGGAACAAGCTGGCTTCCCACCACAAATTCAATGAACACGGCACTGTAAAAACCATCTCCGCCCAAATAGAAGCAGGGATCAACATAGCCCTCATCTCCGATGCCGGCACCCCGGGGATCTCCGATCCGGGATTCCTGCTGGTGCGCACCTGCCTCGAAAACGGCATCGACGTGGAATGCCTGCCCGGAGCCACCGCCTTCATCCCCGCATTGGTCAACTCAGGTTTCCCCACCGACCGATTTGTCTTCGAAGGATTCCTACCTCAGAAAAAAGGACGGCAAAAAAGGCTCACCGCTCTGGCCGATGAAAAAAGGACCATGGTATTCTACGAATCCCCTTTCCGGCTGGTAAAACTGCTTCATCAAATGATTTCCGTTTTCGGGCCCGAAAGAAAATGCTGCGTATCCCGCGAACTCACCAAAATTTTCGAGGAAAATGTCAGGGATTCCCTGGCGAAAGTGACCGCCCATTTCGAAAAAAACACCCCACGCGGTGAAATCGTGATCGTCGTGGAAGGAAAACCTAAGGAGAAAGAGGAGGAAGAGACGGAGAGATAGGGAGACGGAGAGACAGGGAGACGGAGAGACAGGGAGACGGAGAGACAGGGAGACGGAGAGACAGGGAGACGGAGGGAGTGAGGGACGGAATCACTGAATCAAAATTTTTCCTTTCTATGAAGCATTTTATAAAAATTTTCCCTATCTTTGACCAATTGGTTAAACCATATATTTAATCCCAATAGTTAAACCAACTGTTTAGACCATGACAGAAATTGAAAAGCTCACGGAAGAACGGATATTTGATGCCGCTACCGAGGTATTCCTGGAGCGGGGAATGGATGGCGCCCGCATGCAGGAGATTGCCGACCAGGCGGGCATCAACAAATCGCTTCTCCATTACTACTTTCGCTCCAAAGACCGGCTGTTCGACGCCGTCTTTGAAAAGGTGGCAGCCGGGATGTTCTCCCGCTTCAGCCCCCTTCTGGATCCGGAACTTTCGCTCGAAGAGAAGATCAGCTTTTTCTTCAGGGAGCATATCAGCTTCCTGGAAAAAAATCCCAGGCTCCCCTCCTTCCTGCTGAACGAAATTAACCGGAATCCGAAACGGATGAAAGAAATCATCCGGAGATTGGATATCGGGAAGATCTATGATATCCTGGAACAACAACACGGGGAAGAGTTCAAACAATTAGGGATTACCCCTTCCCTTGTACCGCAGATTATGATTTCCGTGGGCGCTATGAGCGTTTTCCCTTTTGCTGCCCGTGGAATTGTTGAAACCCTCCTTGAAAAAGCCGGACTCAACTTCAAAGATTTCATCGAAGAGCGGAAGACCTTTGCGGCCGGATTTGTAATCAGGGCATTCCACAATAAACCTACATAGAATGAAGAAGATTTGGGGGATAATAATCTGTCTGGCCGTGGCGCCCGTGCTCCGTGCCCAGGAGATTCTCACACTGAAAAGCTGCTACGAGCGGGCGGCCCAGGTTTCAGCGCTGGCGGCAGAAAAAGCGGCCCATTCGGAGATCTGGCAGCGAACCGACAAGAACCTACAAAAACAGTGGATGCCTACCATTGATGCCGGCGGCACACTCCTGTACAACTCGTCGGTGATCGACATGAAGGACATCATAGGAAGGCTGCCCCTGTCGGGGATTGAAAACCTGCTCAATCCACTTCCGCACGAACAGTATAAATTGACGGTCGACATCAGCCAGACCCTCTACGACGGAGGTGCAGTCAAAAGTGCCCGCGCCCTGGGTGAAGCTGAACTCCGCCTGAATGAAAAACAGACCGACACGGAACTCTTTCAACTCAAAAACCAGGTCAACACGGTCTATTTTTCCCTGTTGCTGATGCGCCGGCAAAAAGAGCTGCTGCACAATTACGACACCCTGATCGAAAAGCGGATCGCCTCCACGCAATCGGCAGTTGACAACGGCGTGATCCTGCAAGCGGACCTTGACGCCCTTCAGGCCGAGAAAATCAAACTCGGACAACAACTCAGCGAAAATGAGATCCGTACCGCCTCCCTCTCCGCGATCCTGTCGGACCTCACCGGGCTTCCTGTTACCCCGTCGACAGAACTTGCCTTTCCCCTGCCGGCAGAGGAAACCCTGCCGGGAATTTTCCGGCCTGAACTCGAAATTTTTGACCTGAAGAAAGAACAACTGTCGGCCAGCCTCAAATTGCTCAACAGCAAACGAAAGCCCCGTGCTGTCGGTTTCTCCACTTTGGGATACGGAAATCCTCCGGGCAATAACTTTTTCAGGGATGAATTTGCCCCTTTTTTCATCGTGGGTGCCACGGTGAAGTGGAACATCTTCGATTGGGACCGGTCAAAACGGGAAAGGGAAATCATTGGTTTTCAGCAACAAATCCTTGAGAACCGGAAGAAGGATCTTTCCGACGAACTGGAACGGTTGCTGGAGTCGAAACGGGCGGAAATTGCCGCACTGCGGAAGCTGACTGAGTCGGACGGGGAATTGATCGCCTTGCGCAAAAAGATCACCTCATCGGCGGAGTCGCGTTACAAAAACGGGACCCTTACGGCCACAGCCTATTTACAGGAATTCAACGCCGAGAAGGAGGCCGTCATCACCCGCGAGATCCACCGGATCAACCTGGCCCTGGCACAGGTCGAATACCTGACCCTCAGCGGAAAAGAGTTTTAATTTCCTTTCAATAAAATAGTTCACAACATGAAGATTACATCATTCTTGATCGCGACAGTGGTTTTGATCGCAGGTTGCCGCCACGAGAAAGAGTCGGCCGATGCCTATGGCAATTTCGAAGCCACCGAGGTCCTTGTCTCCGCGGAAACCAACGGACGGATACTCCGCTTCAGCCTTACCGAAGGATCGGAAGTTGAGGAAGGCATGGAAATCGCCCTGGTGGACACCACCTTCTTTCACCTCCAGAAGGCAGAGTTAGAGGCCAACCGGGAAAGCATCCGCACCCGGCTCCGCACCCTCGACGCCCAGAACGGTATCCTCCGGCAGCAGGTGGCCAACCTGACCCGCGAAATTACCAGGATGGAGAAGCTGCTCCTCAGCGAGGCAGGCACCCAAAAACAGTACGATGACCTCACCGGCCAGGTGGAGGTTCTCAATAAACAGATCGCCGCCAACAACACCCAAAAAGCATCGGTATGGGCAGAACTTTCGGTGGTGGACTCGAAAAAAGCCCTCCCGGATGAACAACTGAAAAGGTGCAGCATCAAAAGTCCCCTTAAAGGCACCCTTATCGAGAAATTTGCCAAAAAAGGAGAGATGACAGTTGCAGGGAAACCGCTGGCTAAGATTGCCGACCTCTCGGTCATCCGGCTCAAGGCATATGTCAGCGGTAGTCAACTGGGCAGCCTGGTTCCCGGAGCTGCCTGTACGGTCAGGGTCGATGAAGGGGAAAAGGGGTACCGCTCCTATCCGGGAAAAATCACACGGATCTCCGAAAAAGCGGAATTTACGCCGAAAATTATCCAGACAAAGGAAGAGCGGGTTACACTGGTCTATGCCGTGACCATTGAGGTGGTGAACGATGGCACGCTCAAATCAGGGATGCCTGGCGAACTCTTTTTCACCCAAACGGGAGAATAAAGCGCCATGGCCCGCACCACAAGTGACATTGCTGTGAAGCCTGCCATCGAAGCCTCGGGGGTCGGCAAGCGTTTCGGCCCAACCCGCGCGCTGCACAACATCTCCTTTTCCGTGGAAGAGGGGGAAATCTTCGGCTTTATCGGGCCTGACGGTGCGGGAAAGAGTACCCTTTTCCGCATCATCACCACGCTGATAGCGCCCGACGAAGGAAAAATCGATGTACTGGGGAACGACACCGTAAAAGATTTCCGCGAGCTGCGGAAGGTGATCGGGTACATGCCCGGACGCTTCAGTCTCTACCAGGATCTGACAGTGGAGGAAAACCTGTCCTTTTATGCGACCGTCTTCGGCGCCACCATCCGGGAGAATTACGAATTGATCCGCGATATCTATTCCCACATCGAGCCGTTTAAAAAGCGGCTGGCCGGAAAACTCTCCGGGGGGATGAAGCAGAAGCTGGCACTCTCCTGCGCGCTGATCCACAAGCCCCGGTTGCTGGTACTCGACGAGCCCACCACCGGAGTCGATGCCGTGTCAAGGGCTGAATTTTGGGAAATGCTCAAAAAGCTGAAACAGCACGGCATCACCATCATTGCCTCCACCCCGTATATGGACGAAGCCATGCAATGCCACCGGGTAGCCCTGATCCAGGAAGGGAAAATCCTGTCGGTGGATACGCCGGAAAAAATCAGGGCGGGATTCTCACGGAAACTGTTCAGCATCAGGGCGCCTGAAAAATTCAGGCTGATCACCGCACTGAAAACCTTTCCGGAGACCCTCTCGGCCTATCCTTTCGGCGATTCGGTCCATGTGACCTTCCTGAACGACACACCGGTTGATTCGCTGGCCGACCGCCTGAAAAAGGAGGGGGTGAACGGGGCGGAGATCGTGGAGACCACACCGGGTATCGAGGACCGGTTCCTGGAACTGATGGAAAAGCCGGGCGAAGGTTGAGATCGGGAAATGTTCAAACCGGAGCACAACGGAGATCCCGGCTGTCGGCGCCGGGAGGTTGAAAGGAAACAAAATAACAGAAAAACCTGTCAATGCAGAATGTAGTTATTTCAGTTAATAACCTGGTGAAGCGTTTCGGCAACTTCATCGCCAACGATCACCTTACCTTCGAGGTGTACCAGGGGGAGATTTTCGGCTTCCTGGGGGCCAACGGAGCCGGTAAAACGACCGCTCTGCGGATCCTTTCCGGTCTCTCCTCCCCCACCTCGGGCGAAGTGGTGGTAGCCGGGTTCAATGCCGCCCGGGAGCCGGAGCAGATTAAAAGAAACATCGGTTACATGAGCCAGAAATTTTCCCTTTATGAGGACCTCACCATCAGGGAGAACATCATGCTTTACGGGGGGATCTACGGGTTGAAAAAGGATCAGATCCGGAAACGGACCTCTGAGTTGCTCCGGAAACTCCGTTTTGAGGGGTACGCCGACAGGCTGATCGGGGACCTGCCCCTGGGGGTGAGACAAAAACTGGCCTTTTCGGTGGCCCTTCTTCACGAACCCAAAATCGTCTTCCTCGATGAACCCACCGGGGGTGTCGATCCGGTAACCCGGAGGCAGTTCTGGGAATTGATCTATGAGGCATCGGCCGGGGGAGTCACCCTCTTTGTCACTACCCATTACATGGACGAGGCAGAGTATTGCGACCGGGTGTGCATCATGAACGAAGGGAAAATCGTAGCCCTTGACACCCCCGCCAGGCTGAAGGAGACCTACCATGCCCATTCGGTCGAAGAGGTGTTTGTAAAAATTGCCCGTCCCACGGCAACCCACAACCCACTGCACCAAATGGCCGGTAGTTCCCTTACCTCCTTGCCGGGTGATTCACATTTAAAGAGAGTATGATATGAAACGTTTCCTGGGATTTGTAAAAAAGGAGTTCATCCATATTTTCAGGGATTTCCGGACGCTGATCATCCTGTTCGGCATTCCGGTGGTACAGATCCTCCTCTTCGGATTTGTGGTGAGCACCGAGATCAAAGATGCAGGCATTGCCTTTCTGGATCTTTCGAAAGATGAAATCAGCCGGAAGGTGATCCATAAGACCGTCAGTTCGGGTTTTTTCAGTTACAGCGGCGAACTCACCTCTTTCAGAGAGGTCGACCGGATTATGAAAGAAGGAAAGGCCAAAGCCGTGGTCATCTTTGAACCTCAATTCGGCGAAAAGTTTTTCAGGGAGAAAAGCGCGGCGGTGAGCATCATCGCCGACGGCTCGGAACCCAACACGGCCACCCTGATTACCCACTACCTGACGGCCATTATCCAAAATTACAACCAGGAGCTGACCGGAAGTCCCGCAGAAGAAATCGTGCCCGTAAAGGCGGAAGTAAGCATGTTTTACAATCCTGAGCTGAAAAGCCATTTCATGTTTGTTCCCGGGGTGATCACCCTGATCCTGATCCTGATCTGCGCCCTGATGACCTCGGTGACCATCACCCGCGAGAAGGAGTTCGGAACCATGGAGGTGCTTTTGGTTTCACCCCTCAAACCCATCCAGATTATCCTGGGTAAAGTCACCCCCTACTTCCTTCTTTCCTTCATCAACGTCATCCTGATCCTGCTGCTTTCGTGGCTGGTTTTCGGACTGCCGGTGAAGGGAAGCGTGGCCCTGCTGTTGGCCGAAAGCATGCTGTATATCCTGATGGCCCTCTCCCTGGGAATTCTCATCTCCACCGTTTCCAAAACCATGCAGCAGGCCATCTTCATCTCCCTGGTGGGATTGTTGCTTCCCACCATCCTCCTGTCGGGATTTATTTTTCCCATCGAGAACATGCACCCGGTCTATCACTGGGTGAGTTCCATCCTCCCCCCGCGCTACTTCATCACCATCATCAAGAACATCATGATCAAGGGCACCGGCCTGGGATTTGTCTGGAAGGAAACCCTCATCCTGGCCGGCATGACCCTCCTGTTTATGCTATTCAGCATCCGCAATTTCAAAACCAGATTGGAATAAGGAAGGAAACCGCATGCGTACCACGCTCTATCTCATCCGGAAAGAGTTCCTGCAGATTTTCAGGAACAAGTTCATCAGCAAAGCCATTTTTGCGGTGCCCATCGTTCAGATGCTGCTCCTGGTGCCAGCCGTCACCTTCGAAATCAAAAACGTAAACCTGTGCGTGGTTGATGCGGATCTGACATCCAGATCACAATCCCTGGTTAACCGGCTCGAAGGCTCCTCCTTCTTCAGGGTCAACCAGCAGAGCTTCAGCCTGGAAGAGGCTCAAAAACTGCTTCACCGCGATCAGTGTGATATGATTCTCCATATTCCCAGAGGTTTCGGAAGGGACCTGGTGAGAGACCAGGGCAGCAGCGTGATGGTCTCCGCCAATGCCATCAATGCTTCCACGGCCCAGCTTTCGTGGGCTTACCTCAACGGGGTGCTCCGCGACTACAACGCGGAAGTGGCGGTTGAAATGAAAGCGGCAGGGAGTTCCATGACCGCCATGGACGTTCCGCCACGCATCACCGTGACCAACCGTTACTGGTACAACGAGCTGCTCACCTACAGTTGGTTCATGCTGCCGGGCATCCTGGGCATACTGATCACGGCCATCGGATTTGTACTGGCAGGACTCAACCTGGTGCGTGAAAAAGAGGTGGGCACCATCGAACAAATCAATGTGACCCCGGTGAAAAAAGTCCAATTCATGGCTTCAAAGATGATCCCCTTTCTCCTCATCGGCCTGGTCGACCTGGCCCTGGGTCTGGCCATCGGCCGGCTGGTCTTTCACATCCCCTTTGAAGGAAGCGCCGGCCTTCTCTTTCTGGGGTCGGCCATCTATCTGGTGGCTGTGTTGGGACTCGCTCTCTTCGTCTCCACCTTTTCATCTACCCAGCAGCAGTTTATGTTCGTAGCGTTCTTCCTTATGATTCTCTTTATCCTTATGAGCGGGGTCTTCACCCCGGTGGAGAGCATGCCCCTCTGGGCACAGAAAGTCAACCTGGCCAACCCGCTGGTCTACCTCATGCGCATAAACCGGATGGTCATGCTCAAGGGATCCGGATTCGGAGATATCATCGGAAACATCGGCGCCCTGCTGATCATCGCAGCACTGTTCATGGGATTTGCCGTGCGCAAGTACCGGAAAACAGCCTGACAAAAGGTCAAGGGCTTCGGGAGTCTTTTTATTACCACAGATTCACACAGATTGATACACATCCCGTCTCTCAGTTCCCTCAGTCTCTAAGTCTCTTCGTCTTTTCGTTCCCTCGTTCTTCCGTTCCTTCGTTCAAAGGCTTCCCCGTTCCAATGCCTTCGGCGTTCAATGGCACTACGTGCCGTTCAAAAGTTCAACAATTGTTTAATCGGTCCACGTTATTTAAGCATTGACATACCGAACACCGAATACTGAATACCGAATACCGGTTACCGAATTCCTTCGTCCCTTGTTCAAAGGTTCAATGCCTTCGGCTTCGCCTCAGCGTTCAAAGGTTCAACAATAGTTCAATCATACCGAATACTGAACACCGAATACTGAATACTGATTACCGAATACCGTTTAATCCCTTGTTCCCTCAGTCTCTAAGTCTCTTCGTTCCCTCAGTCTCT
>DBPT01000010.1 GCA_002304925.1 Prolixibacteraceae bacterium UBA1413
TTACTTTATTAGGGTTAAAACAAATAGAGATATTTAAAAGCAGTGATAACCAAATTGAACTGCAAGTTCAAATAGATACTGATACCGTTTGGTTGACACAGGAGCAAATGGAGTATTTGTTTCAAACAACCAAACAGAATATCAGCCTACATATCAACAATGTTTTTGCAGAAAAAGAACTGGACAAAAATTCAACTGTCAAGGAATCCTTGACAGTTCGAACAGAAGGTAAACGTCAGGTAAAAAGAAAAATACAATTCTACAACCTTGATGTCATCATCTCAGTAGGTTATCGCGTTAAATCGCAGCGAGGAACTCAGTTCCGCCAATGGGCAACCCAACGTCTCAAAGATTACCTCGTTCAGGGCTACGCCATTAACGAAAAACGTCTGGCACAAAAACAACTGGAAGTGGAATATCTCAAAACAGGTATTCGTATTCTCAACCGTGCAATGGCGGAGCAAACTACGGCTGAAGATTTTGAACTGCTTAGAGTTTTTGCCAAAGGCCTTTCGCTCCTCGATGATTACGACAATGAGTTACTCGACAAAAAAGGGATAACGCAGCAACAAACTATTTATCCAACAGTTGAAGAATACCTGAAAATGATTCAAATCATGTACTCCGGAATTGAGTCGGATGTGTTCGCGAAACCAAAGGATGAAAGCTTTCATAGCTCGGTAAATCAGATAAAACAGAGCTTTGGAGATGTTGAGCTTTATCCTACCATCGAGGAGAAAGCTGCCAACCTGTTGTATTTTATCACCAAGAACCATTCGTTTGTCGATGGCAACAAACGTATTGCCGCCGCATGTTTCCTGTATTTCATGGAACAAAACAAGGCATTGCTAAAACCAGACGGCACACCGATAATTGACAATGCCACCCTTGCAGCCCTTACGCTATTTATTGCTACCAGCAAACCCGAAGAAGCTGATATAGTGAAACAACTAACAATAAGTATTTTAAATCGAAATAAACTATAATAATAAAATATGGATGATGGGAAACCGAATATAATTAAAAATAAAAGCTTTGAATTAGCTATCACCATTGTCGGTGTTTATCGTTTTTTACAGGAAGAAAAGAAGGAATTTGTGCTTAGCAAGCAATTGCTGCGTTCCGGAACATCCATTGGTGCAAATGTCAGAGAAGCTGTAAATGCCGAAAGCACAAAAGACTTTATTCATAAAATGAGCATCGCACAAAAAGAATGCGACGAGACCATATATTGGCTTGAGCTCTTAAAATCAACCTGTTATGTTGATTCAAAACAATTTGATAAAATAAAGAATCAAGCAAATGAAATTTATAAGATCCTAAAAAGCATCATCATCACCACAAAACAAAAAAACCCCTAATTCATAATTCATAATTCATAATTCATAATTCAAATGTCCGATTCCGCGATCATATCAAAAATATGGAACCTCGCCAACGTACTGCGTGACGATGGTGTCAGCTATGGTGATTATCTGGAACAAATTACCTATCTGCTGTTCCTGAAAATGACCGATGAATTGAATAAACCGCCATACAACAAGGGTTTAAGACTTCCACGCATTAAAGATGTGGAGGGAAAAGAGATTCCGGATGGTGAATTTTGCGATTGGGAAATCTTATCGGGCAAACGGGGTGCAGAGCTGGAATCGTTTTATTCACAACTGCTTCGCAGTCTGAGCACCGAAAAAGGGATGCTGGGACATATTTTCACCAAAAGCCAGAACAAAATACAGGATCCTGCAAAGCTTTTAAGGGTTATCAATATGATTGACCAGGAGCAGTGGTCCTTGATGGATGCCGATGTGAAAGGTAAAATATACGAAGGTTTGCTCGAAAAGAACGCCGAAGATACCAAATCGGGAGCAGGGCAATATTTTACACCTCGTGCCCTGATCAAAACCATGGTTGCCTGTGTACAGCCCAAACCCATGAAAACCATTGCCGACCCTGCCTGCGGAACAGGTGGCTTCTTTTTAGCCGCCTACGATTGGCTGGTGGAACATCACCAGCTCAACCGCGAGGAAAAGGAGTTTCTGAAAAACAAAACTTTCCATGGCAATGAGATTGTGGCAAACACACGCCGTTTGTGCCTGATGAATATGTATTTGCACAATATTGGCGATATTACCGGCGAGAGCTTTATTTCATCAAGCGATGCACTGGTAGCCGATTCGGGCAAGCGTTACGATTATGTGCTGGCAAATCCGCCCTTTGGCAAAAAAAGCAGCTACACGGTAACAAACGAAGCAGGCGAAGCCGAAAAGGAAGATTTAAGTTACAACCGTCAGGATTTCTGGGAAACAACCTCGAACAAGCAGCTCAACTTCTTACAGCATATAAAAACCATGCTCAAAGTTACGGGAGAGGCGGCGGTTGTTCTGCCCGACAATGTATTGTTTGAGGGTGGCGCCGGTGAAGAGGTACGCAAACAATTGATGCTTACAACAGATTTACACACCATTTTACGATTGCCGACAGGTCTGTTTTATGCCCAAGGTGTAAAAGCAAATGTGCTGTTTTTCGACAACCGGCCAGCAAGTAAAGAGGCGCAAACAAAAGAGGTTTGGTTTTACGATTACCGCACCAATGTACACCATACCTTGAAGAAAAAACCTATGACCACAGCCGATTTGGCTGAATTTGTAAAACTCTATAATCCGGAAAACCGCCACAAACGCACCGAAACATGGAGCGAGCAAAACCCTGAAGGACGCTGGAGAAAATTTACTTACGAAGAAATACTGGCAAGGGACAAAACCAATCTGGATATTTTCTGGTTAAAGGACAAAAGCCTAACCGATCTGGATAATTTGCCCGACCCCGACATTCTGGCAAATGAGATCATTGAAAACATTGAGTCAGGTCTGAACAGCTTCAAGGAAATTATGGAAATGATAAACGGCAATTCAGAAGAATGAAAATTAAGAGTATAGAAATAACGAATGTAAAGGGCATTGGTAATCACAACTTCCAATTAGACCTAATACCAAACAAACCAAATGTTTTGGTTGCCCCTAATGGGTTTGGGAAAAGTTCATTTGGTGTTGCATTTGACTCATTACGGAGAAATAAAATTGAGTTAGACGCAAAGAATTATCACAATGACAATTCAAAAAAGCAATAAATTATACCTGCTACCTTGATGATAAAGCTTATTACGAAAATACAATTGCAAGTTTTAATACAACTCTTCATAGAATAAGACCATCAGTTGATAGAAAATATAACCGCTTGATTGTTGAATGGCCTAAAGCCCACAAAATATCAAATGGTCAAAGAGATGTGCTTTCATTTATAACTTTATTAATGAGAGCAAAACGAAATTTTAGAAAAACCAATTGCATATTGGTTATTGATGAAATATTTGATTATTTGGATGATGCAAATCTCATTTTATTTCAATATTTCATTACAACTATGATTGAAGAAATGAAAGACGTTGGCAAAAATTTCTTTCCTATTTTAATGACACACCTTGACCCATTTTATTTCAATCACTTTTGCTTTAATCGTCACAAAATAAAAGTGGTTTATTTAAAAGATATGCCGTTCAATTCAAATCCAAATATTGCAAAGCTCATAATCCCCAACGATTTCACACTGGCGACCGTTAAAAGTCAAACGCGATGTTTTATTTGTTAAAAAAAACTGTGCTGCAAAGTATCACATAATAAAACTATACTAACTTTGCATCACAAAGTACTTTTAAAAATGGAAAGCAGTAAGGAATATCTGGACCAATTGGCGGAGATTCGCCGGATGATGGAGAAATCTAACAAGTTCATGTCGCTCAGTGGTTTTTCAGGAATCTTTCTGGGGCTTTATGCCCTTGTGGGGAGCTACCTGGTGTGGAACATCCTCGGCAAGATAACTATGACCGAGTCGCAGAAGATACTGTTTATCACCGGGATTGCCACAATGGTCCTGGTGGCATCGCTGGTCACGGCGCTCTGGCTTTCGATCCGCAAGGCCAAAAGGAGTGATCAGCAGATCTGGGGGCCCGGTTCCAAACAACTGTTGTTTAACCTGATGCTGCCCCTGGCCACTGGCGGAGTGTTTGTCCTGCTTCTGGCAGCGGGGCGTTTCTTTCAGTTGATTGCCCCCTCCCTGTTGGTATTTTATGGTCTTGCTCTGGTCATCGCCTCCCGTTTTACACACCACGAACTTTACTGGGCGGGAGTCACACAAATCCTGCTCGGACTGGTGGCCCTCGCCCTGCCCCGATATGCTCTTTTCTTCTGGGCGGTCGGTTTCGGAGGGGTCCATATAGTTTATGGCCTCTATATATACTATGCGCATGAACGAGAATCCAGGAATTCCAGAAGGTGAAAAATATCATCCGACAACTCGACAAAGCCTTTGACAGCAAGATTAGGCTGGGCGTCATGTCCATCCTGGCTGTCAACGACAGGGTACCCTTCAACGACCTGAAGAATACCCTCGAGTTGACCGACGGCAATCTGGCCAGCCACCTCCGGCAACTGGAAAACCTGGCCTATGTCCGCGTCCATAAAAGCTTTGCGGGAAGGAAACCTGTCACAACCTATGAAATTACCAACCTCGGCAGGGAAGCCTTCCTCTCCCACCTCAAAGCCCTGGAGGAGATAATCAGGCTCCAATAGATTTTTTGATTTTTAACTTTGAAATACAAAACTTATTGAACAATCCTCAAAACAGTGATTTCATGATGGAAACAATCAATCAGGAACCCGCGGGACCCGGGAACAACGGCCCCGTCAAATCAGGTGAGATCAGTAGGCATTTGATGCTGAAAATCGTGTTCATCGGTTTGGTCTTTTTTGTGCTGATGATTCCCAAGCTAATGATCGTCGGACTGATGGAGGAGCGCAAGAGCACTGCAGAATCAGCGCGGAGGGAAGTGATGGAGAAGTGGTCAACAGACCAGGTGGTACGTGGTCCGGTTCTTATGGTGCCCATGCGGGAAACGGTCACCGATAAAGAGGGAAAGAACCCCGCCGTTGTGCAGACGCTTCAGTACTTTTTACCGCAGGAACTGACCATTGCCGGTCAGTTGACTCCCCGCGACCGTTTCCGGAGCATTTACAAGGTAGTGGTTTACGAATCAGAGCTCCGCATCTCCGGAACCTTTGCCCTACCCTCCCCAGAAGTTCTGCAAGTTTCCGGAGAAACAGAATGGAGCAAAGCCGAACTCTCCATCGGGTTATCCGATCTGCGGGGTATCAGCAACATGGTGGAGCTGGTGTGGAACGGTGAGAAGCACACCTTTCTTCCGGGAATGGATGATCCGGTGATCGGCACTGGCGGCATCAGCCTGTCCCTTCCCTTAGATCCAGCCACCTCTTTCCCTGCTACCTTTGAATGCATCCTTCACCTCAAGGGGAGCCACTCCCTCCACTTTAGTCCGCTGGGTGAAACCACCACGGTCACACTCTCCTCAGCCTGGAATGACCCCGGGTTCACCGGAAGTTTCCTCCCCGTCAATCATACCGTGGATGCCGGCGGATTCACCGCAGACTGGAAGATACTCCATTTCAACCGGAATTTTCCCCAAACCTGGAAAGGGGATAAATACAAAATAGGGGGAGCTGATTTCGGTGTAGAACTGGTGACTCTTGCAGACCACTACCAAAAGAACATCCGCAGCGCCAAATACGGAATTTTGGTGATCGTGCTGGTCTTTATCTCTTTCTTCCTGAGCGAGGTGATCAGCGGGGAGCGCATTCATCCGGTTCAATATGCCCTGGTGGGCTTTGCTCTTCTCCTCTTTTACCTTTTGCTTCTCTCGCTTTCGGAACACCTGGGCTTTAACATCGCCTATCTAATTGCCTCGGTAGCCGTACTCACCATGGTGTTCGCCTACTCGGGATCTTTCCTGAAGAAGCGAATCAATTCCCTGATGCTCACCGCCGTGCTGGCTGCCTCTTTTATATTCATTTTTGTGCTCCTCCAGATGGAAACCTACGCGCTGGTGACAGGCAGCGTGGTCCTCTTCTTTATCCTGGGCATGATCATGTACCTCACCCGTAAAATCAACTGGTACAACGAATGATTTTCCTGTGTATCTATCTTTAATGTGATACAGGAATTAAGATTCTATAAAGGCTTGATAGACGGCTTTTACGCACTTGCTTTTATCTTGTTCCGCGATCACCAAATAGCTGACCAGGTCGGAAGCGCCCGAACCGCTAAGGATTACGTTGATCTGGTGGTTGGCTACGGCTTTGAAAAGCGTGGCTGAGATACCGTAATGGTTCTGCATACCATGGCCCACGATGGCAACCAGGGTAACCTCGTCGAGCAGGGTGATCTCACTGACCGCCGTAAATCCCAACTCCCCTGCAATCCGCTGCGCAACAGCTCCCTCTTTCCTGCCCAGGAGGATATTGATGCTCACCTGGCTGGTGATGACCGATTTGATGTTGATTCCTTCTTCGGCTAATTTACCGGTAATCCGGGCCAGGATGCCCGGCTTGAGTCCCACACCCGGACCGTTGAGCTGCAGAACCGACAGGTCATCGGTGCCGGCGATGCTTTTCACAACCGTCGCCGAAGGATGTTCCTCGGAGCTGATGACCGTCTCTGGCTGATAATCAAGGGTCGAAGCGCTGAGGATATGGATAGGGATATGGTTAGCTTGAAGTGGTTCCACCGTCCGGGGATGAAAATCAAAATGGTCAAAATAGGAGAGTTCGCTGGCTTCGGCATAGGTGAGGTGACGAAGGATGCCGGCTTGGGGAACAATTTCCGGGTCGACGCTGGTGAATTCCATTCTCAAGTTCCAAAGAATTAACTGCTCCGCCCTGAGGGCTCCCGCCAGAAAGGCTGCCGTGTAGTCAGCCGCCGACCGCCCTGCGCGGGCAATCTTTCCGTGAGGAGCGATGCCGTAGGATCCCGGAACGACTACGACCTGCCCCGCAGTGGAAGCTATCGCCTTGGGATGGTCCAGTGAGATGATTGTGGCGTTGCCATGGTCGGCCGTAACCCGGAGTCCCAGCTCTTCCGGAGTGAGGACGGCAACGAGCGGTTTGCCTGTTTCCGGGAACATCCCTGCCTGCCCGCGGAATTCATGGGACACGACCTTGGTAAGGATCTGCTCAAGCTGGGCTGCCACAAGCCATGCTGTCAGCAACTCCCCGAAACTCATCACCTGGTCCTTCAGGGCCACTGAATAATCACCCGTGAGATGGATCCCCCGCAGTAATCCGGTAAGCCGCAGGAACTGCCGGCGGAACTCCTCATTTTTTGGAGATGCCTCATCGGTTCCGGAAGAGGAAAAAACCTGGGATTCCAGGCTTTCAAGAATGACTTCAATCGAAGCCTGCGAATAGGCTTTCTCATGGGTTTTATCGATTTCATTCCTTATGGCCTGTGATAGCCCAGGGAGAGCCGTCACCACCAGCAAATGGGGCTTGGACTGCCTGGTCAGAAAAGCGACCAACTTTTCAAGAGCCGGTTGATGATCAATTATTTCACCTTCTATGCGTACAATGGCAGCACTCATAAGTGACAATTTTAAAATTTGAAAAAGGAATAAATTTTAAAATTTGGAAAATGGGGATACATCAGGCCTTCAGCAATAAGTTCCAGTTAGTTGGAGCAAGTTATAATTGAATGGTTAATAGTTCTTTACCTAATTTATGCAAAGCAGATTCAATTTTTTTCGCTGCGCCGGACGAAGCTTTTTCAGTCCGGTGGCATAATGGTGCAATTGCTTCTGGTTTATACCTGTCAACCTTTCCAGGGCTGGTTTGGTAAAAACGCTGTACACTCTTTTTAGAGATCACACAGTGTTCATATATAGCAATTTAGCTTTTTAGAGTTGCTGGAAAAAGTCGTTTCCCTTGTCATCGACAATGATAAAGGCGGGGAAGTTCTCCACCCTGATTTTCCGTACGGCTTCCATGCCGAGTTCCTCAAAGGCCACCAGTTCGACCGATTTGATATTCTCCTTGGCTAAAATGGCTGCCGGTCCGCCAATGGAGCCGAGGTAGAAGCCGCCGTGTTTTTTGCACGCGTCGGTAACGGCCTGGCTGCGGTTCCCCTTGGCCAGCATAATCATGGAGCCGCCCAAGCTCTGGAACTGTTCCACATAGACATCCATCCGTCCTGCCGTGGTAGGCCCGAAACTTCCGGAGGCCATGCCGGTTGGAGTCTTGGCCGGACCGGCATAATAAACCGGATGGTTCTTGAAGTAGTCGGGCATGGGTTCACCGCTGTCGATCATCTGTTTGATACGGGCATGGGCGGCATCGCGAGCCACAATCAGAGTGCCGTTGAGGCTGAGCCTGGTCTTTACCGGGTATTTCGAAAGTTCCGCTAGCACCTCCTCCATGGGACGGTCCAGGTCAAGGGTCACTGCTGGCTTCAGATGGGGAGCCTCTTTGGGCAGGAAACGGGCCGGGTTCTTCTCCAACTGCTCAACAAATATCCCCTCCTCGGTGATCTTTGCCTTGATATTGCGGTCGGCACTGCAGCTCACCCCTATTCCCACCGGACAGGAAGCCGCATGACGTGGAAGGCGGATCACCCTCACGTCGTGAACGAAATACTTGCCCCCGAACTGGGCGCCCAATCCATATTCCTGGCAGATCTCCTTTACCCGCCCTTCCCAGTACAAATCCCGGAAGGCCTGGCCCCCGGCGTTCCCTTCCGTGGGAAGATGGTCAAAATACCCGGCAGAAGCCTTCTTGACTGCTGTCAGCGTGGCTTCCGCGGAGGTGCCCCCGATAACCAGCGCCAGATGGTAAGGCGGACAGGCAGAAGTGCCCAGGTCCCTGATCTTTTCACGGACAAACCTCTCGAGGCTCTCCTCGTTGAGCAATGCCTTGGTCTGCTGATAAAGGAAAGTTTTGTTGGCAGATCCTCCCCCCTTGGTGACAAAAAGAAATTCATAGGCATCCCCCTGTTCCGCATAGATGTCGATCTGGGCAGGCAGGTTGGTGCCGGTATTTTTCTCTTCCGTCATGGTCAGCGGAACAATCATCGAGTAACGGAGGTTTTTTTCGGTATACGTATCGTAAATCCCTTTCGACAGGTGTTTGGCATCGTTTACCCCTGTGTAGACATTCTCGCCCTTTTTACCGATAACGATGGCCGTTCCTGTGTCCTGGCAGGTAGGCAACTGCCCTTCTGCCGCAACCACTTGGTTAAGGAGCATGGTGTAGGCCACAAAACGGTCGTTGTCACTAGCTTCCGGATCCTCCAGGATGGAGGAAAGCTGGGCCAGATGACCTGGCCTGAGGTAAAAGGAAACATCGGTGAAAGCTTCACGGGCCAGCAACTCCAACCCTTCGGGGGCTACCTTCAGCAACCTGCGGCCTCCGGCTTCCCCCACAGAAACATATTCACGGGTTACCAAACGGTAAGGGGTCTCATCCTTCAAGATGGGAAAAGGTTTCTGATATAAAAATTCTGCCATATTTTAAAAATAGAGTATAAAATTAGAAAAAATGCTGATCATATTGACCTGACTGCGGTTCTGCGGGTGCCCTGGTAATCGACCTTCTGTACTTTTTTCAGGTAGCTGATAAGGGTCTGGGCAGTGGTTTCGTAGTTGACCGTTCCCGGGTCGGCATGGTCAAAGGTGTAGCTGGCGCTGATGTAGCTGTTCATACCCACCTTATAGGTTTTGGCAGGGTCAAGGGGCTGGCCGTCCGTTCCCTTCATCTCTATGCCGACACAAGAACCGTCACCATCCACCAGCGCAGTATAGGTCATCCCTGAGACCATCAGGTCGGCTTCCTTGTTGCGGTTATAGGCATTCAGAATGAGCGATTTGATCTCAGGAAGAGTCATTTCGAACACTACCACCTGGTTTCCGAAGGGGTCGAGACGGAAGATATCGCGATAAAGGATATCCCCGGCAGAAAGTAAGGGAATCCTGATGCCGCCTATGTTCTGGAAGGCAATGTCGACACCGCTCATGGCCGTCAGGGCATCGGTCATCATGGCTCCCAACTCCTCCTTTCCGGTCATCGGGGTGACCGCTGAGGCAAGAACACGGTTCATCTCCTCATTGTCGTTGTAATGGTCAATAGCCGCCTGAACGGCAAGATCCCTTCCTTCGAATGCATCCAGGGAGATCAGTTCATAATCGATACCGGTAATCTTACCTGCTTCAATAGCCAGGGTGGTCTTCCCCACACTCTTCAGTTGGGAGCCGGCCTGGACAATGGTTACACCATTTTCAACCAATGGTTTGTCCATCACGGTATGGGAATGACCCCCGATGATCAGGTCAAATTGCGGGTATTTCCGGGCCAGCTGAACGTCCCCCTCAATGCCCAAATGAGTCAGCCCGACCAGCATACCATATTTTTCCTTTAAAAACAGGAAATCAGCAGTCTTCACATCTGCCGGAGTGAATTTAATCCCCTCCAGGCGCGAAGGATGCGACGAGGGTATCCCATTCTTTTCGAGTTGAATAAAGGAAACCAACGGAATCCGGCACTTACCGGCTTTCAGGGTCACCCAGGGCCTGATTTTTCTCAGATGTGACCCGCTCACGTCAATATTGCCGCTGATAAAGGGGAAACCGGCCTCTTTCCTCCGCTGGGAAAACTGTTCCTGACCCATGTCAAACTCATGGTTCCCCATGGCCGACAGCACAAAACCCGCCTTATTCATCAGATCAACCATAGGATACCCTACCTCGGGGTACATGTCGACAATGGGATTGCCGGTGAAATTATCGCCGGCGGAGACCAGAAAAAGATAGCGGTGCTGTTGGCGCAAACTGTCGGCCAGCCAGGTAAGCTTCGCCATGTTGTCGATCTTGGAATGCATATCGTTGGTATGGAGAATCACCACTTCAACGCCCTTTTTACACTTTCTGCCCGCCTGCGATACCTGGGGCACAGACAAAAGAAGAACAAAGGAAAAAATCAATATCCTATTGAAATACATAACTATATAATATTCGCTTAAACAATTACTTCATTCAGATTCCCGCCCTTACTTCAACACAGAATATATAAATGCTCCAGGCTGATCATCACCTTTTGCTTCGGGCAGCTACCCGCAGAAAATAATGACCCCCCTCCACAGCCGGTCCATCGGGTTCGGTTTTGTAACCGAAACGGTCGTAAACGGCCAGGTAGCCGCTGAGTAACCGCTTGCTACTGGTCAGAGAGTAGGCCCTGACTACATCCAGCAATGTGGCGCCACAAAAAACCTCTACACGTCTATTATTTACAAAGACTAACATTCTCGCAAAACATCCTTTCTACATTAATAAACCTATTTGCTTCAAGTGGTTAATATCATCAGAAAAATTCAATTTTCCCTCTTTTTCCTTGATTATAGTCAACTTATCATTATCCGCAATTTCGTTCCGCCTTTCTTAAGCAATATTGCATTCGATCAAATTCTTAAGCTTCTCCTTTTCTTCCAGGGAGAGTCCAAATATCCTCTCGACGATTTCCTGCGACTTAATCACATTAGCAGTCATAGCAATCTCATTTTGTGTTAACAAAAATAATCATTTCCGCCGATGAAGTCAAAGTAAGAGACTTTCCGATCCTCTTTAAAGATCAATTTAATATCTTTGTTGTCACCAAAACCCAGCTTTATGATCTCACAGCAGGAATTTGATGCGCTGAAAGCTTCCCTCGACGGCGACTTGTTCACTGACAACGTCCAGCGGATCCTCTACTCCACCGATGCCTCTTCCTACAAGGAAAAACCTGCGGCGGTCACCCGGCCCAAAAACAACGGTGACGTACTGAAAATTATGAACTTCGCCAAAAGTCACGGGCTATCGGTGATTCCCCGTGCCGGGGGCACTTCCCTGGCCGGACAGGTGGTAGGTCCGGGTATTGTCATGGACATCTCCAAATACATGAACAAGATCCTGGAATTCAACAAGGAAGAGCATTGGGTATGGTTGGAGCCGGGGGTGATTCCCGCAGAACTCAACAAATGGCTGGAACCCCACGGTCTCCAGTATGGTCCTGAGACCTCCACCGCCAACCGCTGCTGTATCGGCGGCATGGTGGGCAACAACTCGTGCGGACTCCACAGCATTATTTACGGCAGCGCCCGCGAGCATATCCTGGAAGCCGACGTGATCCTCTCCGACGGGTCGGAAGTGACCTTCGGGCCCCTTACCAAAGAGGAGTTCAGGGCCAAATGCGAAGGGGACCCCACCCTCCTGGAAACCAGAATTTACCGCAACATCTGCGAAATTCTCTCCGATCCTGCCAACCAGGCCTCCATCAGGGAGAATTTCCCCGATCCCCGTGTGACCCGTCGCAACATGGGCTATGCCATCGACGTCCTGCTCGAGAGCGAAGTTTTTACGCCCGGCGGGGACCCTTTCAACTTTTGCAAACTGCTCGCCGGAAGCGAGGGGACCCTGGCCTTCATGAAGCGTATCAAGGTGAACCTGATTCCCCTGCCACCCAAACACATGGGACTCATATGCGCCCATTTCGGCACCCTCGAAGAATCGCTCAAGGCCAACCTGATCGCCCTGCGGCACCAGCCCCGGGCAGTGGAACTCATGGACGACGTCATCCTGGAGTGCACCAAAGAGAATATCGAACAGCGCAAGAACCGCTTTTTCGTGGAAGGAGATCCTGGGGCCATCCTGATGATAGAACTGGCTTTCGACACTAAAGAGGAGTTGCTTGCCGCCAGCGATGCCATGATTGCAGATATGAAGGCGGCCGGACTGGGTTACGCCTTTCCGTTGGTCACAGGTGCCGATTCCATCAAAAAAGTGTGGGCGTTGCGTACAGCCGGACTGGGGGTGCTGGCAAACGTTCCGGGAGAAAGAAAGGGGGTCCCCGGCTTCGAGGATACTGCCGTCCACCCGGAGTTCTTGCCCGACTATGTGGCGGAATTCAAGGTGATCTTGGGAAAATACGGCCTCTCGAGTATTTTCTATGCCCATATTGCCACTGGTGAGATCCATTTCCGGCCTTTGCTTAACTTGAAGGATCCAGGAGATGTGAAGATCTTCCGCGACCTGATGACCGACCTGGCCGCCCTGGTTCGCAAATACCGGGGATCCCTCAGCGGAGAACATGGTGACGGACGCGTCCGCGGAGAGTTTATCCCCTTCATGCTGGGCGAACACAATTACCAGTTGATCCGTAACCTCAAGCAGACCTGGGATCCTGATAAACTCTTCAACCCGGGGAAAATCGTGGATACGCCCCCCATCACCGACAATTTCCGGTTTGAACCCGGCACGGTGATTCCTACTTTCAACACCCTCTTTGACTTTTCAGCCAACAAAAACTTTTTCGCATCAATTGAGAAGTGCAACGGCTCGGGCGATTGCCGCAAGTCGGAAATCATCGGAGGGACCATGTGCCCCTCATACATGGCCACCCGTGATGAAGACAAGACGACCCGCGGAAGGGCCAACCTCCTCAGGGAGCTCCTCTCCAAACCCAACGGGGGAAATCCCTTCGACCAGAAGGAAATCTACCAGATCCTCGACCTGTGCATCTCCTGCAAAGCCTGTAAAGCTGAATGCCCTTCCAATGTCGATATGGCCAAGTTGAAGGCGGAATTCCTGCAGCACTACTATGACATTCACGGCATTCCCTTCCGGAGCCGGCTGGTAGCATACCTGCCGCGCCTGGAAAAGCTGGCCATCCTTGTGCAGCCCTTGGCCAACTTCATGATGAAGCAGGCTTTCTTTAAACAAATGGTGGGATTCCACACCCAACGCAACCTGCCACACTTATCCCGCATCACCCTAAGCCGTTGGTTCCGGAACGGCACCGTTCTGCCCGTCGAAAATCCCAAAAAGAGAGTTTACCTCTTCAATGATGAGTTCACCAATTTCAACGAGAGCGATATCGGCATCAAGGCGATCCTGTTGCTCACCCGCCTGGGCTATGAGGTACGTATTCCCGTTCACCGCGAAAGCGGCCGCACCTGGCTCTCGAAGGGACTGGTCCGAACCGCCCGGAAAATCGCCACCGACAATGTGCTGATGCTGAAAGACATGATCTCGGGCGACACCCCCCTGGTGGGCATTGAACCCTCCGCGATCCTGGCATTCCGCGATGAATACCCTGAACTGGTGAACGAGGAACTGCGGCCCGCTGCGTCTCGCCTGGCGAAAAATGCCCTCCTCTTCGAGGAGTTCTTCTGCCGCGAACTGGATGCCGGAAATATCTCCCCGGAATCCTTTACCCGTGAGAAAAAGGAGATCCTCCTGCACGGGCACTGTCAGCAGAAATCAGTGGCCTCCACCGCCCCCACGAAAAAGATGCTCTCCTTGCCCGAAAATTACAGCGTCAGGGAGATTCCCTCGGGATGCTGCGGCATGGCCGGCGCCTTCGGCTACGAAAAGGAACATTATGAACTCTCAATGAAGATCGGCGAATTGATCCTCTTCCCAGAAGTACGGGCAGCAGCGGAAACCACCCTGGTCTCGGCACCGGGAACCTCCTGCCGCCACCATATCAAGGACGGCACAGGCCGCGATGCCCTTCACCCCGTGGAGGTGATGTACCAGGCACTGGCATTACCTTAAAGCTTTCCCGCCAGCTCAGCTAAAGCGGTGCCTTTCAGACGGTAAATCAGCCAGCCTTTACGGTTGATGGCTCCCATGCCTTCATAAAAGTCAATAGATGGTTTGTTCCAGTCCAGCACGGTCCACTCCATACCCCAGCATTTCTTTTCCAGGGCCAACTTCGCCAGAAAGGCAAGCGTATATCTGCCAAATCCCTGCCCCCGGTACTGCGACCTGATGTAGATATCTTCGAGGTAAAGCCCCGGCAATCCAATAAAGGAGGAGAAATTATAGAAATAGATGGCGTAGCCTACCAATTCTCCCCGATATTCCGCCATCAACACCTCCGTTACCTTCCGCCGGAAAATGGCATCGTACAGCATTTCTTCCGTAGCTGTTAAATCATTCTCTATTTTTTCGTAAACAGCCAATTCCCTGATGAGTTCATACAAGGCCGGAATGTCACTTTCCTGCGCTGGCCTAAGGATAAATCCTGATATGTCCGTAGATGCCATAATGCCAAGTTTAATAAATTCCGGTGAGTGCATTGACACCATCCATTCTCTGTGCAAGGTAAGGATGAATGCCTGTTCTCTGCTTATGGAAGGATCTGGTGGTGAAATCCGTCGGACTCTTCCCGGGTAACAGGGATTCGTTTCTCCGTCGGCTCTACCGCGATAATTCCAATTGACCGATTTATACTTAACCGGAATCAAATTTCAGTAATTCTCAAAAATAGCAAATTATGGGCTGCTGATTCCACTTCAATAAAAAGGGAAGGAGGGCACCGCCATCGTACAGTGACCATTTATTCCGGAAGCATGAGGTTCTTCCCCCGGTTGTCGAAGAAGAGGGCTTCCCTGATTTTGGCCATCCGGCTACGGGCATAGGCTTCATTCAGCGCTCCCTTTCCGGATTTTTCGATATATTGCCTGTAAAATTGGAATGCCACCGTCTTGTCGCTCTCAAACTCCTCATATGTGGTGGCCATTTCAAAGAGCACCTCGGTGTCGGAAGGGTCCAGTTCGAGCACTTTCCGGTAAGAAGCTATGGCCTCGGGAAACTCACGGCATAACCCGTGGATCTGCGCCATGGTGCGGTGGATGAACGGAAGATACCATGGAATGGTGAGTTCTTCAGCCAGCTTAAGATACTGTTTTGCCGCCTCAAAATCCTTCAGGTTTTTGTAACTCAGCCCCATATAATACGGAACCATCGGGTCGTTGGGGGCCAGGTGAAGGAGGGGTTCCAGCATCAGCAGGGCCATATCCTCCTCTTTGCTGAAATAGAGCACCACCCCGTATTCCTTGCGGATGTTCAGGGTGGTGTCATTATGGGAGAGGTACTGTGCATATCCTTCAGCGGCCCGGGCATACTCCTTCAGGTAATAATCGTTTTGCGCAAGCCTCAGTTCAAGTAAGGAATTTCCCGGAAACAGCTCATGAGCTCCGGTGAGAATCTCCCGGGCCTTTACAAAGGCAGTATCCTGCTGATATAGGGTGGCCAGCGCCAGGGAACTTCCCAGATCACGGGGATTCATCTCCAGCACCTTTTGGAAGAGCTGTTTGGCTTCCCGGTTTTTATTCAGACGGGAAGCGCTGATGGCCAGCTGTCTGTTGAAGAAGAGGTTGAGGGAATCGGCTTTCCGCAGTTCCGTAAAAACACGGTAGGCTTCCCTGTTCTCCTGCATAATCAGCAGCAACCTGCCCATACGCCCCTTCAGCGGAAGATGGCCGGGAGTGATGGTCAGCGCATGCTGATAAGTATGGAGCGCATCGACCGAGTTCCCCAAGGCGATGCAGAGATCGGCCAGTTCAGACCACCACACGGTGTTGGTGGAGTCCCGGGCCAGCGCCTGCTGAAGGGCTGCCAGAGCTCCGGGGTAGTCGAAACCTTCACGCAGGGCCAGCGCATGGCGATATTCCCCATAACCAGGCCTCGAAGAGAGCAATAAAGAGTCTTTGATGCCGGTAGATTCTACCTGACGATCAAAAGGATCGGGCATCAGTTCTTCCTCCTGGGCCTGAAGGGAACCGAAGAAAAAAGAGAAAACGAGGACAGATAAAAGCCTGAGTCCGGCGGAAGGGGAAACCCTGCAGGTCATGGAACGTTTTTTAAATCATGGCCAAGTTATACTTGTCAGGAAAGATAGGTTCAAAAGGCAAAATTTATCCCAACCATTACAGGGTTATTGCAGGACAAAGCTGATAGGCACCGTGTAGGAGACATTTACGGCTTTGCCCCGCTGCTTGCCGGGAGTCCACCGAGGCATGGAATTGACGACCCTGAGGGCCTCTTTGTCCAAGACCGGATCCACACCGCGGGCAATCCTGGCATTCCTCACGCTCCCGTCGGCCGAAACCACAAAGGAGACATACACCTTCCCCTGGATTCCATTTTCCTGGGCGATCACGGGATAGAGGATTTTTTCCGAAATGAATTTTCGCAGGGCAGCTTCCCCGCCAGGGTATTCAGGCATCTCCTCCACAATGAAAAAGACCTCGCTCTCATCCTGCAATTCATCCAGGTTCAACGTCTCAGACACGGGGCTGGTTCCTTTCCCGGGATCCCCTGATTTGAGGAGAATGTAGCTTCTATCCGAATTCTGGTCCGTCATCGTTATCATTTCATAGTTGCGTGAACCCAGTATGGAATCCAGTTTTCTGACTTCTTCACGGGATCCCGAGATCTTCAGGAGGGAATCGGATGGTTCGATCGTCAGGTTTTCACCGGCGCCGGCATCTAATTTCGTGCTTGTTTTCTTTTCACAGGCAAACACGACCACCAAAGCCAGGGCGATCATCAATCCTGAAACGATTTTAATTCCCGCAGCCTTGCGGGAAGGTATTTTTGTCATCATTTTAAATCGGTTTTTAAGTAAGGAATTATTGAAATGGTGTGCTGCGAAAACCTTGCTCCCCACCACTTCTGAAAGGAGTAGATTTTTGTAATCGGCGGGGGTCATCCCCGAACGGAGGACGGCACGGTCGACCAGGTACTCGTGATTTTCACGGACCGCCCTTTTCAGCATCCAGATAAAGGGGTTGAACCACTGGAAAACCAGCAGGATGTCGAGCAGAAGAATGTCCCAGGTATGCCCCTGCCTGATATGCTCCCGTTCGTGATAGACGATCTGGTCATAACCGGGAATCTGTGCGTAATCCTCGGGAATAAAAAGATAGTTCATAAAGGAAAAGGGATCACTCTCCCTGCCATTCAGTACCATCTTAAAATCGCCGGAATCGGTCACTTTCCCTTTCCGGATAATGCGTAATATCTGTCCCAGGCGCAACAGGGAAATGATGGCCATCGCCAGAACCCCCGCTAGCCATAAGTTGACGATCAGCCGGGAGGAGATGACGAATTGCTCCACATTTCCGGAAAAGCGCTGGCGCTCCACCAATACCGTTTCCAGCAGGTTCCGGTAGGGCGTCACCGTAACTTCCGGAAGGATGACCGCCCGCGGTGCCAGCACCGGAATGGCTAGTAAGGGTAGCAATAAGGAAAATAAAACGGAAAAGAGGAGAAACAACCGATTGGTCCTGAAAAAAGTCTCCCTCCTCAGGAATAACAGATAAACCAGGGCAAACAGCGTCAGACTGACCCCCGATTCCAACAGGTAGTTGACCAGATTATGCATCCTAATCCTCCTCTTCTGCCGTTATATCGTCCCTGACTTGTTGCATCAGTTCATCCAACTCCGCCACTGACAAGTTGTCCTCTTTGGCAAAAAAAGAGACCATCTCCCGGAAGGAGCCGCTGAAATAGTTCCGCATGAAATTCTTCATGAAAGTTCGGGTATAGTCACTCTTGCCGACCAGCGGAAAATACTCATGGGTCTTGCCGTAGGCAGTATGGTCCACAAATCCCTTCTGCTCCAGAATCCTGACAATGGTCGACACCGTATTGTAAGCCGGCTTCGGATCGGGAAACCGCTCCACGATATCCTTCACGAAGCCCTTCTCCAGATCCCACAAGATCTGCATGATCTGCTCCTCGGCTTTGGTCAGCTCTTTCATAACATCATTAGAAAAATTCTTGAAAATTTCATTGTCTGATTTTTTAATTGTTTGATAACTCCTTGTATTTCTCTTTGGATATCCGGGACAAATATATAACTAATATTTTAGTTATACAACTAATCTGTTAGTTATTTTTTAAATATTAATTTTGCTGAAAATTTCCTGAATGATTCCATACCTGCAAGCCGAAGATCTGACCAAGCGTTACGGAGGGCTATTGCTCTTTGAGGGCATTTCCTTCACCATTGCCAAAGATATGAAGGTCGCCCTGATCGCCCGTAACGGAGCCGGGAAGAGTTCGCTTTTTGACCTGCTTGCAGGAAAGGATACCCCGGATGGTGGCCGGATTACCTGGACCAACGACCTCAGGATCGGATATCTGGAGCAATCGCCCCAACTTGACCCCTCCCACACTGTTTGGGAGGAGATCTTCACCGCCGACAACGAAAAATTGCAGTTGGTGAGAGAATATGAGCTGGCATTATTGCACCATGACCAGGAAGGGATTGCGCGCCTCACCGGGGAGATGGAACAGTTGGGGGCCTGGGATGCCGAAACGGAAGTGAGGCAAATCCTTACCCAGCTGAGAATCGATCAGTTGGAAGCGCAGGTATGTGAGTTGTCGGGGGGACAAAAGAAACGGCTGGGGCTGGCCAAGGTGCTGATCAGCCATCCTGATTTTCTCTTACTCGATGAACCCACCAACCACCTCGATCTTGACATGATTGAGTGGCTTGAGACCTATCTTGAACGCTCCTCCATCACCCTGCTGATGGTCACCCATGACCGCTATTTCCTCGACCGGGTTTGTGATGAGATCCTGGAACTTGAGAACAACGAAATATTCCGGTATACTGGGAATTACAGCTATTTCCTCGAGAAGCGGGAGGAGCGCATGGAATCGCGTCAGGCCGGCATTAACAGAGCCCGAAACCTGTTGCGCACCGAGATCGAATGGATGCGCCGGATGCCCCAGGCACGATCACATAAGGCAAAGTACCGGATCAAAGCCTTTGCCGGAATTCAGGAAAAAGCCAGGCAACGGTCAGACGATAAGGCCGTCGATCTGTCAGTCGGTTCTGCCCGGCTGGGAAAGAAAATCCTGGAGATCCGTCATCTCTCAAAGTCCTACGGAGACATCCGCCTGTTGGAGGATTTCACCTATTCTTTCTCCCGTTTTGAAAAGGTAGGTATTGTTGGTGATAATGGAACAGGCAAAACTACTTTTCTGGAGTTGATTACCGGTCAGCAGCAGCCCAACCGCGGAAGCATCGTACCGGGTAAAACAATCCGTTTCGGTTACTATCGGCAGGAAGGAATGGCTTTTGATCCCGGAGAAAAAGTGCTTGATGCAGTAAACAAAATTGCCGAAGTGGTCAGGACGGAAGGGGGAAATTCCATGAGCGCCTCCCAATTGCTGACCCGTTTTCTGTTCCCTCCGGCAGTCCAGTACGATTATATTGAAAAACTCAGCGGAGGGGAAAAACGGCGCCTCTATCTCTGTACGGTACTGATGCAGAACCCCAACTTTCTGATCCTCGATGAGCCCACCAATGATTTGGATATTGTAACGCTGAATGTTCTGGAAGAGTATCTGCACTCCTTTGAAGGGTGCGTCATTGTCGTGTCGCACGATCGATTTTTCATGGACAAAATTGTCGATCACCTTTTTATTTTTCACGGAGATGGCAAGATTCAGGATTTCCCGGGAAACTATACGCAATTCCGTAATGCCCGGGAATTGGCAGAACAGGCCATCAAGCCGGTTAAAAAGGAAAACCCTCCCCGGGAAAAGGAAAAACCAGATGCCGCAGAAAGGAATAAGCTGACTTTCAAAGAAAAACGCGAACTGGAGCAGTTGGAAAATGAGATTCCCCGGTTGGAGGAGCGAAAAAGGAGTTTGGAAGAATCGTTAAGTTCCGGGCATCTGGGCCATGAAGCTCTTTTTTCCGTATCGAACGAAATCGGGGAGATCACTGCTTTACTGGAGGAAAAGGAGCTTCGTTGGCTGGCTCTGAGTGAAAAGGATAGTTAACGTATCGTGAAGGTTACGGAGATTGACAGAAAATCCCGCAGATAAGGCTGATGATAGCAGTGTTTTCCGGAAAGTTCAGCGAAAAACTGCGTCATTTGCAGGAAAAACTCTGTTTCCGCCTGATCTGCGGGATAGGATTAAAGAACCTCCGAGGGGTCTACCCCAGGGTGTAAGGTTCGCGATATTGGTAATGGAGCAGTGCTTCCGCAGAACCGTCGTCTTCAACGAGCGTTTCGGTCGCCGGATCCCATTTGATGGTCTTTTTCAGTTCACAAGCGATATTTCCCAAAGTACAAACCGTGCAGGTACGGTGGCCCACTTCCACGGGAACGGCAGGCTCCTTTCTTTCCCTCACCGCTTCGATGAAGTTCAACTGGTGGGGGATCTTAGTTTCGTAAGGCGTATCGTCGGCCGTTTCGGGGGCTGCCGGAACCCATGCCGGGTCGGAGGCTTCGAAGGCACCGCGGGTGACCATAATCCAGCCCTTCTCCCCGATGAATTTCACTCCCTTGGTACGTCTTTCATCAAAAGGTTCGGAGGTCATCACCGTGCCGTTGGCATATTTAAAGGTCATAAATTCAGTGCCGTCTCCCACCGGGGAGATCTCCACCGGTCCGCTCTCATCCATTTTCAGGGCCCACTGGACAATATCAAACATATGTGCTCCCCAGTCGGTGGTGAAGCCGCCCCCCATTTCCTTGTACCAGCGCCAGGCCCCCCAAATGGTTTCGTCCTGGTCGGGATCGAGGGTGATCAGCGGATTCAGTTCGTTGTTGTAATGAATGGAATCGGGAAGCGGTCCGAGCCAGAGATCCCAGTTGAGATCTGCCGGAAGGGTCTCCTCAGGCAGGTCGTAGGGTTTCGGAGGAGCTCCTACATAGGCGTGCGCGGTGATGATATTTCCCAGGACGCCATCTTGAACCAGTTTCACGGCATGCTGGAAGTTCGGATCGGAACGCTGCTGGCTTCCCACGGCAAGAATGCGGTTGCTCTCACGAACAGCCTTGCGCAATTCCTGCCCTTCCTTAATGGTAAAGGTCAGCGGTTTTTCCAGGTAAACATCCTTACCCGCCCTGACTGCATCAATGGCAATTATGGCATGGTAATGGTCGGGTGTGGCAACCACTACGGCATCGATGTCCTCACGGATAAGAAGATCCTTGTAATTTTCGTAGGTTTGAACCTCGGCCTCTTCTCCCTTTCCGGCATAAAAAGCCTTCACCCGCTTCTCAAACCGCTTGCACTTGATCCCATAAACATCAGCGCCGGCAACTACTTTCACTCCCGGAATGTTAATGAACCCGTTGAGCAGGAACATCGCCTGCCTCCCCATGCCAATAAATCCCAGCCGGAGATCAGTCCCCGGAACTGCTTTCGGTTTACATCCAGCCAATCCCGGCAAAATGGCAATTCCCGCCAGCCCTGCGGCTGTGGTACCGATAAACTGCCTTCTTGAAATTCCTTTCTTCATCTGATTTTTCATTCGTTTGATTTTTAACTGTTAAGAGATATGTCATCCTTAATACAAACTGTGAAAGTAAGGATTTTTTTTAACCCTCCAAAATTGGTGAATACGGGATTACAAATCATTGGCAGAATGTTAAAGCGCTACAATTGCCTGAAACATGTTAAAGAGCATGACTATTTTTGCTCTTTTTGCTTCCGTGTTCGTACACGGAGGCAAATTAATCACTATTTTTGATTTTCTGATCGGAGTTACCCGGTCGCAATCTGATAAAGGTGGATCAAAAAAGACAGATACGGATTAAGGATATTGCCCAGAGGGCGAATGTTTCCATAGGCACTGTGGACAGGGTATTGCATAACCGGGGTGAAGTGTCGGAGGAGACCAGGGAGACTGTCATGCGGATCATTAAGGAATTAGATTACCATCCCAATGTGATGGCCAGAGCGCTGGCATCGAAGAAGAAGTTGCTTTTTGCCACGCTCTTACCCACACCCCTTTCCAGGGAAGGATACTGGACAAAACCGGCCGCAGGCATCAAAAAGCGGATTACCGAATTGCGTCAGTTTGGGATCTCCCATGAATCATTCACCTACAGTCAGAACCATCCCCTTGATTTTGTGGCCAAGGCGGAACAGATTCTGAGCCTTCATCCTGACGGGGTGGTTTTGGCACCTTTTTTTTCGAGAGAATCGCTTCTTTTCATTGCCAGGCTGAAAGAAGGGAATGTCCCTTTCGTCTTTATTGATTCCAACATTCCCGATCAGGGACAATTGGCCTATTTCGGACAAAATTCATACAGGTGCGGCATGCTTTCGGCCCGTTTGCTCAGTTTGCTGACACCCGGCAGGGGCAGCTTGCTGATACTTCATTATGCGAAGGAGATGGAACACCAGAACCATCTTGTTCAGCGCGAGATGGGATTCTATGAATGGTACAGGAAGAACCAGCCTGACAGGCAGGTCAGAACCTTCGAAATTTCCATAGATGATCTGAATGCCTCTCATGTAAAATTGAAGGAGCTTTATGAGGAATACCGGCCCGAGGGCATTTTCGTGACCAGTTCTAAAGTTTATCTGGCAGCAAGGACCATCGGGGAATACGGCTTGCATAACATCAGGCTGATCGGGCATGATCTCCTTCCCGAGAACAAAAAATTCCTCACCGTGGGAATCGTGGATTTCCTGATCTGTCAGCGCCCCGAAGAGCAGGGATATGATGCTGTAAATGCCCTTTTTCAGGGGGTTGTCCATAAACTGCCTGTCAGGGAATACAACTATGCTCCCATAGAAATCATCACCCGGGAAAATCTGGAGTTTTATCATGAATTTAAATAAAAAGTATGAACAAGTTATCGTTTGAAGATCTTAAAGGGAAAGTATGTGTCATCACCGGGGGAGCCGGTGTTTTGGGCACTACGATGGTGCAAGCGCTGGCTTCTGCCGGTATGAAAGTGGCTATTGCCGACATCAACAGGGAAACAGCGGTAAGAGTGGCTGATGAAATTGCCCTGGAATGCAATGCAACAGTAATCGGAATTGAAGCCAATGTGCTTGACAAGGAATCACTGATCAGGGCAAAAGCCGAGATCAATGAAAAACTGGGAAGCATCGATATTCTGATCAACGGCGCAGGAGGAAACAGTCCCCAGGCTACGACAAAAGTCGAGCAAATGGAAGAAAAAGATATCGATCACCCCGAGGATACCTTTTACGGATTGCAGATGGAAGGATTTGACAAGGTCTATAGCCTGAATTTCAAGGGAACCCTTTTGCCGACCATGGTGTTCACAACCGATATGCTGAAGAAGAAAAAGGGGGTTGTACTCAATATTTCATCCATGAATTCATTCCGGCCACTGACCAAGATTCCGGCCTATTCGGCTGCCAAGGCTTCGGTGAACAATTTTACAGAATGGCTGGCAGTCCACCTGGCCAAAGTAGGCATACGGGTCAACGCCATTGCCCCCGGATTTTTCATTACCAACCAGAACCGTTTCCTGGTGCTGGATGAGAAAACAGGCGGTTATTCCGCCCGCGGACAGAAGATTGTCAACAGCACTCCCATGGGAAAATTCGGAGAACCTGAAGATTTGCAGGGAGCCACCCTCTTCCTCCTTTCTGACCTCTCCTCCTTTATTACAGGGATCGTCATTCCCGTCGACGGGGGTTACAGCGCATATGGCGGGGTATGATCCCGGAAAGGAAGGTTAAGCCGGCAAGCGGCCATTAAGATAGGATTGAAAATAGGACAGGTTGAAATATTTTAAGAATCACAAAACTAATCAGTTATGAAAAGAAGAGATTTTTTGGTAACGTCGGGAGCTGCTGTTGCCGGTACGATGCTGGTGGGTCCGTTCCATACTGCTGGTTCTCCGTTTCCGGCACCCAAACGGAAACTGGCCTTGGTGGGTACCGGAAGCCGGGGAAACGGTTTCTGGGGAAGAAATATCGTTAGACAATATGGAGATCTGGTGGAATTTGTGGGATTGTGCGACATCAATCCCGGAAGAGTTGAATACGCCAAAAAGTTCATCGGAGCCAATTGTCCAACCTTTACCAATTTCGATGACATGATGGCCGGGGTGAAACCCGACCTGTTGATCGTGACGACCGTGGATGCCACCCATGACGAGTTCATTATCAAGGGACTTGAGTCCGGATGTGACGTCCTGACCGAGAAACCCATGACCACCGACGAGGTGAAATGCCAGGCAATTCTCGATGCCGAAAGGCGTACGGGGAAGAAAGTCATTGTCGGCTTTAACTACCGGTACGGGACACAGTTCACACGCATCAAGGAACTGTTGGCCGAAAAGCGTGTGGGTGAAATCGTTTCCGTTGATTTTCACTGGTATCTGAACACTTACCACGGAGCCGACTATTTCAGGCGTTGGCACGGACACCGGAACAAAAGCGGCACCCTCCTCCTTCACAAAGCAACTCACCATTTCGATCTGTTGAACTGGTGGCTTAACAGCGATCCCGTGGAAGTGCATGCCATCGGTTCCCTGGATCATTACGGTAAAAACAACAGTTTCCGCGGCCCCAATTGCCGTAGTTGCGGGTACCAGGAGAAATGCAAATTCTACTGGGATATTACCAAAAACAAGGAATACATGGAACTGTATGTGAACAATGAAAAATATGACGGTTATATCCGCGACAATTGTCTCTGGAGGGAAAGCATTGACATCTTCGACAAAATGGCGTTGCAGATCAAATATGCCAACAACGTGCACGTGAGTTATTCTCTGACAACATACTCTCCCTATGAGGGGCTCACCATCGGGTTTAACGGCCGTAACGGCCGTATTGACTCCTGGGAAGGACTGCCGTGGAGAAGGCAGGAAATGGCCAACCAGGCGGAACTCCATGCCCGGGAGATGAGCCAGGAAAAGGAAGAATCGACAAATTATGACGAAATATACGTCTCCGACAATTTCGGAAAGACGGAACTGGTAAAAGTTCCCCAAGTCAGGGCCGGTCATGGCGGCGGAGATGTTCGTCTCCAGGACAAGATCTTCCGAAATCCCGGCATGACAGATCCCCTGAAGCATGCTGCCGGCACCCGCGATGGGGCAATGTCTCTGCTGATCGGCGTGGCTGCCCGGAAATCCATCGATGAAGGCCGACCGGTAAAAATCGAAGAACTCACCGACATCAAACCCCACCCTTCCCGCGGTTGATTTCCGGCGAGCGCCTTGACGCATCTGTTCTTTGTATCAGGTAAGCATGAATGCCTGGTCTCTGCTTATGGCCAAGCCGGTGCTGAAACCCGTCGAATTCATCCCGCTATTCCGGGATTTGCTTCCCCGTCAGCGCTACGACGGGAAGTTCCAATTCCGGAGAGCGAAATCCCTCCGGATCAGTCCGGAAACATCAAACAATAAGTAAATTTTAAAATATTAAATCAAAAATTAATATGAGCGTTCAGTTAAAGAAAGAGTTTAAGTATGCTATGCTGGTACCGACCAGCATGGGGGTAAGGATTACGCCCGTAAACGGACAACCCGTTTACAGCAGTACCCTGTTTGAAATGCATGCTACCAGTGCCGAAACCAATGTGGCCAGCATCTCTTCCTATCTGGGACTGCCGGTAAAAGTGCTGACCACATTTGTAAAGGACAGCCCGATTGCTGCATTTATAAAAAGTAATCTCCGGAGCCGGAACATGGATTTTGAAGGACCTGAAGTTGCCCAGGAAAATCCGTGGGGATTCCGCCACCAGTTTAACATCGCCGACAGCGGCTTCGGAGTCAGGGGTCCCCGGGTGCAGAACGACCGGGCCGGGGAAGTAGGGAGAACTTTAAACGTCAAAGATTTTGACCTGGAAAGAATTTTCGGTAATGAGGGCGTGCAAATTGTCCACATCTCAGGCCTGATCGGAGCCTTGTCGCCTGATACCGGTCAATTCTGCCTCGAATTGGCCCGTTTTGCAAAAAAACACGGTACCCTGATCTCCTTTGACCTGAACTACCGGGCTTCCTTCTGGAAAGGCAGGGAAACAGAGCTACATAATATATTTACCGAAATAGCATCCATAGCCGATATCCTTATCGGCAATGAAGAAGATTTCCAGCTCTGCTTGGGAATTGAGGGCCCGGAAGCAGGAGGCAAGGGAATCTCCTCGGAAATTGATCTTTTTAAGGAGATGATCAGCAGGGTTAAGAAAGCTTTCCCGCATGCTTCAGTCTTTGCCAACACCTTACGCCAGGTGATCAGTGTAAACGAACACCTCTGGGGCGCCATCATGCTCGAAGGAAACAACTGGCACGTAATCGAACCCAGGAAGATTAACGTTCTCGACCGGATCGGCGGTGGCGACGGTTTCGTCGGGGGACTCCTCTACGGAATCCTTAAAGGCTGGGAACCTGAAAAATGGGCGCAGTTTGGATGGGCTACGGGCGCACTGGCCACTACATTCCTCACCGACTATGTCCAGCCGGCGGACGAAGAGATGGTGTGGAGCGTCTGGAAGGGAAATGCCAGGGTCAGACGATAAGCATAGGCTGAGGTTAAGGATAAGGTTGATGAATGCAGGTGTATGGAATAACCTCCGGTCTGTCAGTGGATGGACCGAGGATGGGAGGTTATTCCGGCTCCTCAGCCGCTTCCTGACAGGGTAAGTTAAAGGATGAGAAAGTGATTCTATGGTCAACTTAAAGTTTTTAAAATGATATTCTTTGAAAGCGGATCGCCCAGCAGTAACATGACGGCTGACGATTTAAGAAACGGCTTATACCGGGCATTTGAGAAAATAGGTTTCCGGAAGAAGGTGCTGGCCATACCTCCCGATTTCACGCGGCTGCCCAGCCGTGCCGGAGAACTGACGGAGATGAGCTTCGAATACTTCGGGAGCAAGCTCACCGATATCCTGCCCGCTTTGGGGACCCACTCGCCCATGACAGACCACCAGATCGGCAACATGTTCGGGAAAACCCCTCGGGAGTTGTTCCGAGACCATGACTGGCGCAACGATGTAGTGACCCTGGGCTATGTACCCGGTGAATTTGTGAAGGAAGTATCTGAAGGGGTCGTGGACTATCCCTGGCCTGCCCAGGTCAACAAGTTGCTCGTGGAGGGGGGATTTGACCTGATCCTCTCTCTCGGACAGGTCGTTCCCCATGAGGTGGTAGGAATGGCCAATTACAACAAAAATATCTTTGTCGGCACCGGAGGTGCCGAAGGAATCAACAAAAGCCATTTCATAGGGGCGGCCTACGGAATGGAAAAGATGATGGGAAGGGCCGATACCCCCGTACGGAAAATCTTCAACTATGCCTCGGAACACTTTGCGAATCACCTACCTATCGTATATTGCCAGACAGTCGTGGGAGTGAATAAGGTGGGGAAGCTTCAAACATACGGACTTTTTATCGGCGATGACTTTGAAGTGTTTGATAAGGCAGCCAGGCTCTCTCTCGAAGTTAATTTTGAGATGGTTGAAAAACCGTTGCAAAAAGTGGTCGTCTGGCTCGACCCCTCGGAATTTAAAAGCACCTGGCTGGGTAACAAAAGCATTTACCGCACTAGGATGGCGCTTGCCGATGGTGGGGAACTGGTTGTTTTGGCACCGGCACTCAAGGAATTCGGCGAGGACGGGGAAATCGACCGGCTGATCCGTAAATATGGTTATTTCGGTACTCCCCACACCCTGAAAGTCACCGCTGAAAACGAAGACCTGCAAAATAACCTCAGCGCAGCAGCCCATCTGATACACGGCTCCTCCGAAGGACGCTTCTCCATCACCTACTGCCCCGGCAAGGTTGAAGGTAACCTGACCCGTCAGGAGATCGAAAGCGTGGGATTCCAATGGGCCGATTACGACAAAATCGTGGCTAGCTACGATCCCGGGGCACTGAAGGACGGTTTCAACACCCTCCCCAACGGCGAAGAGATCTTTTTTATCTCCAATCCGGCTCTGGGACTCTGGGCTTTCCGCGACAGATTTAAAAAGTGACGATGAATCGTTATACACGTAACCAGTGACCGGTTACATCTTCTTCAAGGATGGAAATTCTTACTGAAATTAACTGGGGCATCATCGGGGCGGGCAATGTCACCGAAATGAAAAGCGGTCCTGCCTTCGGCAAGGTGCCTCATTCGCGCCTGGTGGCCATCATGCGCAGGGATATGGCAAAAGCAGAGGATTATGCACGGCGGCACCAGGTACCTCGCTGGTATGTGGATGCCGAAGAATTAATCCGCGATCGGGAAGTCAATGCCATTTATGTGGCCACTCCCCCCTCCTCCCATGCCAGCTATGCCATCAGGGCGATGAAGGCCGGTAAACCCGCATATGTAGAAAAGCCCATGGCACTCAACTACCGCGAATGCCTCGAAATGATCAGAATTTCGAAAGAAACGGGAATGCCTTTATTTGTTGCTTATTACAGGCGGTCACTTCCAGCTTTTCTTAAAGTTAAAGATCTTGTCGGGGAAGGAGCCATCGGTTCCGTACTGACGGTAAATCTGAAACTTTACAAGCAAGCGCGGGAACGGGGAGTCGATCCCGCCCGGATGAGCTGGCATGTTTTTCCGGAAATTTCAGGAGCCGGATATTTTTATGACCTTGCCTCGCACCAGTTTGATTACCTCGATTTTCTTTTCGGTCCCGTTGCCGATGTGAGGGGCATGGCGGTCAACCGGGCGGGACTCTATACGGCGGAAGACACGGTGACCTGCAGTTTCCGGTTTCAAAACGGGATCACGGGTACGGGCAGCTGGTGTTTTGCGGTTCATAAAACCGCGGAAACCGACCTTATCGAAATCATCGGAGACGAGGGAATAATCACATTCTCCTGTTTTCAACACGGGGAGGTAGTCCTGGAAAACCGGGAGGGGATTCACAAATTCCGGTTCCAGAACCCGGAGAATATCCAGCTGAACCTCATCAGCCAGGTAGTCAGGGAATTGTGTGGCGAGGGGAAATGTGTAAGTACGGGCATTTCCGCTGCCCGCACCAGCCGTGTTCTGGAGGAGGTCGTGCAGGAATACTATAAAAATGGCAAATGAGCAATGAAAATCGTAATTGACGATAAAATCCCCTATATCAGGGGAGTATTTGAGCCTGTGGCCGAGGTGGTATATCTTCCCGGAAGCAGGACCACGCCGGAGGTGGTACATACCGCCGATGCGCTGATCACAAGGACCCGTACCCTCTGCAATGCCAAACTGCTGGAGGGCTCATCGGTCAGGTTTATTGCCACGGCAACCATCGGATTTGACCATATTGACGTTGATTACTGTAAAAGAGCGGGAATTCAATGGGGCAACGCTCCGGGATGCAATGCGGGAAGTGTGGAACAATACATTGCATCAGCCTTACTGCTGTGGGCCGGAGAGAAAAATGCCCCGCTGAGGGGAAAAACCCTGGGAATAGTGGGTGTGGGGAATGTGGGTTCCAAAATTGGGCGTCTCGGAAATATCCTTGGGATGCGCGTTTTACTGAACGACCCGCCCCGGGAACGAGTTGAAGGTCCCGGCGCTTTTGTCTCCCTGGAAACCATCCGCCGCGAAGCAGACATCATCACCTTTCATGTCCCCCTGAACATGACCGGGGAGGATGCCACCTACCATATGGTGAACCGGATTTTCCTTTCGGAAATGGGAAAAACACCCTTGCTGATCAACAGCTGCAGAGGAGAAGTATTTGACACACCGGCAATTACCGAAGCAATAGAAAACCATGTGGTCTCCGGTTTTATTGCCGACTGTTGGGAAAACGAACCGGAGATCAGCCTGCGGCTGATGAATCAGTGTTTTCTGGCCACTCCTCATATCGCGGGTTATTCGAAAGACGGAAAGGCCAACGGAACCCGCATGAGCGTACAGGCTGTCAGCCGCTTCTTCAACCTGGGGATGGATGACTGGCAACCCCATGATATTGAAATGCCGGAGAGAACGGTCGTAGAAATCGATGGTGCCGGCCGGAACGGGGAATCCATCCTGAGAGAAGCTGTGCTGGCTACTTACGACATACGCAGCGATGACCAGGCCTTGCGAAGCAATCCTGCCGGCTTTGAAAAACTTAGGGGCGACTACCCGGTACGACGGGAATTTCCTGCGTATACGGCCGCTTTGAGAAATGTCCCCAACCCGGTGGCGGAAAAGTTGAAACTTTTGGGATTTAAAATCAAACTTTAGAAATATTCACAATTATAATAAAGAAGGAAAATGAAGAAATTAGCAGACATCGGATTGATCGGGTTGGCCGTTATGGGCGAGAACCTGGTATTGAACATGGAGAGTAAAGGATTCACGGTAGCTGTGTACAACAGGACTGTGTCGAAGGTCGACGCTTTCATCCACGGGCGGGGTTCCGGGAAGAAGTTCATCGGGGCCCGCAGCATTGAAGAACTGGTAGCCTCCCTGGAGCGTCCCCGCAAGGTGATGATGCTGGTGAAGGCAGGGAAACCTGTCGATGATTTCATTGAGTTGCTCCTCCCCCATCTGGAACCGGGCGATATCATCATTGACGGTGGGAATTCCCATTTCCCCGATACCATCCGCCGGACGAACTATGTGGAGAGCAAGGGTTTGCTGTACATCGGCACGGGGGTTTCCGGCGGTGAGGAAGGTGCCCTGCTCGGGCCATCCATGATGCCCGGGGGTTCACCCGCCGCATGGCCTCATGTGAAGGAGATCTTCCAGGCCGTGGCCGCCAAAGTCGAAGACGGAAGTCCCTGCTGCGACTGGGTGGGAGAAGGCGGTGCTGGTCATTTCGTCAAAATGGTGCACAACGGTATCGAGTACGGCGACATGCAGATCATCAACGAAGCCTACCACCTGATGAAGGATCTCCTGGGAATGGGTGCTTTCGAACAGCATGAAGTCTTTAAGAAGTGGAATAACGAAGAACTCGACAGTTACCTCATCGAGATTACCCGCGATATCCTGGCTTTTAAGGATGAGGACGGGGAACCCATCGTTGAGAAGATTCTGGATACGGCCGGTCAGAAAGGTACCGGCAAATGGACTGCGGTTACAGCGCTCGACTTGGGGATTCCGCTGACCCTGATCGGGGAGTCGGTTTTTTCACGCTGCCTCTCAGCTCAGAAGGAGATCCGTGTGGCTGCCGCCAAGGTTCTTCGCGGCCCCAAACCGCTCTTCACAGGCGACAAAAAAGAGTTTCTCGACGACCTGAAAATGGCCCTTTACGGTGCCAAAATCATCTCTTACGCCCAGGGGTACAACCTGATGATGGAAGCCGCCAATGAGTACGGCTGGAATCTCAACTACGGCGGTATTGCCCTGATGTGGCGGGGAGGATGCATTATCAGGTCGGTTTTCCTCGGAGACATCAAAAAGGCTTTTGATAAGAATCCTGCCCTTCCCAACCTGTTACTCGATCCTTTCTTCCGGGAGAAGGTGGAAGCGACCCAGGAAGGTTGGAGGCGGGTGTGCGCCACCGCCCTGAGCAATGGCATCCCGGTGCCGGCACTCTCTTCGGCGCTCTGCTATTTCGACGGCTTCCGCAGTGAGCGGCTGCCCGCCAACCTGCTGCAGGCCCAGCGCGATTACTTCGGCGCTCATATGTATGAAAGGGTTGACCGGCCGCGTGGCGAATTCTTCCATACCAACTGGACAGGCCGCGGAGGGGAAACCGCCAGTTCTACCTATGTGGTATAAGCCATTCTGCAAATGATTGTCAAACGGCCGGATCCCATGAAAGATCCGGCCGTTTTTCTGCTTGATTCGCTCTTCATCCCGGGGTCAGGGCAAAGGGAAAAAGAGCCGGTTTTAACGGCGGGTGATCAGCCTGCCGATTGTTTTCAGCAATGTTTCAAGCTGTTTATAATCTCCTGAGAGGGGGTCAAAGACCAATCCCGAGGAAAGATCCTCATGCTGGGAATCCAGTCCGGTTTGACGCGGGTAGATGAGGATAAAGTTTTTCCCTTCGAAATAGTCGTCCAGGTATTCGGGAACCTTGTCCATCAAGTGGTGGAAAGAGGGGTAGTTTCTCCTGCTCAGGACAAACACAAGGCAATCGTCGGTTTTTACCTCCCTTGAGAGGGTGGAAAATTTCTCCCAGTCGGGGAAATGGATGAATTCAGCTGCAACGGGGTGTTTTTTCTGAAGCTGGCTGAAGAGGTCGGCCAACTCTTTGGAGCTGTAAAAGTGCAGTCTGGCACCGGTATTCTTGCCTATATTCCACAATTTGGCCAGCCAGTTAACAAAACCAATCTCTTTTTCGGCATGGTCAGGAACAAAAACGAGGTACCGCCTGATGGTGGCCAGGGGTTGTACGGTGCTGTAGATCAGGGTTGTGGTATCACATTTATTGAGGATGCCCTGGGTGAGGGTTCCCAGATAGGAATCAGTGAAACCTTTCTTATGGTGCATGCCCAGGATGAGGTCGGTGATTTTGTTCTCCCTGATCACATTGACAATACCGTTGACGGCGTTGGTATCGTACCGGATGATAGGGGTCAGGCGGTGATCGGTGGCAGCGGCTGATTTCTCCGCTTTCTCCATGAGGGCCTGGGCTTCCGTCTCGGCTGGCGAACCGTATTTCAAGTCGTCGATGATATGAAGGCCCAACAGCCGGCTGTGGTTTTTGGCTGAGGCGACGGTGACGCTCAGGTGTACCAGTTCTTCTACGGTTTCCGAATTCCGGAAGGGGATCAGGATTCGTTCCTCCCGTTCGAGGACTTCTGGTTCTTCTGTCGACGTCTCATCCAGGAGTATGCCGCGGGCACCCCGTTGGGTGGCAAAGGAGGCGATAGTGCAGGTCACCAGGATCATGACTACGGTGCCGTTCAGGATATTCTCGTTGAGCAGTCTCACCGGAAGCCCATCTGAGGTGTATCCAATGATAATGTTGTAACCGATCAGGACGGCCGCAAGAGTGGATGCAGCCTGTGAATTGGTCAGTCCGAACATGACCAGCAATTCGTTTTTCCCGAATCGGAAGGCTTTCTGCGAAAGTAAGGCTGCCAGATACTTGGCAAGGGTTGCGACGACTGTCATCACGGTCGCCACCACCAGGGTGTCCGTGCCGCTGAAGAAAATCCGGAAATCGATCAGCATGCCCACGCTGATCAGGAAGAAGGGGATGAAGAGGGCATTTCCCACAAAGTCAATGCGGTTCATCAAAGGGGAAGTGTTGGGGATCAGCCTGTTGAGTGCCAGTCCGGTAATAAAAGCCCCCAGAATAGGTTCAATACCTCCTAATTGTGCCAGAAATGCCCCCATGAAAACCAATCCCAGCACAAGGATGTATTGCGCCACATTGTCATCGTACCGCTTCATGAACCATCGGGCTATCAACGGGAAAACGAAGAAAATAACGGAAAAGGAGATTAATATTCCCGCTACCAGCCTGACCCAGAAAAGGATCCCCGTACCTCCGTTGTGCATCCGAACAATGACAGCAAGTACCAAAAGGGCTGCCAGTGTGGTGATGATGGTAGCCCCCACCGAGACGTTGACAGCGCGGTTTTTAATGATTCCCAGCCTGCTGACGATCGGATAAGTGATCAGGGTGTTGGAGGCGTACATGCTGGCCAGCAGGACGGCCGTCACCATGGAGAGCCTCAACAGGAACACTCCGCTCAGGATCCCCAGCAACATGGGTACGACAAAGGTAAAAATTCCAAAAACCAAACTTTTCAGGGAGTTTCTCCGAAACTGGTTCATGTCCATTTCCATGCTGGAAATAAACATCAGGTAAAGCAATCCTACTGTACCAAAGAGTTCGATACTGCTGTCCCTGGCAATAAGGTTCAGCCCGTTCGGACCAAATACGGCGCCCGCAATGATCAATCCCACCAGTGGGGGGATGGAAAGCCTGTTCAGCAAAACCGGGGAAAAGAGAATGATAAAGAGGATCAACGAAAAAATGAGCACCGGGTTGGTCAGCGGCAGCGTAATATTGAAAATATTAAGTATAACCATTTTCTATTCCTCGGATAGTACAATTTTCTGATCCTCCTTACGTCCGGTATAGATCCGGGATTCTGTTTCCCCCCGTGCCACCCTGAGGGCATTCATGGCAAGGGCCTGCAGTTCGTCCTCGCCGGGGTATACGAAAACCTGTCCGATGAAGGAGGTTTTGCGGGTGATGTAATCTGTAAGGTATTCGTTGTGAGCCAGACCACCGGTAAGGAGAATGGCGTCGATGTTTCCGTCAAGGACGACCGCCATTTCGCCTATCAGTTTGGCGACCTGGTATCCCAGGGCGTCCTGGATTAAGCGGGCTTTCCGGTCTCCTTTTGCTGCGGATTGCTGCACCTCCATGGCGTTGTTGGTTCCCAGGTAGGCCACATAACCTCCTTCACCCACGACCATCCGCTGGATTTGGTCTTTGGAAAACTTTCCCGAAAAGCAAAGGTCTATCAACTGGAACACGGGGAGGGTTCCCGACCGTTCAGGGCTGAAGGGACCTTCCCCGTTAAGGGCGTTGTTGACATCGATGACCTTTCCCTTTTTGTGGGCTCCCACGGAAATGCCGCCTCCCAGGTGTATTACGATCAGGTTGAGTTCCTCGTATGTTTTTCCTGTTTTCCGGGCGTGCATTCGGGCAATGGCTTTCTGGTTCAGGGCATGAAAGATGGAAACCCTCTCGAAACGGGGATGGCCGGCAATCCGGGCGATTTCTTCAAGTTCATCGGTGACGACAGGATCGGCAATATAGGCTTTTGCCCCGGGGATCTGAAGCGCCACAAAATCGGCGATCAGGGGTCCCAGGTTACTGGCATGCTGCCCCATGACCCCTTCCCTGGCATGCTGAAGCATCAGGTTATTCACCCTGTAAACCCCTGACTCCACAGGCCAGGTCAACCCTCCCCGACCGATGATATGTTTGATGGAGTCCACCGCGATTCCCTCTTCCACCAGGGCATCGATGATCAATCCCTTGCGGAAGTCGAACTGGTCGACGATGCTATTGTATTTGGAGATTTCTTCGATGGAGTGCCTGAGCGTCTTGACGAGGATTGGTTTTTCCCCCTCATAGACGGCGAATTTCGTCGAGGTAGAACCCGGATTGATGGCCAGTACAAGAATGTCGCTCATGGGTTTTCAGGCTTTATCCCAGCAATGCTGCAAGGGCAATGGAATAGAGTTTTGTCTGCATGGAATCCCCGCGGCTGGAGAGAACCACCGGAACCCTGGCTCCCACCACGATGGCCGCCTGTTCTGACCGGCACATCCTGGCACTCATCTTATAAAACACGTTTCCTGCATCGATATTGGGAAACAGGAGACAATCAGCATCTCCCGCCACCGGGGAAGCGATTTTTTTGATCTCTGCCGATTCTTTGTCTATGGCCACATCCAAAGCCATAGGGCCGTCGACCAGGGCACCCGGAATCTGACCCCTTTCAGCCATCTTGGAAATCACTGCGGCCTCGGTACATGCCGGAATTGCAGCCAGGACCTGTTCAGTGGCGGCGATAAGGGCTACTTTCGGCAGGGCAATGCCCAGCGCTTGGGCCGTGCGGATCAGGTATCCCGTCATCACGATCTTCTGGCTCAGGTCAGGATAAGGAATAATGGCAACATCACCAATGATGAGCAATTTGTGGTAGTTCTGGTTTTCCACGACCGTCACATGGCTCAGAACCCCCTTCGGGGGCAGCAAACCATACTCCTTATTCAGGATCGCCCGCATAAATTTGTCGGTACTCAACAACCCTTTCATCATGATGTCAGCCTTGCCTGAAGAGACCAGTTCCACCCCTTTCATGGCGGCTAGGTCTTCAGATGGAGCCGGTTCAATGGTAAATTTTCCCGGATCGATTCCTAGGGAAAGACAGGTGCCGGCAATCTTATCGGGATCCCCGGTCAGCACAGCTTCCACGATCCCGCCATCCACAGCGGTATTGACAGCATCAAGGGTATGGTCATCCACCGCATTGACTGCAACAAGCCTTTTGGGACTCCTGCCCTTCAATTCTGTTAAAATGTCATTCAAATGTCGGATTTCCATTTCACTTAGTTTAATCTGCCTTTAAAGGAACAAGGTAGCGTAAAAATAACAATTTTGACTATTAAAAAAGGGAGGCGTTCACCTCCCTTTAAACTTCTACCCGATTTTTTTCACTTTCTCCCTGATGATGGTTTCCGTATCGACGGCAATCATCAGTTCTTCATTGGTGGGGATGACCATTACTTTGACGGGTGATCTGGCCTTGCTGATTTCTCCTTCCTTCCTGAATCCCCGGTTCTTTTCCTTGTCGAGGTGAATGCCGAGGAATTCAAGTCCTTCCGTGGATCCTTCCCTGACGATATCGGCATTTTCCCCGATACCTCCAGTAAATACAAGAATGTCAATCCCCCCCATGGCGGCGGCATAGGCTCCGATGTATTTCTTCACCCGGTAGTTGTACATGAGAAGTGCCAGGGCAGCCCTTTCATTACCTGCACCGGCAGCCTGTTCAATCTCACGCATGTCAGAGGATACCCCTGTCAGGCCCAGCATCCCGCTGTGCTTGTTAAAGAGCGAATTGGCCGATCGCAAGCCCAGTTCTTCCTTTTCCATGATAAAGGTGACCACGCCGATGTCAAGATCTCCGGCGCGGGTTCCCATAATCAACCCTTCGATAGGGGTAAATCCCATGGAAGTATCTGTCGATTTCCCGTTTCTGACAGCGGTGATGGAAGCCCCGTTCCCCAGATGGCAGGTGACGATTTTCTGGGTATTGATATCCCTTCCGAGAAGATCACAGACACGCTGGCTCACATACCGGTGGCTGGTTCCGTGAAAGCCATACCTGCGGATGGCATGTTTTTTATACAAGACATAAGGAATGCCGTACATATAAGCGTGCGGCTCCATGGACTGGTGAAAGGCGGTATCAAAAACGCCCACCTGAGGAATACCGGGAATCAGTTCTTCCATGGCATATATCCCTTTCAGGTTCGGCGGATTATGCAGGGGTGCCAGATCGATATTCCGGACCAGGGCTGCTTTTACCTCCTCAGTGATAAAAACACTCGATTTGAACATCTCTCCCCCGTGGACCACCCGGTGACCGACAGCGTCGATTTCTTCCAAACTCTTTATACACCCGTGTTTTGTACTAGTCAGGATACCGAGGATGTATTCAATGCCTGCCTTGTGATCGATGATTTCGCCTTCGAAAAGGACCAATTGCCCATCGGCTCTGGTATGCTTGAGAAAAGAGCCTTTCATCCCCAGTTTTTCAATTCCTCCTTTGGAGATAACGTGCCTGTCGGTCATGTTAAAAAGCTGGTATTTGATGGAACTGCTTCCGCAGTTGAGAACTAATATCTTCATGGGTCAAAATTTTGCGGTTAACAAGGTTTGGATTTGCCGGGTATCTTCATCCCGTTTTCATCGTAACTGTAAAAACCCTGTCCGGAAGAAATGCCATAATGCTTTGCCCGGACAAGTTTTTTGATGTAGGGGGAAGGTTTGTACCTGACGTCACCGAATTCACCGTATATACTCTCCATCCACCAGACCACCTTGTCAAGGCCGATTTTATCGGCAACCTCAAAGGGTCCCAAGCGCATTCCAAAGCCCACCCGCATGGTCAGATCAATATCTTCCATCAGGGCCACGCCTTCCATGAGGATTTCACACGCTTCATTGAGGCACACAATGAAAAGGCGGATGCTGATCAATCCCGCCGACTCCGCGACAGGAACAATGGTGCGGTTGATGAGCTTCACAAACTGGCACATCTTCTGGTAGCTCTCCTCCGAAGTATAAAGGCCCTTGACCACTTCCATGATCCTGGCTTCGGGAGAAGAAACTAAAAAGTGAAGGCTGATGCAGCGTTCCTTGTATTGCAGGTCGGAAGCGAGTTCGGTGATGATCACGGATGTGGAGTTGGTGGCGATGATGCAATCCGGGTCAACCACAGCTTCTATTTTCCTGAAAATCGCCCTTCGCTCCTTTATTTTATTTCCCCGGTCCACTTCGCGGATGGCTTCGATCACACAATCGCACCCTTTCAGCAGGTTATAATCGGTCGTGCCCTGAATTCTGCTGAGGTTGGCTCTTTTTTCACTTTCTGTAAGCCCCCAATGTTCGATGCGGTGGTCCATCATTTTGGTGATCCCGGCCAATGCATTTGCAATTTTTTCCTGGCTGACTTCGATAAAGATCACTTCAAGGCCATAATAGCTTGCCACGCGGGCCAGATTTTGCCCGACAAGGCCACAACCGACAATTCCAATTTTTGAAAAGAGTGCGTTGGCTTTTCCTTTTTTACTGAGTCCGAAATCTTCGAGGGACTCCTTGATGATATCACTGCTCATCGTTTCTGTTTTTAAATGATTGCAGCCGCCTGGTTGGCGGTGATGGCTACCATGGTTACAATATCGGTCACGGAACATCCCCGTGACAGATCGTTGATGGGGGCTGCCATTCCCTGAAGTACCGGGCCGATGGCTTCGGCCTTTGCCAGGCGTTGGACCAGTTTGTACCCGATGTTTCCTGACTCCAGAGACGGGAAAACCAGGACATTTGCCCTGCCGGCTACTTCGCTTCCGGGGGCTTTCAATTGGGCGACCTCCTTCACCAAAGCAGCATCTACTTGCAGTTCTCCTTCGATCTTCAGGTCGGGGGCCATTTCTTTGGCCTTCCGCGTGGCGTTGACAACTTTGTCAACCATGATATGGGAAGCGCTTCCCTTGGTGGAAAAACTCAGCATGGCCACTCTGGGTTCACAGCCGACGATCGCTTTGGCGGTACGAGCTGTCGTTACGGCGACCTCGGCAAGTTGGTTTTCATCGGGATCGGGAAGTACGGCACAATCGGCAAAAACGAGAATCCCTTCGTGACCGATATTGGGGTCGTTGATAAACATCAGGAAAGCTCCTGAAACCACGCTGACCCCGGGCTGTGTTTTAATGTACTGGAATGCAGGCCGCAGTACGTCACCCGTGGCATTGATGGCTCCGGCAAGTTCCCCGTCGGCATCACCGGCTTTGATCATCATGGGCGCAAAATAGAGCGGATCGTTTAACAGCGTCAAGGCTTCCTCCTTGGTTAATCCTTTGTTCCGGCGGATTTCAACCATCATGGAAGCATACCGCTCGCGCCGCTCATCAGTTACAGGATCCACCAGGGTCGCCTTGCCCAGACCAACACCCAGTTTTTCCGCCTCCTCCCTGATCAGTCCCGGATTCCCCAGAATTATCAACCGGGCAATGTTGTTTTTGAGGATGATCTCAGCAGCCCTTAAAGTCCTGGGTTCCATCCCTTCGGGAAGGACAATCCGCTTTTGTGCTTTTTGGGCATTGGCAATAATCTCGTTCAGTATTTTCATAATTGTTGGTTTTTGAATGTCGTCTGACGATAAAATCAGTGCAAAAATAGCCAAAAAACTGCCCTAAATCATGCCAAAAAGCATAAAACAAACAATCGACAGAAAATGAGGGTTGACAGGCAACAGAAATATTTTATGATAAGCCTGCCGGAAACAGGCGAAGAATCCACCCCAAAAGATCATGAGTGCCAAAAAAACAAAAACCCGGAAAAATTTCCGGGTTCCGTTTATTTCACCTGATCAGAAGTTATTTCACCTTTTCCACAACGGCTTTGAAAGCATCCTGGTGGTTCATGGCAAGGTCGGCCAACACCTTCCGGTTGATTTCGACGTTGTTTTTCTTCAGCAGGTTGATCAGCTGGGAATAGGAAAGACCTTCCAGCCGTGCTGCTGCATTGATACGCTGAATCCAGAGCGAACGGAAATTTCTCTTTTTTTGTTTTCTGTCACGGTAGGCATATTGCTGCCCTTTCTCCCAGGTATTCTTCGCTACTGTCCATACATTTTTACGAGAACCGAAATAACCTTTTGTCAATTTCAATAATTTTTTCCTTCGGGCTCGTGATGCTACATGATTTACACTTCTTGGCATACTTTTTTGTTTTTTGGCGATTGGCGTCCGTTTCAGGAACTTCTGGCACAATCACCCGGTTACTAACTCTTTTTTATTATTCAATGAGAAAATCTACTTCATGTTCAACATCAGCTTCACATTGGTGAGATTGGTGCTGTCCACGATGGTCCAGTACCCGAGATTCCGCTTGCGCTTGGTACTCTTTTTTGTCAGAATGTGGCTTTTGTAAGCATGTTTTCTTTTGATCTTTCCGGTTCCGGTGAGTCTGAATCTCTTTTTGGCTCCGGAATTGCTTTTCATTTTGGGCATTGTCTTACCTTTTTTAATAATTACTCGTGCGTACTATTTTTTTTTCGGTGAAATAAACATCGTCATTCTTTTACCTTCCAGTTTGGGCAGTTGTTCTACCTTTCCGTAGTCTTCCAGGAGGGTGGCAAACCTCAGGAGAAGGATTTCTCCCTGTTCCTTAAAGAGAATCGATCGTCCCTTGAAGAAAACAAATGCCTTTACCTTGGCTCCTTCCTGAAGGAATTTTTCAGCATGCCGCAGTTTAAAGTTGAAATCATGATCATCGGTCTGAGGCCCGAATCTGATCTCTTTCACCACCACCTGCACAGTTTTGGCTTTCATTTCCTTTTGTTTCTTTTTCTGTTGATAAAGAAACTTGGAATAATCTATCACGCGGCAGACCGGAGGATCGGCTTTGGGTGATATTTCAACAAGATCCAAATCCAAAGCATCGGCAATTTTCAGGGCTTCGCGTAAGGAATAGATTCCCGGGTTTTCCACATTATCCCCTACCAAACGCACTTGCTGTGCCCTGATCCTTTCATTGACCCGGTAAGTCGAAGCGTCATTACTGTCCGATCGGTCAGGTCTCGTTAATGCTTTCTTAATAGCTATAGTAAGGTCCTCCTTTAATTAGTTATACAATCCGGTTAATTGGTTTTTAATTTCTTCGCGCAAAAAACCAGCCAATTCGTCTGTTGACATAATTCCCTTGTCTCCTCCACCCTGCCGGCGCACCGAAACGGTACCGGACTCTACTTCCTTTTCACCCACAATGAGAAGGTACGGGATTCTTTTCAGTTCGTTATCACGTATCTTTCTGCCTATCTTCTCATTGCGCTCATCTACCACGGCGCGAATATCGGAATTTTTTAACTTATTTGAAACACTAAGAGCGTAGTCGTTGAATTTTTCGCTGATGGGCAGAATTACCGCCTGTTCCGGGGTAAGCCAGAGAGGGAATTTCCCTGCCGTATGTTCGATCAGGACAGCCACGAATCTTTCCATGGATCCAAACGGTGCACGGTGGATCATCACCGGACGGTGCCGTTTGTCATCGGCTCCTGTGTATTCCAGTTCGAAACGTTCCGGAAGATTATAATCCACCTGGATGGTACCCAGTTGCCAGCTTCTTCCGAGGGCGTCCTTGATCATGAAATCGAGTTTGGGACCGTAAAATGCAGCCTCTCCCATCACGGTAAACGTCTTCAGTCCCTTTTCGGCACAAGCCTCTACGATGGCCTTTTCAGCCTTATCCCAGTTTTCGGCCGTTCCGATGTATTTCTCCGGTTTTTCAGGATCACGAAGCGAAATCTGCGCTTTGTAATCGTGAAAATCAAGTGCTTTGAAGATGATAAATACGATGTCGATCACCTTCTTGAACTCCTCTTTCAACTGGTCGGGCCTGCAAAATATGTGGGCGTCGTCCTGGGTGAATCCCCTGACCCGGGTGAGACCGTGCAATTCGCCGCTTTGTTCGTACCGGTATACCGTTCCGAATTCAGCCATCCGGACTGGCAGATCTTTGTAAGAATGGGGTTTCGATTTATAGATTTCACAATGGTGAGGGCAATTCATCGGCTTCAGCATATATTCTTCGCCTTCGGCCGGCGTCTTGATCACCTGGAAAGAATCTTTCCCGTATTTTTCGTAATGGCCTGAAGTTTTGTACAGGTTAACATCGCCGATGTGCGGGGTGATCACCTGGTCGTATCCGAAATCTCGCTGTATTTTTTTCAGGAAATCTTCCAGAAATCCCCTCAGTTGGGCCCCTTTTGGCAGCCACAGCGGCAACCCCAGCCCGACGGCTTCGGAAAAGGTGAAGAGTTCCATCTCCTTTCCGATTTTGCGATGATCCCTTTTTTTTGCCTCTTCGATCATGGTCAGGTATTCCTCGAGCATCTTCTGTTTGGGGAAGGTCACTCCGTAAACACGGGTGAGCATCTTGTTCTTTTCATTCCCCCTCCAGTAAGCGCCTGCTATGGAAGTCAGCTTCACAGCTTTGATATAACCGGTGTCGGGAAGGTGGGGCCCGCGGCACAAATCGGTAAATTTGCCCTGGTTGTAAAGCGTAATGGTGCCGTCTTCCAATTCACTGATCAATTCGGTCTTCAGCAGGTCCCCCTTTTCTGAAAACATCCTGAGCGCATCTTCCTTGGAAATGTCGGTACGGACAACCGGCTGCTTGTCCCGTGAGAGTTCCAGCATTCTCTTTTCCAGCTTTTCCAGATCCTTTTCCGACAACTGCGCTCCTTCAGGCAGGTCAATATCATAATAAAATCCCGTTTCCACAGATGGTCCGATGCCAAACCGGGTTCCGGGGTATGTCTCTTCAATGGCCTGCGCCATCAGGTGGGCCGAAGTATGCCAAAAGGTCTCCTTACCTTCACGGTCTTCCCAGGTGAAGAGCTTTACGGAAGCATCTGACGTAAGCCCACGGTGGAGGTCCCAAACCTCCCCGTTCACGGAAATACTCAAGACCTCCCTGGCCAACCGGCTTGAAAGAGCTTCCGCTATCTCAAGCCCAGTAATACCGGCATTGAAATCACGGACTGTTCCATCCGGCAAAGTGATCTTTATCATCGGTTAAAATTCGCTAAAAATTTAAGTGCGCAAAGATAATACTTTCATATCAAACAATATAAATTGCCCCATCTTTTTAAGTCCCTTAACAGAATAATAATTCCTGCCTTCGGATCTTCCTCCTCAAAGCGCCCTTCGCGATGAGAAAATTGCAATTTTTAGTTTATTTTGCGTTATAATCAAAAAAATGGCCGGAATGAGAAGCATTCGTTTTTTTATTATCCTTTTAACAGCCTTGCTGGTTATTTCACCGGCGGAAGCCCAAAAAACCATCACTTTTGATGATCTCTTCAAAAACCGGACGTTCAGCCCGAATCCCCTGCCCGGATTGAGATCCATGAACGATGGAAAGCATTACACCATGCTGGTGGACGGATCACAGATCGTCAAATACAAATACGAGAACGGCGAAAAAGTGGCTGTCCTTCTAGATGTCAGAAAAGTCGAAGACTCCCCGGTCAACCGGTTTTCAGCATACGAATTCAGTGCCGACGAGACCCGGATTTTGCTGACCACTTCCGTCGACCCCATTTACCGTCATTCGTTTACTGCCCTATATTATATATGGAATTCGGTAACAGAGGAACTCATGCCCCTTTCCGAGAAGGGCAGGCAGCAGCTGGCCACTTTCTCGCCCGATGGGGAAAGGGTAGCCTTTGTAAGGGATAACAATCTTTTTATCAAAAACCTGAAATTCGGCACGGAAAGCCAGGTGACCTTTGACGGCGAAAGAAACAAAGTCATCAATGGGGCTCCCGACTGGGTGTATGAAGAGGAATTCGGTTTTAACAAAGCTTTTGCCTGGTCCCCCGACAGCAGGTTTCTGGCTTACATCAGGTTTGACGAATCGGAAGTCAGGGAATTCAGCATGACCCTTTTCCAGTCTGGACAACCGGGAAAGGAAACCAGTCCGGCCTATCCACGTGTCGAAACCTTCAAATATCCGCGTCCTGGGGAAAAGAATTCACTGGTGACTGTAAGGATATATGATGTAAGGTCCAAAGCCAATATTCTGGCGGATACCGGTAAGGAGACCGACATTTACATTCCGCGCATCCGGTGGGTTCCCGACGGATCGAGTCTGGCCATCATGCGGATGAACAGGCAGCAGAACCGCCTTGACCTTTTGTATGTGAACCCGTATACGGGAGACTCCCGGATTGTGTTCACCGAAAAGAACGACCGCTTCGTGGATGAGGATTTCCTTGACAAACTGACCTATTTGGAGGATGGGCAGTTTGTGGTGACCAGCGAGCGCAACGGCTATGCCCATCTTTACCTGCATGACAAAGATGGATTTGAGAGCAGGCAACTGACTAACGGGCAATATGACGTGACGGCCTTTTACGGGTACGATCCGGTGCGGAAACGCTTTTATTACCAGGCGGCGGAATCCCCCATGGGGAGGGAGGTCTGTTTTGTCAGCAGTGACGGAAAGAAAAAGGGGAAACTTTCAGCGGTTTCCGGAACCAACCGGGCTGCATTCAGCCGTAATTTCAGTTATTATATCAACGAGTACACCAACCTGTCCACCCCAATGGTAACGACGGTACACGACTGGACGGGGAAGCAGATCAGGATTCTGGAAGACAACAGCCGACTCAGGCAAAAACTGACGGAATATCGGATACCCCTGAAGGAATTTTTCAGTTTCACCACTTCCGAAGGGGTAGTATTAAACGGATGGATGATAAAGCCCCCTGCTACGACCCCGGAAGGCAGGTTCCCCGTGGTGATCACCCAGTACAGCGGTCCTAACAGCCAGCAGGTCACTGATACCTGGAGCGTGGGGTGGAATGAATACCTCGCCCAGGAAGGCTTTCTGGTGGTCTGTGTCGATCCCCGGGGAACAGGGGCCCGCGGAGAGGATTTCAGGAAAGTCACCTATATGCAATTGGGGAAATATGAGTCGGACGACATGGTGGAGACCGCCCGCTATCTGGCGCGGCAGCCCTTTGTCGATGCCGGCAACATCGCCATCTGGGGATGGAGTTACGGAGGTTTCATGACAGCCCTCGCCATGGCAAAAGGGGGCACCCTCTTTAAAGCCGGCATTGCCGTGGCCCCTGTCACCAACTGGCGTTTTTACGATAACATTTATACGGAAAGGTATATGCGTACCCCGGAAGAAAATCCCGGTGGCTATGATCAGAATTCTCCTGTCACCCATGCCGACAAGATCACCGGCCGGCTGCTGATTGTCCATGGTTCGGCCGACGACAACGTCCACGTCCAGAATACCATGACCTTCGCTGAGGCGCTGGTCCAGGCCGGCGTTCCTTTCGATATGGCCGTTTATACCGATAAGAACCATGGCATCCGCGGGGGAAATACAACCATGCACCTTTATCGGAAAATGGAGGATTTTCTCAAAAATAACCTGATGAACCGGTGACCTGACTCAGGTGAACTACTTCCGATCTCGGAAGGCGGAGTTTTAAAATTCGATATCAAACCGGTCTCGGTCATTGAGTACAGGGAATTTTTTCCTGAATTTTTTCAATTCTTCCAGGTTCAGGGTAAAAGTTCGGGACGTTTCCTGATCGCCCAGCCAGGAGGTATCCCCCCGGGGTGTTATCACAGCAGAATCTCCCGTGTGGCTGATTCCTTTTCCGTCGATTCCGACGCGGTTCACTCCGGCGCAATAGCATTGGTTTTCCAGGGCTCTTGCCTTCAGCAGGCTCTTCCATACCTGATGCCGGGCCGTAGGCCAGTTGGCGAGGTAAACCAAAAGGTCGTAATCGTCGTGGTTGCGGGCCCAAACCGGAAAACGAAGGTCATAACATACCAGCAGCCTGATTTTCCATCCTTTCCATTCCACGGTTACCCGTTGTTTCCCCGGGGAGTAATGGTGATGCTCCTCCCCCATGGTAAAAAGGTGGTGTTTGTCGTACCATTGAAGTTTTCCATCGGGACGAGCCCATACCAGCCGGTTATAAAAGCGCCCTGCTTCCCGGGCAATAAGGCTCCCTGCCACTACCGACTGCAAGGCTGACGCCCTTTCCATCATCCAGGTCACTGTCATACCGCTCATATTTTCGGCAAGTTCTTCAACATCCATGGAAAAACCCGTGGAGAACATCTCCGGAAGCAAAACAACATCGCTTTCGGGCTGGTTTTCCATCAAACCCGATATTCTTCTGAGGTTAACCTCTTTTTTCTTCCATTCCGGATTCGTCTGAATCAGCGTTACTTTCAGTTCCATCGCTCCGTTTTTTTCATTACGCATGACGATTGAAAGAGCATTGAATTCCCATGAGTACATTGACTACATCCGTTCTTTGTGCCAGGCATGCATTAATGCCAGGTCTCTGCTTATGGCAGATCAGGTGCTGAAACCCGCCGAGCGCATCCCGATTTTCCGGGATTGGTTTCCCCGCTGCCCTGCGGCGGGAAGTTCAAATGATCCGCCGACTGGCACAAAAGACGGCTGAATGACTTTACTCTTCTGCCGTGTAGAGTTCGGGATGTTTCCCCGTAAGTCCTTTGCTGCGGTAAAAACCTTTCATCCGGCTGACGTCGGCCTGTGCATCCCCGGTCAGGGGGAAGATTTCAAACCAGCCTACTTCTTTTCTTCCCCAGTCAAAATATCCGAGATAAACGTCGGCACCTGTCATCCTGGCGATGGTGTGGAATCCTGCTTTCCAGTTTTTGGTCCGCTGCCGGGTACCTTCCGGGGCAATGGCCAGGTGAAACTTTTCATGGACTGCAAATGCCTCAACGGTCTGTCTGAGCAATGTGGCCCCCCGGGACCTGTCGACAGGAACAGCTCCGAGGCTTTTCAGCAGACTTCCCAGAGGCCAGAAAAACATCTCTTTTTTGATCATGACGCGGGCTCGTCCTCCCACAGAGGTATAGTAGAGCCACGAAATCACAAAATCCCACATGCTGGTATGGGGAACCCCGATGATGATGGCCTTGTCGGAAGGCACCACTCCCGCAGTTACTCTCCATCCCATCAGCCTGAGCAATGTGCCGCACAATTTTCTCTTCATCCTTCTGTAATATTTGTTTCCATATTGGAGGCCCCGGCATATTTCCCAAGCAACTGAATGCTGAGTCGGGCGGCTTCATCCATCTTTCCGGAGTTGCCGAAGCCGATGATGATCATCAGAAACCTGCGCGTGGAGGGGTCCACCCCGGTGCGCTCAGAGTCACTGGTAGGACTTCCGAAGGCCCCCAGGTTGTCCCGAAAGACGGGCAACCCTTCGATGTTCAGGTCACCCCTGCCAAGACCCCGGTAAGGTTCCCCCGGCTTCCCAATGCCCATGTGAATTTCACCCTCTATTTTCCCGGCATCGTATCCTCCGATGGAGAACCCGGTGCTCAACGATACCAGATTCAGTAAATCAACAACATTGCCGATACGGTACAACTCCTCCCCTTTGACGATTCGCCGCAACAGCGCCTCAGCCGAGAGACGGTAACGAGCGGGATCTTTGCCGCAGGCTTTGTAGGCCGACCGGGAAGCCCTGATGGCCGGCAAGGCACTGATATCTTCCAGTTTCAGAGAGCAACGCAACTCCCGGCACTTCTCCTCTATCATTTCCAATAACGGGGCCGGACTTTCTTCGGGAGTCACATCACATTCAATGCAGTATAACCGGATCCCGGGTACTCTGGCTTTTAACTCATCATCAATACTTGCAAAAATCATATCAGGCTTTTATTACCGGCATGGTGCCTCAGGAAAAATCAATGCAAAAAAAACAGGCTTTTCGCCTGTTTTCATATTCTTAATATTCGTCTTCATTAAAGAAAAAATCATCCTTACTCGGATAATCGGGCCAGATATCCTCAATGCTTTCATACATCTCACCCTCATCTTCTATCTCCTGAAGGTTTTCGATAACTTCAAGGGGAGCGCCAGAGCGAATGGCAAAATCTATCAGTTCATCCTTGGTTGCCGGCCAGGGAGCATCTTCCAGTTTTGATGCTAATTCGAGAGTCCAATACATATTCATTGATAATTAAGAGGTTACAAAAGCCTGCTTCAAAATTTCCGCGAATATACAAAATAAGATATTACGTAAGAAGTACAATGCTCTTTTTTTAATAAAAAAACGACCCCTGCAAATAGCAGGCCATTATTCCGAATAATAGGACTTCTTGAACTCTATGTATTCCTGGATGATAAAATCCTTTACCGGTTCCCAGAGATTGACAACATCACCGGTGACGGCAAAGACTTTTCCGTGGTTTTTATCTGCAATATTGTTCATTTGGGCGAAATTCCCCATAAAATTCTTAACATCCACGCATGCATCGGCCAGTTGTTGAAGGTTGACCGTTTCCGATTTCTCCAGGATGGTCAGAAAACGGATCAGAATTTTACTGTTGTTTTGTCCCGACCGTTTAAACCATTTCGGAACCCTGTTCTTCACCTTTTCTATTTCACTTTTTACTTTTCCGTTCTCATCGCCATGGACAAACTCTTTTTCTGCGACAGGTTCCCGGAAAAAGTCCAGGCTGGTATTGTCGGGCAGGTTTGTCTCAACTCCGCCATCTGGTTGCCTGTCACCTTTCCCCTGGTCCTTCTCCCTTTGTTTTCCCTCCAGCCCCGAATGCGGTTCCGAAGATTCTGACGGCTCTTCATTTTCCGAGGTGTAAGCCGTCAAAAGTTTGAAGGATCTGAGGAACAATTCACTGGTGTCAAACTGGTCATGGGTGCAATCCAGGGTGCCCATCAACACCTGGTCCCTGAAATCCTCGTTCGAAAGGTAAATGAATTCAGCCTGTTCCGACGTGAAATCTTCCTTCAGGATCTTGAAATAATTACGGATGACATCTTCTGTCGGACCGGTCACCTTTGGGGAGCAATACATCAAAACATGTTTCTGACCGGGAAAGTAACAGATCAGAGCAAGATAGGCTCTCAGCAGGTTTTTGATAACCCTGTTGCGCGTATCAGTTTTGGAGCCGAAGTTGATGCCATATTCGTGAAAAGTAACGTTGGCAGCATAAACCGTGTTCTCCTGGTCAAGTCCCAGCACATCGATTTCTGTTTGAAGGACGGTAGGTTCAAAGGGTGTTTTAAAAATTTCTGTAAATGCACGGTGTCGCTGAATCCTGTCGAACTCCCTTTTGGCCTTTTCATTCATCGCACCTTCCACCGGCCAGTTCACTGATGGTTTCCATCCTGCCTGCACGATATGACAACCCACAACGTGCCGCAGATAACTGTTTACCAAAGATTCACCAATGTCGATTTTCATAGATTCTTTATTTTAAACGTTCGTTTAAGAACGAAAACATACAAAGACAATTAGCCGGAAAACGAAGATTAATCCTTTGCTTCCAACGGTTTCCAGGGCACTTCCGCGATGCCAGTGTCACGGCCAGTTTTTCGGGACAATACGAAAAGAAAGTCAGAGAGCCGGTTAACATAGCGAATGATAACATCGTCGACTTCCGTGGTTTCTGCCAGTTGGACGATTCTCCGTTCGGCCCGTCTGCATACTGTCCGGGCGATGTGACAATACCCCACAAGAGCGGAACCCCCCGGAAGGATAAAACTCTGCAGGGGGTCTAATTCCATATCAAAGGCATCAATGGCATTTTCCAACCGAAGGATCTCTTCCCGGGTGATATTCAGGTTCCCGGAGATCTGTTTTCCCTTTTCATCGGAAGCCAGCTTCGATCCGCAAATAAAAAGGTTACTTTGCACTGCGTACAATAAATCCTTGACTTCCGTGTCATCTGTCACTGACCTGATCAGTCCGAGCCATGAATTCAGTTCATCGATGGTCCCGTAGGCCTCAAGCCTCATTTCGCTTTTTTTCACCCGGGTACCCCCGACCAGACCTGTTGTCCCGTCATCCCCGGTTTTGGTGTATATTTTGGACTTCATACCTTCAGATTAATAGATCGGGTTTGGATTTTCTACATCCGATTCAATTTCGCCATCTTTGAGTTTAATGATCCGGTGTGCATGGCGTGCAATATCCTCTTCGTGGGTGACCATCAGCAAGGTATTTCCCTTACTGTGAATTTCGGCAAACAGTTTCATGATCTCTTCCGAAATTTTCGAGTCGAGGTTTCCTGTCGGTTCATCGGCAAGGAGGAGCGAAGGTTTGTTTACCAGGGCCCTGGCAATGGCCACCCTTTGCCGCTGTCCGCCCGAAAGTTCATTGGGTTTGTGTTCCACCCGGTCGCCAAGCCCCACATCTTCCAGCATTTTCAAGGCCATTTCACGCCTGGTTTGTTTATTCTCACCGGCATAGATCAGGGGAAGCATCACGTTTTCCAACGCTGAATTTCTGGGCAGGAGATTGAAAACCTGAAAAACAAACCCGATCTCGCGGTTCCTGATTGCTGCCAACTGGCGGTCACTCATACTGCTCACCTCAGTACCGTTCAGGAGATAATTCCCGCTTGTCGGCGTATCCAGGCACCCTATGATATTCATCAACGTTGATTTCCCAGATCCCGAAGCCCCCATAACGGCAACGTATTCACCTTTGTATATGTCGAGCGTTACCGCCCGCAATGCCTTTACAACCGAAGGCCCTACCTTGTAATGCTTGACAATCTTGTCAAGACGGATCACTTTATGCATTAACAACATGCTCTTTATCAGAAACAATGGAACCGTTTGACAACATAATCCTGTTTCCGGAATTTCCAACTGAAAACAATAATAGCTGTGTTTTTTACTTCAATGGTGAGGGGGACATCTTTAGAAAGGCGCAATTTATCAAATAATCTTTTCATTTCAAAATTTCCACAATTCCGGAGGATCCAGCAGGCCTCCTCACCATAAGCAGGAATATCCTCCGGGAAGGCAGCCGGAGAGGCGGAAATAATCATCTCCCTGACATTCCCCGCTCCTGTTTCCTCTGGAAGCGATGAAAGAACAGGAATTTCCGGGAAAAAGGTTCTTAACAGGAGGGTCTCCTCCTCTTTTCCGGAAAAAATAATCCTCTCGGGGCGGAAATGATCCGTCAGCCGGACGATGGTCCGGAGTTCCCTTCTCCTTTGGGAATTTATCGGAAATGAAAGGAGAACCTTATTCCGGAGGGGATCATGTTTCCCGAAAAGGACCCTGGTAACCAAATGATAAACATATGGGGAGTGGATTCCGAATCCCAGAGGATTGCTGCGGATGGTTTTCATCGAATTGACGACAGTTTGCTATCTTTGTGGTTGATGACAGATTTTTTGGACCAAGATATTCAATTTTTGCCGGGTGTGGGGCCGGTAAAGGCTGAATTGCTGAAAAGAGAGCTCAATATTGAGACTTTTCGCGATTTGGTTTATTATTTCCCTTACAAGTATGTTGATCGCACCAGGTTTTACAGGATCAGCGAGGTGCAGGCCAACATGGCGCACATCCAGGTAAAGGGAAGAATCACTTCCATGGAGGTGGTGGGAGTAGGTCCCAAACAGCGGTTGACTGCCCAGTTCCGTGATGAGACCGGTGTCATGGAACTGATCTGGTTTCAGGGTGTCAAATGGCAGAAGGAGCATCTCCGGCTGAACACGACCTATACCATTTTTGGCAAGCCCGCGGAATTTAACGGCGTCATCAACGTCGTTCATCCCGAGATTGAAGCGGAAGGCGATATTTCGCTTCAGCCGGCCGGAATCTTCCAGGCGCATTACAACACCACTGAGAAGATGAAGAAGAAATACCTCACTTCAAAGGCAATTCACCGGTTCATGCTTACCCTTCTGGATAAGATGAAGGGGAAAGTCCCCGAGACCATACCTGCGGGAGTGATGGACAGGCTGAAATTGATGGGACTGGAAAAAGCGCTCCATACCATTCACAAGCCCGATAACAGCCATGATCTCCGGAATGCGAGGTTCAGGCTGAAATTCGAGGAGCTTTTCCTGATCCAGCTGAAGATTTTATCGCTGAAGCACAACAGGGAAAGCAAATTCAAGGGATTCCCCTTCACTGAGGTAGGGTACAATTTCAATACGTTTTACCATCATTACCTTCCTTTTCAGTTAACCGATGCCCAGAAAAGGGTGACCAGAGAGATCAGGAAAGACCTTGGAAGGAGCATTCAGATGAACCGACTTCTGCAGGGCGATGTAGGCAGCGGGAAAACCCTGGTGGCGCTGATGGCTCTCCTCATAGCCCTGGACAATGGTTTCCAGGCCTGTCTGATGGCCCCCACTGAAATCCTGGCCCAGCAACATTACGACACCATCACCGGGTTACTCAGGGGCATGAATGTCGATACAGGACTGCTCACGGGATCTGTCAGGGCATCGGACCGGAGTCTCCTGCACGAAAAACTGGCCGACGGCAGAATGCATTTGCTGGTGGGAACCCATGCATTGATTGAGGATGCGGTAAATTTCAAAAAGCTGGGACTGGTGATCATCGATGAGCAGCATCGTTTCGGCGTGGCCCAGCGGGCGAAGTTATGGCAGAAAAACGATACCATCCCCCCCCATGTGTTGGTCATGACTGCCACGCCCATTCCCCGGACCCTAGCTATGACAGTATACGGAGATCTCGATGTGTCGGTCATCGACGAGTTGCCTCCCGGCCGGAAGCCCGTTCAGACCCTTCATTTCTTTGAGAACAAACGGCAGGATGTCTATCAGTTCATGCGCAGGAAAATCATGGAAGGGAGACAGATTTACGTGGTGTATCCCCTGATTTCCGAATCGGAAAACCTGGATCTCAAAAACCTGGAGGAGGGGTATCGTCACATCTCGGACGAGTTCCCCGACTACGATGTCTGCATGGTTCACGGTCGCATGAACCCTGCCGATAAAGAAAGGGAAATGCAGAAATTCAAGGAAGGGCGCACCCGGATCATGGTGGCCACCACCGTTATTGAGGTGGGGGTTGACGTCTCCAACGCCTCGGTCATGGTCATTGAAAGTGCCGAACGCTTCGGGCTTTCTCAGTTGCATCAATTGCGGGGACGTGTAGGACGCGGTGCCGACCAGTCGTACTGCATCCTGATGTCTTCCTTTAAAATCACCAACCAAAGCCGGAAGCGTCTGGCGACAATGGTGCGTACCAATGACGGATTTGAAATTGCCGAAATGGACATGCGACTCCGTGGGCCCGGTGACCTTGAAGGCACTCAGCAAAGCGGCATCGGCTTTGACCTGAAAATCGCCAACCTGGCCAAAGATGCCGACATTTTGGAATTGGCCCGTTCAAACGCCCGTGAAATTCTCGAAACAGACCCGCTTCTACAGAGCTCGGAATACCGGGTGCTCCGGACATCCCTCCTACGGGGAAAGAAAACCGACTTTGAATGGTCGGTGATCAGCTGATCTGCTCCGTTGTTTTCTTCTACGCGGCATTTGGCGCCCTTTGTTATGACTTTTCAGGCCGGGAATTTACTTTCTTCGTAAAATAACTACTTTCAGCCTTTTAAAACAGTTGTATGGAAGCATTAATAAGCCGGCTTAACAACATTATTATCGAAGCGGATACCAGGCAGGGCAAACCACCCTGCATGAATAGCCGGTTCATGAATAGCATAAGAGATATTGTAAAACATAAATTGTAAAACTCTTTGAAGAATTATCTTATATTGCAGCTCCATAAAGGATAAATCACTGCTTATGTTGCGACGACTTCTTCCGCCTCCGGCCTGGAGGATTCCTGTTCTCATTCTTACGGGGATCTTTATCGGTCTGGGACTATTTTCCGTGTATCTGGGGAAGGCTCACCTCTACCTCTCCGACAGACCCGAAGCATGTATCAACTGCCACATCATGGCCCCGCAGTATGCCACGTGGACACACAGTTCCCACCGCGAGAATGCACACTGCAACGATTGTCATGTTCCTCACAACAATATTTTCAATAAGTATTATTTCAAAGCCAATGATGGTTTGCGTCATTCCACCCTCTTCACCTTGCGTATGGAAAGGCAGGTGATCAGAATCCTGGAACCCGGGGCCAGGGTCGTGCAGAGCAATTGCATCCGTTGCCATGAAAAACTCCTTGTGGATCCGAAACTGGAAGCATCGGTGGCAATGTACAGACAAGTTCGCGAAGGAAAGCGTTGCATTGAATGCCACCAGGAAGTTCCTCACGGGAGGGTGAACAGTCTTTCCAGCGTACCCTATGCCAGGGTCCCCCTGCTTGAAAGTCCGGTTCCCCAATGGATGAAAAAGAACTGAGAAACCTTGAAGAACAACAGGCAAACACAAAGAATTACAAATATGAAATCCATCACCGAATTGACCCAAAAAAGACCTGCCTTGGCGTGGCTTCTTTTCTTTGCCACCATTGCCGTGGTATTCCTGCTTGGATTGCTGGCTTCCTCGATCATTGAGCGGCGTGCGGAAGCATTGTTCGTGAACACCCCCAAGACGGTTCTCCGGGACGGGGAGGTGAGAAATGAAAAGTGGGGGGAAAATTATCCCCGTGAATTCCAATCTTACTATGGCACTGCCGACACCTCTTTCCGCAGCAAGCACGGCGGGAATGCTATGGTGGACATGCTTGAAGAAGTGCCCGAAATGGTGGTTCTCTGGGCCGGTTACCTTTTTTCAAGGGATTATAACCAGGGGCGCGGACATTATTATGCCATCGAAGATATATACAATTCACTCAGGACGGGAGCTCCCATGAGTGGTGATGCAGGGCCACAGCCCACCACCTGCTGGGCCTGTAAAAGTCCGGATGTGCCCCGGATGATGAAGGAAGAGGGGATTACGCAGTATCATTCCGGCATGTGGGCCAGGCTGGGTTCCGAGATTGTGAATCCCATCGGCTGTGCCGACTGCCACAACGCCTCCACGGCCAACCTGCAGATTTCGCGGCCGGCCCTTATCGAGGCTTTTCAGCGGCAGGGGAAGGATGTTACCAGTGCAAGCTACCAAGAAATGCGCAGCCTGGTCTGCGCCCAGTGCCATGTGGAATATTATTTCAACAAAAAAGTGGCTGAGGGGGCCAACTATCTCACCTTTCCCTGGGACAAAGGGATGACGGTAGAAGAGATGGAAAAATATTACGATGAGATTGAATTCTCTGACTGGACCCATGCGTTGAGCCGAGCTCCGATGCTGAAAGCCCAGCATCCCGACTATGAAGTGGCGCAGTTTGGCATTCATGCCCAGCGGGGCGTCGCCTGCGCCGACTGCCACATGCCCTACCAGAGCGAAGGCGGAGTAAAATATACCAACCACAAGATGCAGAGTCCCCTGAACAATGTTGCAGCCTCGTGTCAGGTTTGCCACCGCGAGGAAACAGCTACCCTGGTTCAGAATGTATATGACCGGCAGGATAAGATCCTCGAAGCCCGCGGTGAACTGGAAAAAGCATTGGTCAGGACCCATGTGGAAGCCAAAAAAGCCTGGGAACTCGGCGCTACCGAAGAACAGATGAAGGATATTCTGAAGGGGATTCGCCGGGCACAATGGAGATGGGATTATGTGGCAGCCTCGCATGGCGGATCATTCCACGCTCCCGTTGAATGTGGCAGAATCGTGACGGCAGGGTTGAACATTGCACAGGAAACCCGGCTGAAACTGGCCAGGTTGCTCTCCTCCCTCGGATTTAACGGGGAAATCCCCTACCCCGACATCTCCACAAAAGCCAAAGCACAGGAGTTTATCGGTCTCGACATGAAGAAATTTAGGGAAGAAAAAGCCCTCTTCCTGAAAGAGGTCATTCCGGTCTGGAAAGCAGCAGCAGCAGAACGGGAAAGCAGTTGGAACTAAATAAACAGGAGCAAATCCGGAAATTTTAAACTGGCAATGCCTGTTACAGAAAGGATTCCGGGTAAACCACCGTGTATAAACGAAGTAAATAATTTGAACCCACAGGAATGAAAAAGACGATTATTGGCGTCATTGTTTTTGTGATCGCTGTTTTAGCCTTCATCAGATGGTTCAGCGGTGAAGAGGAATATTACAACCTGAAGCTGGAGAAGCTTAAACAGGAGTATTCCGTTACACCCGTTTCTTCAATCGATCACAGCAAACTTTCTGCATTGCAGAAAAAATTTGCTTCGCCCCAGGAGGTTACCGAAGCGTGCAACAGTTGTCATACTGAAAGGCATCGCGAAGTGATGAATTCCGCCCACTGGAACTGGGAACGGGTTTCTTATGTCGAAGGGAGGGGTATTGCTGCCGCAGGAAAAAAAAACGTGCTTAACAATTTCTGCCTGGGCGCGCAGTCCAACGAGCTGGCCTGTGCCGCCTGCCATATCGGGTTTGGCATGACCGACGACCATTTCGACTTCAACAATGCACGGAATGTGGACTGCATGGTGTGCCACGACAACAGTGAGGAGTATATGAAAGGGGCCTCCATGTCGGGGTATCCCGACCGGAACGTAAATCTCACCAAAGTAGCCCAGAGTGTCGGCAATCCGGAACGCATCAACTGTGGAAGCTGCCATTTTTACAGCGGTGGCGGCAACAATGTGAAGCACGGGGACCTCGAGGAAGCCCAGCTTTCCTGTGACCGGGATCTTGATGTCCATATGGCTTCCAATGGGATGAACATGTCATGCGTTGCCTGTCATAATGCTGAGAATCACCAGATCAAAGGAAAACTCTACTCCGTTTCATCGGAGAATTACAACAGGGCCACCTGTGAGGATTGTCACACCGGTACCCCTCATTTCGATGACCTGCTAAACCGCCACAATGCAAAAGTATCCTGCCAGGCCTGCCATATCCCTTTGTATGCGAAAGCAAATGCAACCAAAATGGATTGGAAATGGTCGGATGCCGGAAAATTGCGCAACGGGGAACCGTACCGGGAATTTAATAGCGACAGTACTTCCGAATACCTGTCTATCAAGGGAACTTTCCGGTGGGCTAAAAATTTGAAACCCGATTACATCTGGTTTAACGGTACTGCCGATCATTATATGCTTGGGGACACCATCAGGGAAGTTCCCGTGAAAATGAACACCCTCTTTGGAAGCCATGACAATAAGGATTCGAAAATATTTCCCGTTAAGATCAACACCGGAGATCAAATTTATGATAAAGTCTACAAAACACTTATCCAGCCCAAGCTATTCTCACTCAACAAAGGGGACAGCGCCTACTGGAAAGATTTTAACTGGAATACGGCTGCTGCAGCAGGAATGGCCAGGGTAGGCCTCCCCTTCAGCGGGCAATACGACTTTGTCGAAACCATCATGTACTGGCCTGTGAACCATATGGTCGCCCCCAAGGAAAAAACCGTCGGATGTGCTGAATGCCATACACGCTCAAACGGCAGACTGGAAAACCTTGCCGGATTCTACCTCCCCGGAAGGGACCACAACAGACCTCTCGACATATTCGGGATTTTCATCATTGTGACATGCCTGGGCGGAGTCTTCGTCCATGCGCTGTTCAGGATTCTGGCAACCTCCCGGAGGAAAAAGAGTTCCATCGACACAATTACCGAACCCTAAAAACAATGTCATCATGAAAAGAGAATATGTTTATAAGGGATTTGAGCGATTCTGGCACTGGTCACAGGCTGGCCTGATCATTTTCCTCGCGTTTACGGGATTTGAAGTTCACGGTTCCTTTCGTGTGCTTGGATTTGAGCATGCCGCCCGATTCCACAGAGTCGCCTCCTGGATGTTGATCGGACTGATCATTTTCGCAATATTCTGGCATCTGGTCACCGGAGAATGGAGGCAGTACATTCCCACCACCCATAAACTGGCCGACCAGATCAGGTTTTACACCAGGGGGATGTTCCGGGGAGAGCCGCACCCGACAAAAAAATCAGGATTACAGAAGCTGAATCCGTTGCAGCGACTGGTCTACCTTGGTTTTAAACTTGTGCTGATTCCCCTCACCGTTTTATCGGGGATTGTGTACATGTTCCACAAATCCCTCGATAAGAACGATATCGTGGTGATTAGTGACATCCCTCTCGGAACCGTGGCCTTTTGGCATACCCTAGGAGCTTTTTTACTGATGGCCTTCCTGGTTGTTCATGTCTACATGACAACGACAGGCCGGACACCCACTTCCAATATCGAAGCCATGATTACTGGGTACGAGGAGTTGGAGGAGGACGAGGATGAACCGGTCGATGAGGCAAAGGTTGACGGGCAGGTTGACAGATAGGTTGTCGGGTAAAAAATGAAAGGGTCTGACTGCCAGATATTTTCGCGCAATAAATAGAATAATAACATTCAACAAATATCAGGATATGACAAAGCCAAAACCTTACATGAACCCTTACCTGGCAGGATTTCTGCTGGGTTTGGTCCTGCTGGCGACCATTTATATATCGGGACGCGGTCTTGGAGCAAGCGGCGCTTTCAAGAGTGTTGTCATCGCTTCGGTGGAAACCTTTGCCCCGCAACACGCGGAGAATACCGCTTTCTATACTGGTTTTGCCAAAGACAACCCGGGAGGTCCCTGGAAGAATTTCCTGGTCTTTGAGGTGATCGGAGTTATCATCGGGGGATTTTTCTCAGGGGTTATCGGCAACCGGGTCGGGCTGAAACTCGAAAAAGGGCCGCGGGTGACCAATACGCTGCGGGTTGTGACGGCCATACTCGGGGGCGCTCTCTTCGGATTCGGGTCACAGGTAGGCAGAGGGTGCACCAGCGGAGCGGCTCTCAGCGGGATGGCAGTTCTTTCCCTGGGAGGAATTCTCACCATGGCGGCTATTTTCGGAGCCGCATACGGATTGGCATATTTCTTCAGAAAACTGTGGCTTAAATAGGAGCAATATGGGACCATTAGTACCTTATATCATCAGTGAGGAATTTGGCCTGGTAATCGCCCTGGCCATCGGTGTCGCCTTTGGATTTGTCCTCGAGCAGGCCGGCTTCTCCACAACGAAAAAACTGGTAGGCCTTTTCTATGGCTATGATTTCACTGTTCTCCGGGTCTTCTTCACCGCAGGGGTCACTGCCATGGCAGGAGTCCTGCTGCTGGGCCATTTCGGCCTTCTCGACACCAGCGTCATTTATGTCAACCCGGCCTTCATTAACTCCGCCCTGATCGGCGGGGCCATCATGGGCGTGGGATTTATCATCGGTGGATTTTGTCCTGGCACCAGCGTATGTGCCATGGCCATCGGCAAACTCGACGCGCTGGCTTTCGTCGGCGGAAGTATCCTTGGGGTGTTCGCCTTCATTGAAGGTTTTCCCCTGCTCGAAAAAATGTACCATGCTAACAACCTGGGCCAGATCAAAATTTCCGAATATTTCGGAATGAGCGATATCCTCTTCGGATTTCTTCTGGCTGCCGTTGCTGTCGCCGCCTTTATCGCCACCTGGTATATCGAAAACCGCGTCAACAAAAGAAAAAATGTGCTTGAACCCGGAATGAAGAACAAATACGCATTGGCGATAGCCACTCTCTTTGTGGTTTTGGGCATTGTTGCATTTCTTCCCGGGAAAGAGGACATCATCAATATGCAGATTGCAAAGGCAAAACGGCAGCAGAGCTGCGTTTTCAAGGAGATCCCCGCCGATAAGCTGGCCGATGATATCGTCAACAACTTTTACGCCCTGAACGTTATTGACGTGCGGCCTGCCGAAGCTTATGAGGAATGGCACCTCCCCATGGCCATCAACATTCCCTTTGACCAGATGCTGGAACGGCAGAACAAGGCCATTTTCAACCAGAAACTGCGGACCAATATTTTTTATGCCGACGACGACACGCTGGTTCGGATGGCCTGCCTGAAAGCGAAATTCGCGGGGGATTCCGAAAATATGATCCTCAGTGAGTCTGCTGAGGAATTCAGAAAATTATTCTTTGAACCGGAGATTCCTGAAGCAGGTTCCGGAAAACAGCTCCTCAACATTTATAATTACCGGACCAATGCTGCCCGGAAAATGTTGGAAATGGAGGCCGCCATGAAGAGCCGTTCGGCACCCGTAAAAAGAGAAGTGGTCACCGTCAGGGGAGGATGCTGACAAAAAGTTTATCTTTGACCGCATGAAGCAATATTTAGAGTTGCTGGATACCATCCTGAGAACAGGAACGCCGAAAGAAGACCGCACAGGAACGGGCACCCTAAGTATCTTCGGCCATCAGATGCGTTTTAACCTGGAAGAGGGATTTCCGGTGCTCACCACCAAAAAGCTCCACTTGAAATCGATCATCCACGAACTGCTATGGTTTCTGAAAGGGGATACCAACGTAAAATATCTGCAGGAAAACGGAGTCCGCATATGGAATGAATGGGCCGATGAAGCGGGCAACCTGGGGCCAGTTTACGGAGCGCAGTGGCGTAACTGGGAATCCACCGACAGCCGGCACATTGACCAGATCAGCGAAGTGGTGCGCTCCCTGAAGGAGAATCCCGATTCCCGCCGGCATATCGTCAGCGCCTGGAATGTCGGCGACCTTCATAAGATGAACCTTCCTCCCTGCCACCTTCTTTTCCAGTTTTACGTTGCCGGAGGAAAACTCTCCTGCCAGCTCTACCAACGCAGTTGCGACGTTTTCCTGGGAGTGCCCTTTAACATAGCTTCCTATGCCCTGCTCACCCTGATGATGGCGCAGGTCACCAGTTACCGGCCCGGCGATTTCGTGTGGACCGGCGGCGACGTACACATCTACACCAACCACCTGGAACAGGTAAAACTGCAGCTTACCCGGCAACCCCTGCCCCTCCCCAAAATGAGGATCAACCCCGATATCCGCGACATCTTCGGCTTCCGGTTCGGGGATTTCGAACTGGTAAATTACCAGGCACATCCCCATATCCCCGGGAAAGTCGCAGTTTGAAAAAACCGGGTCGCAAGGCTTCAGTCTTTAATGATTTCTGTTTTCAATCCGGAACGCTGGTATAAGTCCAATATCTTTTAGTCTGATATTATTTTCTAACACCTGTTTTCATGTCCAACATTTCAATTATTGTGGCCATCGCTGAAAATTTTGCCATCGGCAAAAACAACGAATTGTTGTTTCACCTTCCCGATGACCTGAAACGGTTTAAAAGGATAACCACCGGCCATCCCGTGATCATGGGCAGGAATACTCTTCTTTCGCTTCCCCGGTGGCCTTTGCCCAAAAGGAGGAATATCGTGATTACCGACAATCCGCAGGATGATTTCCCGGGTTGTGAAATTGTCTTTTCAGTTCAGGAAGCACTTGACCGGGTGATAAACGAAGAGGAAGCCTTTGTGATCGGCGGCGGTTTGGTATACCGGCAGTTTTTTCCGCTGGCGCACCGCCTTTACCTGACCCTGGTTCACAAACCTTTCGATGCGGATACATGGTTTCCTGACATCGATTACTCGCTGTGGAAAGTGCTGAATCGCGAAGACCACCACGATGAGACCAACGGTTTTGATTATTCGTATCTGGATCTTGAGAGATTATAACATATTATAATGCAGTCAATTGCAAAATCATGAAATATCCATGCATCATTTATGCACCAACCAGAATGAAATTGCGAAGCTATTCTTTGCGACCGCTGAAAAGGGACAATAGCCTCAAAAATAAAACTCAAGGATATTGCATGTATTTCACATTGAGAACCATTACAAAGCAATAATTTTTAAACACATATCTTTTTACACAAATTCCGGACGGGGAAAATCAATTGGATTTCCTTGGGGTTATGGTCATTAATCCGCGGAAGGTATAATCTCTGCCCATTTTCAATATAGGCTTCTGTGACGTATCGGAGTCTAATGTCGTTATAAAGGATTCACTCTGCAGGTCACTATGCCATGAAGGGAACCATTCGTCTTTAGATAATACCACATCCGGATGAAAGGTAAGCATAATGGTTTCACCTATACGCATCCCCGTCAGATTGAATTTGCAGTTTAGCGGCGTAAGCATCGTACTCCCGGTTTGCGTTATCTTTCCCAAACAAGGAACAGTCGGAAATTCACCAGCATCCACCTGAACAGAATATACCAGATTCATTGCATCCATAGACTCAAATAACTCAAAGGAAAAATGATCCAGAACGACGTCATATAAATATTCCCCGACATCTAGATTTTCATTATAGGTATTGTTGGTTTCAGAGGTTTCGCGAATATCATTCCGATCATCCACAGAGCACTTGAACGTATAGTTTCCCGGCTTGTCAACCGTGAAAGATCTTGTGGTGACTACCACCTGGTTTCCGGAATAAGCTGCTGCAATTCTACCCATCGGAACCTCGACCAAAAAATCTACTGCCGGGGGAACGGTGTATACCCTGACTCTGAAGCTACTTGCGATCTGTTCAGGGTGCGAGAAGCCCAACTTTATATCAAGTGTGGCATCGTGACCCGCAACGGGAATTAGTCCGTCCGACCAGCTCATCCCCATAATAAAAATATCAGGATCGGGAGCGGGTGGTGGAGGATTGGTGACAGTCACAAACTGGGAAGATTCAATCAGGGTGGTGTCACTGAATACCACCAGTCCGTAATCCCCTTCCGCAATCTTGTAGTGGTTGAAAAAGAAATTTTTGAGTTTTAACAGGTATTGTTCTGATTTCACTTGCCCGAGCTTGCTGATGGTGACCTCTTCCCGCTGCCGGATTATTTTGTCAATCCCTATTCTCGTGATTGGACTGGCCGGCGTCCTGTTGATGGCCTGGCGGATACCCGTGCCAGTCATGCCGGAAACGGGCTGATTTTCCTGCGGGGAGACAGGTTTTATTTCAGGGAAACGGGCTGCATTCAACGATTTGTTAACCTGGATGACCTGGTTTTCCGGAATATTCAGAAAAACACCTTCCCGGTCCATAGCATCCCTAAATAATGGGTACTTTGGATAGGTCCATTTTAATTCCTGATCCAGGTTGCCCAGCACAATGCGGTTGCTAGTATTTACAATCAGGGTGCCCTGGGGAAATTTGAATTTTTCAGTCCCTCCACGGATAAGTTTTACCTGAATATTTTCGAGTTTGTTCAGATGCTTACCATAGATATAGATTCTTTTTGTCTTGCCCAATTCAATATTTTCAGGTATGACTGTGGTAATTGTCGGAGTAATTTCCTTTATATCCAGGGCGGTGCCAAAATTAAAGCCGGTCAGTACCTTTCCCCTGACTGAAGGGGAGAGCGCCAGGACAAAGAAAAAGGCGAGAAAAATCGCGAGAAGTCCTACTCCGATGTAATTGGCCCCGGTCAGTTTACGTCCCTTTTTCAAAAAAATTATTGCGAAAACGATCAACCCGATGGCGAGGATAATGATGGATATCAATATGATCAGCCCGTTGAAGGCTTTATCCATCACATAGACGGTCTGGCCGGCTGTAACAATGACCAGATCTTCTGCCGCGGCTGCAATGGTATTGATCTGGAGTTGCATCTGTGATCCGATCTGGTTGATGATTTTGGGGACACAATTTCCCATAACCTCTTCCAGCAAATGATCCAGCAGTTTGTCCAGTTCACTGAAAGCATTGTCAACCGAACCATCCAACCGGTCGAAGATATATCCCCCCGAATTCTGAAGAGTGGATTCCAGTATATCGGCAATACTGGATAACCGCCCGTCGATCAGGTCAGCCACTTCCTCGGTTATTTGCCCGGTCTCCAGCTTTTCATCCACATGGCGGGAGATATCATTAATTTCCTCCATCAGGTCGGTTGCTGAATCTGCTACATCTTCGACAGATTCCGTGATATCTTCGATAGATTCCGTGATATCTTCGATACATGCTGTCAAAGCGAATACAGTCAGGATTAACAGAGCAAATCTCAGTGGTTTCATTTGAATCTGGTTTATTAGTTCGTAATCTATTACAATATAGGTAATTTTTCAATAGAAACAAAAAAGAAAATAAGGCATGGAGTATGGTGCGAATAATCCACTAAAGCCCCTAAACAGAGCTATTTAGAACAACTTGGATAACCCGATAATTCAAAATTAATCTATGTGATTAAAGATGAGATTGGGAATATGGAAAATGCTGTTGTTGAAACAACGGCTTGCGAGATAAAAAAAATCATTCGTCGGTTTACCTGACAACAATGTAAAAAATTATACTGTCAAATATAGCCATATACCGGTGAAAATACAAGAAAAAAGAAAGGGCTTCATTTCTGAAGCCCTTGATAATCTGTTTATTGTCTTGTGATCCCGGAGGAATTCGAATCCCCAACCTTCTGATCCGTAGTCAGATGCTCTATCCAATTAAGCTACGGGACCCTTTTTGCCTTATGGCGCTGCAAATATAGGATTTAATTTGCATTTTTATTTTGCAGCCCACGATTTTTTGAGTCTCCGGGTTACCGGCGGGAATCGGTTCCTGTCATGCGGCTGCATTACCACTTCAGATCTGATTTCCAGAGGCTCTGAACATCGAGGTTTTCTTTTTCAATATCCAGGAAATGCTTAAAGGTGCCCACCTTCAGTTCATAGGTAGCTGCCTCGTCACATACAATCATAGCGCGGGGATGGAGCTGCAGGGCGCTGGCAGTCCACATGTGGCTGACCCCCTCCTCCACAACGTGGCGGAGGGCACGGGCTTTGTTATGGCCGTTGACAATAATCAGCACCTCCCGGGCATCCATCACAGTTCCCACGCCTACCGTCAGCGCCAGTTTCGGGACTTTCGAAACATCGTTTCCAAAAAACCTTGAGTTCACCAGCCGGGTATCATAGTTCAACTCTTTGGCCCGGGTGCGGCTGGAGAGGGAAGATCCGGGCTCGTTGAATGCAATGTGCCCGTCAACACCGATGCCACCGAGGAAGAGATGGATCCCCCCTACTGACCTTATTTTCTCCTCATAACGCGCACACTCAGCCTCGATGTCGGTGGCCAGACCGTCGAGGATGTTGACATTCTCCTTCTGTATGTCAATATGGTTGAAGAAATTGGACCACATAAACCAATGGTAGCTCTGCGGATGTTCAGGATCGAGACCCACATACTCATCCATATTGAAAGTGACCACATTTTTGAAGGAGACCCTCCCCAGTTTATAGAGAGAGATGAGTTCACTGTAAACGCCCAGCGGTGAGGAACCGGTGGGCAATCCCAGGACAAAAGGTTTTTGCGCCGTTGGCCTGAAAAGTTCTATTTTCCGGGCGATATAACTGGCTGTCCACCGGGCCAGGTATTCATAGTCTGGTTGGATGATGATTCTCATTTTTATTACGTCATTAAAATTATTGCAGTTGTCTTATTTGTTTGATCATTGTTTCGGCAAGTTCGCTTTTTTTTCGGATATGTTCAACAACTTCGGTGACAAATCTGTTTTTTTCGAAGGTTCCCCTGACTTTGATAAAATCCTGCTCCCTGACCTGCTTATCACCGTCCATACCATACCCTGTCATGGCACTCAGCCTGAATTCCTTGCGGGCGTCTTCATAAAGCAGTTTATCAAGGCCGGTAACACACTCCTTCCATTCCGAAATGAAGGCCACAAGGTCGTCACAGGAAAGCTCTTCCAGTTTTTTGTCCAGGGTTTTCTCCAGCAGACCGGCAGCCCAGGTCCATTCCATTTCATAATAATCATTATGGAGTGCCTTCAGGTTTTTCTCCAATTCATGGAGATTACCGATTTCACCCGATTCAGTCATCCTCAGCAATCTTTTTATTTCGTTTTTGGGAGCTATCAGGCCACAGGCATCTATCCAGTCCCCTTCTCCTCTCTCTGATTCAGGCCGGAGCCATCGGACCAGTTCTTCGCAACTGCTGTATTTTTTCTTCTCTATTCTGCTGATCAATGAATTTCCAAGAAATTTGATGATCGCCATCTGGTAGAGTTCCATTCCCCGGATCAGGGAATTACGTGAGATGAAAGTTGTCCCCCAGCTATAGGTTTCTGTAGCCTCACCTGAAATCTGCCTGATTTGTCCCAGGATTTGTTTTCCCTTTACCATTCGCTGTATTGTAAACGGACTAAGCAGGTTGTAGTTTATGGAATCGAGCAATTCCGGGTCTTTTCTCAAATCGCGGCGAGGCCATTTAATGGCATCGCGGATGGTCCCTACGCTTTTCAGATTAACGCCCGGCACAAGCCAGCTGTTGTCCTTGTTTTCGATCAAGTAGGAGAATGGCATATCTGAGGTATCGTTATTTTTATAATGCCGCCCCATTACCAGGGTAAAGGGGCCAATCAGCGCCGGCCACAGCACGAAGGAGTCGCTTGTGGTTTTGGTCCCTCTTTCCACAATCCCGTGGTGGATAGGTCCCAGTTTGTACATGTGGTTGCTTTGGTTGGAACCGCTACCGGCATTGCAGAATGAGAACATCCCTGAAATCAGCAACGTGGATTTGTGATGCGATACTGTAAATGGACCTGCAAAGATACTGCACGCTTCACCGTTAAATCCCTGGAAGTTGCTAAAAAAAAGGGAATTAATGGCTGAATAATGCTTGCTCAATACACATCCCTGTCCGATGAAGCAGTTGGTGACCACAGCATGATCACTTACCTCGCTTCCCGAGGAAATGATAAACCGTTCAGCTACCACGTTATTTCCGATCGTCACCCTGTCATATTCATTGCTGTTTACCGATCCTTCCTGAAGTCGGGCAGCCCCGGAGATGAACGCATGGCTCCCGATCCTGACATTAATAATTTGTCCGGCATCCATGATCTGCGCGTAGGGGCCGACATACCCCCGTTCTGACCTGATCCCATCAGCATAATCAAGAATCATGGTTGTTATGATGTCCAGGAAATTGTGGTAGTGGCGGTAAAAAGCCATCAGATAAGCCGTATGGGCCGATAAATTGTCGTAAATAAGAAGTTGTCGCCCGCCAGTCTCATCGAGAACATTGACCTGCACGCCGTTGCCAAAAGCAGACTGTCCTTCGGTATAAATTCGGTCACAGTTGGTGATAACCGCATGATCCCCGATATCGTAATTGGCAATATACCCTTTGATATTGCCGATGAAAGCCTGGTCCCCCACCCTGCATTCATGAAGCCAGGCATCGCAGATACCCGCCTTCTGATGAACTCCTCCCGGGAAAGTCATGTCATCGGTAAAAGTCCCGAGGAAATTTTTCCCGGTAAACCTGCTATTCCGGACTGAGGAAGTCTGGAATCCCGGAGAAACGAAAAGATTGGACCAATCATCGGCGATACATCCCTGTTTTTGCAGAACAGCAATCTCAACCGGTGTAAGCTGTCTGAATTCTGCCATAAGAAAGTTTTGTCGTAGTGGAGTTTAAAGGATTGAACGGAGCGTCGGAAAGAGGGTCATGGTCAGCGTGCCGGTAGCAACCTGGCAAGGTATTCGCCGTTTTCCCCATCAGCAATCCGGGTACAGCTGAAACCCAGCCGAATAGCGGTTTCACACAGTGTGTCACAGTCCACGAACAGCCAGAAGAATTTTTCACTTCTTACATTTTCGTATGTCATTTCATAAATCATCTCCCCGTAGTAGTTTTCCCGTGAGAGGTCAATCCACACCGAGCCGTCCTCCTCGGTAAAGAGGTAGCTAATGTCGGAGGAATCAAGGAGTATTTGTCCTCCAGGGGCCAATAAGGTTTTCAGATGTCGCAGCAGCCGGGAGAGTCCCTCAAGGGTCCCGGCAATTCCAGTTCCGTTCATCAGCATCAGAATGGTATCATACCTGCCAGCGGTGATGTCAAAAATATCGCTGCAAATTACCTCGCGGATTCCACGCTCGCGCATCACCTCACAGGAAAGTTCCGATTTATCAACCGCTGTGACCCGGAGGTTTCTATTTTGCAATTCCAGGGCATGGCATCCGGCACCTGCACCCACATCAATCACGCTGCCGCGGCAATGATCCAGGGCAGTCACCTCGATCGCCGACATCTCTGCAATTCCGCGGAAAAAAATTGCGGGATCCATCTCTTCACCTTCTGTGTAATTGGAATCGACAATGATCATTTCTGCTTTTCCCGAATGATAAAAATCATATACCGCCTGCCCCATGGGATCACTCATGCCAGGTAATTTTTTCCCTAAATTAAGACAAATAGGTGAAGCTTGTGCTTCCGGAATAGAAACTTTACCTTAACCGTGCGATTGTTAATCTTAAAATAAAAAAGGCCGTTCCGGGAGAGGAACAGCCTGTATCATAAAAGGGATCAGGGGATCAGAACCTGAATCCCAATGTAAAGAGGACTTTGTGAGTGTTTTGGTCAAACTGTGCAAATTGGGGTTCAGGATAGTCGCTGGTCAGGGGAGCCGGGTAGAGTTTGTTAAACTGGGTGTAACCACTATTCCGGTAGGCTATATCAACAAAGAAGCTCCCGGTACTGTAACCAAATCCCACAGAACAAACCTGGTAATCTTCTTTTGCGTTGAACTGGTCCTTACCAAATGCGCTGGTATTGAAAGCCGACGGATAGAGTTCATATCCTGCACGTAGGGAGAAGGCGTCCGTCAGGCGGTACTCACCACCGACGCGGAAATTCGTAACTGCCTTGAAGATTTCGTTGATATCCTGGTTTTGGTCAGCAAAATCGTAACCGTCACCTCCCTTCCGCAGCTTGGCGACAGAATGGTCAACATATTCAATATCGGCACTCACAAGGCCTTTTTTGCCGACCACCAGCGCACCGCTCAAGGTTGCCTTAAACGGGGTTACCAGCTCATAATCGTAATCGCTGAAAGGAGATTCTTTCTTGAATCTCTCGGTGGAATTGTCATCCCAGGTAACGGAGGAATTTATCCCTGTTTCGAACTTGTCGTTGAGTCCGAGCACGGTGGGCGTCGCCAGGGAAGCCCCAATCCGCAGGCTGTTTATAGGTTTGAAGATGGCGCCGATTTTGAAATTGTATCCCGTACCGTAGGTCCTGAGCGACTGGTTGAATTCAAAATCGTTCAGGTAAGGGATGGTGCCATCCAGATCCTTTTCAGTGAGTGTAGTGAATTCCTTGTAATACAGATCCACCACTCCGAGGGAAGCCCCCAGATAAAACCTGTGGTTGAAGTTAAATCCCACCCCCAGGGTATATTCGTCCATGGTGCCGGCGCGGTCGAAACTCTTCCGCTGGTAATGGCCTTTGTACTGGCTGCTCCCGCGCGCGGTCTCCATATCGCTGAAATAATAGCCCTCATCGGTCTTGTCCAGCAAATAAGTTTCCCATGCCAGGTCTTCATAATATTCACTCCACTCTCCGTAATTTGCATTCTCAGCCATATGATCCAGGAATGAAGATTTTGCATCAAAGGCCTGAGTAATGGCATAGGAGTTAAAATCCTTCAGCCGGTTATAGCCGATTCCCAGGTTGACACTCACCAGACCGCTCTGATTGTTCTTTCCGGAATTCAGGACAGCCACATAGCCGAGGTTTCCCATTCCCGGCTTATAGTTGTTTTCCTGCATGGTATTGCCAATGTAGGAGGAATTGATCTCCGTCATATTGAATCCGGGGGTCAGTGAAAACTCCGAGGTCCGGTAAATCCCCAGTCCGGCAGGATTGATTCCCACGCCTGTGAAGTCGTTTCCCAAGGCTCCGAAGGCATTTCCCATGGCTCCGGATCTTGCTGAACCTTCGATTTTTCCGGATGAGTAGCGGTAAGCATCTTCAAAATTCTGGGCGCCGGCCCATGTCGGCAAAAGGATCACCAAAAGTATGATCAGAAAATTTTTGTTCATGGCAAAAATATTATAATAAATGGTTTGATCTGAATAGATTAACGTCTTCCGCTGCCTCCTGAAGAGCGGCCACCGCCACCTCCTGACGAAGAACCTCCGCCGCCGTAATTCCCTGACGAGGAACTACTGCTTCCGCTGTAACTTCCTGAGGAGGAGCTGCGGCTGGGAGCACTGTAGGAGGGTGAAGATGATCCCGAACTGGGGGCACTGTAGGTGCTATGACTGGGAGTACTGTAAGTGCTCCTGTTCACAGTCCCTGATGAGGAACTCCTGTTATAAGTGGAAGTGCTGCGGTAGGTCCGGGAACTGCTGGAACTGCTGCTCGGACGGGAATAGGTGGTTGCAGGACGCTGGGTACTCTTCACGGTTTCCGACGGCGAGGTTGATCCGGAAGCGGAAGGACGGCTGGACCCCTGAACGTTGTAACTACTGCGGTTTGTGGAACGCTGCTGGTTGTAACTGGGGGTATAGCTGTTTTGGTCGGTGCTAGGGGTACCCGTACTCCTGGCGGAGGTGGCGGGCCGGGTATATTGGCCCTGGGCTCCGCTGGCACTGCGTGAAACCGCCGTGCTACCCTCACGGGTCCGCTGAGCGGGCTGGTCGTTGGTGCCACGCCTCATTTCCGTCTTCGCCCGGCTCTGGCTTCCGGTACCTGCCCTGACACTCCCCGAACCGGTCGTTTCGGGGGTTATCGTACGCTCCCGGCGCTCCCCCGATGAGACGGAATTCCTTTCGTTACGGAGATCGGCACTTTTCAGCCCGTCTCTTCCACTGGTGATGGCTGACGTACGGGTTCCGTATCCCCCTCCGCCTGCAACCAGGGTATTGAAATCACGACGGTGACCATACCGGTAATCCTCCCTGTCGATGTAATAGCCGCCTCCCCAGTAATATCCATAGTAGGGATAACCCCAGGAATAGTATGGATAACCCCATCCGCCTCCCCAGCCATAATAGCTGTAAGGACTGTACCAACCTCCGTAGTAACCGCCATAATAACCTCCGTACCACGGAGAATAACCCCATCCCCAGGGATCATAACCCCAGCCCCAGCCCATCGACCAGTATAAGGAGGAATAGGGATAATACCAGCTGTCCCAATACCAGTCATTCCAGTAAAAGGGATCGTAAAAACGGGAATAAGGCCTGTGGAAACGGTTAATACGATAGGCAAAATCAATGTCCGTACCGTCGTAGTAATTGTTGATCACATATTTAACTTCATTTTCATCATAGTAAACCGTGGTATCCGAACCTTCCAATTGCATCTGATCCATGTTGTAGAGTTGCGCATCCACGTATTCACCGGCATCCTCCCCGTCAAAAATGTAGTTGTTCATCGTTTGACTGCCTTCATCATTCTCCCTGATCTCACTGATGATGATCCGGCGGGCTGATTTTTCAGCCTCTTCCTCAACGATTTGCGGAGATTCTTCCATAACCACCGGCGGAGGTACATCGGCCGGATTGAAATAAATGCCATCCACAAAACCTGTGGAGACATAGGATCCGGTGGTACATGCACTCAAAATCAGTGCAATTGCAGCAACCAGAAAAAATTTAGTTTTCATTACGATTCCTCCCTCTTTACATTATTGTGTTAATTTACTTATTTTGCAAACAGAAAATACTTACTTATTAGGAGCAAAATTTGTACCAAAGTTAATATTATGGCAAAAGAAATAACCCCGCGGGCGGAGAATTATTCCCAGTGGTACCTTGACCTTGTCAACAAAGCTGAACTGGCGGAGAATTCGGCGGTCAGAGGATGTATGGTCATCAAACCCTACGGCTATGCCATCTGGGAAAAAATGCAGGCACAACTTGACAGGATGTTTAAGGAAACAGGGCATGTGAATGCATACTTTCCGCTTTTCATCCCCAAGTCGTTTTTCAGCAGGGAGGCTGCCCATGTGGAGGGTTTTGCCAAGGAGTGTGCCGTTGTTACCCATTACCGGCTCAGGAATGATCCTGACGGGAAGGGTGTTGTGGTAGATCCCGAAGCCAAATTGGAAGAGGAGCTTATCATCAGACCCACCTCCGAAACCATCATCTGGAATACCTACAGGAATTGGATCCATTCCCACCGGGATTTGCCCATCCTGATCAACCAATGGGCCAATGTGGTCAGGTGGGAGATGCGCACACGCCTCTTCCTGCGCACTGCGGAATTCCTGTGGCAGGAAGGACATACGGCGCATGCCACCAAGGAAGAGGCCATCGAAGAAACCCTGAAAATTGTCAATCTCTATGCCGATTTTGCTGAGAATTTCATGGGAATTCCCGTCATCAAAGGGATCAAGTCGGAAAACGAGCGGTTTGCCGGTGCGGAGGATACCTATTGTATCGAAGGACTCATGCAGGACGGGAAAGCCCTCCAGTGCGGCACCTCCCATTTTCTGGGGCAGAATTTTGCCAAAGCCTTTGATGTGATGTTCTCCAACAGGGATGGTATGCTCGAACATGTTTGGGCTACTTCCTGGGGAGTATCCACCCGGCTGATGGGTGCCCTGGTGATGGCCCATTCCGATGACAACGGCCTGGTTCTACCCCCCAACCTCGCTCCCATCCAGGTGGTAATTGTTCCCATCTATAAAAACCAGGAAGAATTCAACCGGATTTCAGCCAGGGTGGCTGAGATCATTCCCCGGCTAAAAGCCAGGGGAATCACCGTAAAATTTGACGACAATGACAACCGGAAACCCGGATGGAAATTCGCGGAATATGAATTGAAAGGCGTGCCCGTCAGACTGGCCATGGGGCCGCGCGACCTCGAAAACGACACCGTGGAGGTGGCCCGCCGCGATACCCTGACCAAACAGTCCCTTCCTGCGGAAAACATCGATGAAGTGGTTGAAAGTTTGCTGAAAGAGATCCAGGAGAATATTTTCAAAAAAGCGAAAGCCTTCCGCGATGAAAATATCCGCAAAGCAGATACCTGGGATGAATTCAAGACCCTCCTGGAAGAGAAGGGAGGGTTTATTTCGGCACACTGGGATGGCACCACCGAAACCGAAATCAAAATCAAGGAAGAGACCAAAGCAACTATCCGTTGTATTCCTTTTGATGAGAAATCAGGGACAGGAGTTTGCATATATTCGGGGAAACCTTCACAACGGCGGGTATTGTTTGCCATCGCCTATTGAGGTTAAGGTTGAGGTGGTCACCTCCGCTGAAGCTATGGTGCCCGAAGAAGGTTGAGGTTGAGGGGAGTGGATGAAAAAAAGAGCGAGTCATCACTCGCCCTTTCACCTAACTAAACCAATAAAACTAATCAAACCTAAACCTATGAAACTAAAACCGGTACAAAGATAAAGGGAATGATGTTACGCACCCATTCCGCCGGCTTCAAAAACATGTTAAATAACATTTTTTAATATTTATTTAACATTGAGAATTTACGCATGAATTTTTTCAAACAATCAAATACATTTTAAGATTTTTTAACAAGAAAAAGGCTGCAAGTTGTGCAGCCTTTAACACTATTCTTTACCGGCACTATTTCTTCTTCTTTTGTTCTTCCATCGCGATGGAATCCCGCATGGAAGTATCTGCCATGATGTTTTTATATTTCATATAATCCATTACCCCGAGATTTCCAGTGCGGAAGGCTTCGGAGATTGCCAGGGGGATCTGGGCTTCGGCTTCGATCACCTTGGCCCGCGCTTCCTGAGCCTTGGCCTTCATTTCCTGTTCAAGGGCCACAGCCATGGCACGCCGTTCCTCTGCTTTGGCCTGGGCAATGTTTTTATCTGCCTCTGCCTGGTCGATCTGCAATCCTGCACCGATATTTTTACCGATGTCGATATCCGCGATGTCAATGGAGAGGATTTCAAAAGCCGTACCGGCATCCAATCCTTTTTCCAGCACGGTCCTGGAAATAAAATCGGGATTTTCCAGTACTTCCTTGTGGGAGTGTGCCGAGCCGATGCTCGACACGATGCCTTCCCCGACCCTGGCCAATACTGTTTCTTCCCCTGCACCTCCCACCAACTGGCGGATGTTGGCGCGAACAGTCACCCTGGCTTTGGCGATCAACTGGATCCCGTCCTTGGCCACGGCTGTAACCGGCGGGGTATTGATCACCTTGGGATTCACCGACATCTGGACGGCTTCGAAAACATCACGGCCAGCCAGGTCAATGGCGGTAGCCATGTTAAAGGAGAGCTGGATATTTGCCTTGGATGCGGAAACCAGGGCGTGAACCACATTGGCCACATGTCCGCCAGCCAGAAAATGGGCCTCAAGGTCGTTGCGGTTCAGCGGAATCCCTGCTTTTGTCCCTTCGATCATGGCCCGCACAATCACACCGGGGGGCACCTTCCTGAAACGCATCAGGAAAAGCTGCAACAGGCTGATCCGAACTCCCGATACCAGGGCTGAAAACCAGAGTCCCACAGGGACAAAATAGAGAAAAATGATGAGCAGGACTAGTATCCCTGCAATCAATCCGAAAACACCTACTGTTTCTACCATTTTATTCAGTTTTTATGAATTCGACAATTACTTTGTTCGCTAGAACCTTCAAAACCCGCACCGGTTTGTTATGGTCAATGAACGATCCCGTGGACTGGGCCTCCACGGTTTCCCCGTTGATCCTTGCTTTTCCAGAAGGCGCCAGCCTTCCGATGGTAATCCCGGTATCCCCCACCCTGATTTTATCAACAGGAACACCATCCACCTTCCCCTCGATATTAGTCTCCAAAACCATCTTCCTGCCCGCTTTGGTCCTGAAAATGTAATAAACCATCAGGGGTGCCAGAATCAGAATGACAAGCAGCGTAACAAACCCCGCCAGCGTCCCGTACGTGCTGAAGGCCAGGTAAATGCTCCAGATCAGCATCGCAACCCCTCCGATGCCTGCAATGGTGACGCCGGGAATGACTGTAAATTCCAGGATCAGCAAAAGCAATCCCAGCAAAATCAACACAATGATGGCAAGTATGGTCATGTCAGTCTATGGTAACGTTAAGATTCCGCTCCGCCAGAGCATCCTTCATCAGCTTCAAACTGGCAAAATGCCCGGTTTTGATGTCACATTTCCCCTTGTAATGCGTAATGGTGGCACACTGCGATGCCTGCGAAAATTCATGACCGCAAATCTCCATCAGGGCCTGAATTACATAGTCAAAAGTATGTTCATCATCGTTGTGCAACATCAGGATCCGTTTTCCTGTGACAACATCGTCAGTTTCATGGGAGGGATTGTGGCTGCTTTCTCTTTCTGTCATTGTTTTTATGGCGCTTTATTTGGTAAAGATACTCTTTTTCCGTTTTTCATTGCTATCACGAAGGCATCTTTTATACCTTCCTGTCTGACCTGGTTTTGCAGAGTGACCGCATCTTCAAAATTTGCCAGGTTTCCGGTGGTGTACACGGTGGCACCCTCTTCATTGACAAAAGTGTCGATTACCCTTATTTTGGAAATTTTGTCAAACATGGCTTTCTTTTTCGCCGGAATCTCACGGATGAAAGACCCGAGCTGGATTTTGTAAACAATTCCTTCATCCTTTTCTTCCGGGAGAGTGGTTTCATCTTCTGCTGCCGTGACTTCGGGATTCTCAGGAAGCGTTTCGGCAAAAGGTCTGAAAATTGAAGGCTCGGGTTCCGCAATCACCTGAGGAGGCAGTGTCATGGCTGCCTGCACGGAATCGCGGATCTGGTAAAAGGTTTCATAGACTTCAAATCCGGCGTCCTTCCACCATTCCTGTTCTATGGCAGCTGCCCGGGCAAAATGTTTTTCCATTTCCGCCTTCGTCAGAAGAGTGAGGTACTCCTCGCTCGATATGGTTTGTGCGAGGGAATCCCTGAGTAGAGGGTGAGCTGTAAGACGATACCGTTTCCTGAGATTGTCAGTGGATGAGAGCAGTGAATCCAGTTTCCTCTCCATGGCTCTGCCCTCCAGGTAAGCTTCTCTCGCAGCAGGTTCCTGGAACATCTCCAGAAGAAGATAAGTCACCTTGTCATTGATCCGGAAATCGATATAACGGTCCGGTCCCGGAACCTTTACCGGCTCCGTCAGCCGGGATTCAGGAATGACCGCGATTTCCGGATCCGCAGCTCCCGGATCCTCTTCGGCGAATGACCTGATTTGTATTGTATCCACCGGTAATTCTATTTTGCCGTCCGGCACCTCCAAGGAAATGACCGGCTCATTACCGGGATATTCAGGCCTGGCTTCAGCGCGTTCATCCTCAGCCACTTTCATGTCGGACTTTTCCTCCGGGGGAGGAAGGGTGTCAGTTTCTTTTGCCTGCTCTTCCGGAACCATCTCCCGGGGCTTTTGTCCGGATGCAATCTCCCTGACCCTCCCCTTACCAGTCACAAAAGGATTTACCTGTCGGTAGCAAAGGTCGGAGAGTTCATCAATTCCGAGTGCCGTTACCTCTTCCGTACCGGTATTGTTTTTAAAACGGTTGTAATATCGTTGGGCGCTGTTCCAGTTATCACGGGCGTGATAAAGAACCCCCAGGTAATAAAAGACCTTGGCGGGGACCTCTTTGGCCGATGCCAGAATCAGGTTTTTCTCGGCATCCAGATCATAGTTGCCGGTTTCGACGAGAGAGGCTCCCAGAAAATATTTGAGCAGGTAATCATAGGGATAATCATACACAAGTCGTGTAAAAAGCGGTAAGGCAGCATCAAAATCTCCATCGTGGAAAAGGGCCACGGCCTTTTCCCTTGTTTCAGGCTGAGTCACCACCCGGCCTGCTGCGTGCCCGGGAGCTACAAATATCAGGACCATCGACAAAAGCAGGACGCTTTTTAAATATCCGGTGTTTGCCATGCGTTCAGATAAAATTTCTTTCGCACCATAAAAATACAACAATCGTGCAAATTTCGGGATAATATTTAATTTTGGGTATTCACATCCACCAAATAAGCATAAAAACTTCAATTGAACAATTTATGGATTATATTTGTAGTGATTACAATCAATACAATATGACACTACTGAAAAAAGGGGATAAAGCGCCTGCTTTCCGGGGAATTACCCAGGAAGGAAAGCCGCTTTCGCTTGAAGATTTTGCTGGCCGGAAGCTGATTCTTTACTTTTATCCCAAGGACAACACCCCGGGTTGTACGGCCGAAGCCTGTGATCTGAACAATAATTACGATGTATGGCTCCAAAGGGGTTACGACGTTGTGGGTGTAAGTCCCGACTCTACCGCTTCACACCTGAAATTCATTGCCAAATATGGTTTAAGGTTCAACCTGATCTCCGATCCGGAACACCTGATCATGGACCAGTATGGGACATGGGGAGAAAAGAAGCTGTACGGGAAGCCTTACATGGGTGTGTTGAGAACCACTTTTCTCATCGATGAAAAGGGGATCATTGAGGAGGTATTCACCAGAGTGGACACAAAAAACCACACCATTCAGATTGAAGAAACCCTTAATCTTTAAATCAATCATATCATGACAAAAGAAGAGCAGAGTGCCGTTAACAAGGAGAAGCTGAAAGCGCTTCAACTGACCCTTGATAAAATTGAAAAGAGCTTCGGAAAAGGTTCCATCATGCGGATGAGTGACAAGCCTGTCGAGGATGTTCCCGCCATTTCTTCCGGTTCTATAGGTCTGGACGTTGCCCTGGGGATCGGAGGATATCCGAAAGGCCGGATCATTGAGATTTTCGGTCCTGAATCATCGGGGAAGACGACGCTGGCCATCCATGCCATTGCCGAAGCCCAGAAGACCGGGGGCATTGCAGCCATCATCGATGCCGAGCATGCCTTTGACCCTTATTATGCCCGAAAACTGGGCGTCAACACCGATGAGTTGCTCATTTCACAGCCCGACCACGGGGAACAGGCCCTTGAAATCGCTGATAACCTGATCAGGTCGGGCGCGATTGACATCGTGGTCATCGACTCAGTGGCTGCCCTCACCCCGAAAGCGGAACTGGAAGGCGATATGGGAGATAACAAACTGGGCCTGCAGGCCCGGCTGATGTCCCAGGCTTTGCGCAAACTCACCGCCAACATCAGCAAAACCCGCACCTGCTGCATTTTTATAAACCAGTTGCGTGAGAAGATCGGCGTGATGTTCGGAAATCCCGAAACCACAACCGGGGGGAACGCCCTGAAGTTCTACTCGTCGGTGCGCCTGGATATCCGCCGGATCGGCCAGATCAAGGACGGGGAGGAAGTTATGGGCAACAATGTGCGGGTAAAAGTCGTCAAAAACAAAATTGCACCTCCGTTCCGGAAGGCAGAATTCGATATTCTTTACGGGGAAGGGATTTCCAAGACAGGAGAGATCGTGGATATGGGCGTCAATTTTAACATCATCAAAAAGAGCGGATCCTGGTTCAGCTATGGGGAAACCAAACTCGGTCAGGGTCGTGACAGCGTTAAGAAATTACTGAAAGACAATCCGGAACTGGCTGCTGAACTGGAAGCCAAAATCATGGAGGTGATCACGACCGTTTCCGCCGTCGGATAAGGCATCCTGATCACCGGGGAATTCTGGCTTCTCTTCCATACATTGTTTCATATTATGAAAGTGTTGAAATTCGGCGGGACATCTATTGGCACCGCCGGCAATATCCGTAAGGTAAAAGAGATTCTATCCCGGGAATCCGGGGATGTGTTGGTTGTGGTTTCCGCCCTGGGGGGGGTTACCGATCAGATCCTCCTTACTGCCCGTATGGCTGCGTCAGGGAAAAGGGATTTCCATCCGGCCCTCGGAGAGATCAGGGAGCGGCATCGGGCGCTCATCAGGGAACTCTATCCAGGAGGGAATGGGGTGGACTCCAAAATTGAGGCGATTCTCAGGGAACTGGAACAGGTACTGACGGGTATTGCCCTGGTGAACGAACTGACTTCCAAAACCCTGGACCGGATCCTGAGCATGGGGGAGCGGATGTCATCCAACCTTATCGCCCCATACCTCGGGGCCACCCTGGTGGATTCTGCCGGGCTGATCGTCACCGACAGCAGCTTTGGCAAGGCAGCAGTGGACTTCAGCATGACCACCTTCCGTATCGGGGAAGCATTGGGAGATTTCCACGGGAAAGCACTGGCACCCGGATTTATCGCCCGCAGCAAAGACGGGGATTATACCACCCTGGGACGGGGTGGTTCCGACTATTCCGCATCCATCTTCGCAGCCATCCTGGGTGCCGAATCCCTGGAAATCTGGACCGATGTCGACGGGTTCATGACTGCCGATCCCCGGGTGATCGACAACGCCTATACCATCCCCCATCTCACCTATGCCGAAGCCATGGAACTCTCCAACTTCGGCGCCAAGGTGATTTATCCGCCTACCATTCTTCCCGTATACAAGAAGGAAATCCCCGTCCTGATCAAAAACACCATGCATCCGGAAGCTCCCGGAACGATGATCACCAAAACTTCCCTCAACGGCAGGGAAAAACCCATCAAGGGAATTTCCTCGATCCCGGGAATTGCCCTGATCACCATTCAGGGAATTGGCATGGTGGGCGTTTCGGGTATTGCCATGCGGCTCTTTACAGCCCTTGCCCGCGAAAAAATCAACATCATCCTCATCTCCCAGGCCTCCTCTGAAAATACCATCAGCATTGCCATTGAGGAGTCCCTGGCTGAAAAGGCGGAAGAATCCATCCGGGGTGAGTTTGAAAAAGAGATTGCGAAGGAACTGATCAACAGGGTGCTGGTGGAAGTCAACCTCTCGATTGTAGCCATCGTGGGTGAAAATATGAAACATTCCACCGGGGTTGCCGGAAAACTCTTCAGCACCATCGGGAGAAATGGCATCAACGTGGTTGCCATCGCCCAGGGGGCTTCCGAGTTTAACATCTCCTGGGTGGTGCGGAACGGGGACCTCCGGAAGACCCTCAATGTGGTCCATGAATCCTTCTTCCTTTCTGAAAATGTCCAGTTAAATCTCTTCCTCATAGGTACCGGGCTGGTGGGGAGCCACCTGCTCAGCCAGATCGGCGGACAACAGGAGCGGCTTCTACGGGAAAGCCATCTCAACATCCGGCTTGCCGGAATTGCCAACCGGAAAAACATGCTCTTCGACCGGGACGGAATCGAAGTGAACCGTTATGCCGAAAATCTCTCCGAAAAAGGAGAACCTTCCTCTGTAAAAGGTTTCATAGAGAAAATGATCTCCCTGAACATGTATAACTCGGTTTTTGTCGATTGTACGGCTTCGGGAGAGGTTGCGGCAGCTTACCAGCAGATCCTGGAAGAGAACATCTCCATCGTGGCAGCTAACAAAATCGCCGCCTCTTCCAGCTTCGACAATTACATCAGGCTGAAACGAACCGCAAAGCGCAAGGGCATCAAATTCCTCTTCGAGACCAATGTGGGAGCTGGTTTACCGATCATCAACACCCTCAACGACCTGGTAAACTCAGGCGATAAGGTACTGAAAATCGAGGCGGTACTCAGCGGAACGCTCAACTTCATCTTCAACACCCTTTCCGCAGAAATCCCATTGAGCAAAACCATCAGGATGGCCAGGGAGGCAGGCTATACGGAACCGGATCCCCGGGTCGACCTTAGCGGTACCGATGTCATGCGGAAGCTGCTGATCCTGGCACGCGAATCGGGGTATCGCCTCGATCCGGAGGATGTCAGGGTCAATCCTTTTATTCCGCTTGAATATTTCGAAGGAAACCTGGAGGAATTCTGGCGAAAAATCCCGGCATTGGATCCAGTTTTTGAGGAAAAACGCAAAATCCTGGCACAACAGGACAAGAAGTGGCGTTTTGTTGCGAGTTTTGAGGATGGAAACGCCGAGGTGGGGCTTCGTGAGATTGACAGCCGTCATCCTTTTTATGACCTGGAAGGGAGCAACAACCTGATCATTTACCGGACCGTCCGGTACAATGAATTCCCGATGCTCATCAAGGGCTATGGAGCAGGAGCTGCAGTTACCGCCGCCGGGGTCTTTGCCGACCTTATCAAAGTATCCAACATTTAAGGGTAAGGTTTGAGGTTGAGGTTGTAAATTTTTCGTCATGAAATATCCATGCATCATTTATGCACCAACCGGTGAAAAATTGCGAAGCTATTTCTTGCGACCACTGAAACGGACAATAGCCGCAAAAATAAGCCGCATGGATATTACATCTGTTTCACAGAATGAACCACAACAACGTAATATTTTAAACAGATGAAGTATGTTATCATTCTCGGGGATGGCATGGCCGATGAGCCCATCGGGGAACTCGGGAACAAGACGCCCCTGCAGGTCGCCCGAACGCCGGCCATGGACAGGCTGGCACAGCGGGGATGCAGCGGCATGCTCCAAACCATTCCCGCGGGGATGCAGCCGGGGAGCGAAATTGCCAACCTGGCGGTGCTGGGATACGATGTAAAGGCGGTGTTTGAAGGACGTGGCGTTCTGGAAGCCGCCAGCATAGGCGTGGACATAGCCCCCGGCGACCTAGCCCTCCGGTGTAACCTCGTTTGTATCGAAGAGGGGAAAATAAAGAATCACTCAGCCGGACATATTACTACGGAAGAGGCCGCGGAGATCATCGCCTTTCTCTCCAGAACAATGGGAAATGAGATGATTCGTTTTTACCCGGGGGTCTCTTACCGCCACCTCCTGGTGATCGGGGGAGGCAGCAAACATCTCGACTGCACGCCACCCCACGATGTCATGGGCACCCCGTTCCGCCAGGTGCTGGTCAGGCCGCAAAACGGAGAGGCCCGAAAAACCGCCTCTCTTCTCAATTACCTGATTGCAAGAAGCCGTTCCCTGCTGGAGGAGCATCCCGTAAATCAAAAAAGAAAAGCCGGGGGAAAGGATCCTGCCACCTGCATCTGGCCCTGGTCTCCGGGTTACCGGCCGCAGATGCCTACCCTGCAGGAGCTTTACGGCATCGGCAGGTCAGCCGTGATATCGGCCGTCGACCTGATCCAGGGCATCGGCGTCTACGCAGGCATGGAAGTCATTAAAGTGAAAGGCGCCACGGGGCTCTATGATACCAATTACGAGGGGAAAGCCCGGGCGACCATCGATGCCCTGAGGAACCACGACCTGGTATACCTTCATGTGGAAGCCAGCGACGAAGCCGGACACGAGGGAAATCCCTCCCTGAAGGTGAAAACCATCGAAAACCTCGATCAGCGTGTGGTAAAACCCATCATGGAGGCTTGCGACAACATGGAGGAATCCGTGACCATCGCCCTCCTCCCCGACCACCCCACCCCATGCGCAATCCGCACCCATACCCGGGATGCTGTACCCTTCGTCATCTATACACCGGGAAGGGAAGCTGACGGCGTGATCGATTTCGATGAATTCTCGGCTCAAACAGGAGGTTATGGATTGTTGAGCGGAAACGAATTCATGAAAACTTTGCTTAGAAGGTGAAAGGACTTTTCTTTGCCACCGGTTCATTAAGCAGAGCAAAATCCAGACAAAAGACAGCTGTTTGAGGTTAAGATTAAGATTAAGATTAAGATTAAGATTAAGGACAAAAGATTCAACATTCGTGAAGTATTACAGCACCAGTAAAATCTCCTCTCCCGTTTCGCTCGGCGAAGCGGTTATCCGCGGACTGGCAGGCGACGGCGGACTTTATATGCCGGAGCGGATAAAGCGGTTTGACCCTGATTTCTTCAGGTCCGTCCACCGGCTTACCTTTCAGGAAATCGCCTTTGAGGTGGCCGCCCTTTTCTTTGACGAGGATATCCCGGAAGATGATCTGAGAACCATCGTAAACGACACCCTCTCCTTTGAATGCCCGGTAGTACCAGTGACCGGGAACATCTGGTCGCTGGAGTTATTCCACGGCCCCACGCTGGCCTTCAAGGATGTTGGGGCCCGGTTTATGGCCCGCATGCTCCGATATTTCCTGATGGGAGAAAACGGGCAGGTCACGGTGCTGGTGGCAACCTCGGGTGATACGGGAAGCGCTGTGGCCAACGGATTCCTGGGGGTGGACGGCATCCGGGTCGTAGTGCTCTACCCGAAGGGAAAGGTGAGCCAGATCCAGGAAAAACAGTTTACCACCCTAGGACATAATATAACGGCCCTGGAAGTGGATGGCACTTTCGACGATTGCCAGCGGCTGGTGAAAACCGCCTTTTCCGATGAGGCGCTGAACAAAAGAGTGGCGCTGACTTCGGCCAACTCCATCAATGTGGCCCGTTTCCTGCCCCAGGCGTTTTATTATTTCAACGCCTTTGCCCGGTTAAGAGAACAGGGAGCCCTTCACGGAGAAGCCTGGGTGGTGGCCGTACCCAGCGGCAACTTCGGCAATCAGACGGCCGGACTCTTTGCCCGGGAGATGGGACTTCCCGTGTCGCGATTCATCGCCGCCAACAATAGCAATGACGTGGTCTTTAAGTACCTGAAAACCGGAAAATACGAACCCCGGCCTTCCGTGGAAACCATCGCCAACGCCATGGACGTAGGTGCTCCCAGTAATTTCGCCCGTATCCTCGACCTGTACGGTCATTCCTGGCAGAAAATCAGAACCCTTGTGTCGGGATTCCGGATCGACGATAAGGGCATAAAAGAGACCATCAGAAGGGTGCACGACACAACGGGATACCTCTGCGATCCCCATGGCGCCTGCGGATATGCCGCCCTCGAAGAACAACTCAACAAAGACGAGACCGGCACTTTCCTGGAGACCGCCCATCCAGCCAAGTTCACCTCCACCATGGAGGAAATCCTCGGCAAGGGGATAGTCCCCCTTCCCGATAAACTGGCAGCCTTCATGAAAGGGAAAAAACAGTCGGTGGAAATCAGCGGAAAGTATGCCAGTTTCCGGGAGTGGCTGGAGCATTTGCAATAACCACCCCGTCATTCCGATCCTCCCCTATTCCTGAACCTGAAAAGCTTCGCGCAGCATGGCCAGACTTTTGGGGATGGCTTCCAGGGGGGATTCATTCCCCTCGAATTCCAGGGAGACATAGCCCTTGTATCCAGCTTTACGGAAAATCTCAGCCACCTTCTTGTAATCGATATCGAGGGTGTACCATTTTCCGCCCCCGTAATAGGTCTTGGCCTGGACCAGGAAGGTTTTGGGGGCCAGCATTTCGAGCTGTTGGTACTGGTTTTCGAGGAAGTTGCCGGTATCGGCGGTCACCTGAAGCCAGGGCGAGTTGACGGCATCGACAATCCTGAGCACGCCGGCGGCGGTGCGTCCCAAACCCCAGTGGTTCTCCAGTCCGAGCACCACTCCGCACTTCTCAGCCGTGGGCAGGCATTGCTGGATGGCGTCGATCACCCACTCAAAACCCTGATCGTCGGTATATCCTTCCAATACAGGCTCTATCCCTTTGTTGGCCATGAAGTCGTCGAACGATTCGATGGTACGCCACCTGCCGGTATTGAGCCGCATGGTGGGAATCCCCAACTGGTAAGCCAGTTCGATCTGGTGGATGGTCTTGGCGATCTCCTCGTCGCGTGTCTTCTTGTCGGGAAAGACAAATCCCTGGTGGGTGCTGAATCCCATGATGTCAAGGCCCGCATGAAAAGCTTTCCGTTTGAGCATCTGGAGATAGCTGTTCTCTTCGGAAGTCATCTGCATCAGAAGAAACTCAATACCGTCAAAGCCCATTTCGGCAGCTTTCTCGATGCACATTTCGATGGGCACATTCTCCTTAGGACCGTTGAACTGCCAGAAGGAATAGGTGGAAACGCCGATCCGGTTCGAAGACCTGCCTATGGATCTGACAGGCTCCTCCACTGTAGTTTTTGGGACACACCCCGGCACCGCCGCCGCCATTCCGGCACCTGCGGCAGCCAGGGTCGCCGTTTTCAGAAAATCCCTGCGATTGTTGTTCATAATATTGGTTTTAAAACCTAAAAATAAACATATCTTTTGTAAATGAAACAAGTGCAAGCCAAAACATCCCCATTTGCTGATGTGAAGTATATTCAAAGGAAATAAACCTGTTCCGGGTAAAAACATGGCTCCTTTGTGTTAACTTTGTGAATCAGTAGTTTAATATTTCATCTGAATGGACATGATTAAAAAACTGGGATCGGTCATTGTCGGGGTTTTGTTTGTTTTTTCCATGGCTTGTCATTCGCAGCCTGCTGAAAAAGGAAAAACCGACCGTGTACCCGCCGTTGCCGGATCGTTTTATCCTTCCGATGCCGGGGACCTGACAAAGATGCTGAAAGCATTTTTCAGGACGGAAACCACTTCTTCTGATGAGCAGCCCCTGGCCCTGGTGGTTCCCCATGCCGGGTATATTTTTTCGGGGGAGGTGGCTGCCGCAGGTTTCAGAATGCTGGAACGTGACAAATCCTTCAGGCACATCTTCATCATCGGTCCGGCCCACAGAACCTGGTTCAACGGGGCTGCCATTTACACGCAGGGCAATTTTGTCACGCCACTGGGGAAGGTTCCCATTGATCCCCTTGCCAGCGAACTGGTTCAGAAACACAGGCTGATCGTGGACAATCAGGCACCCCACAAAGAAGAACACTGCATCGAGGTGCAACTACCCTTTCTGCAGTATTGGCTAAAAAAGCCCTTTTCCATCATTCCCATCCTGGTGGGCGGCGATTCCGAAAAAACGGCGGAAGTTTTGGCGGAGATGCTGTCCCCTTATTTCACGAACGACAATCTCTTTGTTATCAGCGCCGATTTTTCCCACTACCCGGCCATGGAGGATGCCGTAAAAGCTGACAAAAGCACTGCGGACGCCATTGCCTCCAACGACCCTGCTGAATTCCTCACCACCATCCGCCGGAATGAGGAAACGTACGGACCTGAACTGGTGACCTCGATTTGCGGATGGCTGCCTGCACTCACCCTGCTGAAAATCACGGAAAAGATCCCGGAAACGGAATACCGGAAGGTGATGTACCGCAACAGCGGCCATTCGTCCTACGGAGACCGGGAAAGGGTGGTGGGATACCAGGTCATGGCCCTATTCCGTAGGTCGGGACCGGAAAAGAGCGATGATTTCGACCTTCCGGAGAGTGACAAACTGCGATTGCTGGAACTGGCACGCAATACCATCGTCTCATTTCTGAGCCATCGCAGCCTCCCGACGGTTCCGGAGAAATCGCTGAATACCAACCTGACCATGAAAGCCGGGGCATTCGTTACCCTGAAGAAAAACGGGGAACTCAGGGGTTGTATCGGCAATTTCGCTTCCCAGAATCCCCTGCACCAGACCATTCAGGAAATGGCCATCTCGTCGGCCATCCGCGATACTCGGTTTACCCCGGTCACCATCCGCGAAATGGATCGGATCGACATCGAAATTTCGGTCCTCACACCTTTGAAGCGGATTTCCTCCATCGATGAATTCCGCCTGGGGAAAGATGGGATTTACATCCGCAAGGGGAACCGGTCGGGCACTTTCCTGCCCCAGGTGGCGGAAGAGACCGGCTGGACGGTGGAGGAATTTCTGGGGCACTGCGCCCGGGACAAAGCGGGATTAAACTGGGACAGCTGGAGGCAGGACGATGTCGAACTTTATACTTACCAGGCATTGGTTTTCGGAGAAGAAGATTTCCCGGATGCCCGCTTCAAAAAAGGGAAGTGATGCAAGCCCCTTACCATATCATACCCATCCTGCTGCTTTCCCTCGGAGCCTATCTGGTTTCCTCCGTTCTGGTAAAGGCCGGCATGCTTACCCGGATCACCCACCGGAAGATCTGGAACACCCTGCTCCTTATCTCTTTTCTGGCATGCGGCATCCTGGGCATCCTGCTGGCCGTCAGAGTCAACTACAAATTGGAATGGCCCTGGCTGGAAACCATGATGAAGTGGCATGTCGACGCCGGCATCCTGTTGAGTGTAGTGGCTGCCATCCACTTGGGGTGGCACCTCTCCTGGTACCTGAAAATTTTCAGGAAGGAGAATCCGTCGAACAACGCGACTCATCCAATCATTCCGGATGCAGCCCTTATCGCTGCCCCGCAGAAATTGAAGAATCTGGCCCTGATGCTGGGCTTTTTTACCATGGTCGTGCAGGTGTTGCTGATCCGTGAAATCACCACCGTCTTCCAGGGGAACGAAGTGATGATGGCATGGACTCTGGCGGCCTGGATGTTTCTTACGGGAATAGGCAGCTGGCTCGGGCGCTCATTCCGGAAAGGATCGCCTATGGCAGCCGTGACCCGCGTTTTCCTGATGATGGCATTTCTTCCCCCGCTGACCGCCGTGGTGATGAATCTGGGCCGTAATCTCATTTTTCTGCCGGGGACCCTGGTGAATCCCCTGTGGTTTGTACTGGTTCTCCTGGTGCTTCTGGGCCCCCTCTGCCTTTTGTCGGGTTACGCCTTCGCCCTGCTGGTGAAAGCCGGGGAAGAAGGAAAGTTCCGTTTCCCCCTCATTTATGCCGTGGAAACTGCCGGAAGCCTCCTGGGCGGCGTTGCCGTCTCCTTCCTGTTGATCCGCTGGCTCAGCATCATGGAATCCCTCCTGTTAACATCCCTCCTGCTCGTTGTCGTACTATGGATACTCCGAAAAGAAAAACGGCACATCCCTGCCGCACTCCTTTTCCTGACCCTCCTGTCTCTCTTCCTGGTTTTTCCGCTGGACCTAAAAATTAAATCGTTACTTTTCAAAACCCAGGAGGTGGTGGCCACCCATGAAACTCCCTTCGGCAACCTCACGGTTTGCAGCAACGGAGAGGAAAAAACGATATTTGAAAACGGATCACTTCTCTTCACCACAGGTGACGCCATCGTAAGCGAGGAGTTTGTCCACTATGCCCTTTTTCAGCATCCCGCTCCTGAAAAAGCCCTGGTGGTCTCGGGCGATCTTGCTGCCATGGCTGCCGAAGTTTTTAAATATCCCGGAATCAAAAAGCTCGATTATGTGGAAATCAACCCGGGACTTACGAAGTTGATCAAACCGCATATTGAGATTTCCGCAGATGAACGGATTGCCATCCTCCGGGGCGATGCCCGCAGAACCATCAGGCGGAACAGAGAGAACTGGGATGTAGTCATCATGGCTGTACCCGACCCTTCAAGCATGCAGATAAATCGCTATTATACTGATGGTTTTATAAAACTACTTAAACAAAGACTCAATACCGGCGGCGTGGTGATTTACGGAATTTCCCCATCGGGAAATTACATCTCGCCGGAGAAAATCAACCTGGAGGCTTCCCTTTTCCATACGTTGTCAGGCGCTTTCAGTCATGTCAGGATCGTCGCCGGGGAACGCGATTATTTCATAGCCTCTGATGACACTTTATCGGTCCGGATGGGTGAACTTTCGACCGCCAGGGGAATCCAAGGAAGCTATGTCAATGCCGGCTACATGGATGATTTTTCGGTGGAAGCGCGCGAAAAGAGCATTATGGAGAATATCGGGGGAATCACGATAAAGAACACCGACATGAAACCCCTGCCGGTATTTTACCACACCCTCCGCTACCTCTCCCAGTTTATGGGCCGCAATTTCTCCCTGCTGCTGATTCCGGCCCTTCTGGTGATGATTTTCCTGCTCCGGATGAATCGGGTCACTGCAGGAATGTTTGTCACCGGACTGACGGCCTCTTCAGCGGAAATCCTCCTTATTTTCTGGTTTCAGGTGGTTTTCGGGAATCTCTACGCGGCCATCGGACTCATCTTTGCGCTCTTCATGGGCGGGCTGGCGCTGGGATCTTCTGCCGGAAACCGGGTGAACACCAGCAGGGGTCATTTTCTGTCGGGACAGCTGATGCTGGCCCTTTTTATGGTTTTGCTGCCCCTTCTGTGGAAATCGGAACAGTTCATCCATTCCCCCTTTCTCCTCTGGGTACTCTTCATTCCGGCATTGTTGGCTCCCTCGTTCCTCACAGGGTTCCAGTACGTCGCCACCACCAGGATGTACCCTGCCGGAGAACAACGTGCGGCAGTTTCGGTGTATGCCGCCGACCTGTGGGGCTCCGCCCTGGGCGCACTGGTGATCACCACCCTGCTGGTTCCCGTGGCGGGGGTTTACGGAAGTTGTTTCATTATGGCCGGACTCAACCTTCTGGTCGCGGGGATCAACCTGGTGCGCAAATAATCCTGAAACAGCTGGTCTCCGGAACGGTTTTTGCTATCTTTAGGGTCAAAAAACACATTTTATGGGAACCATGACAAAAAGGGAGTTCCTCAGGTTAACTGCTGCCGGTGCGGCCTGTCTGGCCTGTCCTGGCTTCGCCATGGTCGCCTCTGCAGGTAAGGATCCCGGAAAATTCACCACCGAAGCCCACTTTTACACGGTGACGCCCCGGGGGGTGCAATGCGGCATCTGCCCCAATGAATGCACCCTGAAACCCGGTGAGGAGAGCACCTGCCGTAACCGTATCAACAAAGGCAACAAACTCTATTCCGTGGCTTACGGAAATCCCTGCGCCGTTCACATCGACCCGGTCGAAAAAAAGCCCTTCCTCCATTTCATGCCGAAGACCAGGACATTTTCCATTGCCACTGCAGGATGCAATTTCGCCTGTCTGAACTGCCAAAACTGGGAAATCTCCCAGACCAGTCCGGCGAAAACCCGCAATGTGGACCTGATGCCTCCCGACGTGGTGAAGAGCTGTATTGAAAGCGACTGTGCTTCGATTTCCTACACCTATTCGGAACCCATCTCTTTTTACGAATACATGTTCGATACTGCCAAACTGGCTTCGGAAAAGGGAATCCGTAACATCATGGTATCCAACGGTTTTATTAATCCGGAACCGCTGAAAAAGCTGATTTCTCATCTTGATGCGGCCAATATCGACCTAAAAGCTTTTGACAGCCAAGTGTACCTGAAACTTACCGGCGGGAAGATGCAGCCTGTCCTGGACACCCTGGTGGCTTTGCAGAAAAGCAAGGTCTGGCTGGAGATCACCAACCTCATTGTCCCCTCCTGGAACGACAACCTTGACATGATCAGCAGGATGTGCAAATGGCTGGCGCAAAATGGATTCCGTGATGCTCCCCTCCATTTCAGCCGCTTCACGCCCCTCTACAAGCTCACCCAGCTCCCCTCCACACCGTTGAATACCCTGCTCAAAGCCCGGGAGGCAGCCGTCGCCGAAGGATTGAAATATGTCTACATCGGAAACGTTCCCGGAAGAGGGTTTGAAAACACACTTTGTCCGTCATGCGGGAAACTGGTCATTGAGCGGAGGGGTTATTCCATCCTGTCAGATAACCTGGAAAACGGAAGTTGCAAATCCTGCCGGCAGCCCATTGCGGGAGTGTGGAACTAAAACGACCCGACTTCCCCTTTGGTATTGAATACAAAGGGAGAGTCGTACCGGGCTGAGGAGGCCGAAAGTTCCGACCCGTCGGTGGTGAAGTGGATGTCAGTGCCCGGGTCTGCGGCGCTGATGGTGACAAATGGTTCCTGGTCACGCGATATGACCGGCATTTCCATGACTTTGGGAGCCAAGAAGAGCTGCAGGTTGGAAATCAGAGGACACGCCCGGGAATCGGTTACCGAAAAACGCACCTGACGGGCGGTGGTTTCCGGGATCCGGAGAATCCGCTTGTAGCCGATGGTCGTCTCTTCTGCGATCATCTGCCAGGTGCCATCTACCAGGGCTTCTACGGTGAAACGCTTCACCCGCTGTCCCAGCGGAATAAATTCCTGAACCATAAACCGGTTGAAAGACAAATCTTTGCCAAAATCCAGCGTCAGAGAAGCCTGCATGACAGAGTCATCCGTAGCCCAATAGGTTTGCGGATTTCCGTCGTTTACATTTGATGCCCTGAATTTACGCGCGTTTCCCCTGACGTTCGAAGCCATCACTTTTCTTCCAGCCGCCAGATCAACCGCGAAATCGGCTTTCAAGGCCTCCGCCAGCTTCATCAGGGCTTCAACATCCTTCTCATGGACCAGTCCGCGGTCATCTACCGGAAGATTCAGCAAAAGGGAGGCGTTGCGTCCTACCGATTCATAATAGATATTGAGCAATTCAGAAAGGGATTTCACCTTGTGGTCCTCCGAACGATGGTAATACCATCCCGGCCTGATGGATACATCCACCTCGGCGGGCACCCAGTCAGTGCCCCCTTCTTCTCCCGAGTGGAGAATCTCCCGGTTTTGCATGTCCGATTCCCGAAAGGCATTCTTGTTGATGGTGCTCCAGTTGGTAGGACGAGCCCATCCCTCTTCATTCCCTACCCATCGGATATCGCTGGCATCGGAGAAAATAACCGCACCGGGTTGCAGTTCTCTGACAATATCATACGTGGCAGGCCATTCATAATAGGTTTTGGCATCAATTACCCTGTTTTCATTGGCGCCGCCGTACCATCCCGTTCCGCCGTTTGCACCGTCAAACCAAACTTCAAAAACCTCCCCGTAACTGGTGAGCAACTCCCTGAGCTGGTTTCGGAAATAGGGAATGTATTCCGGCCTGCCATATTCGGAATGGTTGCGGTCCCAGGGCGAGAGGTAAACCCCGAATTTCAGGCCGTACTCACTGCAGGCTTCTGACAATTCCCTGACCACATCGCCCTTTCCCTCCTTCCAGGGTGAATTTTTAACCGAATGTTCAGTATACGCCGATGGCCAGAGGCAGAAGCCGTCGTGGTGTTTGGCGGTGATGATGATGCCCTTCATCCCGGCATCGCTGCATACCTTCGCCCACTGGCGGCAATCCAGGGCAGTGGGGTTGAAAAGCGCCGGATCCTCGCCCCCCGTGCCCCATTCCATGCCCGTAAAAGTGTTCATATTGAAATGGACAAATGCGTAAAACTCCATCCGGTGCCAGTTCATCTGCCTTTCATCAGGCACAGGAGCCAGGGGTTGCGGAGCAGGAGTTTTCTTACAGGAGGAAAACAGCATTGCTGCCGCAAGCAACAACAGAATGAGATAATTCTTCATGATAATTGGTTTAGTAATGTTCTTTTGTAAACAATCCACGCTTCAACAGTCGCAATCAGGCTCCGGCTTGTTTCTGAACTCAAACTGAAGGGTTACGTGGCTGATGTCATATTTTTCCCGGAGCACTTTTTGCACCTTGTGGTGGACTTCTGCCGTTTCTGAGACCCATGCATCGGCCGGAAGGACCACATGCCCTTCAAAATGGATTTTCGTGTCATTGAGTTTCCAGATGTGAATATGGTGGATGGAGTGAACGCCCTCAACGGCCGTTATGGTTTCCGCAACCCCGGAGGTGTCAAGCCCTGCCGGGGACATCTGCATCAGGATTTCCACCGATTCGCGGAGAATGGTACAAGTGTGAAACATCAGGTAAAAACTGATCAGGAGGGTAATCAGAGGATCCACCCAGAACCATCCCATGGCATGGATGGCAATGGCTCCGGCAACCACTGCCAGGGAAGTCATAGCATCCCCGAGCAGATGAAGATATGCCGCCTTCATGTTGATATTATGTTTTCTTCCGCCATAAAGGATCATCACGGAAATGCCGTTGGCTACCAGGCCCAGGAGTCCCAGCCAGAACATCCAGAGGGGGTCGACGACTTCCGGATGGATGAAACGGCGGATCGCTTCAATGACCAGGTATACGGAAATAGCAATAAGCACCAGCGCATTGATGAAAGCAGCCAGAATTTCAGCCCGCTGGAATCCGAAACTCACCCGGTGAGTCCTGGGTTTTCCTGCCAGATAATTGGCAATCCAGGCAAGTAGCACCGCCAGGGCGTCACTCAGGTTGTGAAGAGCATCAGAGATCAGCGCCAGACTGCCCGAAATGATGCCGCCAATGATCTGTGCCACCGTTATGACAACATTCAGCAAAAGGGTCGCCACCAGTCTTTGCCGGGGATGATGCCGGGAATGATGATGATCTGCGTTCATGTTCCTTCGTTTCAAAAACAAAACTAACCTTTTGAAGCCAAAAAATAACTAATTTTAGGGCTTTAAAAGAAAAATCTGGGAACTATGAGAAAAGTTTTCCTCCTGGTTTGTCTGGGAATGTTTTTTTCGGGATGGGGTTCCGCGCAGATGATCGTCAACATGTCACTCGACGATTTTTACCGGGAATTCAGGAAATACCAGTATAACGACAAAGTCGGCGAAACCAGTGAAGTCGGCGGATCACCCTATGACCGCGTGGAATTCATCCCCGGTGAAATCGTAACCACCTCACGCCAGCGTTATACAGGGATTCCCCTCAGGCTGAATATCTATTCCAACCAGATCGAATTCCGCAATGAGGAAGGTCATAATTTCAACATCGGCTTGCCCGACCTGATCGAATACGCCATGATCGGGGAAGAGAAGTACGTCTACTGCCCTTATGCCTTCGCCAACAGGATTGAAAAGGGATATTTCAGGGTCCTTTCAGAAGGGAAAGCCCTTCTGCTGCAGAAAAAGAACGTATTGCTGAAACCTGCCGAACCCGCAGGAGCTTACAGAGATGCCGTCCCCGCCCATTTTGCCCGGACGGAGGATGATTTTTACCTCAGGATTCTCCCCGGAGAAGCCAAACGGTTAAAAAACAGGAAAAATCTGGCTGAAATTCTCGGGGACTACCCTTCAGAAATCGAGGATTTCATAAAAAGGAACAAAATCAGGTTTAGCAAGGCTGAAGATCTTGTTCTGCTGATGGAGTACTATGATGCCCTTGAAAAATGAACCCCGGAACATACCAGACAGGTCAATGCCCGTCAAAACTGTTTGCGCTTATTAACTGCAATAGCTTTTATGCTTCCTGTGAAAGGGTTTTCAACCCAGCGCTCCGAGACAAGCCGGTGGTTGTTTTATCCAACAATGACGGATGTAGTCAATGCGCTCGCCGGAATAGAGACCTTTAAGAGCTCCAGCGGTCTACGCCATACATCTTAACCTTAATCCCGAAATTTCGTACCTTTAGTTCATCAATATTGTTGTATGTGCTTTCACTATTCCATGAGCCAGGGGGCGAAGAATCTGGAGAACCGTTACAATGCCCCGTTTCCGCACGCTGATGACTGGACACCCACCCATCATGTTAACGGGTTTTCCTTTCCGCAAATGCCTGTGGTCACCGCCCCACCCGGCAAAGGAATTGCCCTGATGAACTGGGGTCTGATACCTTCCTGGGTCAGGGATGAAGAACAGGCCGTGAACATGCGGTCGCTCACCCTGAACGCCCGGTCGGAATCAGCCTTCGAAAAACCCTCGTTCCGGAAACCCATCCTGTCGGAACGATGTCTCGTTCCCGCCGATGGCTTCTTCGAATGGCAGACCGCAGGAAACAGCAAAATCCCCTGGTACATCACGCTTACGGAAGAGGGGATTTTCTCATTTGGCGGCATTTGGGATGTTTGGACACTCCCCGGAAAAGATCCTCTGTTCACCTATTCGATCCTCACCACCGATGCCAATCCGATGATGGCGGAAATCCACAACTCCAAAAAGCGGATGCCCCTGATTCTTTCCCTCGAACAGGAGGCACGTTGGCTGAATCCATCTTTGCCACGTGAAGAAATTGCCGCCATGATGACCCCCTTCCCTGAGTCGCAGATGAAAGCCTGGACCATCAGCCGGCTGATCACGTCAAGAGGCGCCGATACCAATACCCCGGAAATAAAAAAGCATTTTCCTGGTTTTCACATTCCTGACAAAACATAGCAGCAGCTTTTGCTGGCACACGATATCCTGATCCAGCAGTTACGGTAACCATCCTCGACAGCAACCCTACCAATGTGGAAATCCTCCGCAGACAGGGCTTCAAGCTCTTCTGTGGCGACGTCGCCCGCCCTGAGATGCTCGAGGCGGCAGGGGAAAAGGATCAGTGGAAGAAGAGATAACCCAGGAAGATGGCTGCAAGAATCCCTGCCAGGTCGGCCAGCAGTCCGCATACCACGGTATAGCGTGTTTTTTTGATGCCCACCGACCCGAAATAGACGGCGATAATATAAAAGGTAGTATCGGTGGCTCCCTGGAAAATGCAAGCCAGTCTCCCCACAAAGGAATCGGCGCCATAGGTTGTCATGGCATCCACCATCATGCCGCGAGCTCCGCTGCCGCTCAAAGGTTTCATGAAGGCTGTGGGCATAGCCGGAATGAAATCGGTATTTAATCCCAGTTGCGCCACCACCCATGACAAACCCGACAAAAGCCACTCCATCGCCCCTGAAGCCCTGAAAACCCCGATGGCCACAAGAATGGCCACCAGATAAGGGATGATCTTCACCGCCGTCTTAAAACCATCGATGGCGCCTTCGATGAAGGCTTCGTAGACGTTGATTTTTTTGACAACCCCCGAAAGAATGAAGCCTGCGATTATGGAAAAGAGAATCACATTGCTTACCAGTGCCGAAATGTGCGTGATCTGTTCCTGCTCCAGGGTGGAGAAATACCAGATCAGTGCTCCGATCAGAAGGGTCAGGCTTCCCAGGTAAGCAAGGACAACCTTGTTGAGCAGGTTAATTTTCTGGTACAGCGAAACGGCTACAAGTCCGACGAGGGTCGAAAAATAGGTTGCAATCAGGATGGGAAGGAAGACATCGGCAGGGTTAACTGCACCCAACTGAGCCCGGTACACCATGATGGTCACCGGAATGATGGTCAGCCCGGAAGTATTCAACACCAGAAACATGATCATCGGGTCGCTGGCGGTATCCTTTTTAGAATTTGTTTCCTGCATCTCCCTCATTGCCTGTAATCCGACGGGGGTGGCGGCATTGTCGAGGTTCAGCATGTTGGCGGCGATATTGAGGATGATCGAGCCATAAGCAGGGTGGCTTTTCCCCAGATCAGGGAAGAGCTTGTTAAAGAAAGGACCTATCGCCCTTGAAAAAAGATTCACCACCCCACCCTTCTCTCCCACTTTCATGATTCCCATCCACAGGGTCAGTACCCCGGTCAGTCCCAGGGAAATTTCAAATCCGGTTTTGGCATTGTCGAAAGTGGAATTCACCATGGCAGTAAACACTTCCGTATCACCCAGGAAAAGGAGTTTGGCCAATCCGATCACAAAAGCAACCAGAAAAAAGAAAATAAAGAGGTAGTTTAAGGCCATGCGAACGGTTTATATTTCCGCAAATGTGATAAAATTCCGGCAGTAATCAAAACGGTGAATCCATGAGTTTCCGGACGTCGGTATGGAATGGTTTTTGTTAATGAAATACTGCATAAACAGCTCATCTTTAACAAACAGGAATATCATGAAGAATGTCGTTTTGATTGGATTGACCTTTGTCGTATTGTCCTGTGCTGTCACCGGTTCTGAAGGGCGCAGGGCGGAGAGAAAGGCCCGGGAAGAGGCCAAGGCCGCAGAAATTGCCCGGATGGTAGAGGAACGCAATATCAGGTTCGTGGCGCAGATCGCCCATCCCCTGGGAGGAGGATCCATCCACCTGACCTCGGAATACACCCTTGATATTGCAGGGGACTCGGCAGTGGCCTGGCTTCCCTTTTACGGTGTGGCCTACACCGCCGATTATGGCCAAACCGACGGAGGCATCAAATTCTCAGAAAACCCAAACTTCATCGTTGTTGATGAAGACCGGAAAGGATTTACCATCCATATGGAAGTGAAAGCACCCAAAGACCTCTACCGACTGAACCTCCAGATCACCAACGCCGGATATGCAACGCTGAATGTTTCCTCACACAACCGGCAATCGATCAGCTTCTCAGGGATTGTGAAGCAATTATTGAATCGTGATCCCTGATAAATTCAAAACAGAATTATATTCCGTTCGCGATATTTGTTGTAATTTGCGCCCCTTTAAAACCGCGTTTTATTAACAACAAATATCTGAACAATGAACAAAAATATTCCATCCATCCTGATCCTTGCCTTTGCGGCCATTGTGAGTTCATGCGGAAACCCTGAACAGTTTAAAGTGGACGAAGTATACAATGGTTTCAAACTCGTCGAAAAACGTTTTGTCAAGGAAGTAAACGCCGAATGTCTCTATTTTGTCCATAAAAAAAGCGGTGCGCGCCTTTTGAAAATCGCGGCCGACGATCCCAACAAGCTTTTCAACATAGCCTTTAAAACCGTTCCCGAGAACGACTTCGGCACACCGCATATTCTGGAACATTCCGTATTGAACGGTTCCAAAAATTTCCCGGTAAAAAGTCCTTTTGACGTTTTGCTGAAAGGATCTTTAAACACCTTCCTGAATGCGATGACGTCATCTGATTTTACCACTTACCCGGTGGCCAGCATGAACAACAAAGATTATTTTAACCTGATGCACGTTTATCTCGACGCGGTCTTCAACCCGGTCATGCTGGAAGATTCACGCATTCTGAAGCAGGAAGGATGGCATTTTGAACTGAATGATAAAAATGCCCCTTTGGTATACAAGGGGGTGGTTTACAACGAAATGAAAGGGGCTTTTTCCGATCCAATGACAGAACTGTATTACCGGATCAGTAAAAATCTGTTTCCCGACAACACATATGGAAGGGAGTCGGGCGGCCATCCCGACGCCATTCCGGGTCTGACACAGGAGTATTTTAAAGCTTTCCACCAGAAGTTTTACCATCCCTCGAACAGTTACATTTTTCTGTATGGGGATGCCGACCTGAACCAGGAGCTTCAGTTTATCAATGACCATTACCTGGTGAATTACGATGTTTCGGATGACATCGTGGAGATCCCCTTTCAGAAGCCTTTCAGGGAGATGCAAGTTGTGGAAGAGGCTTATGCTGTTCCCGAGGGCAGTTCGGTGAAGGACAACACCTATCTCACCATGAGTTTTGTGACTCACCCTTCTGAGGAACGTACCACGAGCATGGCTTTTGACATTCTCGCCAATGCGCTGGTGAATCATGAGACTGCGCCTATCAGGCTGGCCTTGCAGGAAGCCGGGATCGGCAGTGAGGTGATGGGATGGTTTATGGAGATGCAGCAAAGCGTATTTGCCATCGTGGTGCAAAATGCCAATCCTGAAGATCGTGACCGTTTCCGTGAAGTGGTGTTTTCCACCTTGCGGAAGGTAGTGGCTGAAGGACTCGATAAAACCACCATCGAAGGGATCCTGAACCGGGCCGAATTCAACCTTCGGGAAGGAAACACGGCGCAGAAAGGTTTGATGTACATGTTTAAAAATCAGCAACCCTGGATCTATTCAGGAGATCCCTTCACCGGACTGGAGTTTGAAAAACCTCTGGCGGAAGTGAAGGCCGGAACAGAAAACAAACTCCTGGAATCCCTGGTTGACAAATACCTGGTCAACAATCCCCATGCGTTGCTTCTCACCCTGAAACCCGAACCGGGGCTTCAGTCAAGGCGGGATGCGGAGATAACCAGGTCCCTGGCCACCCTGAAAGCTTCAATGAGCGAAGCCCAGCTCGACTCCATCATCAACGAAACCCGGCAACTGGAACAATTCCAGAAAAGTGAAGACACCCCAGAAGCACTGGCGACCATCCCCATGCTTCAATTGTCGGATATTCCCGCTGAAACTGAGTTTTATCCTGTCACAGCCAAAAAAGCTTCGGGGATTCCGGTGATGTACAGCGACCAGTTCACCAACGGCATCGTGTATGCCACTTACTACTTTGATACACGGGCACTTCCGCAGGACAAGATTCCTTATGCGGCCCTGTTGTCATCCATTCTGGGAAAGATGAATACGGAAAATTTCACCTTCGGGGAACTGGACAACGAATTGAATATTCATACCGGCGGATTCAGCAGTGAACTGAATACCTTCCTGGAAAACAGGATGGATGAAGGAATGGTGCCCAAACTCCTTGTCTCCGCCAAGTCCACATCTGAAAAAACCGGCAAAATGGCCGGACTGATGGCTGAAATATTGGTCCGGTCCAACTACAGCGATACGGCCAGGCTCAAATCAGTGCTCACGCGCCACTTCGCCATGGTCGATGCGGACATCAAGCAGAACGGTCTCAACTACGCACGCACCCGGGTATCTTCCTATTATTCGCGGAGCGGGATGTATGGAGAACTAACGAGCGGACTGGATTACTACAGATTCCTTTCCGGCCTGGTTTCCAATTTCGACGAAAAATACCCTGAAATCAGCAAGAATCTGGAAGAAACGGCGAAGCTGCTTTTTAACCGCAAAAACCTGATCGCATCGGTCACCTGTTCTCCCGCCGAACTGCCAGGTTTCTTACAAGCGGTGGAAGAAACTGCCGATATCCTGCCGGAAGGAAGCGGGGAGTTTCAACCGTGGAATTTTCATTTTAACCAGGGAAATGAAGCCCTCTTATCTGCTTCCAAGGTGCAATATGTCGTCCAGGCCAGTAACTTTAAAAACCTGGGTTACCAATGGAACGGGAAAATCAGCGTGCTGAACCAGGTCATCAGCACCGACTGGCTTCAGTCCACCATCCGGGTCATGGGAGGCGCCTACGGCGGATTTTCCTCCTTCTCCCCTGCCGGGGGTGCCTACTTCATGTCGTACCGCGATCCTAACCTGAAGAAAACCCTCGACAACTATGACGCCACCCCGGTTTTCCTGGAGAAATTTCAGGCTGATGAGCAGGCGATGACACGCTTCATCATTGGCACCATTGCCCGGATCGATCAGCCGAAGTCCGCTTCCCAGAAAGGCCGGACCGCCATGCAGTATTACTTTGAAAAAACCACTGCCGATATGCTGAACCAGGAAAGGAAAGAAATTCTCTCAACCACGGCGGAAGACATCAGGGGGATGAGCCCGATGGTCAGGGACGTGCTGGCACAGAATGTTTACTGTGTTTATGGCAGCGAAGCCAAGATCAACGAAAACAAAGCGTTGTTCAGGGAGCTGATCACTATCGAAAAAGAAGATTAAAAGGCCATCAGCCTGATCGCTATTTTATCTCATTTATCTGATCTCTTTCTCGATCCACTTCGACCGGTCGGGAGCGGCGGGTATGGTGACCTTTTTCACAGGACGGACTTCCAGTTCTTTCAAAAGCACTTCCACGGCTTTTTCAATTCCGGGGTCCACACCCTTGGCCAGTTGTTCCGGACGGTCGACCACTTCGATATCGGGGTAAACGCCAATGCCTTCGATAATCCATCCTTCCTCCTTGTCGAAGATTCCGAACCTCGGCACTGAAATATAGCCGCCATCCACGAGACGTGCATTCCCGGAGATGCCCACCAGTCCGCCCCAGGTGCGGGTACCGATCAGTTGTCCCAGTCCAAGCTTCTTGAAGAAATATGGGAAAGCATCCCCTCCTGAGGAGGAGTATCCGTTGATGAGCATCACCTTGGGGCCGTCATGGGCCACGCCGGGAGCCTTGGTGGGGAGCAGTCCGTTGCGGTGCCAGTACACCAGGGTATGGCGGTCGAGAAGGTCTGCCATCCGGTCGGGGATGAACCCTCCCCCGTTGTAGCGGTCGTCGATGATCAGGGCTTCCTTGTCGTGGTAAGCATACATGCCACGAAAGAGTTCGCGGTTTCCGTCGGTGGAGGTGTTGGGGACATAGATGTAACCGATCCTTCCCCCCGACAGTTTATCGACCATGGCACGGCGCTCATTCACCCAGTTGAAAGCCATCAACTCCAGTTCGCTGGCGATGGGTTTCACAAGCGCTGTGCGGGCATCCGTGGCATCCGGTTTTCCACTGACAGTCAGTTCCACCTTTCTGCCGATACTGTTTTCGAGCAAAGAATATGGATTGTCTGCCAAAGTGACCTCTTTCCCGTTGATTCTCACCAGGTAATCTCCTTCCTTCACGTCCACCCCAATTTCGGTCAGCGGCGAACGGCGCACCGGATTCCAGTTCTCCCCCTGGAAAATTTTCGCAATCCGGTATCTTCCTGCCGCCCCATCGGCAACCAGGTCGGCGCCCAGCAAGCCGGTATCTATCCGTTTGACATTTTTAAAGTCACCCCAGTCCACATAGGAGTGGCCGGCATTACTTTCCGAGACGATCTCGTTGAGGATGTAATCCAGGTCGGCACGGTGGCTGACATGAGGCAGCAGCACACTATAGCGGGCTTTTACCTCCGCCCAGTCCACTCCGTGAAGGTTGTCGACATAGAAATAGTCACGGAAAATTCGCCATCCGTCGGCATAGATCTGATCCCACTCCTTCCGGGGATCGATTTTCATCTCCATCTGGTCAAGGCTGACCTTTCCTGCACCGCTTTTCTGGTTGGGAGAGACCTTGATAATGCCGAAATCGCTTCCCGACCGGTACATGATCATCTTTCCGTCGGCGGTCACCGAAGCCGTCATGGCCCGGTCGAGGATCTCCTCGCTCTTCTCCTCCGCGATGTTGTACCGCATCAGCTTACCTCCGCTCATATAAAGCAATCCGCCATCGACAGCTCCGGCGATGCGGTACTCCCCGGCTACTCCCGGTAGCACGGTAATGCGGTTGTTGATCCCTTCAAAATCAATCTCCACCTTAACGTCTTTTTTCTCTTCGGAAGCCTCTTTACCGTCGCCGTCTCCGCCGGCTTTTCCACTATCTTTCCCGGGTTTGGAAACTGATTTTGCTTCCTTCCCGGATCCGGAATCCGGCTTGGCTTCCTCCTTAACGGGTTCCACATCGTTCTTGTCCTTGAAAAGTTTCGGTCCGGAGGATTTCAGGGGAAAGGCATACAAACGGGTGCTCCTGTTGTACAGATAATCAAATTCAAAACTGGAGAAAGCCAGGTTAAAGTCCCGGTTTGATGAGAAGAAGAGGAAATTTCCGCAGCGTGAGAACACGGGTTCATCATCGCTGAAGGTGCCGTCGGTCAGTTGATGCTTTTCCCCGGAACGTATATCATAGATCCAGATTGCCGATTGGGCATTGCTCCCTTCTTTGGTATAGGCGATCCACCGGGAGTCGGGGGAGATGTCATAGGTGCGGATCTCATTCATCGTAGCTTTGTCGACCACGGAAATTTTTCCTGAGGAGGCCTCAATAAGCTGAAGGTTCAGGGTGCGGTCCGAGAAAAGAAGGTAGCGCCCGTCGGGCGACCAGATGGGCTGGTATTTCCAGGCTGAAGAACCGGAAGTCAGCTGTTTTGGCTGCGCCCCTTTCTTGTTTTCCAGGAGGTAAAGTTCATATTCTCCCGTTGCATCTGAATAGTAGGAGATATACTTCCCGTCGGGCGACCAGGCCGGATAGATTTCGCGGATGCCCTGTGTCTGGGTCAGGTTTTCGGTGATTCCGTTTTCGGCAGGAACCGAGAAAATGTCCCCGCGGGCATCAAACAACGCTCTTTTCCCGGTGGGAGAAACCGCGAAACTGTGAATGTCATCCTTCACATTCTTCCAGTATGCCACAAGGTTGGGATTGTCAAAACGGATGCTGACGGTCATCTTTTGGCTTTCACCGGTCCCCAAGTTCAGTTTGTAGAGGTAACCCCCGTTTTCATACACCAGTTGTCCGTTTCCGCCGGAAGGCCACATCACGTCAAATTCCCGGTGCCGGGTCACCTGGGTAGTCTCTTTGGTTTTGGTGTTGTACTTCCAGATGTTGAGTTTGAGGTCGCGGTCGGAGGCGAAGAAAATCTCATCGCCCCACCAAACCGGGTGCTGGTCGGTTCCCGGGAAATTGGTGATTTGTTCCGAGGTATTGTTTTTCAGGTCATAGATCCAGAGGTCCGATGCCCTGCCCCCCTTGTACCGTTTCCAGGTACGGAATTCCCGGTCGACGGGGGTGAAGGCGATCTTCGAGGCATCGGGCGAAAGAGCGGCAAAGCCGCCGTTGACGATCTGAAGCGGTTTTTCAAGTCCGCCGTCGATGCTGACCAGGAAATACTTACCGTTGCGTTCCCCGAAGGTGGTCCGGTTGGCGCGGATCAGGATCTGTTTGCTGTCGGGGGTCCAGTCAAGGACTACGTTATCGAAACCGCCGCGGGGAGGCATGACGCCCACGGAATTGTACCAGGTAAGCTGGCGGGGGATTCCCCCATCTGCAGGAATCACAAAAACCTGACGGCTGCCCGAATATTCACCCGAGAAGGCAATCCATTGGCCATCGGGGGAGATTTTGGGGAAGAGTTCGAGCCCTTCATGCGAAGTGAGCCTGCGGGCTTCGCCTCCCGTGGCATCGACGCGCCAGATGTCACCGGCATACACAAAAGCCACCAGATTATCCCTGATGTCGGGAAACCTGAGAAGCCTTACGTCATCGCTGGCGACAGCGCTGAGAAACAGACCTGCCAGAATCACGATTGCAAATATTCTTTTAAAATGACTATACATAATACCAATTTTTTGAAATGAAGGCACAATTTACGTGAAATGGGGAAATATTAAAAGAATTGGTTATGGTTTCGCCGAAAATATTATTTTTGTGGCGCATTTAACGAGTGATATGAACTCCCTTGGGGAGATCACCGGCACAATGCACCGGGGTGTGGCGCAGTTGGTAGCGCGCGTCGTTCGGGACGACGAGGCCGCTGGTTCGAGTCCAGTCACCCCGACTTATCATCCTTCAGGTTTTTGAACCGGCACAGGACGGAACTTTTCATCTATTCCGACATGAGCGTTCCAACGGCGAACTATGCCTTTTCCTGTTTTGACCTTTCCTCTTCATCCTTCGCCAACGCCAGTTTCAACAATATGCGCGAGTCTCTGATGTTAAAGATAAAAAGCGCCAGGCAGGCCACTGCGGCAAACCAGGTGATTGATCCGCGCCAGATCAACTCAATGATCATGATCAGGGAGATGAGTACACGCACTTCCGTGGGACCGAACAATCCTGAATCGATTGAATACCTTCCCGTTATTTTATACCTGATCAGGGTGGTCATGATCTCCCAGCCGTAAAAGACCACAAAAACAAGACCCAGTAATTTGGCCAGTCCGGAAGCATAGATCACAAATCCCAGACCAATCAGAAAGGTTCCCAGCCAGTCGATGGTCAGATCGAGGGTAAATCCGAACCATTTGCGGGGTGTATGCCGATAATAGGCAAGTCTGCCGTCTAAAGAATCTCCGAACCAACTGATCATGAAGCCGGCGACTCCCAGAAGAAGCCATAAGGGATTGAAAAAGGCCCCCAGAACAAAGCTCAGGGATACAATGATGTTGCCGGTGAAACCCACGGCGGTGAGCATATCCGGAGTGATACGGGCAGGAATCCGTTGAACCAGAAATGCAATGGTTTTCTGTTCCAGACTGCGTAAAACATTGGTCCGCTCCCTGTCTGTGGCGATGACCTTCAGCACATTATCTATTTCGTTCGTTGCCTGTTTTTTCATATGTCTGATTTTTTACATTCATTTTCATTTCCAGGGAATTGATGCTGCTTCCCTGTCATAAACCATCCCGGTTGGTCCCGGAAACAGTTTCCGGAATTTCTTCTTTCGGTATTCCGGAGCTTCATCCCTTTCTGACAAGCATTCAATTTTTCTCTATCCGGTCATGATGCGGTCCGCCTTCCTGTTCATGAGGAGTTCGGACCGGGGAGTATAAGTTTCAGGCTCCGGCATTTCGTAAACCATCTTGCGAAGATAATTTCCGAAGCTTTCCGCGTCAGGGAAATTTTCCTGCTGTTCCGGAGGAATCATCCTGCCAATCCCAACCCTGATCCTTGATCCATGCTTATTAAAAACTTCGTAAGGCATCCGCAGGGAACGTATCCGCCAGTGAATCAATCCCAGGAAATAGAAAAAGGGCGAATTCCGGTCGAAAAAACGAACCGGCAGCACCGGGACTTTCACGGAATAAATCAGATTGATGATGCTCTTCTGCCAATTCCGGTCCCTGATTCTAAAATCCCTGAGGCGGAGGTCAGAAACTGCTCCGGAAGGAAAAAATCCCACCGGATGCCCTTCCCTGATGTGGGTCAGCGTTTCCCGGATACCCCGGATGCTTGCCGCAGAGATCCCTTTGGAATCATTGGTCATGGGAGAAACCGTTATGAAGTTTCCCTGCAAGGTTTTCACCAGTGACAGGAGGTGGCTGACCATAAATTTATAATCAGAACGGAGGCCCGCAAAAAGGTCAATCATCATGATGCCGTCAAGACCCCCGTAAGGATGATTTGAAACCGTGATGAAAGCCCCTTCGGGAAGTTGGTGTAACCGGCCGGCATTCCCGATAAGGTAGTCGACGCCCACATCTTTCAGGAGCCTTGAAGCAAATTGCGGCCCGGTAAAATCCCTGGAACGGTCATATACCCAATTCACCTTGTCAATGGCAAAAAGGCGCATCAGAAATTCCGCGAGGCGATGACCACGGTCCCCCCGGAAAACAGATGAGAATTTCTCAAATTCGTCGACGTCAACGATGCGCATAACAAACTACGAATTTACAAAATGTTTTTTAAAAAGGCCATCTTCTTCAACACCCGGCAATTCGGGAAATGATCCTGGCAACAATGGGACACTGTATGGGAAATTAAAAAAACAGACAGCTACCATAAATTTGTAACTGTCTGTTTTTCAAGTAGCGAGAGCCGGGCATGATCCGGCGACCTCATGATTATGAATCATGCGCTCTAACCAGCTGAGCTACCTCGCCATCGAAACGCAAATGCTACGGGAGCAATTCCGAAAATCGAGGTGCAAATATACAATTTATTTGAAAAGAATGGTATTTGTCGAAAAAATAGTATATTGGAAACCTGAATAAAGTGAACTTAAACCATTATGTCTACAAGCCATCCCGGGAAAATCTTGTTACTATGACCAGGAAATGTAAGATCCAGCTTGAGTACATCGTGAATTGCTCCCCTAAAGTCCTTTTTAACCGGCTGAGCACACCTTCCGGACTGGCGGAGTGGTTCGCCGATGACGTCCGGCTCGAAGGGAAAGAGTTCACCTTCATATGGAAAGACTCGGAAGAAGTCGCTGAACTCTCCCTCTTTAAAGAAAATAAACTGGTCCGCTTTACCTGGAAAGAAGATGACCAAACTTACTTCGAATTCCGGATCACCCAGGATGAACTTACCGGAGACGTAGCCCTACTCGTTACCGATTTCGGCGAAGAAGATGAAAAAGATGAAATCATCTCTCTCTGGAACAACCACATCTTCCTGCTCCGGCAAGTGACAGGTTCTACACCCGCTTAAAGTTGGCAATTCCTCAAAATAAATTAGCTTTGTAACCCTCATAGGCTTATAAGTATCATGCGGGGATGAAACGTTTGCATTGGTATGTTTTCAAGACTTTTGTGGGGCCATTTTTTATGACCTTTTTCATCTGTGTATTCATATTACTGATGCAGTTTCTCTGGAAATACGTGGATGACCTTGTGGGGAAAGGCCTCGACTGGGGAATTCTCGCAGAACTCCTTTTTTATGCTACTTTCGGCTTGCTTCCCTTTGCCTTTCCGCTGGCTATGCTTTTGGCTTCCATCATGACTTTCGGTGAACTGGGAGAAAATTACGAACTGGTCGCCATGAAATCCTCCGGAATTTCGCTCTTCAGGATCATGAAACCCCTGATCCTGGTGGCTCTCCTGATCACCGGCACCGCCTTCTTTTTCGCCAATTACATCCTTCCGCATACCAACCTGCGGTTCACCACCCTCCTTTGGAGCGTCAAAGAGCAGAGACCTGAAATGGTACTCCAGGAAGGCGTTTTTACCAGTGATATAGACGGATACAGCGTTCGCGTCGGAAAAATAGATAACAAAACCAACACCCTGCATGACATCCTCATTTACGACCATACCAACAACAAAACCAATGAAAGCGTTACGGTCGCCGATTCAGGATTCCTGAACATCACCGAAGACAAAAACTATATGGTGCTTACCCTTTACAACGGTGAGAATTTTTCGGAAGAGAGTATGGAAAGCGGGAAAACCAATTATCCCTTCCGCAGGGATCGCTTCTACAAACAGGTACTGAATGTTAGGGTGATGAATTTTGATTTCCAGCGCCGTGACGAAAACGTTTTCCGAAACAGCTACAGAATGCTGAATATCAAACAATTGATGTATGCAAAGGATTCTCTTGAAACGGATTACAAACTGCGCGTACGCAATTTTGTGCTCAACACCCGCTACATGTCACACCTGAACCTCCGACTTTATGCGCGGATGATGAAGAACGACTCCCTGCTGGCTTCCTACGCCGCCGACAGTATTAAATACATCGATCCCGCCATTCTTCTTCCCGGGAACAACATGTGGAACCGACCGGAAGTGTTTCATAACGCGCTCTATACTGCCCGAAATAACTTTCAGGAAATCAACAATATTGAAAATAACCTTTATGGAAGAAAACGAAGGATCAACGCGCACAGCATGGAATTTCACAGGAAATTTACGCTTTCCTTTGCTGTGCTGATCTTCTTTTTTATCGGCGCTCCCCTCGGGGCCATCATCCGTAAGGGAGGGCTGGGAATGCCCGTGGTGGTTTCCATCCTGCTGTTCATCCTCTATTACATATTCTCCATGACAGGTGAGAAATCGGCCCGTGAAGATGTCTGGAACATGACCGCGGGCATGTGGTTTTCCACATTTGTCTTCCTGCCGGTGGGAATTTTTCTGACTTACAAGGCTGTCACCGACTCCGCCATCATGTCGGCTGAAACTTATACCAACTTCCTGCGTAAAATTTTACCTGCGGGGCTCATCAAGCGGTTCTTGAAGCATGAAGATATTACAACTGACCAATAAGCCACCCTGGCCTGACAAAGACGGCGGAGCCATTGCCATGCTGAACCTTACCAAGGGGTTTTCAAGGCTGGGGCATGACATTACCATCCTGTCGATGAACACCCTGAAACACCATACCCGCGTCGCTGATATTCCCGTATACCTCCGCGAAATGGCCGATTTCAGATTCGTCACGGTCCCTGCCGGCATCTCTCCCGTCAGGGCGCTGGTCAATCTGCTTTTTTCCCGCCTCCCTTACAATGCCGAAAGGTTTATTTCCCGTGAATATGAGAACGCCTTGGTATCTCTGCTCAAAGAAAAAAATTTCGATATCGTCCAGTTAGAGGGATTGTATCTCTGTCCGTATATTCCGGCAATTAGAAAGCACAGCAGTGCCAGAATCGCTTACCGGGCCCACAACATCGAATCTGAGATCTGGGAAAGGGGCACCATGCTGGCTTCCGGACCCAAAAGATGGTATCTGCGGAACCTCACTTCTCGTATACGCCGGTTCGAATATGACTGGATCAACCGGTATGATCTGCTGGTCCCCATCACCGGGCGCGATAACCTCATGCTTGGGGAGATGGGTAATACAAAGCCTTCACAGGTGACCCCCTCAGGAATGGACATGCATAATATAACGACCGCTTCCATCCCTGTGGAATTTCCTTCGCTCTTTCACATCGGGTCCCTGGAGTGGGCTCCCAACCAGGAGGGGTTGCTCTGGTTCCTGAAAAACGTGTGGAGCAGGCTCTCTCCCGAATTCCCTGACCTCTCCTTTTACGTGGCGGGAAGAAATGCCCCGGAATGGCTGATCGGCAAACTCCGCCAGCCGGGGGTGGTATTCCTGGGCGAAGTGGAAAATGCCTTCGATTTCATGCAGTCCAAGGCTGTCATGGTGGTCCCGCTCCTCTCAGGAAGCGGAATGCGGGTCAAGATCGTCGAAGGAATGGCCCTTGGAAAGGCCATCGTTTCAACATCAATCGGTGCTGAAGGCCTTTCCGTGACCCACGGACGTGAACTGATGATTGCCAATGATCCCGACACTTTTCTGATGAATCTGAAAAAACTGATTGCCGACAGGGAAACCTGCGAAACGACCGGGATGCATGCCGCCCGCTTTGTCAGGGACCATTTCGACAACGGCTCCATTACCGAAAAACTTGCCGGATTTTATCTTAATGCACTGTCACAATGATGGAATTCCTATTCTGGCTTCTCCTCATCATCCTGTTTTACAGCTATGCCGGTTACGGGATGATCCTCTGGGTCCTGGTCCGGTTCAAAAGGATCCTTAAGCCCCGGAAACCCTATGAAACACCCGCTGTCTTTGAACCGGAAGTCACGCTTTTTGTGACAGCATTCAACGAAAAAGATTATATCGCCAGGAAGGTGGACAACTCCTTCTCCCTGGATTACCCTAAGGAAAAAGTGCAATATATATGGGTGACCGACGGTTCGGATGACGGCACCCCGGAGCTCCTGAAGCAATACCCCGGATTGGAGGTATATCATCAGCCGGAACGACGCGGAAAAATCGACGCCATGAACAGGGGAATGCAATTTGTCAGGGCCCCTTTCGTGATTTTCTCCGATGCCAATACCCGTCTGAGTAAAAATACCATCCGGGTGATGATGAAGAGTTTTGCCGACCCCGCCATCGGATGTGTTGCCGGAGAAAAACGGATCGTGGAAAAAGAAGCTGAATCTGCTTCCGCAGCCGGGGAAGGACTGTATTGGAGGATAGAATCCAGAATAAAAAAAATGGATGCCGAGCTCAACTCAGCCGTGGGTGGGGTTGGCGAACTTTTTGCCATCCGCACCGAGCTTTTTCAGCCTGTTGAAAAAGATACCATCCTCGACGATTTCATCATCTCATTGCGCATAGCCTCAAGGGGTTACCGTATCGACTACACTCCTGATGCGTGGGCTGAAGAAACGGCTTCCCTCAACGTAAAGGAAGAGTTGAAACGCAAGGTGAGGATCGCCGCCGGGGGCGTTCAGACCATGCTGCGGTTGGGATACCTGCTCAATCCTTTCCGCTATGGCCTGCTCAGCTGGCAATATTTTTCCCACAAAGTGCTGCGTTGGTCTGTTGCCCCTGTATTCCTCTTTTTGTTCCTGCCCGTTAACATTGCGCTGGTGGCTTCCCGCGGGGCCTGGACTACACTTCAGTTCCCCACCCTGGTGCTCTGGTTCCAGCTATTTTGCTATGCTTTGGCAATGGCCGGCTGGTTTCTGGAACATCGCAGACTCCGGCTGAAGATTTTCTTTGCCCCCTATTATTTTGTTGCCATCAACTATGCTTCTATAAAGGGTATTATCCGTTATTTCAAGGGACAACAAAAGGTGACCTGGGAAAAATCCCGCAGAGCCAGTTAAGGTTGAGGCTAAAGGATGAATGAAATCAAGCTGCATACGATCCCTGATGCGATAGAAGCCGTTAAAAACGGGGAGATGATTCTGGTGGACGATGGGGACCGGGAAATGAGGGAGATTTCATCACCGTCTCGGACATACGCTCCAGCGTTTCAGCTATGATGAAGAAAAGTCGTAAAAAAACTGACGCTATCACTGCCCGTGCCTGCCCAAAGCCGTCAAAGGGAATACCCCCCTGCTGAACAAGACAGCCTGACTAGGAAGAGACGGTTACTTTGATGTTCGTTTCCCTGGCTTCGGCACTTCATTGTCAGCGGGCAGAAGGGAATAATTCAACACCCCGGCAATGGTATTCACGAAATGAAAATCCACCCCCTTCAGGTAGGCCTCCTTGATTTCCTCCAGGTCCTTCCTGTTTTCTTCGGAAAGGATGATTTCCCTGATCCCTGCCCTTTTGGCTGCCAATATTTTTTCCTTGATTCCCCCTACGGGGAGTACTTTCCCGCGAAGGGTGATCTCCCCCGTCATGGCCACCCCGGGTTTCACCTTGCGGCGTGTAAATGCCGATGCCATGGAAGTGACCATGGTAATTCCCGCTGAGGGTCCGTCTTTGGGGATGGCTCCTTCGGGAACATGCAGGTGGACATTCCATTGTTCAAAAATTCCAGGGTCCAGCTGTAACTCTTCTGCGTGGCTTTTCAGAAATTCCAGGGCCAGCACGGCCGACTCCTTCATCACATCGCCGAGGTTGCCGGTGATTGTCAGCGTTCCTTTCCCTCTGCTGAGGCTGCTTTCTACATATAGGATCTCCCCACCGGAGGCCGTCCAGGCCAATCCAGTCACCACCCCCGTGAAATCGTTGCCCTGATAAGCTTCCTTTTTGTATTCAATCACCCCCAGGTACTCGCGGATATCCCCCAGGGTCACCGTTTTATGATAAGGCTCTTCAAAGGCTATTTTTTTAGCCACCCGGCGTACCACCCTGGCAATTTTCTGGTCCAGTTCCCTGACACCCGATTCGCGGGTGTAATGCTCTGTTATGAATTCCAGAACCCTGGGAGGAATTTTCAGCTGCGAAGGCTTGACACCATGATTCTCAAGCTGTTTGGGAATCAGATGACGCCTGGCAATTTCTATCTTCTCCTCCACCAGATATCCGCTCATCTCAATGAGTTCCAGCCGGTCGCGCAGAGGGGGTGCGATCGTGTTCAGCGTATTTGCGGTAGCAATGAACATCACCTTGCTCAGGTCATACTCAATTTCCACATAATTATCATGGAATTCGACATTTTGCTCCGGGTCCAGGACCTCCAGCAACGCTGAGGCAGGATCACCATGAAACTGTTTCGATACCTTGTCGATTTCATCCAGGACAAACACCGGATTGGAGGTCTTCGCCTTTTTGATGTTCTGGATAAGGCGGCCGGGCATGGCTCCGATGTAAGTCTTGCGATGACCGCGGATTTCCGACTCATCGTGGAGTCCGCCGAGACTCATCCTGACATATTTTCTGCCCAATGCCCTGGCTATCGATTTTCCAAGCGACGTTTTCCCCACGCCGGGAGGCCCGTAAAGGCAAAGAATAGGCGCTTTCAGGTCATTCTTCAGTTTCAGCACCGCCAGGTGTTCCAGGATACGCTCCTTGACCTTTTCAAGTCCGAAATGGTCCTCGTCAAGAACCTTCCGGGCATGCTGCAGATCAAAGTTATCAACGGTCCCCTCGTTCCACGGAAGATCCAGAAGGGTCTGGCAATAGCTATATTGCACCGAATACTCGCCTGCAGCAGGATTCAGCCGCCCTAACTTGTCCACTTCCTTGTCAAAATGACGGGCAACCTCCGCATTCCACTTCTTTTCGGCAGCTTTTTCCTTTAAGACCTTTATTTCCTGATCGATCGGGTTCCCTCCCAACTCATCCTGAATGGTCTTCATCTGCTGATGAAGCATAAACTCACGCTGCTGCCTGTCAATGTCGGTCTTAACCTTCTTCTGGATATCTTGCTTCAGCTCCAGCATCTGCACTTCCCTGACCAGGTAACTGATTGCCTGCACTCCCCGGTCACGCAGGTTGTCAATTTCAAGCAGCTTCTGCTTCTCCCCCACCTTAATATCCGTGTTGGAACAGATGAAATTGATCAGAAAGGTAGAGTTCTCAATATTTTTTACCGCAAAGGTGGCTTCCGGCGGAATGTTGGCGGAAAAATGGGCGATCTTGATGGAAAGATCCTTCAGGGAACCTACAATGGCGTTGAATTCATTGTTGCTTGAAGGGATTTCATCATTCAGAACATCTATCTGCGCTTTGAAATAGGGATCTTCTGCAACAAATGCCCTGATCCTGAAACGCCGTTTCCCCTGAATGATCACTGTGGTCGATCCGTCGGGCATTTCCAGAATCTTGAGGATTTCTGCCACGGTGCCCAGGGAATAGAGATCCGCAGGCAAAGGATCGTCGAGGTTATATTCCCGTTGCGCCAGAGTTCCCAGCAACTTCCCTCCCCGGTAAACGTCCTGAACCAGTTTGAGTGATTTCTGCCGCCCGACGGTGATGGGAATCACCACCCCCGGAAAGAGTACCGTATTCCGTAACGGCAGTACCGGAATTACCTCAGGAACCTCAGGATTCCGGAGATCTGCATCGTCGCCGTCGGCGATGATGGGGAAAAAATCAGCACTGTTTTGAACCAGGTCAGAAAAGAAATACTCTTCTTGCCTGTTATTTTTCACATCTCCCATACGTTTATTCTTATCCTGGTGACAATTTGTCGGTAGCTTCCTCCCGTCAAAGTATGGTTCAGAGAAGGCAATAGTTGTGCCAACATCTCTTTTCTGCCAGTGGAGGAGCCTTTAAACCCATAATGGCAGTCAGGCCTGACTCTACCGGATAAAAAAAGAGGCCGTCTCGCTTTTGAGACAGCCTCTTCTCTGTAATTCCACGAAAGACTATTTGCCTCTCTTTTCCATATGGTTTTTGTAACGGCTCATAAATTTGTCAACGCGACCAGCGGTGTCGACCAATTTGACCTTGCCCGTATAAAACGGATGAGAGGTATTGGAAATCTCCAATTTCACCAGGGGATATTCCACACCGTCGATTTCGACCATTTCTTTGCTCTGAACCGTAGAGCGGGTAATGAAGGTATGACCGTTTGACATATCTCTGAAAGCCACCATTCTGTAACTGTCGGGATGTATTCCTTTTTTCATTTTCCTATTTTTTACTGCGATTCTTTAAACGGGGGGCAAAGGTAAAATTCATTTCCAAAAATACAAAATCTTCGTGCTGAAACTTTTGTTTTTTAATCACCCATTATTTTGGCCGAGAATAGGAGCCCTGACAAACGGGCGGTCAGGATCAAAAAGGTACCGCATGGTATAATGTGTTTTGGTATGTTTTCCCCCTACCGACTCATACAGCGATACGATTTTGGGATTAAAATCACCTGCCCAGGAAAGTTCCATTTCCTTGTACCAGGGCATGGAATACATTATTGGCCTCAGATGCCAAAAGAGGGCTGCGTCAATTCCCGAGCGCTGGAATTTGGGTGATATGCCCATGATAATGCCCCTTGTACGCGTCATCACCTTTCTCTTTTTGTACCAAAGCAACCGCAACATATTCCAAAGGTGCAACTTCCCGTTTAACCGGATCAATATCTGGTTCAAATCGGGAATCATCACGAAAAGTGCAATGGGATTCCCCTCATGATAGGCAAACCAGATGAATTTCTCCTCCAGCATCAGTCTTGACGAATCAAGAAAGTCGGTGAGATCATCCTTGTCGATGGGTTTGAAATGTTCATGGAAACGCCAGGCATCATCGTATACTTTGGCAAAATCATCAATAAATTTCTCTTTTTCGGCAAAAGAAAAATGGCGGAAGCTGAACTGCGGTTTTTTGGCCACCCATTCCGCGACTTTCCAAAAACGGTCGGGCAATTCCGGCAGGGTGATGTCGAGGTGATAACTGAACTGCCTGAAATAAATCCTGAAACCGTAGTTTTCGAATAACTTCAGATAATAGGGGGGATTGTAAGGCATTCCGAATCCCTGCGGCATGAATCCCTCGACCAGAAGTCCCCAGTTCATATAATTCTCCCCGAAATTCACCGGTCCGTCCATGGCTTCCAGCCCTTTGGACCTGAGCCATTCACGTGCAGCATTGAAGAGGAGCCTTGCAGCTTCCTCATCGTCAGGGCATTCAAAAAAACCGCATCCACCTGTCGGCTGATCGTATACAACAGCTTTGTCCCGGTTGTAAAATGCCGCAATTCGTCCGAGGGGTCTGCCCTGGCCGTCGGCAAGAACCCAGCGCCTGGCATCACCATTCTTGAACGAAGGATTCCGGGAAGGATCAAAAACCTTTTCAACCATGCTCTCCAGGGGACAGGCCCAGTTGGAATCGTTCCTGTAAATAAGGTGGGGAACCTGGTGAAACAGCTTTTTTGAATGACTGTCGGCAACTTCGATTAAGTGCATACTGATCTATTTTTATGCAAGATATATTTTTTTTTAGATAATGAAATCGTTTATTCGGGCATGATGGCATGTTATATGAGCTTATTCGAGGTATTTCACGGCTTCTTCAATTTCAACAGCCAGAGAGATTGCCGTGGGATGACCCGATGCCCTCAATTCCTTCACGAGGTCAACGACCATATTCCGGAGGTAGGGAGAGCGGTTGGCCAGGAGAAGCAGGGTGCGGGCAATGACTTCAGACAAGGCCCCATCGCGGGCAAGAGGGATGATCTCTTCCAGAAAAGGATCGAAGATTTCATCAGGCGATTTATTATCTGTCAAGGCCAATCTTCCTCCCAGATGAATGGCCGAAAAGCGGACCCAGTGTTTTTTGCCCCGGCACCACTCAAGCATTTTTACGTAGGCAAACGGGGTGCGGCACCAGAGATTGGCTGAAGCCTGTTCCGCGATTTCACTGTTTTCCATGCTTCTGGTCCAGAAATCCATCTGTTGTTCGGTCACCAGGGCCGCATCATCGACAAGAGTGGCCAGGATCATGGTTTCACGCCATTGCCGGTTCCAGAGCTTAAAGGAGAGGATATGCGAAGGAGCAACGTCAGCGGCCATCTCCCTGAGACTGGTCAGTGGTACCCCCCAATTCATCTTGTAGAGGATCCCGTGCTGTTTCATCCGTTCAGCCACTTCCCAACTCCTGTGTTTTTCAATTGCTCGCAGAAGATGTCTGAAAAGTATCTCCGATTCCCGGTCGTCCAACCAAATATCCATACAAGCACAGCTATTTCCGGCAAAGATAACAATCCTCCCGTTCGTTTCCCCGGGAGTAGTGAAAGCAATGCAGGGCCGGGTGGTACTATTGCCAACATTTATTATTTTTACCCTCTATTCCCGATAAAGAATGGCCAGATTTCAGAAACTCTTCCAGGAACTCACCGGTTCCGAATTTTACCGGAATATCGCCGGTCTTTTCACGGGAGTTTTTGCGGCACGCCTGATCCCGGCCCTCTTTGCCCTGGCCATTGCCCGGCTCTACCTGCCGGAAAATTTCGGTGATTTCGTCCTTTTCCTGAGCATCGCCTCCCTGTTTTCCATCCTGGTGAACGGAGGATATGAAAGTGCCCTCCTCCTGGCCGGAACCCCGGACGAAAAAAAAGGGATCATCAGACTGGCTTCCAAAACCAACCTCTTCGTCAATCTCCCTGTACTGCTGCTGATAATCATAGTTCTGTCAATCCTGGGAAGCAGGGTAGAAAATCCATGGCTCTGGCTCCTGATTCCCTTCTATGCCTTTTTCTTCGGCGCCCTTCAGGTGATCCGCAATTTGTTCATCAGCAACAAGGAATTCCGGAAACTGGCGCTTTTGGAGATCTACCGGGCCATAGCCACCGGGGTACTGCAAACCCTTTTGTTCTTCCTCCCCGGAACCGGCCTTTTCGTGGGGGTGACCCTTGCCCAGGTCATCACCCTGGCAATTTGCTGGAAAGAGCTGCCGGAAAATCCTCGCCTGGCAGCTTACTCTTCCGGAGAGAAGGAACTGGCGCTCCGCTACCGGAACTTCCCCCTTTACAACGTACCTGCGGAATTCTTCAACTACCTCAGCAACCAGCTTCCGGTTTTCATGATCAAACCCTTCTTCGGCCAGTTTCTCCTGGGGATGTACTCCTTTTCACACCGCTATCTCAACATTCCGGTGCAACTTACCAGCATCTCCATAGGAAGCGTTTATATTCAGAAAGCAAGGTCATTGCACCGGGAGCCCGGCGAATTGGCAGCAATTACCTGGTCCCTCTTTAAAAAGCAGGTGTGGACGGCCATCCTTCCCTTTACAATCCTTGCACTCCGGGGAAAAGAAATCTTCGGATTTCTCTTCGGAACCAACTGGGAATTTTCAGGTTCCCTGGCCAGGATCCTGGCGCCATGGCTTTTCATGGTTTTCATAAGTTCGCCGCTTTCTACCATCCTCATCGCAAAGGAAAAACAGAAAATCTCCATGATCTTCAACATCCTGTTGCTGGTCACCCGTGCGGCAGCCCTGGCTGTAGGTGGCATTCTCCTGAAAGAGATCACCCTTACGGTCGGACTGTACAGTTTCACCGGATTCCTCTTTTTTACCATTTTGGGAATTTATTCGCTTTACCTGGCCGGTGTTGACCTGCTGAAAGCCGCACTTTTCCTGGTAAAAGTCATCCTGATATGTGTCATTCCCCTGGTTCTCATAAACATGATGCTTTGAAAACGAATGTCAAAACGGTAAAATTCCCCTGGTCGGTCAGGAAAGAGGTTCGTGTAACCGGCTATCTGTGGAGCGAAGACCGGATGGTGGGGGGAGCGGATCTTGCCGGCTTCATCGGGAACCAGACAGCGTGCTATGAACGCTTCAGCGAATGGTTCGGAAAACAAAACGGTCAGTTTTCAGCCATTGTGGAACAAAACGGGGAAATCTGGCTCGGATGCAGCCATACCTGGAGTTATCCGCTTTTTTATCTTCAGAAAGGGGATGTCCTGGCTGTCACTGACGATCCGGAGCACCTTTTACCCGCTATTGACAAGCCTGTTGCGGACCGGGAAACCCGAAACTATTTTCTGAATTTCGGGGTCACCCCGGCAGGATACACCATCGTACCGGATTTGATGCAGGTGAGGCCGGGAGAAACCGTTCTGCTGAAAGGAGGCTCCTCCCAGCATACCCTTTCCCCGATCCATACGTTTTCAGGCACCAGGAACGGGACATCTGAAGAACTGGCCCGCCTGATCAGGGAGGAATTCGGCAAATATGCCGGTTTTCTGAAAGACAAAGAGATTCTGCTACCCCTGACCCGGGGCTACGACTCCCGACTGCTAGCCTGCCTGTTAAAAGAATTCGGCTTAACGAAGGTGACCTGCGCCACCTGGGGCCGCCCTGCCAACAGGGAAAGCCCGACAGCCCACAGGGTGGCGGAAACTCTGGGATTTCCGCATATTTTCATTCCCTACTCCACGGATACCTTTCACCGCGATGCAAAGGAGGAGATGTTCGACGATTACATCGGTTATGCCGGTCATTATTCCTCCATGCCTTTCCTCCAGGACTATTTCGCCATCAGGCACCTTCTCCGGGAGGGGGTTATCCATGCAGGGACGGCAGTTCTGCCAGGACATCCGGGGGATTTCATCCGGGGTGCCCACCTCTTCCCTTCCCTCCCCGGCAAGGATGACATCTCCCTGGCAAATGCTATCATCTCGGCATTCGGAAATTCTTACCCCGCAACACACAGGGAACGGGACCTGCTACGGAAAACCATCACTCGGGAATTCCCGGAAAAAAATACCGCTAAAACAGCCCTGCAGAAATTTGACCTCTGGGATTATGAAGAACGACAATGCAAACTGATCGGAAACTCATCACTGGTGTACGACTTTTTTAAGATCAGTCACCTATCACCCCTTTTTGACAAAAATATTATGGGCCGCTTTTTGCAACTCCCGTTTGGGCAGCGGCTGGGATGTTCTCTATACTACGAAACGCTGACTACCCAATTCTTCTCACCCCATGGTTTGGATTTCGATTTGCGGCCGGCATATACAAAACCCGCCGGAAGGCCGGCTGTCATTGAAACCCTGATCAAACTGGTCCCCCGGTTCCTGAAAAAAATATACTACCCACTCGATGATGATGTTTTTTACCGGGAGTTCACCGAAGAACTCATGCGTTCCTCTCAAAAGCTGCATTACAGACACCCTCTTAAACCCCATTTTTATAACTGTTATCTGACCCAGTGGTACCTGGCAAAAGTGGAAAGCAGACTGAAAAACAATCCCGGTGCGGACTTTCATGATTGAATTTGTTTTACTTTTGGACAAAAAACCAAGCCCATGGTTAATCTGAAAAGCCGCACACGGAATATCCTGCTCATCACCGGTGGATTGGTGCTGGTTTTCCTGTTATGGTTTTTTCTCGACATTGTCATTTATATTCTTTTATCGGTCATCCTCTCCTTTGTCGGCAAACCGCTGATGTGGGCCCTCGGACGGATTAAAATCAGGAATTTCACCATTCCCAGGTCTGTCACCGCCTTCATCTCCCTTATTTCACTCTGGCTCCTCTTCTTTTTAATTTTGCGTTTCCTGGTTCCTTTACTTGTCAAAGAGTTTGAAACATTTTCACAGATTAATTTTGAACAGATTTTCAGCTCCCTTCAGGAACCCCTCTCACGTTTCTTCAGCTTTTTCAGCCGGAAACCCGTGGAAATCACCAACAGTACGTTCATTGAACTGATCAGAGAACAACTTGACAATCAGTTCCGGTTTTCCGACCTGAACAAAACTGTCAGTTTCATTGCCGGCACGGTGGGAGAACTCTTCATCGGCTTCTTCGCCGTCTCCTTCATCACCTTCTTTTTCCTGAAAGATTCCACCATGTTCCGCGATGCCATCCTGCTGATGGTCCCCACTGAAATGGAGGAAAAGGTAGGCAAAATTCTGGATACGATTTCCTATTTGCTGAGGCGGTATTTCCTGGGCATCGTGCTGGAAATGATTCTCGTAGGAGTTTTATATACCCTTGGATTGACGATTATCGGGATCGAAATCAACCATGCCGTCGTCATCGGCCTTTTTTGCGGACTTTTCAACATCATCCCCTATGTGGGGCCATGGATTGGTGTGCTGACCGGCTTATCTATCGGTCTGGCCCTGAATGTAAACATGGATTTCATGAGTCATACCCTGCCCCTGCTGGGATGGATGACTGTTGCCTTCCTGTTGGTGAAAATCCTCGACGACGTCCTGTTTCAGCCCCTGATATACAGCAAAAGTGTGAAAGCTCATCCCCTGGAAATTTTCCTGGTTATCCTGGCTGCAGGCAGCCTGGGAGGAGTCATCGGAATGGTCCTGGCCATTCCCGTCTATACGATATTGCGGGTAATCGCCAAGGAATTCTTTGATAACCTGAAGTTTGTGCGTAAAATCACCCAGGACCTTGACAAGATCGAAAAAAACGACCATCCGTTTATCATCCAATAGTGTAATGCAGACAATTAAATAACGACACATTTTCAAAAACAGATTTATGGATTTTTTTGAAACACACGGGATCCACAAGGTATTTGGCACCACACATGCCCTTACCGATGTAAGCATCACAGTTCCCGAACAGTCAATTTTCGGTTTACTGGGGCCCAACGGGGCCGGAAAAACCACGCTGATCAGGATCATTAACCAGATCACGGCACCCGATAAAGGCGACGTATACCTCGCAGGGAAAAAGATCACCCGCGATGACATTTCCAACATCGGCTATTTACCTGAAGAACGGGGATTGTACACCAAAATGAAAATCGGGGAGCAAGTGTTATACCTGGCCAAGCTGAAAGGGATGACGCATCAGGGTGCGATGAACAACCTGAAATACTGGTTTAAGAAATTTGACATCGTGTCGTGGTGGGATAAGAAGGTGGAAGAACTTTCCAAGGGGATGCAACAAAAGGTACAGTTTATCACCACCGTCGTTCACAAGCCGAAACTGCTGATCTTTGACGAGCCTTTTTCGGGATTTGACCCCATTAATGCCAATCTGATCAAACAGGAGATCCTGGAACTCCGGGACAAGGGAGCCACCATTATTTTTTCCACCCATAATATGGGCACCGTTGAAGACCTGTGCGACCACATCGCCCTTATCAACAAATCGAGGAAGATCCTTGACGGACCGATCAACGAAGTGAAGGAAGATTTCAAATCCAACATTTTCGAGGTTTCTTACAGAGGAGAGTTCGAAAAGGTTGAAAAGAGCCTTGGCAATTCCTTTCAGGTCCTAGCGCACCAGGAAACGGAGTACGAAAACAGCATCAGGATACAGGAAACGGATGGCCGGGAAAAGAACAGCCTGATCACCGCCTTGCTTGGCGCAGCCGAAATCAGATCCTTTAAAGAGGTGATTCCCAGCATGAATGATGTCTTCATTAAAGCAGTAGAAAAGTATAACGCCGAAAACAAAATGCCATGAACAAGACCTGGATTATCCTGAAACGTGAATATCTGACAAGGGTAAAGAAAAAATCATTTATCATCACCACCTTGTTGGTGCCGCTTTTTTTTGCCGCATTGATGGTGGTTCCGATATGGCTTTCGACCCGTGATGACAAACAGGAAAGACGGATTGCCGTTTATGACGAATCGTCACTTTTCCTCGACCAACTGGGAGAAGAGGGTTATACGAAATACCATTTTATTCCGCAATCCAAATATGATTCACTGAAAAGAAACCTGGAGAACAGCGAATTTTATGCTGTTCTGTACATTCCCGCCAACATCTATACGGTAAACAGTGCCGAATTGCTTTCATCACGCCAGCTTCCGCTGGAACTGTCGGAACAGATCGAGCGGAAACTGAGCCAGATTATCGAAACCGACAAGCGTTCAAAAGTTATTCAGGAAGCCGGAATTCCCGATCTGGAGGATAAGCTGGCTTCAACAAAGACCAGGATTAACATAAATACCATGAAAGTGACCGCCACGGGAGAGCAAAAGAAAAGCTCATCGATCGTGGCTTTTATCGCCAGTTATGGCATGGGATTCATCATATACTTCTTCGTTTTCATGTACGGTTCCATGGTCATGCGCAGTGTGATGGAGGAAAAAAAGAACCGCATTGTCGAAGTGATCATCTCATCGGTAAAACCTTTTCAACTGATGACGGGTAAGATAGTGGGCACCGCCCTCGTGGGCCTTACCCAGGTGGCCATCTGGATTGTTTTGGGCATAGCGGCGCTTGGCGTCGTCCAGGGATTCTTCACTCCTGAAGCTACCCGGGAGATGGGGCAAAGCATCCTGGAATCACAGCAACAGGTGGGCCCCATGACGCCGTCGGTACCGGAACAAAGCCAAATTGCCGGAATACTCGAAAGCATTGCCAACCTGAATATCCCCTTGCTGATCTTCGGATTTCTCTTTTATTTCCTGGGAGGATATCTGCTTTACAGTTCCCTGATGGGAGCCATCGGAGCAGCAGTGGATAATGACGAAGATTCTCAGCAACTGGTATTTCCCGTCACTTTCCCGCTGATTCTTTCCATTATGCTGCTCATTGCCATCTCCCGGAATCCGGAAGGGGCTGTGGCTTTCTGGGCGTCCATCATCCCCCTTACCTCTCCTGTTTGCATGCTGGCACGACTACCCTTTTCGCCTCCCGCATGGGAAATCCTCCTATCCATGGTCCTTCTGGTACTTACAACCATCGGCGCCATCTGGGCCGGCGCCAAGATTTACCGGACCGGTATTCTGATGTACGGGAAGAAAGTCAACCTGAAGGAACTTATCAAATGGCTCACCTATAGAGGTTGAGGTTAAGGATGAGGATGAAGATGTTGCCTCCGCTGAAGCTACGGTGTCTGAAGAAGGTTGTGGTCAGCGGTTTTCGCGGCGGACGAAATACCTGCCGTTGAAGATCAGGAAATTCTCGCCTGACTGCCAGACATCAATTTCTGATTCCCTGATCAGCAGTTCGTCAACGACAAAATGAGCGTTGGGGACCACGCTGTGCATGAGTGAAATCTCCACGATTTCATTGTCAGAAATGGTTTCAAAAGCGGCTTCCACCAGGGCCCAGTCCCCCTGAAATGCTTTCACGTGTTTGAAGAGCGGCGTGGTTACGCTCTGCAGCACTCTTCCTGTCTCAGGATCCTGCTGCGACAGCGTCATCTCGGTACGGAGGGAACCATCGTCCTGGTACCGGTACAGCCAGAAGCCTACAGTAACGGATCTCTTCCCGGGGACCTCTTCCAACGCTCCGGAAAAAAGCGTCACCTGCTTTCCTGAGGAAAAGGAAAGCGCCCCGCTCCCTCTTAAAGGGTGTCGTGAAGGATGTTCATCATACGTCAGCCACGTGAAAAAGGCATGCGGATCGGAGACCAAAACTCCATTTCTTGGTGTATGATATTGATTTTCAAACTTTTGAAAGACATTTCTTCGCCAGGTTTCGTGCAAGCTTTTTATTTGACCGACGGGGAGGGAGAGCAGGGTAAACTGCCCGGTCGAATCCACCAAGGTGGCTCCCCGCAGGAGCCATCTTTCAGGCGGTGTCGGCTCATAACTGTTCAGCCAAAGAACAAGAAACGGCCGCTCATCGGGCAGGTAATCGGTCAGTTCCGCCCGCTGAAGGGGCTCGGTATACAGGGAATAGTTGATATATGTCTGGGAAATGGAGGTACGGCTCATTTCGACCCCGGTGGTGGGCAAGCCCGTTTTCAGGGAAGCCACCATCACCGCCTCTTTGATCTCAGGGCCGTTTTCCACCCATATATTTTCTGATCCCACATGGAAGTAAGGAATGGGCATGATAGCCTGGTAGCCGGAAGGATTAATCCGGTGGACCCACTGGTTCTCAGGCAAATCATTGTCACGGTCTTCGAGCAAAACCATCCTGTTATTCAGATGAACTGCTATTCCCCGGGCATTGCTGGCAGCTTCGAAGAGGAGAAGCGCCAGGGCTGCAAAAGCCAGGGATTTCCACCACCATTTTGCAGGAGTTGTAAATGCCCTGTGAAAAAGCGAGGCAAAAACAACGATGTTGACCATATAATAGAAGATCCAGGAAAAACGCGCCAGCACCCTGAGTTGCCTGAAGGGGCCCAGATATTCGTAAAGCCGCTCCATTCCCAGGATAAAAGGGATTCCGATGGAGAAGAGCAATGCAAAGAAGGAAATCCAAAAGATCACATTCACCGGTTTAACTTCCGACACCCTGTGGAAAGTTTCTTTCCGGACGATTCTTCTGATCAGAAAGAAGATTCCGGTGAGGCAGCCCATCAATGCCACGGTTCCGATGTAGGCATAAGATTCCCAGTTAATGTGTTTAAAAACTGTCAGAAACCGGGACACAAAAGCCCAGGGAGTTCCTGACGGCAGGAATACGGCTACCGGATGGGCGGTGCTTCCCTGGTAACCAAAAGGGTAACCCGTGCGGTCTATGACGTCATCATTCAGCAGAACCAGGAGCTGAAGCAACAGGAGCGGCAGGATGAACTGCAGGAAAATGTGAAGCACATCGCGGTACCAGAAAGTCGAAGCTCTCCGGTAATAGACAAACCGGAAGAGCCAGTATCCCCCGACCAGGAAACCGATGAAGCCAACGTAGTAAAAATGGAGAAATCCCGCCATAAAGGTTGTGACTCCCAGTAAAAGGGAGTATATCAGCCAGCGGCTCCTGTCGAAGCGGATGATCAGCCAGGCCACCAGGGGAATCCAGAAGACCCAGGAAAGGGAGAAGTGCCCTCCCAACCGGTTCAGCTGGGGCGAGAGAAAAGCAATTCCTGTGGCTGCAATTGCCGCATACCACCAGGAAACACCGCTTTCCGAAAGAATCAGGAAGATAAAAAGCGCTCCCAGGAGGATGGAAAGAAGCATCATCAGGTTCAGGATGCCTGTCGTATGCTCCCTGACTCCCGGAAAACTTTCAGCAATCGCCCGCACCGTATTGACAACCAAAGGCTGGTTATCGGTAAAGGAGAGTACTTCCCCGAAGGGATAATTCATGGCATTGCTCCGGAGTGCCAGGGAATCATATTTTACATGATAAAGAGCTGTATAATAAGCCTTCATGCCATCCCCCCCCGTAGAGAACCAGGTGTTACAGGGATCACGGATGACCTTTCCGAAAAACGTCAGAAGAAAGATCAAGGAGAAGCCCAGGCACAGGCCCATTCCACCGGGGCGCCATTTCATATTCAACCGGTCAGAAAAATTTAAGTTTCCGGGCGGCATACACCGTCATACGAATCAACAGCCATCCGTGTTTGAACCGGCTGATCTGAGTGCTTCCGTAGGAGCGCTCTTTGTACCTGACATTGACCTCCGCAATTTTCAGGTTGAGCTTTGCCGCCCCGAAGAGCAGGTCAAAATCCCCGAAAGGATCAAAATCCCCGAAGTAGCTCCGGTTATCCCTGATGATTTCATAATCTCTCCTGAGGAGGACTTTGGTACCGCAAAGGGTATCCTTCAGGGACTGCCCCAGCAGGTAGCTGAATATCAACCCGAATGCTTTGTTGGCTATCAGGTTGAGAAAACGCATCGCTTGCTTCTCCATGGGATAGACCAACCGGCATCCGTTGATGAATTCCCCGCGGTTTTTGCGCAGGGCGTCGTAAAACTTGGGCATATCTTCGGGCGGGGTGGTCAGGTCGGCATCCAGGATGAAGAGCATGTCGCCCGTAGCTTGTTCAAAACCTTCCCTGACAGCATTACCCTTACCCTTGCCGGTTTGCCGTATCACTCTGATATTCTTATCAGGATAAGCCGCTTTTACCCTGAGCATCTCCTCCCAGGTACCGTCCAAAGAATTCCCCTCCACAAAGATAAACTCCTGGAAGCTGCCGAATTCCGGCGTTCGCAGAATTGCATTCTCGATATTTCCCTTTTCATTCCGTGCCGGAACAACAAGGGTCACCGAAGGGAAAGCGTTTCTTTCCACGGCAGGTCGGGCTATGATAAAATTTGTGAGACCGATGCCTCTGAAAATGGGTAAATTGACGACATAGCGGTTGAAAAGCCATGACAACAGCGGCACATTCTTGGGGAAAATGATCTTTTTCTCGGTACGAATGGTCTCAAAACCAGCAAGGGTGAGTATCGACCTGATATCGGTGACCGAAAGCCAGTTCTGGAGGGGCTGCTTCTGTTTGAAACCCAGCCTCTCACCCATCTGAATCAGGGGTTCCCACAGATAATTGTAATTGGAAATGATGATGCGAGTCCGGTCATGGCTGGCATTTCGCATGTTTTCAAAGACCTTCTGCACGTCCCACAATGATCCTACCAAATCGGAAAGGAGGATATAATCGAATTTTTCGGTGAAATGATAATCTTCGGCATCGGCCTCCACAAAATGGAGTTCCGGATGGCGCTGCCGCGCCAGGGTGATCATTTCACGGGAGAAGTCAAGCCCCACACCGTATTCGGGGGCTACCGCCGCCAGGAGGTCTCCGGTGCCGGAACCCAGTTCCAGCACCTTGGACCCTCGCGGAATAAAAAATGAGTAATACTCCTCCAGCAAACGGTGATAACTCCGGTTCTTTTTCCTCCACCGGAGGATATTTCCGGCAGCAGCGTCAAAATAAGCTTTCCTCGACTCTTTGTTCATGCTCAGGCACTGTTTTACGGCAGCGAAGATAGCTAAAAATCCCAGTTTTGTTAATTTTACACTCTCTAACAGAGTAAGCCATGACGAAACCAGGGAAAATATCCATCGCTTTTTCGGTATTTAACGAAGAGGGGTCGCTGTCCAGACTGTTCCCCGCTCTCAGGGAATTGACCGGGCACCACCCCGGGGATTGGGAGTTTCTCTTTGTCGACGATGGAAGTACCGACGGCTCTGCGGAAGCCATCAGGCGATTCAGGGAAAAGGAACTTCCCGGATGCACCATCCGGATGATCCGTTTCTCCCGGAATTTCGGACATGAAGCAGCTATGATCGCCGGCATTGACAACGCCACAGGCGATGCTGTCATCTGCATGGATGCCGACCTCCAACATCCCCTGGAGATGGTCCCCGAAATGATCAACAGCTACCAGAAAGGATTCTCCATCGTGACCATGAACCGCAACTCCAACAAGGGCAACTCCCTTGCTGGCAACTTCTTCTCTTCCCTCTTTTACGGACTTATCAACAGACTCTCATCTGACAAACTGCAGAAAAACAGCAGCGACTTTTTCCTCATCAGCAAGGAAGTGGCCCAGGTGCTGAGAAATAATTACAGGGAAAGGAACCGCTTCCTCAGGGGGATTATCCAGATCATCGGTTTCTCCGCCACATCGCTGGAATACGATGCCCCCGACAGAGTGGCGGGAAAAACCAAATACTCGTTTCTCAAACTTACCAGGCTCACCGCACAGGCCATTACCTCCTTTTCCAACGCCCCCCTCTACCTGGGCATCTGGTTCGGCTTTTTGTTTTCCCTGCTCTCGCTGATCCTTGGCCTCTATTCCCTGTGGATCTTTTTCTTCGGGGAAATGCCCCCCTCGGGATACACCACCATTATCCTGTTCCTCTCGGTCAGCTTCGCCATACTCTTTTTCCTGGTGGGCATCATCGGCATTTATACGGGCTACCTTTTCGACGAACAGAAAAAAAGACCGATTTATATCATTGAAGAGATGAATTGATGTAAACGAGAAACTGTCAGGATCAACCCTTTCCGGATCCCGTTCACGGGGGAAACTTTTTTTCCATGGAAAACCAATTTTGTAAAGTGAACAATAACCCTTGTTTCTCTAAAACATTATATTTGTGATTGCCAGAAGAGCTCTGGCAATAGGATCAGATATTAAAACCGGATAAACCAAAACTGCGGATTATGAATCTTCATGTCATTGATGCAATCATCATTGGGCTGTATCTCTGCCTTTTGATTTTTATCGGCTTCGTGATGAAGCGGCGGGCCTCGCGCAACCTGGAGTCTTACCTACTGGGGGGTAAAAGCCTTCCCTGGTACATGCTGGGATTGTCGAATGCCTCGGGAATGTTTGATATTTCGGGAACCGTATGGCTGGTGGCCATCACGGTGGTCTACGGACTGAAGAGTATTTACATCCCCTGGCTCTGGCCTGTCTTCAACCAGATTTTTCTGATGGTCTATCTGTCGGCGTGGCTTCGCCGCTCCGGGTGCACCACCGGTGCCGAATGGATAGGCTTCCGTTTCGGCAGGGATAGGGGAGCCGTGACCTCCCACTGGATCATCGTCGTCTTTGCCATCCTGGTTTGTCTGAGCATGCTGGCTTACGGCTTCATCGGCATGGGAAAATTCATCGAGATCTTCCTCCCCTTGAAAACCATGTTCCCGGGGCTCTCCTTTATCCCTGATGCTTATGTTCCCCACGTGTGGGGGATCATCTTCACCCTCTTTGCCGTTTTCTATGCCCTGATGGGAGGAATGCTCAGCATCGTGTGGGCCGATGTCGCCCAGTATGCCATCATGACCCTGGCCTCCATCACCGTGGCGGTGATCGCCATGGTCCACCTCGACGTCATCAGTTTTTCCGCTCTTCTTCCTGAAGGATGGTATTCCGCAGGCTTTGGCACACGCCTCGATCTGCACTGGACCGGCAAACTGTCGGAATTCAACACCACCATCGCGGAAAGCGGCTACGAGATCTTCTCCCTCTTCTTCGGATTTGTCCTGATGAAAGGAATTTTGGCAAGCCTTGCCGGACCGGCGCCCACCTATGACATGCAGAAGATCCTCTCCGCCAGATCACCGCGTGAAGCCAGCCTGATGAGCGGATTCGTCTCGGTGATCCTCATGCCGGTACGATACCTGATGATTGCGGGTTTTGCCGTGATCGGACTCATCCTCTTCAACGAGATCCAGCCCCAGATCACCAATGCCGCCGGGAAAATCGACTTTGAACTGGTACTTCCGGCCGTAGTGTCCCATCCCTGGATCCCCGTGGGACTGTCGGGGCTCCTTTTGGCCGGACTTCTGGCGGCCTTTATGTCCACTTTCGCCGGAACCCTCAACGCCGCTCAGGCATACATCGTGAATGACATCTATGTCAAATACTTCAAGCCCGATGCTTCCCCGAAACAATCGAACAAGGCCAACATCATCGTGGGCCTCGTCGTAGTGCTCATCTCCATGTGCTTCGGCGTCCTGGCCCAGGATGTAAACAGCGTCCTCCAATGGGTCACCGGCGCCCTCTACGGAAGCTATGTGGCTGCCAACATCCTCAAATGGCACTGGTGGCGCTTCAACAGCAGGGGATTTGCCTGGGGAATGGCCGGCGGCCTGGTGCCCGCACTGGTGTTGCCCTATGTCCCCGTGGTCGGCGACATGCTGCCCCTTTACTATTTCCCCATCATCCTCCTCTTCTCGGTGGCCGGATGCATCTGGGGAACCTATTCAGCCCCTCCCACCGATGTCGAAGTGCTTAAGAAATTCTATGCTAAAACCCGTCCCTGGGGGGTCTGGGGACCCATCCGGGACATGGTGGCAGCCGAAAATCCCGGCTTTAAGGAAAATAAAGCTTTCGGCCGCGACATGTTCAATGTTGCCATCGGCATCATCTGGCAAACCTGCCTGGTGGCCGCCCCCATTTACCTGGTGCTGAAACGGTTTACCTCCATGGGATACGCCTTGGGAATCATCATCGTTACTTCATTCCTGTTGAAAAAATACTGGTACGACAAACTGGAAGACTGAACCTCTTTCCCGGCCTTGCCAGCCATCCTCCGCCCACGGCCAAAAACCAGAGGTTACAGGGAGGTATGGTTTGTACCTGCCGGAAGGATTCATCGCCCGGGATAGACCCCAATCTGAACGAATTGCATTAATATCAATAATTTAAAATAATGAAGTACGGCCATTTCGATGATAAGAACAGGGAGTATGTCATCACCACTCCAGAAACCCCCTACCCCTGGATCAACTACCTGGGAACTGAAGATTTCTTCAGCCTGATATCGAACACCGCCGGAGGTTACGCCTTTTACAAGGATGCCAAATTCCGGCGCATCACCCGTTACCGGTACAACAATGTTCCCACCGATGCCGGGGGACGCTATTTCTATATCCGTGACGGGGAAAGCGTCTGGTCACCGGGATGGAAACCCGTGAAAACGCCCCTCGACCATTATGAATGCCGTCACGGTATGAATTACACCACTGTAGAAGGGTCCAAAAACGGCGTCACCGCCCAGGTGCTGTTCCTGGTCCCCCTGAAGACCCGGGGCGAAGTGCAGAAACTGACACTCACAAATCTTTCCGGAAAGGTAAAAACCATTAAGCTCTTTTCCTTTGTGGAATGGGCCCTGTGGAACGCCTCTACCGACATGGAAAATTTCCAGCGCAATCTCTCTACCGGAGAGGTCGAAATCGAAGGGAGCGTGCTCTACCACAAGACAGAATACAAAGAACGGCGCAACCACTATGCCTTTTATTCCGTGAATGTTCCCATTCAGGGGTACGACACTGACAGGGAGTCCTTCATGGGGTTGTACAACGGTTTTGAAGAACCCCGCGTGGTCGCCCTGGGAAATCCGGAAATGAGCGTCGCGCATGGATGGTCGCCCGTCGCCTCCCATTACCTAGAAGTGGAACTCCAACCCGGAGAATCAAAAGATTTCATCTTTGTACTGGGATATGTGGAAAACGACCCTGCTGAAAAATGGGAAGTACCGGGAGTCATCAACAAAGGCCCTGCCAAAGAGATGATCGCCCGCTTCGACACCACCGCTAAGGTGGATGCCGCATTTGCGGAACTCAGGGAATACTGGGACCGGCTTCTGTCGGTTTTCACCCTCCGCTCAGAAGAGGAAAAACTCGACCGCATGGTCAACATCTGGAACCAGTACCAGTGTATGATCACCTTTCTCTTTTCCCGTTCGGCCTCTTATTTCGAATCGGGTATCGGCCGGGGAATGGGATTTCGGGATTCGAACCAGGATCTCATCGGGTTCGTTCACCAGATTCCCTCCCGCGCGCGCCAGCGAATCCTCGACATCGCCTCCACCCAGTTCCCCGACGGAAGCTGTTATCACCAGTACCAGCCGCTTACCAAACGCGGGAACAACGACATCGGCGGGGGGTTTAACGACGACCCCATGTGGCTTATCCTCGGAACGGTAAGTTATGTCAAGGAGAGCGGCGATTTCTCTATACTGGAGGAGATGGTGCCCTTCGACAACGACTGGTCTGTTGCCCGCACCCTCTTTGACCACCTCACCGTTTCTTTCGACCACGTCATCAACCACCTGGGGCCTCACGGCCTCCCCTTGATCGGCCGCGCCGACTGGAACGACTGCCTTAACCTCAACTGCTTCTCCGAAAATCCCGACGAGTCCTTCCAGACCACCGAAAACAAAACGGAAGGATCAAAGGCCGAATCCCTCATGATTGCCGGACTCTTTGTCGTGTATGGCCGAGAGTATGCCCGGCTGTGCTTGCGTTTGGGGAAAGATGAAGAAGCGGCCCGCGCCCTGCGGCATGTCAACGCGATGGTCGAAAAGGTAATACAACACGGCTGGGACGGAGAATGGTTCCTGAGGGCATATGACTTCTTCGGCAATAAGATCGGGAGTCACGAAAACGAAGAGGGGTGCATCTTTATAGAGTCGAACGGCTGGTGCGCCATGGCGGGCATCGGACTCGAAACAGGAATGACAGTACAAGCCCTTGACGCCGTGAAAGAACATCTCGACTGTGAACACGGCATCGTCCTGAACCATCCTCCCTTCACCCGCTACTACATCGAATACGGCGAGATCTCTAGCTACCCCCAGGGGTACAAGGAGAATGCAGGGGTTTTCTGCCATAACAACCCCTGGATCATGATCGGGGAAACGGTGGTGGGCCGGGGTAACCGGGCCTGGGACTACTTCCGGAAGATATGCCCTTCATACCTTGAGGAAGTCAGCGACCTCCACCGTACCGAACCCTACGTCTACGCCCAGATGATCGCCGGAAGGGACGCCTTCAAACCCGGGGAAGCCAAGAACAGCTGGCTCACGGGAACTGCTGCCTGGAATTTCTACGCCATCAGCCAATATATCCTGGGCATTCAGCCCGACTATGACGGGCTGCGGGTAGATCCCTGCATTCCCCGGGAGTGGAAGGAGTTTGAAGTCACCCGTAAATTCCG